>CAYFIB010000005.1:21930-123709 GCA_964342855.1 uncultured Caulobacterales bacterium
GGCGGCCAGCACCTCGCCTGGGAGACCCCGGACGTGCTGGTGAATGAGTAGTCGCCTTTAGCCACCGCTCACCCCCGCGAAGGCGGGGGGCTCGGGCGGCCGGGCGGCGAACCTCATGCATTCAGCGCGCGGCTTGAGACCCCCGCCTTCGCGGGGGTGAGCGGAATTGGATTGAGGAGCGGTCCTGGAACAATTCTCTAAGTCCAAGCCGCGGGATGACATTGCGCGGGAACCTCTCCTACATACGCTCCATGACCGACCCCGCCTCCGTCACCCCGCTCCCGCGGGCGAAGCGCGCGCCGATCCGGCGGGTGTTCGTGCGCGATCTGCAGCTCATGGCCTCCATCGGGGCCTACGCCCATGAGCGCGACGCGTTGCAGCCGGTGCGCCTGCAGCTCGATCTCGACGTGACCGAGCCCGCCGACCCGGGGTCCGACCAGCTCGAGACCGTCGTCTGCTACGACAAGATGGTGCAGGGGGTGAAAGCGATCCTCGCCGAGGGCCATATCCAGCTCGTCGAAACCCTCGCCGAGCGCGTCGCCGCCATGGCCCTCGCCCACCCCATGGTCCTCGCCGCCCGCGTGCGCGTGGAGAAGCCGAACGCCATCGAAGAAGCGGCGGCGGTCGGCGTGGAGATCGAGCGGCGGAAGGCGTGAGGGGCGTAAGATGTGGGAACGGCTCGACAGACCGATATCGGCGACGCCGCGCTTCCGACTGGGCCTGATCCTCGCGACCATAGTTCCGCTCCCATTACATGTTCTCAATCTGCTGCGGTATTCGGGCATCGCGGATGGCGATCTCGGGGTAGCCGAGACGCCGTTCATCATCGCCATGGTGCTTGCACCTGCGCTCGGCGTCATCCTGGTCTTCAGCAGATTCAAAGACGAACTCGTCAAACGTCTCAGTCCACGCTTTGACAAGAAGCATGCTGGCCAAAGCTAGGCCTACTGGAGAAATCCGTGCTCGCACAATTCAAACATTGGTTCGACACGATCTGGGGACGCGGCCTGATTTTCGCCGCCTGCATCGTCACACTCCAGCTCGCTAGCCGATTTCCCAAATTTTTTCCTCCGGCCACACCGGTTCCTGCAGGAGAATGGCACTGGGCTCAATATGTCGGCTTCTCGATGGGCATCGCAGCTTCGATGATGCTCATCGCGGTCATTATCTATTCAGTGCCAAAATCGAATTCGAATGCCGCTCCGCCACCAGCCAAAAACGACCTTGAGCGCTGAACCTCACGCCCCCCTCGCCGGCCCCGACCTCATCCGCGCCGAAGTTCAGCGCCTGCCGAACCGGCCGGGGGTCTACCGCATGCTGGGCGAGATCGTCCGCAAGCGATCGGGGGACGAGCGCGAGGTGCTTTATGTCGGCAAGGCGAAGGACTTAAAGAAGCGGGTCGCGAGCTATACCAAGCTCGGCGGGCACACGAACCGCATCATGGCGATGATCGCCGCGACGCGGGCGATGGAGTTCATCGTCACCGGGACGGAGACCGAAAGCCTCCTCCTCGAAGCGAACCTCATCAAGCGGCTGAAGCCGAAATACAACACGCTGCTGCGCGACGATAAATCGTTCCCGCACATCCTGATCGCCCTCGACCATGAGGCGCCGCAGATCCGCAAGCACCGGGGCGCGCAGTCGCGCAAGGGCCATTATTTCGGGCCCTTCGCCTCGGCCGGCGCGGTCGACCGCACCCTGAACACCCTGCAGAAGGCGTTTCTTCTGCGCTCGTGCAAGGACAGCGTCTACGACAGCCGCTCGCGCCCCTGCCTCCTCTATGAAATCAAGCGCTGCGCGGCGCCCTGCGTCGGATACGTCTCGACGGAGGAATACGCCGCTCTGGTCGGCGAAGCCGAGGCGTTCCTGCGCGGCAAGTCCACCGCCGTCATGGACCAGCTCTCGACCGACATGGAGCGCGCGGCGACCAACCTCGAGTTCGAAAAAGCGGCGGCGCTGCGCGACCGCATCCGCGCCCTCTCCGCCGTGCGTGAAACGCAGATCATCAATCCGGGCGCGGTGGAGAACGCCGACGTCTTCGCCATCCACGCTGAGGGCGGCCAGTCCTGCGTGCAGGTCTTCTTCTTCCGCGCCGGCCAGAACTGGGGCAACCACGCCTATTTTCCGCGCCATGAGAAAGACCTTGAGCCCGCCGAAATCCTCGACGCCTTCATCGCTCAGTTCTATGACGGGCGGGAGCCCGCCCCCCTCATCCTCGTCAGCGAAGACCTGCCGAACGCGGCGCTTCTCGCCGAAGCCCTCAGTGTGCGTCAGAACCGCAAGGTGGACGTGCGCCGGCCCGAACGCGGCGAGAAGAAAACCCTCGTCGAGCACGCCGCGACCAACGCCCGTGAAGCCCTCGGCCGCAAGATGGCCGAGAGCGACAGCCAGGCGAAGCTTCTCACCGCCGTCGCGGAGGCCTTCGATTTGGAAGCGCCGCCGAACCGCATCGAGGTCTATGACAACTCCCACATCTCCGGCACGAACGCCGTCGGCGGCATGATCGTCGCCGGGCCGGAAGGCTTCAAGAAAGCTCAGTACCGGACCTTCAACATCAAGTCGGACGATCTCGCGCCCGGCGATGATTTCGGCATGATGCGCGAGGTGCTGACGCGACGATTTTCGCGCCTCATGAAAGAGGATCAGCCGGGTTCGGAGACCTGGCCCGATCTCATCGTCCTCGATGGCGGTCAGGGCCAGCTCTCCGCAGCGCTGAAGGTGATGGAGGAGACCGGCGTCGAAGGCGTCACTCTTCTCGGCGTCTCCAAAGGCCGTCGCGAGACGGCGACGGGGGCGAAACGCGTCGACCGGACCATGGGCGCGACGGGCGAGCAGTTTCACATTCCCGGGAGGTCGCCCTTCACCTTAGATGGCCGCAGCCCGGTCCTTTATTATCTGCAGCGCCTGCGCGACGAGGCGCACCGCTACGCCATCGGCCAGCACCGGGCGCGTCGCAAAAAGCAGGTGACAGCCAACCCGCTGGACACGATCGAAGGCGTGGGGCCCGCTCGGAAGAAGGCGCTCCTCCACCGCTTCGGCTCCGCCAAGGCCGTCGCGCGGGCCTCCGTCGCCGATCTCATCGGCGTGGATGGCGTTTCCGAGCCGTTGGCGCAAAGAATTTACGATTTTTTCCACGCATCCGGCACGTAACATCGCTTTTTTGTTGCAAGTGCGAAAAGACTGTTGATTTCGATCGGCGGTGTATGATTTACCCCGCCGACTTGGGGGCTCCGCCGGCGGTTTCGACCGCTGAGTGAAAGCTGAATTATGGAAGAACTTTTCAACGCCGTGCGCCGCATTGAGGCGGTGCGCGATTCTGCGCGATTGGCGAGCGATATAGAAAGTCTCTGCGGCGCCGCCGGTTTTGAGTTCATGCGGGCGCAGATCATTTCGCGCGCGGGCGAGACGCCAAGCACCAAAGACGGCATTGTTCTGCATACTTACGCCGCCGACATCGAGCACGCCTATATGCATGACGGCTGGCACGCGGTCGACCCAACGATCGAAGCGACGAAACGCGCGACGCGGCCATACGAGTTCAATGAAGTCGGCGATATTCTCGGCATGTCGATGGAGCACAATCGGCTGATCGACGGCCTGCGCGAAAAAGGCGTGTCCCACGGCCTCTTCGTGCCGGCGTTCGGGCCGAACGGCCTCAGCGTCCATGTCGGTCTGACCAGCAAGAAGCCCGTCGAACTCTCTCGCGAATTCAAAAGCCTCGCGCAGTATGCGGCTCAAACGCTGGTGCTCCGTGCTGAAGAACTCGGCGTCCTCGCCTGCAAACTCGCAAAGCGAAAGAAACAGGCTCAAACGGAGGCGGCCCCGGCGCTTTCAAAACGTGAGCGCGAGGTTCTCTTCTGGATCGTGCGCGGCAAAAGCAACACCGTGATCGGCGACATCCTCGGCATCTCCGAGCACACGGTCGGCACGCTGGTGAAACGCTGCTTCGGCAAGCTCGGCGTCTCCAGCCGCGTCTCCGCCGCCGTCCGCGGCGTCGATCTCAATCTCGTGAAGGCGCCATAGAATGCACGTCCTCCGATTGCGGGACATGCGCCGACATGCGACACCGCCTATTGCGCCCATGTCGGCGGCGCGTGGCGCACCGGTCGCCGACGTGCGTGAAACGCGCAATCCCCTATAGAATTCACGGAACGCGCCGCGCCCCCTTGCGGCGCTAGGCCGGATCGGTGTCCCTGCCTCCCCCGTAGGACCCGGTCCGGCCGCCCCTCATCCTTTAGAATTTATAGCGCAAGCCGAGCTCGAAATTGCTCGAGCGGTTCTCGATTTCGAGCGTTCCCGGGAAGAGCGTCGTGTCGACCTCGACGTCCTCGCTCATCCGGAACCGGTATCCGATGGTCCAGTCGAGTTCATCGGAGACATTGAAACTGACGCCCGCGAGGGCCTGATAGCCGAACACGGTCTTTTCGTCCTCGACGATGGTGGTGAGCGACGGCTCGTACGTCACGTCGACATTCATGATACCGGCGCCGCCTCCGACATAAACCGAAAACGGACGATCAAACTCGATATCAAAGATGACGTTGCCGAAAGCGGTCAGCTGATCGACCTGGCCGCGGCCGTCCGCGCCGAGGGTCGCGACATCCGTGCCGATGGACGGCGAATTCGGGATGAGCACCGCGGCGTCTTCATTGGCGAGGGCGAGGCCCGCCGCGATGACGTTCTGGTGGCCGCTGACATCGGCGTCCTGAAAACCGACTTCGAGCTCCGTGCGCACGAAGCCCCAATCGAGCCCCGCTGCGCCGGCGATGAAGACGCCCGTTTCGAATTCCGTCGTCCAGCTGACCGGCTCGTTCGGCAGCGGCGTACCGGAGGGGATCGTCGTGCCTTCGCCGGTGACGAAGCCCGCGCCGAGAGTTCCCGCATTGCCGCTATCGCTCTGCAGGGCGAGGCCTGCGGCGATCGAGACATAGGGTTCCGGTTTCGCGAACGCTGGCGCGGCGAGAACCGCCGAACCGCCCAGAACGGTGAGAAGAGTGGTGAAACTGCGCGACATGGGACGCCTCCAGATCGTTATCGCTGATGAGCGCGCCTTCTGACGCACCTTGCGAGCTTATACGGCGCCGAAATCGCGGCGGATCGAAGGCGCCGTTTCGCCATTTTATTGCGGGCGACCGATCGGCGAAACGCCCGCACGCGCGCGCCGCAAATCGGCCCTATAACGGCGGTTGAACCATGCTCATGCGGACCGCCGAACTTCTCCCTCGCGATGCGAGGCTCTGGCAGATCGTCTGCCTGTCGAGCCTCGCGGCGTTCGGATCGTTGAGCGGCGCGTTCGGGCTTTCTCTTTTCTCGGTCGGCGCGACCCTCGTCGGCGCTCTCGGCGCGCAGGTCGTCGGCTCGCGATTGGCGGGAATTCCACTGGAGATCCGCTCCGCGCTCATCACCACCCTGTCGCTGACGATCCTCGTGCGCGCTGACGCCGCTTGGCTGATGGGGCTCGCCGGCGTTCTCGCCATCGGCTCGAAATTCGTCATCCGCGCGGGCGGCAAGCACGTCTTCAATCCCGCGAATTTCGCCCTCGTCGTCCTGTCGCTCGGCCTCGACGGCGTCTGGACGAGCCCTGGACAATGGGGAACGTCAGTTCTCTTCGCCGCCATCTTCGCGGGGCTCGGCGCGGCGACGACGGCGCGGGCGAGCCGGCTCGACACGCCGCTGGTCTTCCTCGCCGCCTACGCCGCGCTCGTCCTCGGGCGGGCGGCGTGGCTCGGCGATCCGTGGGCGATCCCGATCAACAGCCTGCAGAACGGCGCGCTCATCGTCTTCGCCTTCTTCATGATCTCCGACCCGAAGACGACGCCGGACGACCGCCTCGCGCGTTGGGTCTTCGTTTCTGGCGTGGCCCTTCTCGGCTTCCTCATCCAGTTCAATCTGCACATCCCGGACGGGATCTTCTACGCGCTCTTCCTCGCCTCGCTCATTCGTCCGGTGATCGAATTCGCCCGCCCGGCCCGACATTTTGAATGGCCGACGCTCTCCCTGCCCGCCGCTCCTGAAAGGTCCGCTCCATGACGTCTTACTCCAAACGCGCGCTCTCGCTCATCGCCGGGGCGAGCGCCCTCGGTCTCGCCGCCGCCGGCGCCTTCTGCGGCTTCTATGTCGCGAAGGCGGACACCTCTCTCTTCAACGACGCGTCGAAAGTCGCGATCGTCCGCGATGGCGAGCGCACGGTGCTCACCATGGCGAACGATTTCCGCGGCGAGCTTTCGGAATTCGCCATCGTCATCCCGGTGCCGACGGTGCTGGAGGAAGGCCAGATCAACGTCGCCGAGAACGCGCTCATCGACCATCTCGACGCCTACACGGCTCCGCGGCTGGTGGAGTATTTCGATGAGAACCCGTGCGAAGCTCGCCGCGTCATGCGGGCGATGGAGATGGCGGAGCCGACGGCGGATATGGACATCGGCGCCGCGCGTCAGCGCGCGAAGGCCCTCGGCGTCACCATCGAAGCTGAATACACGGTCGGCGAATACGACATCCTCATTCTGTCAGCGGAGGAATCCGGCGGGCTGCTCACTTGGCTCGTCGAAAACGAGTACCGGCTCCCGGACGGCGCGGAGCGCATTCTCGGCAGCTACATCAAGCAGGGCGTCAAGTTCTTCGTCGCCAAGGTGAACCTCGAAGAACAGGCGCGCATCGGCTCGACCTATCTGCGCCCGCTGCAGGTCGCCTATGAGAGCCCGCGCTTCATGCTGCCCATCCGCCTCGGCACCCTGAACGCCGAGGCCGATCAGGAGCTCTTCGTCTTCGCCCTCACCCGCACCGGCCGCGTGGAGACGACGAACTACCGCACGGTCCGTCTGCCTTCGGATAAAAACGTGCCGCTCTTCGTGAAGGATAAGTTCGGCGACTTCTACAAGGACATGTTCCGCGAGCAGGTGTCGCGCGAGAACGGCAAGGCCGTCTTCCTCGAATACGCCTGGGACATGAACTGGTGCGACCCGTGCGCCGCCGACCCGCTGTCGAACGACGAACTGCGCGATCTCGGCGTCTTCTGGCTGGAGGACCGCCCCGATCGCCCGACGCCCCGGCCGCTCCCCGCCTCGCGCCCGATCCGTCCGCAGGCGACGGACGTCTTCGTCACCCGCCTCCACGTCCGCTACAACGCCGAGACGTTCCCGGACGATCTCCGCTTCAAGGAGACCGGCGACCGGGAGAACTTCCAGTCGCGCTACGTCCTCCGCCACCCGTGGGAAGGCGATGACGAGTGCCAGGCCGCCGAAACCTATCGCGCCGCCCTGCCCGAGCGCTTCGAGACCGAAGCCCAGACCCTCGCCAACCTGACGGGCTGGGAGATCGAGGACATCCGCACGGAAATGTCCGGCGCCGGCCAGCCGATCACCGAACCGGAGCCGACGACGCCCGAGCCGTGGTGGAAGCGCCTCTGGAACCGGGGGGAGTAGGACGGGGCGCGCGAGCGCTTCGCGGCGCGAGCGCTTCCTCCTCGTGCGCTGTAGAGGCGCCCCAGTATTCTTCCGCGCGCGGCCCTTTAAGACGTCTGTTGTCGCGGAAGATGAACTCGAACAGTTCATGGAACCAGACCCGTCGGCCCATCTTGTAGTACCAGCGCTGGGCGTGGCGGAGTTTCGGATCGCGCAGGGTCCAGAGCCGCCAGAGCGCTTTTGGCCGGGCCTGCACAATGAACTCGATTACCTTCACCCAGAGGAAGACGCGCCAAGGGGCCATGTGACGCGTGCCGAGCACCTGGTGCTTATAGTCCCATTTTGACTGGTCGGTCTGGATGACGGTTCGGTCTGCGGCATCCGCGAAGTAAGGCGTCCACCGGTGCGGCGTGACATAGACCGACTGTATCTGGTCCGGATCGTAGGCCAGCAACTGACGCAGGACGCGCCAGTAGTCGCGATCCGTCTCCTCCTCGAAGCCGACGACCCAGGTCGCCATGGAGAGCATGCCGTGGGCGCGCATTAGGCGGATGGCTTCGCGGTCCTTGGTCGTGGAGCCGCCCTTGCGGACCTTTTTCAGGACGGCCTCGTCGGTGTTCTCCATGCCGAGAAGAAATCGCTCGACGCCCGCCTGCTTGTAGAGGTGAAGCCGGTCGCGGTCGCGGACGATGTCGTCAGCACGCGTTGATCCAACCAACGTCACCTCCACACTCTCCGCAATCAGCGCCTCCAGAAAGCGCGTCCACATCACGCGTGAGGAGGTCGGATTCTCATCGGCGAAATTGAACACTTCGACGCCGTAGGTCCGGTGCAGGTGCGCGAGTTCGGCGGCGAACGCCTTCGGATCGCGATGGCGCCAGCGGGTCCAGAATCCGCGTTGACCGCAATAGCTGCAAGGATGCGGGCAGCCGCGCGAGAACTGCACCACCACCGCGCGCTTGCCGCCCCAATAGGAATAGCGCGTGAAATCGATCAACTCCCAGCCGATCCGATAGGAGTCGAGGTCGGCGATCATGGGTTGTGGCGGCGTCCCGGTGATTTCAGCGCCGTTGCGGAAAGCGAGGCCGCGAACTTCATTAAGCGACGACCGGGTCTCGAGCGCCGCGATAAGCTGTCGTGCGGTTTCCTCGCCTTCGCCACGGACGACGATGTCGAACTCGGGACACTCCGCCAGCACCTCCCTCCAATGATACGTTGGAAAGACGCCGCCATAGACGACGAACGCGTTTGGCGCCGCGATACGCACACGACCGGCGACGCGCCGTGCAGATGGATGCGCGGAGGTGGAGCCCGAATGTCCGAGAAAGACGGCGTCCGGACCGAACTCCGCGATCCGCCGCTCGATTTCATCGAGGGACATCGGCCCGAATTCGGCGTCCAATAGCTCGACGGCGTGCCCGGCGTCGAGCAGCGGTCCGCCGAGGCAAAGGAGACCAAGGGGCGGAAGATGGTCGTCCGGAATTCGACTGCCGATCGAGGGATGCGGCGGATTGATCAGTAATATGCGCATGTGTTGCGTCTCCGGTCGCGCCCAGCGCGGAATGAATGACCATGACATTGAGCGCGATCTTAGAGGAGTTCCGGGCGATCCTGCCCCATTCGGAAGCGTTTGAAGACGGAGACGAGGCGGCTTATTCGGGGTTCAATGGCCAACGTCCTCACCCTCGCGCGCCTCGCGCTGATCGGTCCCTTCGTCGCGGCGATGCTTGTCGGCGGTGCGGCGGGGGGCTGGGCGGCGGGGGGCTGGGCGGCGTTCGGGATCTTTCTTCTCGCGGCCCTCACCGATTTCGCGGACGGGCGCATCGCGCGGGCGCGGGGCGAGGTTTCGGCGCTCGGCGCGGCGCTCGATCCGATCGCGGACAAGGCGCTGGCCGCGGCGGCGCTCGTGCTGCTCGCTGGCGCGAGCGTGGTTACCGGCGTTCATCTCGTCGCCGCGACGGCGATCCTCGTTCGGGAGTTTCTGGTGTCGGGCCTGCGCGAGGCGATCGCGGGCGATGGCGAGAGCGTGCCGACCACCCTTCTCTCCAAGGCGAAGACGGTCGTCCAGTTCGTCGCCCTCGCCGTCCTGCTCGCCCCGCTCGGTTCAGCACCGGTCCATGCAGGCGGGCTGGCGCTCCTCTGGCTCGCCGCGGCGCTCACGGTCTGGACCGGCGCGGATCATGCGCTGCGCGCTGTGAGAATTCTGAGGAAGAAATAGGTTTTCGTCATCCCGGCCGAGCGCAGCGAGAGCCGGGACCCAGGGGCCACATGCTCCGCACTCTGATGCTCTGGGTCCCGGATAACCGCTTCGCGGTTTCCGGGATGACGCTGTTGAGAATCTTGCAGCCCTAAGCCACCACCGGCGCCGGCGTGGCGGCGGCGCCCGCCTTGCGCACCAGCGCGGCGTAGTCCTCCATCATCGCCTGGGAGATCGTCCGTTCCGGGAATGTCACCTCGCCGATGCTGGCGACCGGCGTCACTTCCGCCGCCGTGCCGGTGAGGAAGCATTCCGCGAACGCGCCGTCGACGATTTCGGAGCCGTCGATATGGCGCTCGATCACTTTCAGCTGGCGGGCGGCGGCGAGGTCGATCACCGTGCGACGGGTGATGCCGTCCAGCGTGCAGTCCGTGATCGGCGTGTGGATTTCGCCGTCGCGCACGAAGAAGATGTTCGCCCCCGTCGCCTCGGCGACATAGCCGCGCCAGTCGAGCATCAGCGCGTCGTGGAAGCCCTTCGCCTCGGCGGCGTGCTTCGACAGGGTGCAGATCATGTAGAGCCCGGCGGCCTTCGCCTTCACCGGGATCGTCTCCGGGTTCGGGCGTTTCCATTCCGCCCAGGCGAGGCGGATGCCTTTCAGCTTCTCCGCCGGATCGTACATGCTCGGCCACGCCCACGCGGCGATGGCGACATGGATCGTCGCGTGCTGAGCCGAAACCGCCATCATTTCCGAGCCGCGCCAAGCGACCGGGCGCACATAGGCGTCGACGAGACCGTTTTCGGAGACCACGCGGTCGCAGGCGGCGTCGATCTCTTCGACGGTGTAGGGGATTTCGAACCCCAAGAGCCGGGCGGAGGCGAACAGGCGCTCGGTGTGCTCGCGCAGCTTGAAGATGACGCCGTTATAGGCGCGCTCGCCCTCGAAGATGCTGGAGGCGTAGTGGAGGCCGTGGGTCAGCACGTGCACGTTGGCTTCGCGCCACGGCTTCAGCTCCCCATCCATCCAGATCACGCCGTCGCGGTCGTCAAAAGCCGGCGTCATGCCCTCGCCTCCTGCGTTTTTTATGAAACAAGCGTATCGTCGCGTTTCTTAGGAATAAAGTGCTCAAAAGCCGCCAATGATGACGCACAAAGACGCTCACGCCCCGCAGTCGAATGACGACGATCCGCAGCACGTTCTGGTCGTCGATGACGACGACCGTATCCGCGCGCTCTTAAAGAAATACCTGTCGGACAACGGGTTTCGGGTCACCGCCGCCGCCGACGCTGCCGAGGCGCGCGAGCGCCTGAAGACGCTCGTCTTCGATCTTCTCGTCGTCGACGTGATGATGCCGGGCGAAACGGGGCTGCAGCTGACCCGCTCGCTCCGCGGCCTCTCCAACGTGCCGATCCTCATCCTCACCGCCCGCGGACTGCCGGAGGACCGGATCGACGGGCTGGAGGCGGGCGCCGACGATTATCTCGGCAAACCGTTCGAGCCGCGCGAGCTGCTTCTGCGCATCAACGCGCTCCTGCGCCGCTCGGCCTCGCGCCCCTCGCCGCGCGGTGAGGTGAAATTCGGGCCGTGCGTCCTCAATCTTGACCGCGGGGAGCTGTCTAAAGACGGCGAGCCGGTGCGGCTGACGGGGGGCGAACTCGCCCTCCTTCGCGCCCTCGCGCAAAAGCCGGGCGCGCCCGTCTCGCGCACCGCGCTCGCCGAGATGACGTCGGCGGCGCTGGAGCGCTCCGTCGACGTGCAGATGACGCGCTTGCGTCGCAAGATCGAGGCGGACCCGCGCGCGCCGGTTTACCTGCAGACCGTCCGCGGCGTCGGCTACACCCTGATGACGGATTGATCCGATGCAGTTGCGCGACTTCCTGCCGAAGAGCCTCTATGCGCGCGCGGTGCTGATCGTCATCCTGCCGATCTTTCTCATGCAGGCCTCGGTCACCTACGGCTTTTTCGTCTCGCACTGGCGCTCGGTCTCGGGCCGGCTTTCAGAAAGCGTCGCCGGCGACATCGCCGCGACGACGCGCCTGTGGACCGAAGCGCGCTCCATCGGTCAGGAAGCGGAGATCGAGCGTCTTGCCTTCGACAATCTGCACCTTTCGGTAAAATTCGTGCCCGGCGAGCGCATTCCGCCGACGGACAAAACGTCGATCTACGGACTTCTGAACCAGACGCTCGAAGGCGCCCTCGATGACGCGCTCGATCGTCCGTACTGGTTCAACACCCGCGGCTACCCCGCTTATGTGGAGATCGCCGTCGAGCTCGATAGCGGGCGGCTCAACTTCATCGTCCTGAAAGACCGGGTCTACGCGACCAACGGGCACCTCTTCTTCGCGTGGATGGTGGGCTCGACGCTGCTCCTCGGCTGGATCGCGATCCTCTTCCTGCGCAATCAGGTCCGCTCCATCCAGCGCCTCGCGCAGGCGGCGGAGGATTTCGGACGCGGGCGCGACGCGCCGGATTTTCGCCCCGCGGGCGCGACGGAGGTGCGCAAGGCCGGTCGCGCCTTCATCGCCATGCGCGAGCGCATCAAGCGCCATCTCCACCAGCGCACCTCTCTGCTCGCGGGCGTCAGCCACGACCTCCGCACGCCGATCACCCGCATCAAGCTCTCCCTCGAAATGATGGACGAGACCGAGGAGGTGAAGGCGCTGAAGGGCGATCTCGACCAGATGCAGGCGATGCTGAACGGTTATCTCGCCTTCGCCCGCGATCAGGCGGCGGAAGAAACGGAAGCCGTTGATATCGCGGAGATGGTCGCGGAAGTACGCGAGGACGCGCGCCGCATGGGCCGGACCATCGAGGCCGAGGCGCCGAAGGGCCTCATCGTCGCCGTCCGTCCCATGAGCTTTAAACGCGCGCTCACCAATCTCGTCGGAAACGCCCTGCGCCACGCCGACGCCGTACGCGTCGAAGCCCTGCGCGATGGGGAGATCATCGAGATCCGCGTCGACGACGACGGGCCGGGCATTCCGGAGGAGCAGCGCGATGAGGCGTTCCGGCCCTTCCAGCGCCTTGACGACGCGCGCAACCAGAACACCACCGGCGTCGGCCTCGGCCTCGCGGTCGTGCGCGACGTGGTGCGCGCCCATGGCGGCGACGTGGCGCTCTCAACGGCGCCCCTCGGCGGGCTCAGGGCGTCGATGCGGATTCCGGCGTAGGCGCTTCCGCGGTCGCCGTAGCGCCCCAGAGGTGTTCGGACTTCCGGACGCCCTGATCGAGTTCGGCCATGGTTTTGGCCTGCTCCGGCCCGTCGTTCAGCCAGACATCAAACGCCCGGCCCCAGATGCGGCCGAGGGCGATCATCCGCCGCGCGCCCTGCGGGCCGGAACTCGGAATGTCGGAAACTTCAAGGAGCGAGGCGATCGTCCGCGCCCGGATCGGCGCGAGGCGCGCGAGGGCGACCGGATCGCGCCGGGCATGTTTATAGAAGCTCGCCACGAAGTCCCGCACGGGGATCAGCGCATCAAAGCGCGCCATGGCCGCGTCGAACAGCCGGTTCGCGGGCTCCGGTTCGGCGTGCGCGTCGAGCGCCGCCGCCGCGGCGATGTCGGCGCGCTCGGCGAGCGCCGCGAAGAGCCCGACGAGATCAGGCGCGAGCGCGCGCGCCGCGGAGAGCGTCACCCCGGCCTCCCGCGCCGCCGCGGCGAGGCTGACGCGGCCCCAGCCGTCGCCCGAGGCGAGACGCCCGGCGGCGGCGATGAGGTCGTGGATAATGTCGCGGTCGGTCATGGGGTGAAGGTAAGGCGCGATCAGGCTTGGCGCTACGGAGCAGCCATCAGAAAACTCACGGGCTACCCCAAGCCCAACACCCGCTCATCCCCGCGAAGGCGGGGATCTAGGGCGACGTGAACTGAACGCTGCTGAATGCGGGATACCCTGGATCCCCGCCTTCGCGGGGATGAGCGGGTGGAGAGAATTAGCCCCTACCGCGCCAGTTCCTTGTTCCGTTTCTCCGCCGCCGCGACGGCGCGCGCCATGAGGGGCAGGAGGCCGGTCTCCATATCCAGCAGCTCGCCGAGCGCCGCGGCGGTGGAGCCGCCCTTGGAGGTGACCGCCGCGCGCAGATCGCTGGGGGCGAAGCTGTCGGCCGCGAGCATGCCCGCCGCGCCGATGATGGTTTTCCGTGCGAGGAGCGCCGCTTTGTCAGCCGACAGCCCGCGCGCCTCGCCGGCTGCGGCGAGCGCTTCGACGAAGGCGAAGAGATAGGCGGGGCCGGAACCGGAAACCGCCGTCAGCGCGTCCAGCTCGTCCTCGCTTTCGGTCCAGACGGTGACGCCGACGGCCTCCATGAGCCGCTCCGCCGTCGCGCGATCCGGCGCGGAAACGCTCTCGTCCGCATAAAGACCGACCACGCCTTCGCCGATGGCGACGGGCAGGTTCGGCATGACGCGCACCACCGGCGCGCCGGTCGGTGCGGCGGCTGATATCGAGGCGACCGTTCGCCCCGCCGCGACCGAGAGGCGCACCGCGCCAGCCGGCGCCTGCGGCCCCGTGCGCATGGTTTCTTCCAGTATGTCCGGCTTCACCGCATAGACAACGGCGTCGTAGCGCCGTCCGTCCGCGTCCGACGGGTTGAGCGCGCAGCCGTGCTCGCCGCAGAGCCGCCGCATCGCTTCAGACGGCACCGGATCGACCACGACGATGCGCTCAGGGGCCGTCACGCGACGGGCGACCCAGCCTTTGAGGATCGCCCCGCCCATGGCGCCTGCGCCGACGAGAAGGACGTCGAGTTCGCTCATAAGGTCCGCTCAGCAGCTTCCCGCCGTCTCGTAGAGCGACATGTCCAGAGCTTCTTTCGCCGTCTTGCCGCCCGCGACGAATTCGAAGGCCGGGAAGAAGCGGTCGAACGCTTCGGCCGCGCCGCGCAGCAGAAACTCCGCTTGCAGCTCGTCGAGGGCGATTTCGTCCGACAGCGCCATGGCGTGGCGGTAAACGAGCTGATTGTCCTCTGACCACAGATCGAAGTGACCGATCCACATGCGCTCGTTCACGAGGGCGAGGAGCCGGCAGAGCTCCATGGTGCAGCTTTCCGGCAGCTCCAGCTCCAGCGGCGCGCCCATCTGCAGGGTCTGCAGCTCCGGTCGCCAGGCGAACCAGACGGCGATGTCGCGCCAGGAAGAGGAAACCTGAATGTGAAGCTCGTCGCTGTCGACGCGCTCGAAGCCGAGTTCGGCGTCGGTCGCGACCGATTCCAGAACGTCCAGCGGGTCGGTTTGTTCAGCGGGGGAGTTCGAAGCGGTTAGGGACATGACTGGCGCCTCGCCGTTGCTCGACGCGAAATGTCGCGTCGAGATCGAATAGCGCGGCGAGTCGGGCCTCGCCGCAATGAAAGGACCGCATTCAGCGGCCGGCCGCCTCTTCAAGCGCGGCGATCCGGGCTTCAAGAGCCGAAACCTGCGCGCGAAGGGCCTCCGCATCCGCGCGGGCGGCGGCGGCGACATCGCGCATGACCTCAAATTCCTCGCGCTCGACCAGGTCGAGATCGGCGATCAGGCGTTTCGCCTGAGTGGCGACGAGGGTTTCAGCCTCCCGGCGCACGCCGTCCGCCGCTCCGGCGGCTTCAGTCATGGCGCGGGCGATCTGATCGAAAATCGGGCTTTGCGTCTGCATCCGGCATCCTCTACAGCACCAGCGCGGTCGTGGCGAGACGTTGCGGCGCCGCAACGGTTCATCTTACCGAGACGTCATCGACGCCGCCTGACGCGCCCGACCTCTCAAGGACGCCAGCATGACCACGCTTCCTTACCCCGAGATTGACCCGGTTCTCGTCCAGATCGGCCCGTTCGCGGTGCGCTGGTACGCCCTCGCCTACATCGCCGGCATCGTCCTCGGCTGGCGCTACATCGTGCGGCTGATCCGCGCCGAGCGCCTGTGGGGCGACAAGCCCGCGCCCGCGACGACGGCGCAGGTCGAAGACCTTGTCGGTTGGATCACCCTCGGCATCATCGGCGGCGGGCGGCTCGGCTACGTGCTTTTTTATGAGCCGCACCTCATCACCGATCCGTGGATCAAGCTGTTCGACACGGTTCCGTTCCCGCCGGCGCTCGCCATCTGGAACGGCGGCATGTCCTTCCATGGCGGCCTGCTCGGCGTGACGCTTGCGGGCTTCTTCTACGCTCGCAAGAACAACCTTGAACCCCTTCGTTTGGGTGATCTTTTCGCGTGCGCGGCTCCCATCGGCCTCTTCTTCGGACGCATCGCCAACTTCATCAACGCCGAGCTCTACGGCCGCTCCGCCGAGGTGCCGTGGGCGATGGTTTTCCCGACCGATCCGCTGCAGGTCCCCCGCCACCCAAGCCAGCTCTATGAGGCAAGCCTCGAAGGCCTCGTCCTCTTCGGCGTACTCGGCTGGCTCGCCTGGCGCACGGAGCTGTTGAAAAAGCCGGGCGCGGCCATCGGCGTCTTCCTCGCGGGTTACGGCCTCGCGCGCTCGTTCGTGGAAAACTTCCGCCAGCCGGACGTGCAGATGCCGGACTTCCCTCTCGGCCTCACCATGGGGATGCTCCTCTCCTTCCCGATGGTCGCCCTCGGCGGCTGGCTCGTCTGGCGCGCCTTCAAACAGGAGCCGCGGACCGCGTGAGTTCGACGACCGGTCCGACGCCGCTGGAAGAGCGCCTCGCGCTGGCCATCAAGGCCGGCGGCCCCATCAGCGTGGGCGATTTCGTAGAAGACGCCCTCGTCCACCCGCAGCACGGTTTTTACACCTCGCAGGAAGCCATCGGCTCCGGCGGCGCCTTCACCACCGCCCCGGAGATCAGCCAGGTCTTCGGCGAGCTGATCGGCGCCTGGATGGTCGACGGCTGGCAGGCGATCGGCGAGCCCGCGCGCACGACCCTCATCGAGCTCGGCCCCGGGCGCGGCGTGCTGATGGCCGACATCCTCCGCGTCGCGGCGAAGCGGCCGGCGTTCCTGAAATCCCTCAGCGTGCGGCTTTACGAGCAATCGGCCCGCTTGCGGCTGGAGCAGAGCCGCCGCCTCGCCGACGCGCCGGATCTCGACTGGCTGCTTGATCTCGACGACGCGCCGGACGCCCCGCTCCTCGCCGTCGGCAACGAGTTTCTCGACTGCCTGCCGCTCCACCAGTTCCAGAAGACGCCGGATGGCTGGCGCGAGCGGCTGATCGGCCTCGATGAGGACGGCCGCCTCGCCTTCACCCTCGGCGCGCGCGAGGCGGACGGCGTGCCGGACTGGGCCCGCGACGTCGCCATGGGCTCGATCGTGGAGACCCGTCCGCAAGCGGAGGAGATCGCGCGCTTTTTCTGCAAACGCCTGAAAAAGCGCCCGGGCCGCGTCCTCTTCATCGATTACGGCCACGCCCGTTCCGCCCCCGGCGAAACCCTGCAGGCCCTGCGCGGCCACGAAAAAGTGCCGCCGCTTTCGACGCCGGGCCTCGCCGACGTCACCGCCCATGTGGACTTTCAGGCCCTCGCGCGCGTCGCGACGGCGGAAGGCTGCGCCGTCTACGGCGCGACGACGCAGAGCGCCTTCCTCAACCGCCTCGGCGCGCGCGAACGCACCGAGCGGCTTTGCGCCCGCGCGACGGCGCAGCAGGCGGAGAACCTGCGCACCGGGCTCGAACGCCTGACGGCGCCCGCCCAGATGGGCGAGATCTTCAAAGCGCTCTGCATCGCCTCCCCGGGCCTCCGCGCCCCAGCCGGGTTTCAGGACCTGTGAGCGCGCCCGGCCTCGCCGCCCCGCCGCTCGCGGCGCTCCCGGGCGTCGTCCACGGCTTTTTCGGGCGCGCCGGCGGCGTTTCGACGGGCGTTTATGAGAGCCTCAATACGGGGCTCGGCTCCAACGACGCGCCCGAGGCCGTCGCGGAAAACCGCGCGCGCTGCGCCGCGAGCCTCGGCGTCGCGCCGGACCGGCTGCTGACGGCGCGACAGGTCCATTCGCCGGACGTGGTCGTCGTCGATGGTCCGTGGACGGGCGAGGCGCCCGAATGCGACGCCCTCGTCACGCAGACGCCCGGCCTCGCCGTCGGCGCCCTCGCGGCGGATTGCATGCCGGTCCTCTTCGCCGATCCGGAAGCGCGCATCGTCGCCGCCGCCCACGCCGGCTGGCGCGGCGCCCTCGCGGGGGTTCTCGAAGCGACCGTGGAGACCATGGCCCGCCTCGGCGCGGAGCCCGAACGCATCGTCGCCGCCCTCGGCCCGTGCCTGCGCCAACCGAATTTCGAGGTCGGCCTTGATCTCGTCGACGCGTTCACGGATAAATATCCGTTTACGGAGACGTTCTTCGCCGACGATCCCGCTCGCGCCGACAAGCGCCGCTTCGATCTCACCGCTTTCGCCCGCTGGCGCCTCGAGAGCGTCGGCGTCGCGCTCGCCTGGGACGCCGCGCGCTGCACGCTCGCCGAGCCGGAGGCGTTCTTCAGCCACCGTCATTCGAGGCAGACCGGCGCGCCAGACTACGGACGGAACCTGTCGGCCATTTCGTTGGTCAGTGGCGCTGCCGCCGCGCGCTGAGCGCACGGCGGTATTCTGTTTTCACTATTTCGCCTGATCAGAACGCGAACCGCGCGCCGAAGGTCACCGAAGTGGACGCTTTCTTCACGTCGAGGACGCTGTCGAGCGTGCCTGAGGAGAAGTTGAAGCGCTGCACCTGGCTGTCGCCGTAGTCGACGTGGCGCACGTCGGCGATCACCGAGAGGTTCTGCAGCACTTCGACTTCCACGCCGCCGAAGAGCTGGACGATGCTGGTCGTCTCGGTCGTCGGGATGGCGATCGCGATGTTGCCGCCAGCTGCTTCCGGACGTTCGATGACATAGCGCACTTCGTGGTCGAGGTTGGCGACGCCGAAACCGGCCCCGGCGAAACCGCGCACGCGTTCGAAGAATTGCGGCGTATCGTAAGCGGCGTTGATCATCGCCGACGTCGAGGAGACGTCAGAGCCCGGACGGACAAGGCGTTCGACGTCGTTGAGAACAAGCTGCTCAAGATCGGCTTCGCGGCGGGCAAGCTCGATGTCGAAGCGAACACGACCCCAGGCGCCTTCCGGACCGTAGGCGCCGAGCGCTACCGATTTGAATGAACCGGTTTCGAACGAAAGATCGAGATTGCGCGGCGAGCCGCTGACATTCTCGCCACGGATTTCTTCATCGTGCTGGAAGTCCGAGCCGATATTGCCCTGAACGTAGAAGTTCGGCTCTTGAGCCGCCGCGTGGCTCAGCGCGACGCCCGACGCGATGAGACCGAGAAACAGTTTGTCCATTGAACTCTCCTGAGTGTGCGATCACGCAGGGCGTTCCGCCCTTGCTGACCGTTGGTCGCGGGAGGCGGAGGAGAGGTTCAATTTTTTTCCGGGTTCGTTTTAGCTGATTACGGATGAGTTTTCTGTCAATATCGCGGTATGTGATTCGGTTCCCGCCGCCGTCCTATCCCATCTGCTCTTCAAGCGAGCGCGTGCGCTCCGTTATCACCTCGCCCGTGTGCTTGGTCGAGGCGGGTTCGATGAGCATCACCCAGCACTCCTCTGCCGCAACCGGGTTATGGCGTACGCCCTTCGGGATGTTGAGGAGGTCGCCTTCGCGCAACTCGACGGCGCCGTCTTCAAGCTCCATCCGCAGGGCGCCTTTGACGATGTAGAACAGCTCGTCCTCGCCTTCGTGCGCATGCCAAACGAATTCGCCTTTCAGCTTCGCGACCTTCAGGAGCTGGCCATTGGTCTCGCCGACGACCTTGGGCGACCAGTATTCGGTCACATCATCGAAAGCGGAGAGGAGATTGCGGGAAGCGAGCATGGCGTGCGTTCCGGTTGCGGCTTTCAGGACGTAAGACGCGCTGCGCGCGGTCGCCAACGAAAACGACGCCGCTGATGGCGCTTGGCGCGACGCGTGCGATCCGTTCGCGCTTGCGCTTCTGTCGCCAAAGCGTCACACAGCGGCGCGCGAACCGCGTTATATCCCGCACTGCAACGACGCCGAGGGCCCGCCCATGAAAATCCTCTCCGGCAACTCCAACAAATCCCTCGCGGCGGATATCGCCCGCCAGCTCGGCACCCGGTTGATCGACGCCGAGGTGAAGTCCTTCGCTGATGGCGAGGTGTTCGTGGAGATCCGCGAGAACGTGCGCGGCGAGGACGTCTTCGTCGTCCAGTCCACCTCGCAGCCGGCCAACGACCATCTGATGGAATTGCTCATCATGATCGACGCGCTGTCGCGCGCGTCGGCGAGCCGCATCACCGCCGTCATTCCCTATTTCGGCTACGCCCGGCAGGACCGCAAAGCGGGACCCCGCACGCCGATCTCGGCGAAGCTGGTCGCGAACCTCATCACCACCGCCGGCGCCGACCGGGTGCTGACGGTCGATCTTCACGCCGGGCAGATCCAGGGCTTTTTCGATATCCCGACGGACAATCTCTACGCCGTGAAGGACATCGAGCGCTCGATCCGCGATCTCCACGGCGCGGCGGCGGATGATCTCATGGTCGTCTCGCCCGATGTCGGCGGCGTGGTGCGCGCGCGGGCGCTCGCCAAACGCCTCGGCGACACCGACCTCGCCATCGTCGACAAACGCCGCGAACGCGCAGGCGTTTCGGAAGTCATGAACGTCATCGGCGACGTCTCGGGACGCGCCTGCATTCTCTTTGACGACATCGTTGATTCCGGCGGCACCCTCTGCAACGCCGCCGACGAGCTTCTGAAAAGAGGCGCGAAGGAAGTCTCCGCCTACGTCACCCACGGCGTCCTCTCGGGCAAAGCCGTGGAGCGCATCAACGCCTCCCAGCTCGCCCGCGTGGTGACGACGGACTCCATCGAAGCGACCGAAGCGGTGAAAGCCTCGCCCAAGGTGGAGCACATCTCCATCGCCCTCCTCCTCTCCGAAGCGATCCGCCGGATCGCCCATGAGGAAAGCGTCTCGATCCTCTTCGACTAGCCCCAACGCTACAGGTCCGGACCCATTAACACTGGCGAGCAAGCCGAGAACTGAGCGGCAATTTCTCGCCGGAAACGTTCGTCGCCGCAATCTTAATCAGTGTCTTTGATGGGCGAGCTTAAGACGCTTACATAAAGTACCCATCGCCCATGGTTCTCGGCGAAGTCGGATCTGTGAAATATTATGAGTTAGACTAGTGGAAGCGGCGTCCCAACTGTCCTGACGCCTCTTTTTTGTCTGTGAAGCCATCGATGTGGTACACGCCCTTCAGAAGTCGGAAGATGCTGGAGGTCGTTATGAGGTCGATAACGCGGCGAATGACGCTCGGAGGCCTCGTTGGGGTGTTTGGGGCAAGCATTGCTTCCCGCGGTCATGCTGAAGCGATGTGGCGAAAAACTGGGTTTTCTGCGCTGGACGAGATTGCGAGGACCCGCGTCGCTGTGGGAGATGCTGTCGGGCTTGCCGTCGGCATGAGCGCTCCGGGGTTTCGCAAGAGTGCATATTACGGTGTTGAAGGCGTCGGCCGCGAAGCTCTCATCTCCGCGTCCACTCTATTTCGCATAGCGTCAGTCACCAAACCCATCACCGCGGCAGCCGTGCTTAACCTTGCCGAACGCAAGGAGCTGTCATTGGATGGCAGTATCGACCAATTTTTCCCAGAATTTCCAAGGGCTGAAGAAATATCTGTACGGCAGCTTCTCAATCACACCTCGGGCCTGGCCAACTGGTGGGGCAGGTTGCCCGCGGACGTTCCAGATGATTTTATGGATCGTCCCGAACCGCACCGCGCTCTTGCAAGAATGCGCGATGCCTTTCTCTTTAAACCGGGCACGATGCGTAGCTATTCCAATAGTGGTTTTGTGCTTCTCGGCGAAATCATCGAGAAAGTCGCAGGTACTGAGTACGACGATTGGGTCAATGAAGCGCTGCTGAGCCGATGTGGCGCATCTGGAATGGTCCTCGAGCGGACAGGTCACACGGGGGCGGGCTGGGCAACAGGTTACTATCCCAATGGTGAGCCTGCGTCGGAAACACCCATGCCGTTCTCTGCAGGAGGGTACCGATCAAACCTCCACGATATCCTCGCCTTCTCTGATGCGCTGTTCCATGGCAAACTCCTCCTTGATAGCTCTCTGTCAGACATGGTCACGCAAGCTCGGGTCAGTGACGGTCGGTTCGTGCAAGACGCAATGTATGACGCGCCAGACGCGCCCGCTGAGACTTGGCCACAGAACACGACCGAGTTTGGTTACGGTCTGGGGATCAATACTTGGGTTCAATCGGGTGAGCGTTTCTATTCTCATTCAGGGCTGATCGATGGTTTTAGCGCGTATCTGATCCACGCACCGCGAACCCAGACAACCGTTGCCGTTTTGTCGAACTCGCAGAATGGCAGTGCGGGGTTTGGACAGGCAATCCGAGATATCCTCATCTCAGCCTAGGGTCTGGACCCATTAATTTCGTTGCGAGATGAGGTGGATGGAGATTCACGGTTTCCGAATGGAGACCGCCGATGTCCGATCACCTGTTCTGCCTCACCGAGGGTCAGTTCGCTCGTTTAAAGACGTCGCTGCCCGATAAGATTCGCTGCATTCCGTGAGCGGATGATCGTCGTGCGATCTCTGGGATCGTTCATACCCTGAAGTCTGATTGTCGATGGGTAGATGCACCGCCCGCTTACGGCCCTCGGAAGACGCTCTATAACCGCTTCGTCCGGTGGGCGAGAATGGCTCTGGCAGGACCTTTTCCTCGCCTTGGCCGACAGTGGAGGCCCGCCGAGGCAGACGCCATCGACAGTTCTGCCGTTCGGGCGCGCCGCTCTGCCGCGGGTGGAAAAGGGGGGAGAAAACGCAAGGCATTGGGCGCTCACGTGGCGGCAGGACGACGAAGATCCACGCGATCACAGTCCGGCTCCGCGGCCCGATCCGCTTCCTCCTGACGGGCGGAAATGCACCCGACTGCGTTGTGGCCGAACCGCTACTTCGCCTGTTGCCAGCACAGGTAAACGTCGTGCAGAGCGACAAGGGCTATGACAGAAATGCCGTCCGTTTACAGATTGAGGCCGCAGGCGCCGCCCCAAACGTTCCGCTGAAGTCGAACCGCCGCTACAAACCCGGCTTGTCGCCCACCCTTTACCGGGACCGCAATGCTGTCGTGCGCATGTTCGGGAGGCTTTAGGACTTCCGAAGTATCGGCGCCCGATACGACCGCAGAGCTGATGTCTTCCTCGCAATGGTATGCCTCGCAGCTACCATCAGCTAGGGTTATGGGTCCGGAACCTAAAGGTCGATCGCCCGCCAGACCTCATGACCGGCTTCGACATAGTCGCGCGCGGCGGCGAAAACGCGGGCGCGCTTCTGCGTATCCACTAATTCCTCCGGCAACAGAGGATCGTAGGCGACCGCGCGAATGGCCGCACGGCCGATGTGGAACGCGGCGATCAATGCTTCGGCGCGCGATCGCGAGGTCAGTTTTTTCATCTCGCGATCGAGAAACTTAGCGCCACGCTCGTACGCGACGGCCAACGCCACGGGGTCGTGCATCTCCCGAAAACGCCGGTCCGATTCCGGATCGGCGAATGTCGTGACGAGCAGCCGCGCGCCTTGATTCAGACCCGCTTCGCGCATCAGGGACAGCATCGCGTCAGGCGCATCCGAGATATTGTCCGCACGCGCCCAAAGCCCGTGTTCGGCTTCCTTGAAGCCGAACAGCCGCAAGGCGCGCTCATGATTGCGGAAAGCCTTGGAGTTCGAACTTTTGACGCCGTTGGTCAGGATGACCCGCCAGCCGCCCGCCCAGTCCGTCAGGCGGCTTTCGGCGGTCCGCCATTCGCGCCACAGCGCTTGCGCGGCCGAGCGCCGCTTACCGAGCTCGTAAACGCCGCGGCGCGGCGCGAGAATTTCGCCTTCGGCCGCGAGGCGGCTGAGCGCCATGCGCACGGTCGGCGCGGCGATTTCGAGAGCGCCGGCGGCGCGCGCGATCTCCGCGGCCGTTCGCTCCTCGCCCGGACGGGACTCCAGCACCTGCAGGATCGTCTCACGGGCCGAGAGCGGCTCAAAGCCGTCGAGATCGCCCTCTCCATCTTGCAACACGTTTATTTTCATATTCTCATATTTGTGTTATATGACAATTTTCCAACGATTCAGTTACAGCTGAAATTGATATATCGCTGGGTTGAAAGGCGGACGGGATGAAACTCTCAGAAGCGGTGACGCGAAACGAACTGCGCGACCTGTCGCAATCATCAAACTTAAAGGGCGCCGCACTGGTCGCCGGGAATCTGGCGCTGCTCGGCGGCGCCTTCGCGATGGCCGCGCTTTTTCCAAACCCGCTGACCATCGCGTTGGCGATCGTACTGATCGCTGGTCGTCAACTGGGCCTATCCATAATTCTGCACGAAACGGCGCATGGAACATTGTTTGAAGTCAAACGTATCAACCAACTGGTCGGCAAGTGGGTCGCTCAGGGGTTGATCGACGTCCCGCTCGACGGTTACCGCGATTATCATCTGAAGCACCATCAGAACGCCGGCACGCCGGACGATCCGGACATACCTCTGGTGAAGGGCTACCCGGCCGCGCCCGCCTCCATGCGGCGCAAGCTGACGCGCGATCTCACCGGCCAGACGGCGATGAAGGAGTTCGCTTTCTCTCTGAAGAACGCCACCTGGGCGACCAAAACGCCGGTGCTCGTCGCCCATGGCGTCCTCTTCGCGACGCTCGCACTCGCCGGCGCGGCGTGGACCTACGCGCTCTGGTGGGTCGCCCGCATCTTCCTCTTGCCCGCCTTCATGCGCATCCGGATCATCGGCGAGCACGGCGTCGCGACGAACGTCCTCTCGCCCGACCCGCGCGACAACACCCACACCACCGTGCCGCGCTGGTGGGAGCGCCTGACGGTCGCCCCGAACAATGTGAGCTACCATCTGGAGCACCACATGTTCGCGGCCGTCCCGAGCTACAATCTGCCGAAGCTGCACCGACTGCTGTCGGAACGCGGCTACTACGCCGGCCGAAACTGCGTGACGGTCGGCTATCCGAAGGTCATGAAAGCGGCGATCCGCGCACCGGAGACGGCGGCGGCCTGAGGGGACGTCGGGTAGTGTCTCAGTTTGAAATCAGGCGGGATTGACCGCTCTTTTCGTCGCGGCCCGGCTCCCCATATGCTTGGCGATAAGCAAGTGGAGGCCGAAACATGAATCCCAGTCGAGAATGGGCGTCTATTGAGCGGCGGTTCCTTCAGGAAGAGATTAAACGGTTCGAGAGCGGATATCGGGTTTTGGATTCGTCAGGAAGCGATGTCACTGATGACCATCTAAGAACGCTGAAGAGCCGCCTTGAGCATGCAGACAAAGTGATTCGAGAGGCAAACGATGCCCAAGGGTCCTGAAGGCGAGAAGCGCCCCGCCGACGTCATCGGCGACGCCGTCCGCGTAATGCAAATTGCTACAGGCGAAGTCGAAGAAGAACTGGACGAGGACGGTAGGACAAGGCTGCCCGCGCCATGGGCAAGAAGGGTGGCGAAGCACGAGCGAAAAAGCTGACAGCGGAAGAGCGCTCCGCTATTGCCAAAAAAGCAGCTGCGAAGCGCTGGAAGAACTTTCAGGGCTGATTTCTGCCCGGGAACTGCACAACATTGGGCGCGAAGTCAGACTTGAACGTCGGACTGGCTTTTGCGTCAAGCGATGCACCAGACAAAGTCCCCGCGTCCAATTCGCATAATTCCTCGATATCATGAGGGTTGAGTGCGAGTTCACTCACAATTTGAGCAACGGATTTCACCCGTTCTGAGAGAAGCATCTCAATGCTTCGGCGCAGCAGACGGGGCTTCTCTTTAACCATACTATTATCGAGCGGCTCGTTGTTCCGCCAGCCTCGTTTGCTCATGTTAATGAAGAGCCGTCGCGTCATGCCCTCATGAGTGATATTCAGAGCATCGCAACGCATAATCATTGCAGCAATGGACGCACCCCAACGTTCCTTTAGCGCAAGAAAACTATCTAGAGTGGGAGCCCAAAGCTCTGAAGCGAACCCTTCCTCCGGAAGCAGAAAAGAACTCGCAAATTTATGCGCCTGTTCTTCAAGCTGTTTGTAGTCTAATGGAGTCCTCCAGCATTTTTCAGGGACGTTCCGATGCAGTAACAAGTGAGCCAGTTCATGAGCTGCGTCAAAACGCTGACGGACTGCACTGGCACGGTCTGTTCCAAGAATAACAAAAGGATTTGGATACTCTGGTGCAAACTGTGATAGGGCATCTTGCTTTTCCGCCCCCATAAAGGTGCGTGAAATCAAAATGCCATTGTTCTCCATTTCCTGCACAAGATCAGGAAGCGGACCAACCCCAAGCCCCCAATGTCGCCTAAGAGAGAGAGCAGCGGTCTCTATGTCGCCTTGTGTGATTTGGCGAAAATCATCCGGGACATCGACCTCAGGTATGCTAAGAAGCGGAAAATCGAAGAAGCCACCGAGATACTCGGTAATATCTTTAAGCCAATCGAGGCGCACCTCAACGCGATCTCTCGCCCCCTTTGTGGACGTTGCGCGCGATCGCCAGTAGATCGGCACCACCTCTCGCTCCACTGGCTGGCGAAGAAAATAATCCGTAGGCATATTTAGTACACTACAGATACGCCGAAAGACCTCATGCTGAGGTTTGTGCGTATCTTTCTCATATTGCGAGATCGATTGTGCGGACACCCCGACGGTCTCAGCTAATGCTTTAGCCGTCAGGCCGCGTGCACGCCTCGCTAAATTGAGTCGGTCTCCCGAAAATCCTTGTGTGCCCGTTTTCATTACTTGTTATCTTTGCCGATTTCTTCCTGACCGATTTTCCATTTTGGCAGAGCCCTGTCTTCACGTTTCTGAATCGGCTCATAGGCAGCCAAAATTTCAGTTAAGGACAGATTAACAATCCATCCAGAATAGTCATGGTGCGGAACATAAAACCCTAGTGCCCCCAGACGTTGAGAGTCCTTGTCAAACGTGCATCCGACAGGCGAGTGCACGGTGATGCCGTTGACGCTTTTCGGCGCGAACACGTCGATGATTTTGTCGCCTAACTCAAGCTGAGGCATGCGAGAAAAATCATTCATGGCTGCGTGTAGCTTCCGAAATTCGGACGGCCTCGGCAGCTTCCCCGTCTCACGGACGTAGTGCTGTGTCATGGCTACCCTGCCGGGACAGAGATACGCGTAGGCACAGCGATTCGCTTGGATCTTTTCTTCGCTCACCGGGACATTGTGGCTCTCCGCAATCTGAGAGATTAGCGCCTCCATGCGATAGTGCCTGAGCTGCCAGAGAAAGCTCAATTTTTGGGAGTCGAGAAGGCTATCGTCTTCTGAGACTTCCTGAAAAGCACCAGAATACAAAGACTTAGCCGTGCTCTCAAGCTCTGCCCAAAATCCCTGGGGTACGTCCTCGGTAACGATTGAGAGAACCTGCGCCTTTTGAACCGCTTCAATGTCCACCAATTTCTCCTTGCCATAATGGACGAATTAAGCTTAATGGCATTTTTAATCAAAATAATCAAGCTAAGAACAGCGAAAACCTGTCCACACAAAGTTTAATAGCGGCAAACTGAGCAAACATCTTGACGCTTAAATTGACGCCCGCGATGGCCGCCGGGATCACTGACGAGCTTCTGGAAATGGAGGACATTGTGAAGCTGATCGACGCCCGCGCGCCTAAGCCGAAACGCGGCCCCTACAAAAAGCGCACGGCGGCAAATTCAAACTGAGACACTACCAACCGTCGCCGCCGCTTGTCTTGACCGGGCGGCTCCTGTATACGCCCGCGCTCCAATCAATGAGAACGTAAGGGGCGTCGCCCCGCCGAAGGACCTGAACCCATGGCCGAGATGGATATTTTCACCTGCGAAGTTCGTGATCGCGTCGGCACCGGTGGCGCTCGCGCGGCGCGTCGCGAGGGCTGGGTTCCGGGCGTCCTTTACGGCGGCGACAAGGGCCCCGTCTCAATCCAGCTGAAGTTCAACGAGGTGCTGAAGGCCTACAACGCTGGTCGCATGTCCTCGCATCTTGCGAAGATCCGCGTGGCCGAAGGCTCTGAAACCTACGACCAGCAGGTCGTCGCCCGCGAAGTGCAGGTCGACCCTGTGAAAGATCGCCCGATGCACGTCGACCTGATGCGCGTCGAAGAAGGCGATTCGATCACCGTAGACGTGGCGGTCCACTTCGTGAACGAAGAGAAGAGCCCGGGCATCAAGCGCGGCGGCGTTCTCAACATCGTTCGTCACACGGTCGAGCTGCTCTGCCCGGCGACGGCGATCCCGGAGTTCATCGAAGCCGACCTCACCGGCCTCGACGTCAACGACGTGATCCACATCTCCTCATTCAAGCTTCCGGAAGGCGCGACGCCGACGATCACCGATCGCGACTTCACCGTCGCCACCATCTCCGCCCCGTCCGGCATGCGCTCTTCGGAGAACGCTGACGAAGGCGAGGAAGCGGGCGAAGACGAAGCGACCGAGGAATAAGCTTCCTCCTCCGTTCAGGGAGGAGCGGATGCGCCTCTTCGTCGGCCTCGGGAACCCGGGCGCGAAATACGAAAAGCATCGACACAATGTCGGGTTCATGGCTGTCGACGCGATCGCGCGCGCGCTGCGGTTCGATGATCCGCGCGCGAAGTTTCAGGCGCACGCGCGCGAGGGCCTGATCGACGGCCCGGCGGGCTCGGACAAGGTCCTCCTCCTTAAGCCGCAGACCTATATGAACGAAAGCGGCCGCGCCGTCGGCGAGGCCGCGCGCTTCTATAAAATCCCCCCCGAGAACGTCGTCGTCTTTTATGACGAGCTCGACCTCGCCCCCGGGAAGGTGAAAGTGAAGCGCGGTGGCGGCGCGGCGGGGCACAACGGCATCCGCTCCATCGATCCGGTCATCGGGAACGATTACCTCCGGGTGCGGATCGGCATCGGCCATCCGGGATCACGGGAGCGCGTCACCGGCCATGTGCTCGGCGATTTCGCGAAAGCCGACCATGACTGGCTCGACCCGCTGCTCGACGCCATGGCCCGCGCCTGCCCGCTCCTCCTCGCCGCCGACGACGGCGCGCGCTTCATGACCGAAGTCGCCCGCCTGACCGCGCCGCCGAAACCGGAAAAGCCCGCGAAACCCGCTGCGTCGACCGCCCCCAAACGGCGCCCCACCGATATCCCGGACACCCAACCCGCGGACGGCCCCATGGCCGCAGCCCTGCGCAAGCTGAAGGGCGGTTCAGACGGCTAAAAGCGCCTCACACGCTATCAATTGCAGTTAGCCTGTGGTTGGAATTGGGAAGCAATCGGGGCGATCCATCATGAAACGTTCTTTCGCGGCGATGGTCGCCGTCTTCCTGTCGTCGATAATGATCGTCGATGCGCAGGACCTTCCCAATGAACAGGAGTTCGCTGAAACAGTTGGGTACAACACCAAAGCTGGAGAGGTCATTCAGGCCTATCTGGCGGTACTCAACGACGCAACTACGCTTGGCGTCATCATGAACGCCGTCGCCTATGATGGGGCCGACCCGGCGACGTACGATCAGCAAGTATCGGAAATCATCGCGAAAGCGGAGCAAGTCCGCACGTCAGCTGAAGACCTGCGCACCTCCTTGGGAACGCCGCCAGTGTCCTACCTGCGGCAGTTTTCCGAGCAGCGAGATGGCATTGCGCCGTACATCAATGAACTCTCCGCCTTCACCCGGAACCAAATCGCTATCTGGCGACGACAATGGGAGGCGCTAACTACAGGGAAGGTCGGCGCCTACGAAAACCTGCTCGCCGAGGAATTGGACGGCGGCGTTTTAATCCTGAACGGTGAGAACGCGCTGGTTCGGCTCGCGCAGACGGGGATCAGCAAGTCAGATCCCGGCTATTCCCTGAAAGAAATGATTGTCCATGGGAACAATGCTCTGATCGCATTTATTGAGTTTTTCGGCGCATTCTCCACCAGCCTCCCGGAGGAGGATCTGGAACGGCGAGCATCTTTTTTCAGTGCGGTTTCGGCCTTTGAGCGGGAGCTGGTCGTATTCGACAAGAAACTCAGCCCGTTCCGGAAGTCGATCTCTGATCTTCCTCGAAAGGCGCGTAAAGACACCGCTCAATTGGCGGAGTGTCTGGAAGAATCGAGGCGGACGGAGACTGGAATTCTCCGGGTGCTGGGCGTGTATGGCGTAACTCTGGACGCGGCGATCGCCGGAACGTTCGACGAGAAGAAGCAGGCCGACCTCATTGAGGCCGAACGCGAACTCGCGCTCCTCAGCAATCAACGCGTCGAGGCGCAACAGATCTGCGCCGCTATCGCCCAGCGCGTTTTGGCCGAGCTTCGCTAACGACGCTACTCTCAGTTTTGAAGCCAGCCCTCACATGCTTGGGCTACGATAGCTCTGTCTCCTAGCTAAACTCGCCGTACAGACCGTGACGTGTCGTGACGTTCGTCCGACCAGCGCATGGATCCAACACCATATCGGCGCTCACATTCGCTCTTCGTCGCGGATTGACGCGCGCTCTTTTATGTAATTATGTTATTACATGTTTACATCCGACGAGATGAACGCGGTGTTCCACGCCCTCGCCCATGAGACGCGGCGGGCGATCCTGGACATCCTTCGCGCCTCGCCCGGCCTCGGCGTCGGGGAGCTCGCGAAGTCCTTCGACGTGACGCGCATCGCCGTGATGAACCATCTCGCGGTGCTCGAGGCGGCGGGGCTTGTCACCAGCTTCAAGGAGGGCCGCGTTCGGCGGCTCTATCTCAATCTCGCGCCGATCCGGCTGATCTATGATCGCTGGTCGGACGATTACAGCGATTACTGGTCCGGGAGGCTGACCTCCCTCAAATACGCCGCCGAGGCGGCTGCAGCGAAAAGGGGCGATACGGAATGAATAGCGAGAAAAAATACGCGGACCGAGCGGTCTACCGCATCGTCATCAACGCGCCCATCGACGTCGTCTGGTCGACCCTCGTGAAGACGGACGAGGCGCTCCCCTTCTTCTTCGGCGCCGTCTGCGAGACCAAGGACGGCCTCAAACCTGGCGCCTCCATGCGCATGGTGACGCCGAACCGGAAGTTCGCGAGCGTCGTCGGCGAGGTGCTGGAGTTCAGCCCGCCCCACCGCTACGCGCACACCATGGCGTTCACGCCTTATGGGGACGAGCCGTGCACGGTCATTTACGAGCTGAAGGAGGTCGAGGGCGGCGTCGAGTTCTCCCTCATCACCGAGAACGTTCCCGCGGGCTCCAAGAGCGAGAAGTCCATGGCCGATGGCGGACCGTTCATCACGCAGAACCTGAAGGCGCTTGTGGAGACCGGCAAGCCCGCCTTCAGCGGCCGGATGGTCATGATGCTGGGGCCGATCATGGGCGTCATGACGCCGAAGGTCAGCCGCATCGAAAACTGGCCGTTGAAAAACTAAACGGGAGGAGACCATGGCGCAAAGCCCTGAGGAGATGGCGGCGGCGATGATCGCCAACATGCCGGAAAAGACCGGCAAACCGCTCGAGGACTGGGTCGCGATCGTCGCAAAGAGCGGGCTTCAGAAGCATGGCGAGATCGTCAAGATGCTGAAGACCGATCACGCGATGACCCACGGCTTCGCGAACCTGGTCGCCCACACCTTCAAGAACGCGGGCGCGGAAACCGAAGACGATCCCGTAGCCGCGATCTATGCGGGCCCGAAGGAAGGTCTCCGACCGATCCACGACACGCTGGCCAAGGCCGCCGCGGGGTTCGGGTCCGATGTCGAGTTCGCGCCGAAGAAGGGGTATGTCAGCCTGCGGCGGAACAAGCAGTTTGCTCTCATTCAGCCGTCGACGAAGACGCGCGTCGATCTCGGCCTCAACCTGAAAGGCGTGGAGCCCGCCGGAAAGTTGGAGGCGGCGGGTTCGTGGAACGGCATGGTCAGCCATCGCGTTCGCCTTGAAAACCTCGAAGACGTCGACGCGGACGTGCTCGGATGGCTGAAGGCGGCCTACGACGCAGGCTGAATACACGACGACTTGCATCCCGCCGGAGTGACTTAAAAAGCCGACAGCGTTAGAAGTTCTCGCCGTTTCGGGGAGCATTTCTTGTGATTAAGTGGATCGCCGCCGGAGCAGGCGCGCTCGTTCTGACTGTTCTCGCCGCAGTTTTCGGAACCGGCTCCCTCCCCGGTCTTCTCTTTGGCGCCGCGCATCGGCTCGACATCAAGGGCGCCGCGCCGGTCGTCGCGCCAGCTGCGGCGGGCGAAACGCGCGGCTGGGACGCCTATGGCGGCGACAAGGGCGGCGCTCGCTGGAGCTCTCTCGACGAGATCACGACAGAGAACGTCCGCCAGCTGAAAGAAGCCTGGTCCGTCCGCACGGGCCACGCGGACGTCGTCGAGCACGCCTTCCGGCGTTCGGCCTTCGAGGCGACGCCGATCCTCTTCGACGACAAGCTTACCCTCTGCACGCCCTTCAATGTGGTTCTCGCGCTTGATCCGGGAACAGGCGCTGAAATCTGGCGCTTTGATCCGCAGATCGATCTCGACCAGAAACCCGCGAACAAGTTCATCTGCCGCGGCGTCGCGGCGTGGACGGACGCCGGAGCTAGCGCCGGCGGCCTCTGCGCGAAAACCGTCTTCATGGGCACGAACGACGCGCGCCTGATCGCCCTTGACGCGCCGACGGGTCAGCGCTGCCTCGGCTTCGGCATGGACGGCGAAGTACGGATCAATCCCGGCATGGACCTCGTCTGGCCGGGCGAATTCCAGATCACATCCGCGCCCGCCATCGCGGGCGACGTCGTCATCGTCGGCTCGGCTATATCGGACAATGTCCGCGTCGCCGCGCCGCGCGGGACCGTCCGCGCCTATGATGCGCGCACCGGCGCCCTGCTCTGGACGTTCGATCCCGTGCCGCGGGAGGCGAGCCTCGCCGCCGCGCAGGGCTGGCCGGAGGGCGTCGCGCCGGTCGAGGGGCACGCCAACGTCTGGTCGACCATGTCCGTCGACGAAGCGCGCGGTCTTGTCTTCCTGCCGACCTCCAGCCCGAGCCCGGACTTCTTCGGCGGCCTGCGGGTCGGGGACAACGACTATGCCAACGCCGTCGTGGCGCTGGAGGCTGCAAGCGGCGCCGTCGTCTGGAGCTTCCAGACCATCCGCCACGATGTCTGGGACTATGACGTCGCCGTGCAGCCGGGCCTCTACACGGTGACGACGGATGAAGGCGCGCGCGACGTCGTCGCGGTCGCGACCAAGCACGGCTTCGTCTTCGTTCTCGACCGGGAGACGGGGGAACCCGTGCTGCCGATCAAGGAGATTGAAACGCCGCCGACGGACATTCGGGGCGAGGTGCTCGCTAAAACCCAGCCGATCCCGGCGATTACGCCCGCCATCGTCCCGGCGGGCGTCGATCCGAACGAAGCTTTCGGCCTCACCGGGTTCGATCGCGGCGAGTGCAAAGCGAAGCTGAAAGCCCTGCGCGATGACGGGCTCTTCACCCCGCCCTCGCTTGAAGGAACCGCCCTCACCCCGTTCACCGGGGGCGGCGCGAACTGGGGCTCCCACGCCTACGACCCGACGCGCAATCTCCTCATCGTCCCGATGACGAACTTGACGCACGAGATCAAGCTTCTGCCTTCGGATGAATTCGAACAGGCGGAAATCACCCGCGAGAGCGCGGACGTCGCCCGCATGTCCGGCGCGCCCTATTCCATCCTGCGGGAGGTGGTTCTCTCCTCTCTCGGCCTGCCGTGCACGCCGCCGCCCTGGGGCGTTCTCGCCGCGGTCGATCTCGACACGGGCAAACTCGTCTGGCGGCGGAAGGTCGGCACGACTGAGGACCTCGCCGACGGTCTCGCGCTCCCCATCGGGATGCCGCTGACGGGCGGCCCCGCCGCGACGGCGGGCGGGCTCATCTTCATGGGCGCGGCCTATGACGATTATCTGCGCGCGTTTTCCACGGAGACGGGCGAAGAACTCTGGAAAGGCCGCCTCCCCGCCGGCCCGCAGGCGACGCCCATGGTTTATGAGTGGAAGGGCCGCCAGTACGTGGTCATCGCCGCCGGCGGCCACGGCGACGCGGGCACGACCATGGGCGACCACGTCGTAGCCTTCGCGTTGCCGGAGCGCGGCTGACGATGTCGTGAATTGCGAATGATTTGCATTTGTGATTTCGTCACGCGCTAATCACGACAACGGAGCGCCATCATCATGACCCCCGATTTCTGGAACGAGCGCTATAGCGAAACGCCGTTCTCCTATGGCGAAGCGCCGAACGGCTTTCTCGCCGCGTGCGCCGGTCTTCTGCCGGCGCAGGGCCGCGCCCTCGTTCCGGGCGACGGTCAGGGGCGCAACGGCGTGTGGCTCGCGAAACAGGGGCTGCGCCCGCTCTGCATCGACTATTCCGAGATCGCCATCGAACAGGCGGCCGCGTTCGCCGCGCGCGAGAACGTGGAAATCGATACCGCGACGGGAGATTTTCTGCAGGCGGAGGTTCCAGCGGGGGCGTTCGCCCTCGCCGCGTCCATCTACTTCCACCTGCCGGCGGATATGCGCGCGGACGGTCACCGAAAAATCGCCGCTGCTCTCGCTCCCGGCGGTCGTCTTATCCTTGAAGGCTTCGCCAAAGGACAGGCGGCGTTTCAGAAGTCGCATGGTTCCGGCGGACCGCCGGACGCCGCCATGCACCTCGAGGCGGAGACGTTGCTCGCTGATTTTGCGTCGCTGCGCCCGCTCTATCTGGAGACGGTGGAAATCCACCTCCATGAAGCGCCGTTTCATGAAGGCCTGGCGAAGGTCGTTCGGGCGGTGTTCGAAAAACCCGCATAACGGCGCATCACCCCAGCCGGTCCCAGCCCATCTCGCGCACGGCGGGGCGGTAGCTCCGGCTGACCGGCGCTTCGCGATCGCCGCGCAGCTTCAGGCGCCATCGCCCGCCCGCGCGGTCGAGGCGCTCCACGGCGCCGGAGGCGATCCACCAGGAGCGATGGACGCGCGCGCCGTCGAGACCGCGCGCCGCCTCAAGCGCCTCTGCGAAAGTGCCCGCCAGCAGCGCCTCGCCCTCCGCGGTGGCGACGCGCACATAATGATCTTCCGCAGATAAGCTTTCTATGGCGGCGCCGCGCAGGTCCACGGGCAGTTTCGCGTGCAGGGCGTCGAGCGCTGGATTCTCCTCTTCCCCGCGCTCGTAGGCGAGGCTGGCAAGATAGAGCACGCCGGTGATGGCGGCGGAGATCACGGCGACGCCGACGAAAATTTCAAAAGCCCATTCGATGCGGATCGGCTGGCGGAAAACCGCCTCCAGCGGGATGACCGCCGCGAAGGCGGCGAGCGCCGCGCAGCATCCTTTCACGCCGCCACGAACCGAGCGCGGCAGGCGTTTCGCAAGAGGCGGCCGCAGGAAGCGCTCATAGGCGACAGCGCCGGCGTATCCGGCGACGATCGACACGCCCCAATAGGCGATGCGCGAGACGAGCGGGAAGCCGCTGGTGCCGAAGGGGCCGATGAACACCAGAAAGGCGATGACCGCGAGGAGGATCGCCGCCTCCGCGCGCTGGTTCTCGTCGAACTCGATGGATTTCAGCAGTTTTCCGACCTGCATCGCGGATCGACGCCCCATTTTCGCGAATGAACCGGCCCGTTTCGCGAACGGACAGGGCCGGATCTGGCGGCGAACCCCGCTCCGCCTCAGCCTTTAAGGGCCTCTCGCGACCCCCGCGGGAGTGGTTCGACAGATTGCCCGAAAGGATCAAGCCCCATGTTCACCCTCCGCCTGTTCTCTCCCCTCGCCGGTCTCGCTCTCATCGGCGGGCTCGCGGCGTCTTCACTCAGCGCCTGCGCCAGCACGTCCGGCGCGTCGACCGTCATCGCTGAGGACGATGGCCGCTCGGACGGTCTCGCCGATCTCCGGATCGAGGTTTCGGTCAAGGTCCTCGAAGGCGACCTCATGCTCGTCCTCTTCGACAGCAAGGAGACCTTTGACGCGAACAAACCGCTGCGCGCCTTCAAGGCCGCGGTCGACGAGAGCCCGATCGTCTTCTCGGCGGAAGGGCTGAAACCTGGAACCTACGCCGCGAAGGCCTTCCACGATCTCGACGGCGACGGCGAGCTCAACACCAACGCCTTCGGCATCCCGACCGAGCCCTACGCCTTCAGCAACAACGCCCCGGCCCGCTTCGGCCCGGCGAGCTTCGAGAAGGCGGCGTTCGACATTCCGGCGGGGGCCTCCGTCACCACCCTGTCGATCAAGTAGGAGGCGGGCATGTTGACGCGACGCCATCTCCTCGCCGGAGCGGCCGCGGCCGCTTCCGGCCTCGCCCTCCCTCATGCGGCCTTCGGCGCGCCGAAACGGCTTAAGCGCGCCTTACGCGCTGCGCCAGCGGGCGGCTACGACACCGCGTCCCTGAAGCTCATCGCCGGCAAGGCGCCCGGCGACTTGGAGGGCGTCTACTATCTCAACGGCCCGGCGCGCCACGAGCTTGGCGGCGCGCGCAACGGCCACTGGTTCGACGGCGACGGCATGGTCCACGCCTTCCGCTTCAGCGGCGGACGCGTCGCCCATCGCGGCCGCTATGTTCAGACAACGAAGTATGTCGCCGAAACCGAAGCCGGGCGGTTCCTCTATCCCGGTTTCGGCTCCTCGCCGGAAAACGCCGCGGGCGTCGGCGCGCCGGACGACATGAATGTCGCGAACATCTCCGTTCTTCCGTTGGAGGACGAAGTGCTGGCGCTCTGGGAGGGCGGCTCGGCCTACGCGCTCGCGCCGGAAACCCTCGACACGCTCGGCCCGAAATCCTTCGCGCCGGAGCTGCAGGGCGCGCCGTTCTCGGCGCACCCGCGCATCGCGGCGGACGGGACCATATGGAATTTCGGTCATGACCCGTTCTCCGGCCGCCTCGCCATTTATGAACTCGACGCTTCGGGCGGTCTGAAACGCTGGGCGATGCTGCAGGGCGCGCACGGCATGATGCACGACTTCGTCGCGACCGAGCGTCATCTCGTCTTCGTTTTCCCGCCGTTCGAGCCGGCGCGCGCGGCGGAGACATTTCTCGGTCGGTTCGCGTGGAAGGGGGACGAAGCGCGCACGTGCCTCGTCGTCTCCAAAGCGACGCTGGAGGTCGTGCGCCGACATGAAACGCCCGCCGCCTTCCAGTTCCACCATTTCAACGCCTCAGAAGATGCAAGCGGGTCGATCCGGTTCGGAACCTGCAGCTATGCGGACGATACGTGGATGCAGGACGACGCCCGCGCGATCATGGATGGCGTGCCGTTCAACCCCAACCACGCCGCCCGCTACGAACACATAACGCTCCACGGCGACGGCCGCACGAGCGTCGAGAGCGATGGCGCGCATGCGGAGTTTCCGGTCTTTCGGCCGGAGGACGCGGAAACCCGCGCGCCGGGATGGTGCACGGGTATGGACGCCGCCGGTTCCGACGCGCTGGTCGCGCGCGACGCCGACGGCGCGGTGCGGGCGAGCTGGTTGGCGGGACCGGATATGATCCTCGGCGAACACGTTTTCGCGGGCGAACGCCCGAGCCGCTATCTCGTCGGAACCCAGTTCGACGCCGCGCGCGGTCGCACGCTCCTTTCGGTCATCCGCGCCGACGCCGTCGCAGACGGACCCGCCGCGATCTGGGCGCTTCCGAAACCCATCCCCCTGCCGCTCCACGGCCGCTGGGGGTGAGGAAATACGCGGCCGCCCTTCCCCGGGGCGGCCGTTCGCGCTAGTCCGCGGGTTTCTCGCGAACCCCGGACGAAGCCCATGGCCCTCAAATGCGGCATCGTCGGCCTGCCCAATGTCGGCAAGTCGACCCTCTTCAACGCCCTCACCCGCACCGCGGCGGCGCAGGCGGCGAACTACCCGTTCTGCACCATCGAGCCGAATGTCGGCGACGTGGCGATCCCCGAACCGCGCCTGGAGAAGCTCGCGGAGATCGCTGGGTCGGCGGAGGTGATCCCCGCGCGCATCCAGTTCGTGGACATCGCCGGCCTCGTGAAAGGCGCCTCGCAGGGCGAAGGGCTCGGCAACCAGTTCCTCGCGAACATCCGCGAGGTGGACGCCGTCGTCTACGTGCTCCGCTGCTTCGAGGATGAGGATGTCACGCACGTCGCGGGCAAGGTTGATCCGATGGCCGACTTCGAGACCGTCGAGACCGAGCTGATGCTCGCCGACCTTGAAAGCCTCACCAAGCGCCGCCCGGCGCTGGAGAAGAAAGCCAAAGGTCAGGACAAGGAAGCCAAAGCGACCCTCGCCCTCGTCGATCGGGCGATCCCGGTGCTGGAGGACGGCAAGCCCGCCCGTACGGTGGAGATCGACGCCGACGACGAAAAGGCGTGGAAGGGGCTTCAGCTCCTCACGCAGAAACCCGTCCTCTTCGTCGCAAACGTGGACGAAGAAAGCGCCGCCTCCGGCAACGCGTTCTCAGAGACCGTCGCCGAACGCGCTGGCGAGGAGAACGCCGTCTCCGTCGTCATCTCTGCGAAGATCGAAGAAGAACTCGCCCAGCTCGAAGACGAAGAGCAGCGCGAATATCTCTCCGAGCTCGAACTGACGGAACCCGGCCTCGATCGCCTGATCCACGCGGGCTACAAACTCCTCGGCCTGCAGACCTATTTCACCGCCGGTCCCAAAGAGGCGCGCGCCTGGACCGTTCCCGTCGGCGCGACGGCCCCGCAGGCCGCGGGCGTCATCCATACCGACTTCGAGCGCGGCTTCATCAAGGCCGAGACCATCGCCTTCGACGACTATGTCGCCTTCAAGGGCGAACAGGGCGCCAAAGAAGCCGGGAAAGCCCGTCAGGAAGGCAAGGACTACATCGTCCACGATGGCGATGTGATGCTCTTCAAGTTCAACGTGTGAACGAAGCACAGGACAGCCCCGAGGATCGCGCCGCCACGCGTCGGCGCTGGTCGGACTGGCTCCTGCCGGGCGCGCGCCGCTTCGAACTTCTCGTTCAGAGCGTGATCGTTCTCTCTCTCGTCTCGATGACCTTCGAGACTCTGCAAACAGCGCCCGCCGCGGCGCGCGGGCTGTTCAACACCGTATCGACGGGCTGCCTTGTCTTCTTTCTTGTCGAATTCGCTCTTCGGACACTCCGGGCGGAGCGGAAACTCGGGTATATTTTCAGCTTCTGGGGCGTGGTCGATCTTCTCGCGATCGCGCCGGCGCTGCTCCTCGCCGGCCAGAGCACCATGGCGCTGCGGGTGCTCCGGCTGCTGCGACTCGCGCGAGTTCTGAAGCTCTACAGATCGTCCGCCGCCATTCAACGTCTGCGCAAAGCGTTCTCTTCCGTGTACGATGAACTTCTTGTGACGTTCTTTCTGGCTTTTCTGGTGTTCTTCATCGCCGCGGCTGGCATATACGCCTTTGAACACGAAGCGCAGCCGGAGGCGTTCGCCTCGATCCCCGCCGCGATGTGGTGGGCGGTGGCGACGCTCACCACAGTCGGCTACGGCGATGTCTATCCCGTCACGCCTGGCGGGAAGGCGTTCACGGCGGTGCTGCTCGTGCTCGGCCTCGGGCTGGTTGCGATCCCCACCGGGCTGATTGCAGCCGCTCTCCAGAACACTGACAAGAACGATTGACGCTCAGCGCCGTTCCGACATGGTCGTCTGCAAGATCACGCGACGGCGAACCGGCCGCCGCATCGTTCCTTGACGGATAGACATAGAGACATGACCGACGAACCCCAGAAGATTCCCGGGCTGCCGGGATATCTCGGCCTGCAGCTTGGCGAACATGGCGACGGCTGGCTGGAGATGACCCTGCCGGTCGGCGCGCACCTGATGGCGCCGAACGGTTTTCTGCACGCGGGCTCGGTCGTCACGCTGGCGGACAGCGCCTGCGGCATCGCCTGCACCTACCACCTGCCGGAAGGCGCGGCGGGCTTCACCACCATCGAGCTGAAATCAAACTTTCTCGGCACCGCCCTCGACGGAACGCTTCACTGCCGTGCCGAGGCCGAGCACCTCGGCAAGACGACCCACGTCTGGTCAGCCAAGGTCACGCACGTGGAGACCGGTCGAACCATCGCCCTCTTCCGCTGCACGCAGATGGTGCTGCGGGCGAAATAGGCGTCATCACCTCAAGCGAGGTGCGTTTCAAAGAACGCCAGCGTCAGCCGCCAGGAGAGCGTCGCCGCCGCTTCGTCATAGCGGGGCGTCGTGTCGTTGTGGAAGCCGTGATTGACGTCCGGATAGAAGTGCGCCGTGTGCGTCTTGTCGTGGGCGAGCAGCGCCGCCTCATAGGCGGGCCAGCCTTCATTGATGCGCGTATCGAGCCCGGCGTATTGGAGGAGCAGCGGCGCCTTGATGCGCGGGACATCCTCGACGGCGGCCTGACGGCCATAGTACGGAACCGAGGCGGAAAGCTCCGGGTACGCCACGGCGAGCGCGTTGCAGACGCCGCCGCCATAGCAGAAGCCGACGGCGCCGACCTTCTTCGTTGAGTCCGCGCGCTCGAAGAGATGCTCGAAGCCCGAGAAGAAATCGTTCAGCAGCTTCTCGCGATCGACCTGACGCTGCAGCGCGCGCCCGTCATCATCGTTTCCGGGGTAGCCGCCGACGGAGGAAAGCCCGTCCGGCGCGAGCGCCATGTAGCCCGCCTTCGCCACCCGCCGCGCGACGTCACGGATGTACGGGTTGAGCCCGCGGTTCTCGTGGACGACCAGCACCGCCGGAAGCGGCCCGGCGGCGTTCGCGGGCGTCACGAGATAGCCGCGCACCTCCCCGTGCCCGTTCGGTGACGCATATGTGATGTCGGCGCCGGATATCTCTGGATCATCGGTCGAAACCTGCTGCGCGAGGGCGTAGTTCGGCGACAGCGCGCCAAGCGCCGCCGTCGCGGCCGCGGCTCCGCCGAGCACCTTCGCCGCGCGGTCCAGAAAGTCCCGGCGCGACAGGGCCCCATGAACGTAGAAGTCGTAAAGTTCAAGAATCTTCGGATCAAAATCTCTGGCCGTCAGTCGTCGCATGATCGTCGCCATTTCCTTTGCAGTGCAGCAAAATCCGTCAATCCAGACGGGCTTTATGTAGTAGATAGAGCGCCTTCGCGTTGCGCCCCTATCGAACGCATGGTATCGGCGATCCGGCAACCAACCCGGGGGTTTTCCTGATGCTGAAAAAACTTGCTGTCGTCGCCGCTGCTGTGGCGCTCGGCGTTTCCGGTTGTACGTCCGCTTCGCGTACGATCGGTAAGCTCACCGCCAACAAATACGCCGAACCGCGCTCCGGCACGGTATGGATCGTCGCTCCGCCGGAGCTCGAGCCGCCCGCACCGGGCAACAAAACCGTCTACATCTCGTTCCGCAACCTGTCGGACGCCTCGGACATCGACCTGACGGACCTCATCCGCAACGCTGCGCGTGAAGAAGGCTGGCAGATCGTCTCCAACCCGAATTCGGCGAAATACCGCCTGCGCGGTTCGCTGCGTTACTTCGGCGAAGTCGAGCCGGAATCCGGCGGCCGTTACGTCGACGGCCTCGGCAACATCGCCGGCGCCGCCGTTTCCGGCCTCGCCGCCGCTGCGGCCATCAACTCCGTCACCAACAACCGTACGGCGATCGCCGGCGGCGGCGCCGTGGTCGGCGCTCTGGTCGCTCAGGGCCTCGCCAACGCTTCGCGTCCGCGCGAATGGGCGATGATCACGGACTTCGTGCTGGAAGAATACTCCGCGCGTCCGGTGACCTTCGAACTCGCCACCGAAAGCGGCTCGGGCCGCGCTGACGCGTCTGGCGTCGGCAATTCCCGCCTCGCCTCGGGCGGCGGTCAGCGTTCGGGCAACACCTCATCCGCGACGGCGACCCGCACGTCCAACTACTTCCCGCACGGGATCCGTCTGTCGGCCTGGGCCAACCAGATGAACATGCAGGAAGAAGAAGCCATGCCGCTCATCCAGGAGCGCGTCGAGCGCGTCGTCACGCAGATGCTGCCGGCGTAAGCTCTTCCGAGCTTCTGCACCTTCAGCGCCGCGCTCTTCGGAGCGCGGCGTTTTTCGTTTTAACCTGCACGTTTAAGATCGACATCGCGCGCACGACCTGAGACATGGCGCGCATGTATTCTCCCGTCGATACGCCCGCCGCCTACGCGATGATCGCCCTCACCGTCGCGATCTCGCTCTTTCAGTTCAACGCGCCAGACGCCTTCACGCGCCGCTGGGCGCTGTCGACCGCGGGGGTGTTCGACCGCGGCGAGCACTCGCGCATCATCAGCCACGGCTTTCTGCACGGCGGCGGCGCGCACCTCTTCGTCAACATGCTGACCTTGTTTTTCTTCGGGCCGTCCATGGAATGGTTCCTCGGGCCCGACGGGTTTCTCGCGCTCTATTTCGGATCGCTCGTCGCGGCGGCGGCGGTCTCCCTCGCCGTGCATCGGCGGGACCGGAGCTATCTCGCCCTCGGCGCTTCGGGGGCGGTCTCGGGCATCGTCTTCGCTTATGTGCTCTTCCGGCCGATGGACAATTTCTATCTCTTCTTCATCCCTATCGGCATTCCGGCCTTTCTCTTCGCGCCGCTCTACCTTCTCTATTCGGTCGTCGCCATGGGCGGACGGGGCAACATCGCGCACGAGGCCCACATCGGCGGCGCGGTCTCCGGCCTCGTCCTCGCGGCGTTGATCCGCCCGGACGCGATCGGCGGCTTTTTCCGTCAACTGGGGCTCTGAGCCGCCCCTCTGTCGGGCGCCGCTTGGCCTGAAGCTTGTATGTGGTAAGCCGGAACCGGGGAGTTTCGCGTCCGTTGGCGCGATATCGGCCGGGAAGGACGCTATGGGACCCGAATTGAAACGTTTCGCCACGCTCGCCATCGCCGCGACGCTCGCCGCCTGCGCGACGCCGGAGCCGGTTGACCCGCGCGTCGAGGCGACCGCGCGCAACACCTCGACCGAGCAGAGCGAGTTCGACGTGAACCGCCGCTTCATCGGCCCGAAAATCACCGTTCCCGGCCAGTCGAACTCCTGGGCGCTGGTGCGCTCGTGGACCGACAAGCGCGGTCGCCCGGTCGTCCATCAGGTTTATGTCCACGTCGCCTATACCGGCCCGGCCCGCGAATATGGCTCGGCGAGCTATGAGGGCGGCGATCTCGCCGACTTCGCCGTCATCGACGCGGGCGACGATTGCGGCCTTCGGGCCTCGCCGCAGGAGGTCTGCCCGCGCTTCGAAGCGGTGCGTGTGAACATCGAGCCGGAGGCGCTGGAGCGCCTGACGAAGGACGACGGGCGCCTGCGCTTCCGCCTCAACCCGAAACGCGGCGACGGCCTCGTGGTCGAGGTTCCGGCCTATTACCTCGAAGGCTATTTCCTGGCGCTCGAAACCAAGTAACCGCGTCGCCCGCAAGGCTCGCGCTGACTTCACACGCGACGTCAATGAATGGTCGTATCCGTTTGAAAAGCGGGTGCTTTCATTGATGTGGCGCGGCGTCGGACCCGTCGCCGGAAAACGCCGTCACCTGCACAAGCAGCGCGCTGATATCAGAAGAAAAATCCGGGTTGGAGCGCATCAGCGCCGCGGCCTTCTCCCGCGCATGGTCGAGCGCGCGAACATGGCTTTCCAGAGCGGCGTGCTCCGTTGCGCTCCCTGACGCAATGTCGAACCGAGAGGCGCCTTTCTCAATTCGCCCGCCCGCCAGCGCCGGGCCCACGCGCCCCGCACAGCGGCAGGGCGCGTCTTCGGCGACGACGCCGCAGGTGCGCGTGACGAACGCCGCAACCTGGTCCCGCGCCCGTTTCAAGCGCTGCCGATACGTCGCGGGAGACAGCTCCAGCACGCGCGCGGCGTCGGCGTCGGATAGTTCGAATACGTCGCCAAGGACGTACGCGATCCGCAGCGCGCGCGAGAGGCATGACAGCATGGCGAGCGTGCAGCCGACCTTCACTTCTTTCAGAGCAAGCCCGTACTCCGCTTCGGTCAACTCCACATGCGGCGACGCGCCGAAATCCGTCTGAAGATCGTCAGCGAACGCGGTGAAATCGAGACGCATGGCCTCCACGCGCCCGCGCTTTCGGGTTTCAACGAGGTGACGGCACGCAACGCGCATCGCCCAGGCGCCGGCGGCGCCGACATCGCGAACCGAGCCGAGATGCGTGATGATGCGAATGAGGATTTCTTGCGTCGCGTCCTCTGCATCCGCGCGGTTAGCCAGCATGCGGATCGCCAGATTGAACACGACAGGCTCGGCGGCGCGCGCCACCCGCTCTAGCCCGGCGCGCTCTCCGCGCCGGGCGGCCTCGACATCGTCCGAGGCGAGAACGATCATTGCTCCATCACCGTTTTCAGGGACTTCAGCTCCTCAGCGAGCGTCGCCATCTGCTGCTGCAGCGCGCCTTCGAGCATTTCCAGCGGAACCGGCGGCGGCATGAGAACGAAAGAATAGATCGACCGGTTGTCGCCCAACGGCGTCACCCGCGAGAACGCCTCGCCGATAGAACCATCCGGAAACGTCATGCGCCAGTCGATGGTGCGCGCGGCGTCGCTCTTGATCGTCTTCAGCTTGATCGGCGTCGCGCCCGCCGGCGTTTCCAGAACGGCGCTTGATCCGTCCGCTTTCTTGAAAGCATTGGTCCACACGGTGAGGTTTTTCGGCTTCGCCACGAAGGCGAAGACGTCGCTCGCCGGTTTGTCGATCTCAATGGACTGAACGTCGTGAATTTTCGTCATCGTCGGGTCTCCTGTTGAACCCGGTGCAGGCGTTTCCCGCACCGTTGTTCATAAGGAGGGCTCGACCGCGCGATCTGTGACATCGCACGCGCCGACGGACGATCACGCCCGCGCGAGAACCCGCCCGGCCACCGCGTCGAGCTTTGCGAGCACCTTCGGGTCGCGGGCTTCAGGCGCAGTGATGAGGGCGTAATCGAGCACCGTATCGATGGGAGACGCCGGGCGCTCGGGTCCGAGTTTCGGCGCGATCCATTTGACCAGCTCGCGCGCCTTCGCCGCGTTCGCCTGCAGGACTTCAAGGACGTTGGAGACCGAGACCGCCTCGTGCTCCATATGCCAGCAATCGTAGTCGGTCACCATGGCGACGGTGGCGTAAGGCAACTCCGCCTCGCGAGCGAGTTTCGCCTCGGGCATGTTGGTCATGCCGATGACGTCGCAGCCCCACGAGCGGTAGAGCTTCGATTCAGCAAGTGAGGAGAACTGAGGGCCCTCCATGGCGAGATAGGTGCCGCCGCGATGGTGGGGAATGTCGAGGGCCTTGCAGCCCGCCTCCACCGCATCGCCGAGACGCGCGCAGACGGGTTCGGCCATGGAGACGTGGGCGACGCACCCGGCGCCGAAGAAGGATTTCTCGCGATTGTGTGTGCGGTCAATGAACTGGTCGACGATGACGAATGTCCCCGGCGACAGCTCTTCGCGGAACGATCCGCAGGCGGAAACCGAAAGCACGTCGGTCACGCCCGCCCGCTTCAGGGCGTCGATATTGGCGCGGTAATTCACGTCCGTCGGCGAGAGGTGGTGGCCGTTGCCGTGGCGGGCGAGAAAGACGACATCGACCCCGCCCATCCGGCCGCGGACGAGCTCCGATGACGGCGCGCCGAAGGGCGAGGAGATCGCGACGCGTTTCGCGCCCTCCAGCTCCTTGATGTCGTAGACGCCGGAACCGCCGATGACGCCGAGAACGGTTTTCGATTTGTCGAAGGACGGTTTCATGAAGGCTCCTCGGGATTGATCGGCGACAGCCCTACCACCCCCGCTCATCCCCGCGAAGGCGGGGATCTCAGGAGGCTCTGAGAAATGCCGCAGACGTGAGAAACCGTCCGCTCTGGATCCCGTGGCGCTCTGCGGAGCCGCCGACCGGCGACGTCTCGATGAGCGCCGGGATGAGCGGGTGAAGCAGGACTTGGGAGCGAATGCGAAAAAGCCGCCGCCTTCCGGCGACGGCTTTTCAATTCTCAGCAACGCGAGATCGCGCCTCAGTGCTCTACGTTCGCCCAGACCTTGCGGTAGGACCAGTAGAGGATGCCCGTGAAGAGCAGGAGATAGGCGACCACCATGAAGCCCATCTGCTTGCGGACTTCCATTTTGGGCTCGGCGGCCCAGGTGAGGAACTCGACGACGTCCTTGGAGTACTGCTCGACGGTCTCGCCGGTCTCGTCCATGTCCTTGTAGTCGACCATGCCGTCATAAAGCGGCTGGGCCATGGCGAGCGTGCCGGTCGCGAAATACGGGTTGTAGTAGAGACCGGCCTGCAGCTCGAAGCCTTCTTTCGGCTCTTCGCCATAGCCTGTCAGCAGGCTGTAGATGTAGTCCGGGCCGTGGTGGCGGGCCTTGACCAGGAGCGACATGTCCGGCGGCAGCGCGCCGCCGTTCGCCGCGCGTGCCTGCTGCTCATTGGCGAACGGGCTCGGAATGCGGTCCGCCGGGGTCGCCGGGCGCTGGAACATGTCGCCGTAATCATCGGGACCGTCCGTCACCTGATATTCGGCCGCGAGCGCCTTCACGATCGGATTGTCGTTCGGGTTGGAGCAGTCGAGGTTCGCCGGCGCGCCCTCGGGGCATTTTTCCAGATAGAACGGGCCGCCCGGCTGCGCGAGATTGCGGAAGGAGACGAGCTCCATCCCGTGGCAGCTGGCGCAGACTTCCCGGTAGACTTGGAAGCCGCGCTGCAGGGCGTCTTTGTCATACGAGCCGAAGACGCCGGAGAAATGCCAGTGGCCGTGCTTATAGGGCTTGTGCTCGAAAGTCCCTTCGGCGGCCGAGGCGGCGCTGGCCGAAAAGATCGCGGCGCAGGCGATGGCGAGGATGCGGATCATGGTTCTCGTCCCTCTTATTCGGCGGGCTGCGCGGTGCCGGCGGCGGACGCTTTGGCGGCGTTGCGCTCCAGCACGGCGTCGGCGATCGATTTCGGCCGATCAAGCGGTTTCTCGACGATGCCGAGAAGCGGCAGGATCACCAGGAAGTAGGCGAAGTAATAGAGCATCGCGGCGCGCGCGCCCCACACGTAGGCGCCTTCCGCCGGTTGGCCGCCGAGCCAGCCGAGAACGCAGCAGACCACCACGAAGATGAGGAAGAACTGGCGCGCGACCGGGCGGAACTTCAGCGAACGGACCTTGGAGGTGTCGAGCCACGGCAGGACGAACAGGACCGCGATGGCGCCGAACATGGCGATGACGCCGCCGAGCTTGTCCGGCACCGCGCGCAGGATCGCGTAGAACGGCAGGAAGTACCATTCCGGAACGATGTGCGCCGGCGTCGAAAGCGGGTTCGCCTTGATGTAGTTGTCCGGGTGGCCGAGGGCGTTCGGCTGGAAGAAGAGGAAGGCCGCGAAGAGCGTCAGGAACGCCGCGATCGCGAAGCCGTCCTTCACCGTGTAGTACGGGTGGAACGGCACGGTGTCGCGCTCGGACTTCACGTCGAGACCGAGCGGGTTGTTGTTCCCCGGCACGTGCAGCGCCCAGACGTGCAGCACCACCACCCCGAAGATCACGAACGGAATGAGGTAGTGCAGCGAGAAGAAGCGGTTGAGCGTCGCGTTGTCGACCGCGAAGCCGCCCCAGAGCAGCGTCACGATGGAATCGCCGACCAGCGGGATCGCCGAGAAAAGGTTGGTGATGACGGTCGCGCCCCAGAAGGACATCTGACCCCACGGCAGCACGTAGCCCATGAACGCGGCGGCCATCATCAGGAGGAAGATGACGACGCCGAGGATCCACAGAACCTCGCGCGGCTCCTTGTAGGAGCCGTAATAGAGCCCGCGGAACATGTGGATGTAGACGGCGATGAAGAACATCGAGGCGCCGTTGGCGTGCATGTAGCGGATAAGCCAGCCGTAGTTCACATCGCGCATGATGTGCTCGACGCTTTCGAAGGCGTAGTCGACATGCGGCGTGTAGTGCATGGCGAGCACGATGCCCGACACGATCTGCACGATGAGGATCACCGCGGCGATGCCGCCGAAGGTGTACCAGTAATTGAGGTTCTTCGGCGTCGGGAAATCGATGAACGAGTCGTATCCCAGACGGACGATCGGCAGGCGGGCGTCGAGCCAGCGCTCGACGGCGGTGCCGGGTTTGTAGGTGCTTTCGTGAGCCATTTTCTCAGCCTCTCCCTGCGTCAGCCGATTTTGATCGTCGTGTCGGACAGGAACGCGTACGGCGGAACCGGCAGGTTCTCCGGCGCCGGGCCTTTGCGGATGCGGCCGGCGATATCGTAGTGCGAGCCGTGGCAGGGGCAGAACCAGCCGTCATAATCGCCGCGAACTTCGCCCTGCGCGGTGCCGAGCGGAATGCAGCCGAGGTGCGTGCAGACGCCGACCAGGACGAGCCATTCCGGACGCGCCTGACCGTCGGCGGCGGTGACGCGGGCGTTGTCGGACGCGTCGGCGCCTTCGTCGTTCGCGTTGCGCGAGGCCTTGTCTTTCAGGGCGCTGATGGCGACGCCTTCGGCTTCCTTGATCTCGTCTTCCGTGCGGCGGCGGATGAAGACCGGCTTGCCGCGCCACATGACCTTGATGGCCTGCCCGACTTCAATGCCCGAGATATCGACCTCTTTCGAGGCGAGCGCGCGCACGCTGGCGTCGGGGTTCAACTGGTCGATGAACGGCCACGCCACGGCGGCGGCGCCGAGGCCGGTCGTGCCGACCGCCAGCAAGTGAATGAAATCGCGACGGGTCGGCTCGTCTTCGGAATGGGTGGTCGCGGCCATGAGTTCGCCTCTTACCCTGTAGCGCCCGGATTGCGGCGCGAGGAAACGTCGAATGCGCAGCGGCGCGCCCGCGGGCGTCCGCTTGCAGATTGGCGGGTTCTCTGCCACGCCCGTTCGCGCTTGTCCAAGCGCCCTCTTGCGGCTTGACGCCGCAAGAGAAAAACCCGCGCCCGGACTGGGATCCACGCCATGCGCCTCGCTCTCTTCGAACCGGAAATCGCCGGCAATGTCGGCGCAGCGATTCGCGTCGCAGCGTGTTTCGGCGCCGCGCTCGACGTGATCGAGCCGTGCGGCTTCCCCGCTTCCGACCGGTCGCTGCGCCGCGCCGCCATGGATTACGCCGATGGGCTGGAGCTGACACTCCACGCGGATTGGGCCGCGTTCAACGCCGCGCGCCGCGCCGAAGGGCGCCGACTGGCGCTGCTCACGACCCGCGCCGAGGCGAGCGTTTACGAGATGGACTGGCGCGAGGACGACATCCTGCTCATCGGCCGCGAAAGCGCGGGCGCGCCAGCGGAGGTCCACGCCGCCGCCGACACACGCGTACGCATCGCCATGGCGCCCGGCGCGCGCTCCCTCAACATGGCGGTCGCCGCGGCTGTCGCCCTCGCTGAAGCCCGTCGGCGCCTCGGGTTTCCCCCAACTTGAACTTCGAGACGGACGGCGGATGTTCGCCGGGAACAATCTGAGAAGGAGGTCCCGCGTGACCGAAGACGCGATGGACGCGCGCAAGGAGCGCGCATCAACCTGGTTCCGGCAGCTGCGCGACGACATCGCGGAGGGCTTCAACACCCTCGAGCGCGAGGCCGGGCCGCTCTACGCCGACCGCGAGCCGGGGATGACGGAGATTACGCCATGGTCGCGCGGCGAAGGTCAGGGCGGCGGCGAAATGGGCGTCCTGCGCGGGCGCGTGTTCGAAAAAGCGGCCGTCCATATCTCGACCGTGTTCGGCGAGTTTTCGCCGGAATTCGCCAAGCAGATCCCGGGCGCCGACGAAGACCCGCGCTTCTGGGCCTCGGGCATCTCGCTCATCGCCCACCCGCGCAACCCGCACGCGCCGGCGGCCCACATGAACACGCGGATGATCGTCACGACGAAATGCTGGTTCGGCGGTGGCGGCGATCTCAACCCGATGATGGACCGCTATCGGACGGACGACCACGAAGACACCCTCGCCTTCCACGCGCCCTATAAGGACGCCTGCGACGCGGCGGACGCCGACTACTATCCGAAATTCAAGGCGTGGGCGGATGAATACTTCTTCAACCATCATCGCGGCGAGGCGCGCGGCGTCGGCGGGATTTTCTACGACCGCCACGACAGCGGAGACTGGGAAGCGGATTTCGCCTTCACCCAAAATGTGGGTCGGGCCTTCTGGAAAGCCTATGAGCCGGTGATGCGTCGGCGCATGGATATGCCGTGGACCGAGGACGAGCGCGAGGAGCAGCTGATCCGGCGCGGGCGCTATGCGGAATTCAACCTCCTCTACGATCGCGGCACGCAGTTCGGCCTGAAGACCGGCGGCAATGTGGAGGCGATCCTCTCCTCGCTTCCCCCGGAAGCGAAGTGGCCGTGAGGGTAAACTCAAGCCATTCGCCGGCGATCAGTTGAAGAAACGCGTCATCCCGGAAACGGCGCAGCCGTTATCCGGGACCCAGGGTGTCGGGTCATGGCGCTCGCGGCTCTGGATCCCGGGTCTCGCTTCGCTCGCCCGGGAAGACGGCTAACGAGTTTTGAACAAAAAAGCCGCGCCCAAGGGCGCGGCTTTTCTCGTTTCAGAAGCTCGGACGCTTACGCGTCGTCGCCGCGCATGCCGGCGAAGCCCGTGGCCGCCGTCAGCAGGCTGAGGCCGCCGATGGCGCCCATGCCGAAGCCCGGATCGACCACGCCGGCGTTCTGCACGAAGACGTCGAAGATCGAGACGCCGGTCGCGCCGACGCCGAGGACGCCCGCGAGCAGCGCGAACACCGAGGTGAGACGGCCAAGGAACGGCAGAAGGCCGAGAAGGCCGAGGATGGCGGCGACGGCCGCGGCGATCGCGGTCGCGGCGTAGGCCTGGCCTTCGAGGCCGTCGGACGGCGCGCAGTCGCCGGTGAACGTCTCCATCGTCAGCGAGCCGGAGATGGCGCAGTCGCGCGTCGTCTCAAGCATGCTGGCGGCGGTGTATTCGAGTTGGTCAGTGCCGCGTTTGGCGCTCTCGACGGTTTCCGTCGACACCGGCAGCGGGAGGAAAAGAAGCGACGCGAGCAGCAGCGCCGGTAGGATAATGCGGATCATGTGGCGAACCCCCAATGGCAGACCCCGTTGGTCGGCGGGATTTTACCCTTCGTTAACCCGATTTCCAACCGGCGCGCCCGTTGCGCCTAACGGGCGCGCCTATCGGTTGCGTGGCGCGGGCGGCGGAACTGTCTTCCAACCCTTCGCCGCGTAGAGCTCGGCCTGGTCGTCATAGTGAGGACTGTCGGGCCGACCGACCGCCGCGCCGTATTGGTGGATGGTGCGGACCTTCTGCGTCCCGTCCGCCTCCCATTCGACGAAGGCCATGAAGCCGTCGCCGAAATTCGCGCAGAGCGTGTCGCCGGTGATTTCCCAACGGAGCGCGCGGAGAAGATCAGGCCCGCCCTCGATGGCGACGTCGACATCGCCCCGGCGGTGGCGAACGGCCTCCTCGAAGGTCGGATCAAGCCGTCCGAAGATCTCCCGCACGCGCCGGGCGCGATTTTTCACGGTCGGGACGAAATCCGGGCGCGGATAGCCGTAATGGTCCGCCGTGCCGAAGGGGGTGTAGATCGTCATGGCGAGGATCGCGCCGCGGCTCTCCTTCCCTCCGGTGAAGTCATAGTCCGCGAGCACCGCGGCGATCTCTTCAAGCTCCGGATCGCTTTTCGCCTCCTCGATGATCCGCGCGACGGCGGCGCGCATTCCGTGATTTTCCGAGTACGTGATGTCGAACTTCACCGCTTCCAGCTCTTCCGGCGAGATGGGCGCGGCGGTGGAGAGCAGTTCAACCGCGCGTAAGGAGCGGTTGGTGCGGGTCGTCGTCGGCTCGACGCCGATATTGGCGGGAAAGTCCGCCGGGTCGAGATCATCGTCCGGGTGCGTTGCGGAGAACGGCGTCGAGTTGGCCGAATAGACCCAGCCGGACGGCGGATCGATCACCTGCGGGTTTTCGCTGGTCGGGCGGAGGCCATCCCAGAGCATCGCCGGGTCGTCCCCCGGCGCGCAGCCCTTCCCGTCCCAGTTCTCCGGTCGCTTTGGCAGGGCGGCGTTATAGAAGAAGCCGATCTTCCCTGACCGGTCGGCGACGATGTAGTTGAAGGACGCGAAGCCGCGGAGCGTCATGGCCTCCAGAAACTCATCGACCGAGCGGGACTTACCGAGGCGGTAGAACTGCTCCGCCGCCCGCACCGTCCCCTTGGCGTAGGCGATGGCGACCGACCCCGCGGGCGTCTCAAACACCGGACCGTGGACGGAATAACGGATCGTGCGGCCCACGGGCAGCGTCAGCGGCCCGAACTTAACTTTCAGCGTGACGCGCTTGTCTTCGAAGTCCCGCCAGTCGCCATCGAAATAGTACTGATCCTTGTGCGCCTCATCGACGACGAGCCGGTAGTGGTCGACGAGATCCGGCCGGTTCACGGTCGCGGCGAAAGCGAAGTCCGGATTGTAGCCGACCAGCGGAAACGGCGCGCCCGCGAACGTGCCGCCGCCAAGCGCCCAGCCCTCCCCGCTTTCGATGCGCGCTTCGTACCACGCCAGCGGGCCGTCATAGGGCTGGTGGGAATTGACGATCAGCATGGTCGATCCGTCGTCGGAGCCTTTCGGCGAGACGGCGAAGCCGTTGGAGCCCTTCGGCTGGACGTCCGCCATCGCCTCGCGCGTCACCGGCGCGGCGCATGGATCGTAATAGCCCTCGACCAGCTGGCCGATCTCATCATCGAGGCCGTAAAAGAGCGGCGAGGTGAGGACGAACCCGCCGGCGACATCGCGGCCGGTCACCGGCCAAGGGCCGGGTTTTCTCTCTTTCGGGTTCGCGAGGGCGTAGGCGTTGAGGCCGTCCGCATACCCCTGCAGCACGGCCTTGAATGTCTCGGGCACGTCCTCGTCATAGCGGGCGAGCGTTCCTTCGACATCGGTGAGCGCGTGAAAATAGTCCGAGATCGCCCCGTCTTTTCCGGCGAGGCGCCCGGCCATGCCCTTCGCGGCGAACACCACGGACTGGATATTGGCGAAATCATCCTGAGCGTGAGCGACGGCGAAGCCGTAGGCGGCGTCCGCGTCGGTCACGCCGCTGGAGGTGGGAACGCCCCATTCGTCGCGCGTCACGTCATAATCGTAGATCGGCGCCGCCTCGACCGCCTGCTTCAGCGCCCGTTCCTCGCCGCCGCACGCCGCCGCCATCAGCGCCAGAGCGCCCGCCCCCGCCAGTTTCCGCATCGTTTTCCTCCCGTTTTGGGGGAACGATGCCCGCCGTCGGCGGCGGCGTCCATGGCGGAACGCCGCGACCGCCTCAGGTATTGAACTTGTACGTGTGCTCCGCCGCCGGGAAGGCCTGCGACTTCACCTCGTCGGCGTAGTCGGCGGCGGCTTCGGAGACGAGGGATTTCAGGTCCGCATAACGTTTCACGAATTTCGGCGTCCAGTCGAAGAGGCCGAGCATGTCGTTGGTGACGAGGATCTGGCCGTCGCAGGCGCCCGAGGCGCCGATGCCGATGGTCGGCGCGGCGACGTGCTCGGAGATGGCGCGCGCGAGCGGTTCGGCGACGCCTTCGATGACGAGCGCGAAGGCGCCCGCATCGTCGGCGGCTTTCGCTTCGCGCATCACCGCCTCGCGCTCGGCGTCGCTGCGACCGCGGGCCTTGAAGCCACCGGTCGCGTGCACCGCCTGCGGACGAAGGCCCACATGGCCCATGACCGGGATGCCGCGATCGGAGAGATAGCGCACCGTCTCCGCGGCGTAGGGCCCTGCTTCGATCTTCACTGCCTGACAGCCGGTCTCGATCATGACGCGCGAGGCGCTGGAGAAGGCCTGCTGCGGGCTTCCTTCGTAGGAACCGAACGGAAGATCGACGACGACAAGCGCGGATTTTGCGCCGCGCATCACCGCCTGCCCGTGGAGGATCATCATCTCCAGCGTCACGCCGACGGTGGAGGTCAATCCGTGCACCACCATGCCGACGCTGTCGCCGACGAGGAGGAGATCGCAATGTTCGTCGAGGAGCGCCGCGGTCGGCGCGTCATAGGCGGTGAGGCAGACGACCTTTTCGCCGCCCTTGCGGGCGCGAATGTCGGCCGTGGTGATGCGGCGGGAGCGAACCTGAGCGGACATCAGCCGACCACCGCCACGCCGATGAGGATCGGGTGCAGATAAACGGCGAAGAGCGCGTACGCGACCGTGCCGACGGCGGCGGCGATGAAGTCGTTCCGCGCCGGGCCCATACCCGGGCCGACATCGCCGCGGCGTTTCAGGGAGATGCGGTCGAATACCGCCCAGGCGAGAAACGCCGTGAACAGAATGATCGAGCGCACTTCGCCGTTGGAGAGAAGGTGCGCGACCGCCCAGAGCTTCACCGCCGTCACCATCGGGTGCTTCACCGCGCCCTTCATTTTGCCGGCCGGCAGATAGGCGGCGACGAGGAGCACGATGGTCGGCCACATGAGGAAGGCGGTCACGTGCGTCAGCCAGAACGGCGCGACATAGAGGACGTCCGGCGGCGCCGCACGCCAGCCGATCACGATGAGGACAAACCCGATGATGGAGACCAGCGAAAACGCCCCGCGATAGCCCATGGCGCCGAGACGGGCGATCAGCGCGGTTCGCGCCTCACGGAATGAGATGAAAACGTGCGCGCCGAGAAAAATCGCGATCCCGGCGATCAGCGGCAAATAGCTCATGGAACTCCTCCCGAAGCTCAGTCGCCCTCGAACTCGACGAGGCTGGAGACGGGCACGCCCAGCGCCTCGATTTTCTTCGCGCCGCCGAGATCGGGCAAGTCGATGACGAAGGTGGCCCCGACGATCTCCGCGCCCGCCCGCTTCAGGAGCGAAATAGCCGCCGCCGCCGTGCCGCCGGTGGCGATGAGGTCGTCGACCAGCAGCACCGTCTCGCCCGCCTCGATCGCGTCGAGATGGATCTCAATGGTGTCGGTTCCGTATTCGAGATCATAGTCCTGAGCGATGGTCGCGCCCGGCAGCTTGCCCTTCTTGCGCACCGGAATGAACCCGACCGAGAGCTGGTGGGCGATGGCGCCGCCGAGAATGAAGCCCCGCGCCTCGATGCCCGCGACCTTGTCGATCTTCCGCCCGGCGAAGGGCTGCACCAGCTCGTCGATCGCCCGGCGGAAGCCGCGGGCGTCGGCGAACAGGGACGTCACGTCGCGGAACTGGATGCCCGGCTTCGGGTAGTCGGGAATGGTGCGGATGACGGACTTCAGATCCATGGCGCCGGAGGGCCTCCTTCATATTGCGGCGCGCACCATCGCCGTTGCGCGGCGCCGCGGCAAGTCGGCCCGCCGTGAAGGCGCCCTATCGCGCGCGGGCTTGTGAAAGCGCGCGGCCGCCTCTCGAATGCAGAAAAAAGGGGTCCGTCATGTCCGTCGTCGCGCTCGCCGCCGCTTTCGCCCTCGCCGCCGCTTTCGATGAAGAGCCCGCCGGCGTCGTTCCCGCCGAGATGTGCGGGACGTACTTCCTCGTCTCTGTGGTGCTGGAGAGCGAAAGCGACCGCCCGCCGGAGAACCGCACCCTCACCTTCATCTACGACACCGGCGCGTCGGGCTCCCTTGTCGACCCGGACGCCATCGAACGCATCTCCGGCGTGCGCGTGCCGGTTGGGAACCGGGCGATCATCCGCAATGCGAGCGCGGGCGACGTGAAATACAACAAGCTGCCCGCTCGCGTGCGCGAGTTCGACCACATTTCGCGCGCCCTTGGCCGTCCCGTGGACGGGCTCCTCTCATACGACGCCTTCGGACCGTTTCTCATCACGCTCGACTACGAGGCGGGCGACATCAAACTCGCGCGCGGCGAACTGCCGAGGCCGGACGGAAAGACCGTCTTCAGCTCCCGCGGCAAGGACGAACGCCCGTGGGTGAAGGTGAAGCTCGGCGGCAAGCGGGAACGTCTGCTGGTCGATTCCGGCGCCCGCAACGCCGTCGCGGTGAATAATCTGGACCGGTACGATCTCGTCAGCGAGCCGGTTCCCCTCGGCGCGGCGATCCGCCTCAAACGCATCGAGAAGAGGTACGCCGCCCGACTGACCGGGGCGCTCACGCTAGGCGATGTCGCCTACGACCGTCCGATAGCGGAGAAAACGCCGGGCAATCAGCTGCTTGGCGGCGAGGTGCTGCAGCACTTCCGCATCACGCTGGACAATGAGAACCGCCGCATCCGCTTCGTGCAGGCGACGCCGGGGCGCCTCTCCTCCCCCGAGCGGCGTGAGACGGGCGCGTTTCTGAAACCGGTCGACGAAGGGCTGGAGATTTTCGGGATCGCCGAAGGAAGCGCCGCGGAAGCCGCGGGGCTCGAAGTCGGCGACATTCTCACCGCCATGGACGGAAAACCCGCGTTCGATCGCGGCTGCCCGCGCCGACGCGACGGAACCGAAGAACAGCCCGAAGAGGTGGTCGTCACCCGAATGCGTAACGGCGAAGCGCAGGACGTGCGCCTCGATCTGTCAGAGCCCTTCATCAAGTGACCTGAGGTTTGCCACGCGCCGGATTGCACGGCATTCTCCGCCCCGAATGACCTTTAAGGTCTGGGGAGGGGTCCATGCGCATCATCATCGCCGCCTCCGCGGCTCTTTTCGCCTTGTTCGCGAGCGCCGCTGCGCAGGAGTATCTCGACGCTTACAAGGCCTATAACGCGGCGCTGGAGCGAGGAGATCGCGCCGCCGCCGTCGACGCCGCTGAACGCGCCTGGCGCGCGGCGGAAAAGGAACTTGGTGACGACGCGACGACGGCGGTTCTGGCGTTCAATTATCTGGGGCTGATCGCGTACTCGGACGTTTCGCGGGCGGAGGAGCCGGCGCGCCGGGTCGATGAATTGCTTTCATCCTTCGGCGATGACCTGCCGGCCGATGACGCGCGCGCCATCGTCGCCTGGGCGGCCTACGCGAACAGCGAGAAGCGGACGCGGGATGCGCGCGCCTTCCGAAAGAGCCTAATCGATATTGACCGCGACAACCCGACGCCAAGTTTCGATCTGACACGGGCGTGGATGTCCCTGACAAGCACGCTGTTTCGCGCCGGAAACAACCGCAGCGCGGTCGCAGCTTCCGAGCGGGCAGAAGAACTGCTCGAGGCCGTCGAACCTGAGGCCGCTCGTGCGAAGGCGGAAATCTACTACTTCCGCAGCGCCGCTCGGCTGCTCGGCGATCCGTCGTCGAGGCTCGCCGCCATCCGGTCGCACGAAGACATCGAGTTCGCCCGAACCCTGCTGCCGTCCCAACCAAGCCTCGACGATTTTGACCAACTCGTTGTCGACGCCGCGGCATGGGATGCAGCCCTTCATGCTGTAGCTCGCACACGGAGTTTCGACATCGGTTCCAAGTATGCGGCCGACATCCCGCCCATCTTCAAGCGCAGCGCAGAACGCGGAGCGTGCGAATTGAACTGGGATGATCGTTCGCCTCCGGATTACCCGCCGAAGGCTGGCAGGAGAGGATATATCGGAGCCGTGCTCATCGGTTTCGATGTTGATGAAGTCGGCGTTTCTCGCGCCAAGATCCTCGCAGAAGTCCCATCGCCATATTTTGGTGAAGCCGCACTAATTGCGGTTGAACGGTGGAGGTTGAAAACGCCGCCACCGGAAAAATGCAGACGCGATCATGTCACGCAATTCGTTTTCGCCTTCCCGTAACCAGTGAGCGACGGTTGACCTCGCAGCCAGTTCGCGACGACTTAGCTTCGATGCCCAAGATGCCTCAGCCCGGCGCGCCGCGCGCCCCGTTCCGCGCCGGCGCGCAACGCCCGGACGCGCGCGCCCTCTCCGATATCGAGCGTGATCTGAAAGCGGCCGTTGCGGCGCATCAGGCGGGCGATCTCGACGCCGCGGAGAAAGGCTATCGCTCCGTCCTCGACCGGGCGCCGAGCCAGGCGGACGCCCTCAACCTTCTCGGCGTCATCCGTGCGGAGAAGCAGGATCTCGATTACGCCATCGAGCTTCTGGAGGCCGCCGCCCGGCGCCGACCGCGCGATCCGGTGGTGCTCAACAATCTCGGCCACGCCGCCGAACGCGCCCGCCAGCACGACCGGGCCATCGACGCGCTGGAGCGCGCCGTCGCCCTGAAGCCGGATTTCGCCGAAGCCTTCGGCAACCTCATTCAGGCCCTGCGCGGCGCCGGCCAGATTAAACGCGCCGAACACGCCATCGGCCTCCTGCGCGAGATCCGCGACGGCTCCCTCCTCGCCGATATGGAGGAGGCGCGCCTCAGAGCTGATATCGGGGACAAGGACGCCGCCGGCGATATCCTCCGTAAGCGCATCAACACCGACCCGCAATATGGCCCCGCCTGGCAGCAGCTCGCGCATCTTTCGAAATGGAAAGAAGGCGATCCGCTCATCGACCGCCTGCTTTCGGAGATCGACAACGCTTCCGGCAATCCGCGGCGCCTCAAAGCCATGAGCTACGCCGCCGGCAAGATTTTCGACGATCTCGGCGAGTACGACCGCGCCTTCGCGCACTGGGAGACGGCGAACGCGCAGGACCCGCAGGTCTATGACCATTCGCAGACGGAGCGCCTGTTTGACGAGATCAAGAAAACAGTCGACCTCAAATTCTATGAAGAGCGCGCCGACTGGGGCGTCGAGAGCGAACGCCCGGTTTTCATCGTCGGCATGCCGCGCTCAGGAACGACGCTGACAGAACAGATCCTCGCATCGCACCCGGACGTTTTCGGCGCGGGCGAGTTGGAATACGCCGCGCAGGTCCGCCATGGCGTGCCCGCGATGACCGCCACGGGCGAGCCCTACCCGCCGGGCCTGAAGAAACTGACCAAACCGGGCGCCGCCGCCCTCGCCTGGCGGTATCTCGCCAAGCTCGACCAACTCGACCGAACCGCCGCGCGCGTCACCGACAAGATGCCCCACAATTTCATCGCGCTCGGACTACTCGCCCTCCTCTTCCCGAAGGCGACGTTCGTGCACTGCGTGCGCCACCCATTCGACACCTGCCTCTCCTGCTGGCAGCGGGAGTTTGCAGCGTCCCACGCCTACAACCGCTCCCTCGCCGATCTCGGGCGCTACTACCAAGCCTATCGCGAACTCATGGAGTTCTTCGAGGAAGCGCTGCCGGTGACGATTTTCACGGCGGATTACGACGCCCTCGTCGCCGATCAGGCGGAGCGGTCTCGCGCGCTGATCGCGCACGCAGGGCTCGACTGGACCGACGCCGTGCTCGACTTCCACCGCACCGAACGCCGGGTCGCGACGCCTTCCAACATGCAGGTGCGCCAGCCGCTCTATGCGTCGTCTTCCCAGCGTTGGCGCAATTATGAGGCGCATCTGGAGCCGCTGAAGGCGGCAATCGACGAAAAATATTTAGAGCCCGGGAACTGATTTCGGGCGCAATGGCGCCAAGGTCACGACCCCGCCTTTTTTCGCGTGGAAAGTGATCTCCGGTTCCGTCGTGAACCGCACACTGGTAGAAGTTCCTCGATGCATGATGCGTTGCAACCGGCTCGTGCATTCGATCAGGGGAGAACCATGCGGAAATCTTATCTCGTTTCTACGGCGCTCGCGTCGGGCGTCGCCATGACCGGCGCCGCAGCGGCGCAGGACATCTCGCTACGCGGCTTCGGCGGCGTGCAAATCGGCGGCAACCTCGAAGCGACCGTGAGTCTCGATGTCGACGGGCCGACCAGCTACACCCTCGAGAACAGCGACGATGTCGATCTTGAGAACGGCTTCATCGTCGGCGGCGCCCTCGGCGTCAAAATCGGCGACGTTACCATCGACCTCGAAGGCGCGTTCCGCGATGTCGGCGAAATCGTCTTCGACGTGCCGGACTATTACGGCGGCGGCACCGTTTCCTACGATGTCGAAGCGAACCTCTACTCGGCCATGGTCAACGGCTGGTACGAGCTTCCGCTGACGCCGCAGCTCGGCCTCTATGCCGGCGCCGGCATCGGCCTCGCCTATCTCGACGTTGACGAAGACATCGACGCCAAAGCCGCTTTCGCCTTCCAGCTTGGCGCGGGCGTGCGCGTGAACATCACCGACAACGTCGCCATTGGCGGCGGTTATCGCTATTTCAGCGCCATGGGCCTGATCGACGATTCGTATTCCGAAGTGTACGGCGCCTACACGCTGACCTACGGTTACGAGCTCGACTACACCGAGAGCTCCTTCATTGTCGAAGCGGTCTTCTCGTTCTAAGGCTCGACCCTTCAGGAATTCTGGAAACGCGCGCCCTTGCGGCGCGCGTTTTCTTTTTGGACGGGGCGCACCTTTGACCGTCATCCCGGCCGAGCGCAGCGAGAGCCGGGACCGAGGGCCGCACGCTCCGTACTCCGCCACACTGGCTCCCGGATCGCGCTACGCGCATCCGGGATGACGGCCCAAAGACGCATCTTTCGAACTCACGAGAAAACGCGCTAGCTTCCGTCCATGCCTGACGCCTCCCTATTCGACGCTGCGGCGCTCGCCCGCCTCACCCCCGAAGACGACGCCGCCCGCGAGCGCCTCAGCGCGCGCGCCGAGGCCATGCTGGAGCGCACGATATCGTGGGCGCGCGTCAATACGGGCAGCTGGAACGTGGAGGGCCTCAACGCCTTTGCGCCGACCCTCGCCGACGCCTTCAAGGAGCTGGACGCGGACGTGCGTCTCGAACCCGGAGACGCCTTCGAGAAGGTTACGGATGGGGGCGAGATCGAGACAATCGAAACCGCGCCGGTCCTCCGGGTCGAAGCGCGCACGGACGCGCCCGTACAGGTCGTCATGAGCGGCCACTACGACACGGTTTTCCCTCCTGGTACGTTTGAAACGATCAAGGATCTCGGGAACGGCCGCTGGAACGGCCCGGGCCTCGCCGACATGAAAGGCGGCCTCATCGTCATGCTGGAAGCGCTGAAAGCGTTCGAGGCGGGGCCGCTAAAGGAAAAGCTCGGTTATCGGATCGTCGTGTCGCCGGACGAAGAGATCGGCAATTTCGCGAGCGCCCGCGCGCTTACCGAAGCCGCCTCCGCCGGCGCCCACATCGGCATGACCTACGAGCCCGCCATGGAGACCGGCGCCATGTCCGGCGGCCGCAAGGGGTCGTCCGTGTTCGACATCGTGCTCCACGGCAAGGCCGCCCATGCGGGACGCGCGAAGGAAGACGGGCGCAGCGCCATCGAGGCCGCCGCGGAGCTGGTCGTCGGCCTCGAAGCGCTCAACGGGAAACGCGAGGGCGTTTCGGTCAATGTCGGCTCCATCGACGGCGGCGGCGCGGTGAACATCGTGCCGGATCTCGCCATCGTGCGCTTCGGGGCCCGCGCCCCGGACGCTGACGCCGCGGATTGGACGACGGCGGAAGTGCGGAAGCTCTTTGAAAAAGCCTGCGCGCGCGACGGCGTCACCGGCCACGTGCATGGCGGCTTCTACCGTCCGCCGAAACCGCGCAACGCCGCCCAACACGCGCTTTTCGACGCGGTGGCCGCGACCGGCTCCGCCCTCGGACTATCGCTGGAATTCGCCGATACCGGCGGCGTCTGCGAAGGCAACAACATCTTCGCGGCGGGCGTGCCGAACGTCGATACGCTCGGCGTGCGCGGCGGGCGCATTCACTCTGCGGAGGAATTCGTCGATGCGGGCAGCTTCGCCGAGCGCGCGACGCTTTCGGCGCTCCTCCTCAACCGCCTCGCCGACGAGCGGCTCGACGGCGCGGGCGTGAAAGCGCTGATGGGCTGAGGCCGTGCTCTCCTACCGACACGGCTACCACGCCGGAAACCACGCCGATGTTCTGAAGCATGCGGTTTACGCGTTCTGCCTTGCGTATCTGACGCGCAAGGAGAAACCGCTGCTCCTGCTCGACACCCACGCAGGCGGCGGCGTCTATGATCTTCAGAGCCCGGAAGCTCAGAAAACCGGCGAGTTCCGGGACGGCGTCGCGAAAGTGTTCGGCCGCGATGATGCGCCCGCGCTGCTGACGCCGTGGCTCGACCGCGTCGCGGCGTACAACGCCGACGGCGTGTTGCGCCGATATCCGGGCTCCCCCGCCCTCGCCCTTGACGGCGCGCGATCAGGCGACCGCCTCGCCTTTTTCGAACTGCACGGAAACGAGGAAAGCGCGCTCGCGCGTGTCGTCGGCAAGCGGCCAAATCTCAGCATTCAGAACTCGGACGGACTGCAGGGCCTCCTCGCCCTGACCCCGCCGCCGGAGCGGCGCATGCTCGCGCTGATCGATCCGAGCTATGAGATCAAATCCGACTACGCAGCCGTCGTCGCCGCCGTGAGCAAAGCATGGCGGAAGTTTCCGTCCGGCTGCTACATCGTCTGGCGCCCGGTGATCGACCGCGCCCGGACGGACGCCATGGCGAAGGGGTTCGTGGAAGCCGGCCTCTCGGACCTCTACGACATCGAGCTCTGCATGGAGCCGGACACCGACGCGCGCGGCATGACCGGCTCCGGCCTCTGGATCATCAACCCGCCCTACACCCTGCCCGACGCCGCCCGCGAGGCGCTGCCCTGGCTCGCGGAAACGCTGGGCGCGGCAGGTCCGGTTCGTTCCGAATGGCTGATCGGCGAGTAGCCGCTACGTCTTCTCAAAAAGAACGATCGGACGATGGCTGGGAATCGCCAGGCGTTCCGGCACGTCATCCAGATCGACGATCTCCGATTCGATCGCCCTCGGATTGATGAGCCCGGCCTCCAACGCTTTCACGACCTCCGGCATATGCAGGCGCGTCGGGTTGTAGGTCGACAGGAGGGTGACGCCGGAATAGTGCATCCGCCCGAGCGGCAGCGCGACCGTTTCGAAGAAAATGACCATGTTCGTGCAGAACGCGCCGGGCGCCGCGGAAAGGAGACAGAATTCCAGCGGTTCCGTTCCGGGGCGGGCGTTCAGGATCACGTCGTACTTCTCGGCGGTTTTCAGATCCGCCGCCCACGCAAGCGGCGTCGCGCCAAGATCTTCCGCGAGCTTCAGTCGGCTCGGATTGTCGTCGACATAGGTCACGAGGCTCGCGCCGGCGGCGATGGCCCATTGCACAGCGTAAAGTCCGTAACCGCCGAAACTCGTGATAAGGACGCGCCCGCCTGGACGGTCCCGCAGATGCGGCACGGTCGCGCTCCACGCGTCCGACAAATTGTCTCCCAGCGACACCGCCGCTATCGGATCAATCGACGCTGGCAGTTTGACTAGCGCGTGACCGCCCCAGGGCACGCGGAACTTTTCGGAAAACATCCCTCCCCATTCTCCAGCCTGCGGAAAGCCATAGGAGGGTATGCGGTCGGGCAGGTTCTTGTGTTCGCAATGGAGCGGCGTGCGGTTGGCGCAGGGCGCGCACGCGCCGCAGGTTCGGTGATAGGGAACCGAGACAACGTCGCCGACGTTCAATCCGTGCACGTCATCGCCCACCTCCACGACGCGCGCCACGCTCTCATGACCGATCGAAAACGGCGGTTCGTAGGGGCTGAAGCCGAGAATGACCGCCTGATCGACATCGCAGGTCGTCGCCGCGATCGGCGCCACGATCACCTCATGATCGGCTTTCAGCTTTGGTTCCGGTACGTCGCGCCAGGCAAGTTTGCTCGGCCCCTCGTAGAAAAGCTGTCTCACGATCCTGTCCCCCGCGCATGAACGTTTTTAGTTTCATCATTAGACTATTTTAATTAGTTCTATGATGCAACCTGCTTTCGCGCCATACTGGATGACGGAATCGCGGCTCTCTGAGTAGGAACCCGCCATGCGACGGAAAAGTTTTGAGGATATGGAGTGCGGCATCGCGCGCGCGCTCGAAACGATCGGCGATCCGTGGTCGTTTCTCATCGTCCGTGACGCTCTATTCGGTGCACGGACGTTCGACGCATTTCACCGCAATCTCGGCATCGCGAAGAATACGCTCTCCGACCGGCTAGCCCATCTCGTCGAAGTCGGCGTTCTCGCGCGCGATCAGGACCCGGAGGACGGGCGGCGGGTGACCTACATGCTGCTTGAAAAGGGCGAGGAACTCATCGTCGTCCTCATTGCGCTCTCTCAGTGGGGAAACAAATGGGCGTTCCCGGATACCGGCGCGCCCTCATTTGTCGCGGACCGCAAAAGCGCCTCCCCGGTCGCGCAGGTCCAGATTGAAAGCAGGAACGGCGAGGCCCTGAGCGCGGCTGATCTCATGATGATCCCAGGCCCCTCCGCGTCGGACCGGCTGCGACAGGCCTTCGACGATATGAAAAAACGCACGGCGCCGAACGCCAATTTTTAGGCGCCTTAAAGTTCCGCTTTCGTCATTTCACGGAAAACGCGGGTGACGGCGTAGACGTCGTTCGGGCCAACGACATCGGCGCGGAGGGAGGGCGCGCCGTCCTCGTCCGTAAAGCGCACGTCCGTCAGCTCAAATCCTTCGCGCTGCAGCGGCTCCGGCAGGGTCGTCAATTCAGGATCGTCATTGAACTTGTCGATCTCCATTTTCAGAAATCCGCGCATCAACGCCTCGAGGCCGATGCTGCGGGAGAGATCGGACATGCCGTCGACGCGAAACTCGACAAGACGCAACTGCAACCGGCCATAGTCCACTTCCGGCGCCAGACGGGCGCGGATCGTTCCGCGGTCGCTTGCGAGGCGCGATTTCATGCCGCCGAAACAGGCCCATTGCTCCGCTCCCACCGTGATGGAGATCCGCACGCCGCCATCGGACACGGACGCCCCGGCGTTGCGTCCGGAAAGACGCAGGCCGCACTCGACGGATCGGCGATTGATGTCGTGCTCCAGCGCCCGCAGCGCGGCGGGCAGGGCCATTTCGAGATCAGCGACCGCCGTCAGCGTCAGCGCGTCATCGCCGCCCGGCGTTTCAACGCCGTAGACAGTCACGGGCGTCTCCACCTCGATGCCGGAAATCTGCGAGACGGCGGATGTTTCGAACAGCACCTCGCCCTGCGGCGAGGCGGCGGCGAAGCCTGCGATGGCGAATGCGAACCCGTTAACGATCAAAGCGCCCTCCTTCGCGCCGCTCCGGCGAACCGAACGACGGACAATCAGTCGCTCGCCAGAATACGGACAATCACGCCGAAAACGTGGCGGCATCACTCACTCCCACTCGATGGTTCCCGGCGGCTTCGATGTCAGATCGTAGACAACCCGATGACGACGCGCACTTCGTTGATGCTGCGCGTCGCCGAGCGTCCGAGGAAGTCATGGGAGAACGGATAAATGACCGCGCCTCGGGAATCACGATCAACCTGCTACCGAACGCCGTCTCTCCTCCGCCAAGTGACAATCCGCTGCAGCAAGACGACATCTCCGCCGCCGACGTCAAATGTTCCGAGGGCGTCCAGATCATGGAAACCGTGCAGGACGTCTGGCGTCAGAACGCGCCCTTTCCGGCCTGCACCCCATCATCGGACAGTCTTGAGCAAGTCGCTCTCTTGAGCGGCGAAGCCTCAAACGGACCGTCAGCGAAGTTGACGTCGCGCACGTCGCGACGATGGAGAATGAACCGTCAGGCCAGAATCGGACAGGCTCCGCGTCGCGGAATACGGTCTCGCCGACGTCCAAGTTGGAACGCGAATGGCATGGCTGTTGCGGCGCGATATCGTTTAACGTTATACGTTATTTGCGGAAACGCTGACCGACGGAGACCTGAAATGGACGCTGTAGCCGCTTTCCGTCTCATGACGGAGGCCATGACCCTCTCCGTCGCGATCTTTGCGATCCTCGCTCTCATGTTCGACCGTGAAAAGCGGACGGATCAGTCAATTATGCTCGCCGCAATCCTCGGCGTCGCCGGCGCGGGCGCTACGGATGATCTGCTGAGAGCGTGGGATTTCTATCGAAACGCCCCGCACCTGTTCGGCGCTCTATGGCCGACGAAGCTCGCCTTCGGCCCGCTCGTCTTCACCTATACGTTGGCGATGACCTCGGAAGCGGCGACGGATTGGTGGCGCGCATTCGTTCGCGCAGGTCTGGTGACGCTCGCGGGCTATGGTCTCCTGTTCTCCTATTTCTCCCTCGACGCGACGATCAAAGCCACGCTGGCCTCATCTCAGCTGACGAGCCCTCTGGTGACCGGCGAACCGTTTGAGCAGGAAGAGCTCGCAGCGGCCTTCGCCGCCTATCTCGCCTTCACTCTTTTCTTTCTGGTTACGTCCCTCGGCTTCATTGCGGCGTCCTGGCGAACGCTGAAGACGCACACCTGTGCGATCTCGAACCGGTTCTCCAATACGGAGGCCGTTTCACTGCGCTGGCTCTACGGCATGCTGATCCTGACGACGGTGATGTGGCTCGGCGCGTCGATCGAACCGGTTCTCGACATCTTCGTCGCTGAACCGCAATGGCTCGATACGACCATCAAGACACTGGATCTTGTCTGGATCGCGATGTTCGCTTTCTTCGGCCTGCTGCAACCGCCGATTTTCAGCGCCTCCGCTGCGGCGGAGGCCGCGCCTGAGCCGCAAAAATATGGCCGCTCGTCTCTCGCCGCCGACCGCATGGACCGGATCGCGCAGAACCTCGACCGGGCGATGCGCGCCACGGCGCTGTTCCGGAACCCCTCTCTCTGCCTGCGAGACCTCGCCGACGCCCTCGGGGTGTCTGAGAACCACCTCTCGCAGACGCTGAACGAACGCATCGGGCTCAACTTTTTCGACTATGTGAACCGGCTGCGCGTTGAAGACGCCAAGCAGAGGCTTCGCGCGAGCAAGGCGACGATCCTCACGATCTCCTATGATGTGGGCTTCAACTCCCGTTCGACTTTCAACGCGGCGTTCAAGAAGCACGCAGGGACGACGCCGACCGCCTACCGCGAAGGCGAGCCCGCCGCCGCAAACACGCTGGAGCCCTCGCCGATCGCCCCCCAGACGGCGTCCTGACGGTCCCGATCGGACGCTGATCGCGCAGCGACCTGCCCGCTCGGGCGACGACGCACGCGCGCTTTGCGTAGTCAGCTCCCGGCAATCGCCTCGTTGTCAGGAAAGAGTTGACCACCATGTTCGAAACCTCGCTTTTGCGTCGATCGCTATCGCTATCGCTGTCAGCGGTCCTTGCGCCCAGCATCGTGCTGACGACCACCTTCGACGCAGTGGCGGAAGACGACCAACCCCCGCCCCGGTTCTACATCGGCGTCGGCGGGTACATGTCTTCCAGCCCGTTCATCGGCGCCGACGACGAAACCGGCCTCATCCCCTACCTCGCCTACGAAGGGGACTACATCACTCTCGACCTCAGCGGCCTCGCCGTCTCGCCCATCAAAAACGAGCATCTTCAGATCAGCGTCGTCGTTCGCCCGCGTTGGATCCTGGTCGAGCCTGAAGACAGTCCGGCTCTGACGGGCATGGACCGCGATATCGGCGTCGACGCCGGCGCCGCTCTCGATCTGCGCCATGGGCCGTTCAGCCTCTCTGCAGAATTCCTCGCCGACATCACCAACGAAAACGAGGGGCGCGAACTCACCTTGGGCGCCGGATACGCAACCTCGGTTCTCGCCCGCGGAAGGTTCGGCGTGGACGCTGGCGCACGCTGGAGAAACGAGGAGCTCGCGACATATCTCTACGGCGTGTTCGAGGACGAGGCGCTTGCCGGTCGTCCCGCTTTCGCCGTTGAGGAAACATGGCACCCATACGCTGGGGTGACCCTGTCTTACGCGTTCACTCCAAAGCTGTTGGCGACCATCCGCGCTGAAGCGGAGTTTCTTCCGGACGCCGTTCAGGATAGCCCGATCATCGACGACGACATCGCCCTTACAAGCTTCTTCGGCATTCTCTACGGGTTCTGATGTGCTCGCTCCTGAGACTTCCAGGCGAACCGTCGCGGCGCGTCTTGCAGCGACCGTTGCGGTCGCAGCCTGCACCGTTCTCGGACTATATAGCGCCCGACACCGACCGCTGATCAATATCTGGTCGCCGCCGAGTTGGCTTGCCGATCAGGCGGCGACGCTTTCCCTCGCCGCTTTCATTCTGTTCGCCGCCGGCGCCCTGCCGCGAGGAACCATTAAGGCTGATCTACGGCGCCCGCAGGTTGCTGGCGCCGCGCTGCTGGCGCTAGGGCACTTTTTGGTCGTGGGCGATCTTTGTTCGATGGCTCTTTTTGGGGCGCTTATCGCAGGATCGATGGTCGTCTGGCTCAACAAGCCTCGCCGTCCTTTGACCACACCGAGTACTGAGGACTGGAAATACGATCTCGCTGCGATTTTTCTCGGCTCTGCCGCCTTCGGCGTCTTCGTGCGGTGGCTTCATCCGTTCCTGTTCGACGTGCCGATCATATCCCCATGACGCTGCGCGCTTCTCTCCAGGGCCCGAAACAATGACGAAGCAAAGATCGGCGATCATCCGCCGCCATCAGAATGTATTCGGAATAGCCCTCAGGGGCCTTACGTTCTGCGTTCTGTTCTGGGCGCTTTGGGAACGCGCCCTGCTCGTGGTTGCGATCTGCCTGCTGGTCGAGACCTGCAACTGGATCTTCATGCCAGAGGTCGAAACGCCGCCGAAGGCGATCGACGCGGTCATCGACATGGAGCTTCGCTGGCTGCACGCTCCAACCTCGTCCCTGAAGGCGTTCAGCTGGATGACCCTGTTTCTCGGCGTCGCGGCGATCGCCTTCGGGTTGGTGCTGCACGACTACCTGATCCTCGCCTGCGCGGCGAGCCTGCTTCTGGCCTTCCTGGTCCTGATGAAGTTCGGCCCATGGGCGCCCTGCGACGACGCGGCGACGTCTGGTTGGCAGTCGGACAATTGCGACACGCCGACTGCGGTCAGCTATGACCGGCGAACGTGAGGCGGATCGTCAAAAATCCTTCGTCTTCGAACTTGGCATTGGATACGCCGCCGAAGCCGAACTCCAACCAGGCGTTCTGCCCCATAACCGAAACCGGCGCCGCCGCCCTCACATAAGCACGGACGAATTCGTCACGGTCCAGCGCGTTGTCGTCGAACTCCGTGAAGTTGTAGGTGACGCCGAGATCCAGCCGCAGCCGTTCACGAGATTCGGTCAAGGACAGACCTACGGTAGCCTGGTCCGCGATCACCTTTTCATCGTTCGGACCATCAACAAGCGCTTCATTCGAGTACTGCGCGACGATGTTCAGCGCCGTCGTGTCGTCGGCGGCGTCGCCTTCGTCCTTCGGGCCGAAACCCTTCAGAAATCGAAACGGAATGCGCGCGCCTGTCCAGACCATTTCGGTCTCAGGCGCCTGCTCTCCGTCCACTTCGGTTTCATTGAAAGCGGCGCCGAACCCGAGCACCCAGCTCGATGATATCCGCGCGCGATCCTGGTGGCTCTTCCGGCAGGTCGCTACGGCTGCATCGAAACGCGTAACGGCCCCGGCGACCGCTTCGCCGGCCAGCCCGGCGCGTAGCGCCGCCAGCCTGCTTGCATCGCCTGAAGCGGTTTCCTGGAACTTGAGATATGCATTCCTGTGCGCACGCAGCGCGTTTTTCTCCGCTTCCGACGTTTCGTTCGCCTGGAGCCGGTTGGCCAAGGCGGGATAAGCGAGGTCCCATGAAAAAAGCACCTCCGCGGCGCCGGCGCTATAACCCCTTCGAGCGGCGGAGACCGCAGGATCGGCCTGGTAGAACTCGGCCGCGCTTGCTATGCAGGCCGATAGCTTCTTGTCCATCCGCGGATCCCCGGCATCCAGAAGCTCCGTATAGACCCCTAAGCCGACGCGCGCGCCGTCGTCGCTTGAAGCGCCTTCGACCGCCGCGCCGGTAATCGACGCGCGCGATAGGACACGTTTCAAACGGCTGGATGTTTGATACCGCTCCAACGATATGGATCGTTCGCCCAGAACCCAGAAAGGCTTGAATTCGATCGCCGCTCCCGGGCGCAGATCTCCGTCATCATCAAAAAAAGACGCGGCTCCGACCGAGAAATCCGCGAAGGATCCGGGCTCGACGACATTCTCCGGCGATGCGCCGATGATCGCAAAACCCGGCTGTGTCGGCGGCGCGCCGACGGCTGAGTACTGCGACGCGTTGGCGGCGCCCTTGGACAACAGTGTCAGCGGGTCTTCGTCAGTCTCCTGGAATGCATAAGCGGACGAGGAGACAATTAACGCCGACACGGCGTATCCTGATAACTTCAACATCATTGCTCCGAGGGCGTTAAACGAGCGGCCTGGCTCAGTAGCGCTCAACTGCGACAGGCTCGCCGCGCCAAAGCGCGTCCGACACCTTGTCCAACATGAGGGTCGGCTCCGTCTCGCCTGGCGGAGAAACAGGCGCGGTCAGCGTCCCGTCGACGTAGAAGGTGAGCTTCATCGCCATTCGCGGTTTCTCGGGGTCCGTCAGGCGGCTGCCTTCCGGGTAAAGAACGTATTTCCCACCATGTTCGAGCGTCCATGTCGTGGAGCCGTCTTCGTCCGGATCCACAACCTGGACGCCGCCGTCCGGCGATAATTTATGCAGCTCGCCGATGGCGATCTGCGCCATTTTTGATGAATACGTCATCACGACATCGGCGGCGCTGTGAACATCCACCTCGTACCGGATCATAGCTCTCCCCTCGCGCTGATCGCTGCGAATGGATGCCTGCAATCGGAGGTTTGTCAACCTCTGGGAGCGTCGGTAGTGTCTCCGTTTGAACTTTCGACCGCGCGCCTTTTGTAAGGGCCGCGCTTCGGCTTCGGTGCGTTAGCGTCAATCAGCTCCTCGCCCGCCCCTCTTTGCGCCGTTCGTATTTGTAGACCACCGGGTCGAATGTCCCATCAGCGAGTTCGGCGGGGAGCGGCGACCGCCGGACCTCGCTGAACCTCGCACCGGTCAATCGACATTCCCGATAACCCGCGAGGAATTCTTCCGTCACAAACGTCTCACAGGACACCCGGTCCGCTTCGTGACAGTAAAGGGCGCGGAAAATCGGCGGCAGCGTTCCCTCCCATTCGTAAAGCCACACCTGCTTCGCCGAAGTCACGATGTCGCTATGAGGATTGTACGTGAACTCGCTGGCCGAATGATCGACAAGGTCGACGATCGTGGTCGGCAAATACATCCGGTATTGTTTCACGCCCTGCTTCACAGTCACATTCGTATTTACGCGCAGTACATCGCTTCCAAGACCTGAAAGCCAGTCCCAGGTTCGTGCAGAGCAAGCCCATAAGGCCGGCCCGACGTTGCACATGTCCGGACACTGATCACTGGACTTCAGCGCAAGCTGACCATCGACCGCATCAAGCAGAAAATCGCGCTCCTCGAATTGCGCCTCCGTAAGAACGGCGTACTGGCGTTCATCCATATCCAGGTGCTCATCCAGACACAGCGAAACCGGACACTCGCTCGGAAGAGCCTGTTGTAGAAAAAATACTTTCTGCATAATAATTTCTCCATCCCGGGTGTAATCTGACGGGTATTCGTCGCCCACATGCCTTCTGTGCATTGCTCCGCAATCCCATATCGTTTAGATTTCCCATTTGAAACCCATACAATCCGCCGACAACACAAGAACAAGATGCATCAGATGTCGACACGAACTGCGGGCCTTTCCCGCCGCATTCCCGATACATCTCGAACATTCCGCGCCGGCCAATAGGAGATCGTCGATGTGGCCGAAATGCGTATCGAAGTCCGATATCGAAGGCGTGATCGCAATCCTCATGGGGCACGCGCCGGATGATCTCGCGAGCCTTTCGTTTCATCCCGATGATCCGGGTCCGACCTTGGAAGAGATGTTTCTCTGCCTGACGGAAGGCGTGAACCATGTGTTCCGTGCCCCCCGCTACGACGACGTTCGGCCAAAAATGCTGCATTTGGCAGGTGAATCCTATCGGCTATATAGCGCCGGCGACAGCGACGGGGGCTTTCTCGCGATCGACGAGTTGCATGGCGTGATCTACCGGACGTCGTAGCGGTCGAACGACGCTGGCCCGTTTTCCCGGGGCATTTAATCCCTACCACAACGCCGGAAAGTTTGAGCCGGGACGGTTGCAGCACGCCGACCCCTTGACGGGTCAATTCGACCCACACCGGGCCTTCAACCACGGAGCCATGGTTGCCGGTCGATCTGTGACATCAGGAAATGTCTGTGGACAATCAGGAACTGAACGCGGGTCCGATTTTGCAGAGGACGCGTAATTTATTTCGTTTACGGAGTGAATCCGGCACTGCGGCGGCGGCCATCCGCTTCATCAATGTCCTCAAGCCTGTTGTCGCGTTCTATCGTGAGTACGAAGGAGAAACTCTTCTCTGCGCGTTCAATCTTGAAGGAGGGGAAGACGGAGTCACCATCGCGGATGGCGGCAGGCTCCTCGACCATCCCCTGCGCGCGCCTTGAAGGGGACGCGCTCCTTCCACCGCCCCATGGCGACGCCATCATCGCTTGCGATAGGGCCGTTTTTGGCGCCGATCCCAGAACAGCTCGAAGCCCCCAGCTGCACCGCTCAGCGCGGCGTGATCAATAGCTGCATACCAACACCGCGCGGACCATAGTTTTCTTCATATGTCCGCGTGCTGTCTTGTGCGATGGAAGGCGACACGGCCTCAAAGCTCGCGGGGTCGACCTCAGTGATGACGATATCTCCGTAATAGGCGCATTCGGAATCCTTTGCCCATTCGTACGAGTTGTAGAAGCCTTGAGGTGCGTCAGGGGGCAGGCTGAGGACGCTGAATGTCTCAGGGTCACAGGCGGCGACGATCGAGTCTGCGGTCCGGATATAGTAAATACGGTCTTTGTCGCGGGCATACCACTTGGAGATCACCCGAAAAGTGTCGTAATCAAGCCCGGTGATCCAAGGCTTATCCTGTTTGTAGAGCGTGTCGCCCATTACCCAAAAATGGTAGCCTGACCCTGATTTTTCTGCCAGGAAACGACGCCGACTTGGGTTTTCAGACGCGATCCGCGTCGCGCCGACGTATACGGCCTTATCATCTTGTGGGAATGGCGCCCCGTCCAGGAATCTGAACGACTCCGGGTCCGCTCCATCAATTTTCTGACTTGCATAATACACTGCAGAACGATCAACGCCATATTCGCGTGCGTAGTCGGCGGACAAGCTCGGCGCGACCGGTTTTCGCGGCCCCAGTTTCCGAAACGTGGCGGCATCCGCACCGATCACTTTCCGTGCAACCGGAGGCCGTTGTCCTCGGCAGGACCCGCAGCCAGACGGCGTATATGTCACGCTATCGCCTGACACCCGGTAGCCCTGAGAGGATGCGCACGCGGATAGAAGGGCCAAGCATAAAGTCATTATGGCGCCCCGGAACCATGCCCGCTTTGTTAATAGATGCCAGATCATCCTGATTTCCCTCTCCAGAACCTGCCTATTCCCACTCGATCGTTCCAGGCGGCTTCGACGTCACGTCGTAGACGACCCGGTTGACGCCGCGGACTTCGTTGATGATGCGCGTCGCCGTGCGGCCGAGGAAGTCGTGGGAGAACGGATAATAATCCGCCGTCATGCCGTCCGTGGACGTGACGGCGCGCAGCGCGAGAACATGGTCGTAGGTGCGTTCGTCGCCCATGACGCCGACGGTCCGTACGGGAAGAAGAACCGCAAACGCCTGCCAGATCTCGTCATAGAGCCCCGCCTTGCGGATCTCGTCGAGATAGATGGCGTCGGCCTTGCGGAGGATGTCCGCGGCCTCTTTCGTCACCTCGCCCGGAATGCGGATCCCGAGGCCCGGCCCGGGGAACGGGTGGCGCCCGACGAAATGCTCCGGCAGGCCGAGCTCGCGGCCAAGGGCGCGGACCTCGTCCTTGAAGAGCTCGCGCAGGGGCTCGACCAGCTTCAGGTTCATCCGTTCCGGCAGCCCGCCCACATTGTGGTGGGATTTGATGGTGACGGACGGCCCGCCGTCGAAGGAGACGCTCTCGATGACGTCCGGATAAAGCGTGCCCTGAGCGAGGAACTCGGCGCCACCGATGGCGCCCGCTTCGCGCTCGAATATCTCGATGAAGAGCCCGCCGATGATCTTCCGTTTCTTCTCCGGGTCGTCGACGCCTTTCAATTGGCCGAGGAATTCATCCTCCGCCTGAACGTGGATGAGCGGAATGTTGTAGCTGTCCCGGAAGAGCCGGACGACTTCCTCCCCCTCGCCCGCGCGCATCAGCCCGGTATCGACGAAGACACAGGTCAATTGCTCGCCGATGGCTTCGTGAATGAGCACCGCGGCGACGGATGAATCGACGCCGCCGGAAAGACCGCACACGACCTTCCCGTCGCCGACCTGTTCGCGGATCGACTTGATCGCCTCCTCGCGGAAGGCGGCCATAGTCCAGTCGCCCTTGAGGCCGGCGATCCTGTAGACGAAGTTCTGGAGAAGCTTCGCGCCGTCCGGCGTGTGGGCGACTTCCGGGTGGAACTGGACGGCGTAGAAGCGCTTCGCCTCGTTGGCGATGGCGGCGAAGGGCGCGGACGGCGTCGTCGCGATGGCCTCGAAGCCGTCGGGCAGCGCCTCGACGCGGTCGCCATGGGACATCCACACGGGATAGCTTTCGCCGGTCTCCCAGACGCCCTCGAAAAGCGGGCTTTCTTTCTCGACACGGATTTCCGCGCGACCGAATTCTCTGTGGTCGGCGTTCTCCACCGCGCCGCCGAGCTGGGCGCACATTGTCTGCTCGCCATAGCAGATGCCGAGAACAGGCACGCCCGCTTCGTAGACTTCCGCCGGCGCCCTTGGGCTTGTCTCCGACTTCACGCTCGCCGGGCCGCCGGAGAGGATGATCGCGCGCGGGGCGAACGCCTTCAGCGTCTCGGCGTCGACCCGGTTGAAGGGGTGGATCTCGCAATAGACGCCCGCTTCGCGAAGGCGTCGGGCGATAAGCTGGGTGACCTGTGAGCCGAAATCGATGACGAGCACGTGCTCGTGCGCGTCGAGATCGGCGGCGTGGGGGGGAGTGATGTCATGCGCCATCGCGAGCCTTTAGCGCGTTCGTTTCGCATTGGCGAGATGTCAGGCGCGCCGCAGCCTCGCGACGAAAAAGCCGTCCGCGCCGAGGCGGCGGGGCGTCAGGCGGAGCGCGCCGTCGGGCGTCGAACAGGCGGCGAGACGGTCGCCAGCGCCGGGCGCGAGCTCGCCCGTCTCGGAGATCGCGGGAAGGACTGCCTCAGGCGAAAACGCGGGATGCTCGGTGGTGAACGCCGCCAGCCGGTCCTCGTTCTCCGCCATCAGCACCGAGCAGGTCGCGTAGACGAGGACGCCGCCCGGCTTCACGAATTCGGCGGCGGCGCGGAGGATCGCGTCCTGTTCGTCCATGCGCCGCTGCAGCTGGTCCTCGGTCAGGCGCCATTTGGCGTCCGGCTTGCGCCGCCAGGTGCCGGTTCCCGTGCAGGGGGCGTCGATGAAGACGACGTCCATGCGGCCTTTGATTTCGGACAGGTCGGCGTTCTCGGCGGGGCTCCGCACCTGCACGTTGCGCGCGCCCGCGCGGCGCAGGCGCTCGAAAATCGGTGCGAGGCGGCGCGCGTCGGCGTCATAGGCGAAGACCTGTCCGGAATTGCCCATCTGGGCGGCGAGCGCGAGCGTCTTGCCGCCGCCGCCGGCGCAGTAGTCCAGCACCTGCCTGCCCGCGACTTCGCCCGCGGCGAGGGCGGCGATCTGGCTGCCGAGGTCCTGCACCTCGACCCAGCCCTTGGCGTAGGCGGGGCTCGCCTCCAGCGCCGGGGCTTTCGCCTCGGGCGCGGGCGCGGGGATGCGCAGAGCCTGCGCGAGAACGTCCGAAGGCGTCGCGCCGAGAGGCGACAGAGCCTTCACGGCGCGCTCATCATCCGATTTCAGATGATTGACCCGCAGGTCCACCGGCGCGCGCGCCGAAAGCGCGGCGACTTCTTCCGCCGCCGCCTCGCCGAAGACTCGCATGAGATGCGGATGCAGCCACTCCGGCGCGTCGATGTCCGTTTTCAGATCGCCCGAAAGCGCGGCCGTCTCAGCGTCGGAGAGCGCGCCCGGCCCGTGCGGTGCTTCGCCCGCGGCCGCGGCGATCGTCTCGACGTCCCAGCCCCAAAGCCAACGCAGAGCGCCGAGCGCCGCCGCGCGCGGCGCCCCCTCGTCCATGCTCGCGGCGAGGCTCGCGCGACGGCGCAGGGCGTCGAGCGCGAGGCCGGAGATCCACGCGCGGTCGCCGGAGCCCGCGAACCGCGCGCCGCGGGCCCAGTCCTGCAGACAGGTCTTCATGGGAACCCGCCGCGCGTCGAAGTCGGTCAGAACCTCGATGGCGGCGGCGAGACGGCCGCCAGGTCTCATCGGGCGTCCGCCTGCGGATCAACGCCCCTTCGGCCGTTTCGGATAGGAGTAGAACAGGGAGGGGTCTTCATCGATCTGATCGGCCTCGAGCTCCTTCGCCTGACGTTCGGCGTCGGAGTAATGGGTCTGACTGGTGGTTGCGAGCATGCTGAGGATCAGCGTCTTGCGCACCAGAATCTTGCCGGGAACGTACCGGCGGGAGATGTCGTATCCCACATAGAGGATCGACATGGCCAGACCGGCGATGATGGGCGCCGACAGGGCCGTCGCGCCGACAGCGAGCATCCCCGCGCCGCCGGTGAAGGCGCTCAGGCCCCCGACCGCGACCAGCGCGTAGACCGCCGTCGCCGCCCACCAGAGCGCGACCACGCCGAAGAGCGTCACGAACACCGCCCGCCGTTTGGTGCGCGCGTAAAGCCGGAAGACGCGCATGAAGCCGAAGGCGCTGGTGCGCGGCTCTCGCGCATCGGACTGGTTCTCGGCGACCTGCCAGTCCTGATCGCGCATGATGCGGTAGACGACGAGCCATCCCCGGAACCAGCCGAGCACGACCACCGGCAGGACCGCCATCGCCGCTGCGCCGATGGCGCCTAGAAGGCCGAAGTCCGCCGCGGGCAGGCGCATGGGTCCGATGTCCGCGACGCCGCCGAGCCAGAGCGCCGCCATCCAGAAAACCGGCGCGAGCACGAACAAGGCGCCCGCGAACGCCGACTGGCGCGCCTGGCGCCACCAGCGGCTGCGGTGCACGCGCGACGCGGCGGCGCGGTGCTCGTTTTCGCGATCGTCGTTGAACTCTACGTGCGGGCGTCCGCCCTGCACGACGCCGTCGTCCGTTTCCTGGTCTACTGCTTCGGCGAATTTGATCTGGTCCGTCATCGCGCTCCCCCGATTGGTGGCGGCCAACATGGTTAACGTAAGGTCCGTCGGCCATTGATCCAAGCTTTGTGCTCCCGCGCCGCGTGCTCGGCATTAAGGGTCCGTTCAAATCCCTGATCTAGTTTCCGCCGGAGAGAGGCGAGCAGAATGCGGCCATGGATGCGTATCCGGGGGGGAGACGGACGCGCCGACGCTCTTGAGAGCGCCGGTCGGCGTGCGTTTAACGCCTTCATGCTCACGACGGCGGGCGTCGGCCTCGCCGCGGCGCTCTACTACACGTTTTTTCCAGACGCTGTTACGACCCCGCTCAATCTCACTCTCGGCTATATCGCCATCGCCGCTGCGGGTTCCGCGCCGTTCCTGATCCGCGACGGCGAGCGCGCCTGGCGAACTCGCCTGATCATTCTTCTGGCGAGCTTCGGCCTTATCTGCGTCGGCGCCGTCAGCGCGGGCAATTACCTGTCCGTTCTTGCCGGCGTGCTGCCGGCGCTCCTGCTCACCGTCACGTTGTCATTCGGGGGCGTTTACGGAGCCGCCGCGCTGGTCGTCGTCTGCGCTGTATTCGCCGGCGTTTATTTCACCGGTCACACCGGAAGCGCGGATGAAATCGGCGCCATGTACGGCGCGTTCAACTACATCGAGGTCTGCATCATCTCCTGCGTCGGCGCATTGCTGATCTGGAGCGGCGCATCGGTCTATCAACGACAGATGCAACGGGCGGCGGAGGAACTGGCGCGCGCGCGCGCGGCGGCCGAAGACGCCGCAAAAGCGAAGTCAGCCTTTTTCGCGAATGTCAGTCACGAAATCCGCACCCCGATGAACGGCGTTTTGGGTTTGGCTGAACTTTTGAAAGACGCCGACCTCGGCGAACGCGAAGCGTCATACGCGCAGACCATCCACCGCTCGGGCGTCGCCCTCCTCGCGATCCTCAACGACATCCTTGACCTTTCCAAGATCGAAGCGGGGAAAATGGAACTGGCGCCGGAGCCGTTCGATTTCTCCGACGCCATCGGCGACGTCGCGGCGCTTTTCTCGCAGAACGCCGCCGCCAAGGGGCTGTCGCTGTCGGTCGATCTCGACCCGAACCTGCCGCGGCGCTGCATCGGCGACCCGGTGCGGCTGCGTCAGATCCTGAACAATCTTGTCGGCAACGCCGTGAAGTTTACGAGCGCTGGGTCCATCACCATCCGTGCACGTCTCGCAAGCGATACTACCGGGGGCGACGATCTGCACATCGAGTTCGCGGTCAGCGACACCGGCGTCGGCATTCCGGAAGAAAAGCGCCAGTCGATCTTCGACGAATTCGAGCAGGCTGATGCGCTGACGTCGAAAACCTATGGCGGCACGGGGCTCGGTCTCGCCATCGCCCAACGGCTCGTCGGCGCCATGGGCGGAAGCATTTCGCTGGAATCAGAGCTTGGGGTCGGCTCCACCTTCCGCTTCGACGTTCGGATGCGGCGCGCGCTTGAAGAAATGGCGGAAGCGTCCTCACCGACTGGGTCGCCCGTCCCGGCGCCTTCCGCTAGTTTCCGCGTGCTGATCGCGGACGATCAGCCGGTGAACCGCATGGTTCTGGAGCACATGCTCGACGCGGCGACGACGGACTGCGTCATGGTCGAAAACGGCGTCGAGGCGGTCGAGGCGGCGACGTCGGAACGCTTCGATCTCGTGCTCATGGATGTCGCCATGCCGGTGATGGACGGGGTCGAGGCGACACGGGCCATCAGGGACCATGAGCGCGCCGCTGGCGCGACGCCCATGCCGATCATCGCCCTCACCGCCCACGCCTCGCCAGAACACGCCGCGATTTTCCGCGCTGCGGGCATGGACGATCACCTCGTCAAACCGGTGAACCGTGAGGCGCTTCTGGAAGCTGTCGGGCGCTGGACGAGGGGCGCATCCGCGCCCGACAAACTCGCCGGTTAATTCGGGCTCGGATAGTTCGGCGCCTCGCGCGTGATTGAGACGTCGTGGACGTGGCTTTCACGCAGGCCCGCATTGGTGATCCGCACGAACTTGGCGCGCTTCTGGAATTCCGGGATCGTCGGCGCGCCGACATAGCCCATGGAGGCCCGCACGCCGCCGACGAGCTGGTGCAGGATCGGCGCGATGGGTCCTTTGTAGGGCACCCGGCCTTCGATCCCTTCCGGCACCAGCTTCATCTGCTCTTTGACATCGGCCTGGAAATACCGGTCGGCGGAGCCGCGGGCCATGGCGGTGATGGAGCCCATGCCGCGATAGGATTTGTAGGAGCGGCCCTGATAGAGAAAGACCTCGCCCGGCGCTTCATCCGTGCCCGCCAGAAGCGAGCCGACCATGACCGTGTCCGCCCCTGCGGCGAGGGCCTTCGCCATGTCCCCTGAATATTTGACGCCGCCGTCGGCGATGACCGGCACGCCCTCCTCCCGCGCCGCGCGCGAGGCGTCCATGACGGCGGTGAGCTGCGGCACGCCGACGCCCGCGACGATGCGCGTGGTGCAGATGGAGCCCGGCCCGATGCCGACCTTGATCGCGTCCGCGCCCGCGCCCGCGAGCGCTTTCGCCGCGTCGTAGGTCGCGACATTGCCCGCGATGACCTGAACGGCGTTGGAGGCGCGCTTCACGCGGTCGACCTGCTCAACGACCTTGGCGGAATGTCCGTGGGCGGTGTCGATGACGACGACATCGCAGCCCGCCTCGATCAGCGCTTCGATGCGCTCGAAACCGGCGTCCCCGACGGTGGAGGCCGCCGCGACCATCAGGCGGCCCGCGCCGTCCTTGGAGGCGAGCGGATAGAGCGTCGCCTTCTCCATGTCCTTCACGGTGATGAGGCCGATGCAGCGGCCTGCGTCATCGACGACGATGAGCCGCTCGATGCGATGGCGGTGGCAGAGGCGCTGGGCTTCCTCCCGGCTGACGCCCGGCTTCACCGTGACGAGGTTCGATTTCGTCATCAGTTCCGAGACTGGCTGGTTCGGATCGTCGGCGAAGCGCATATCGCGGTTCGTCAGGACGCCGACGAGCCTGCCGAGGCCCGCCTCGTCCGGGTTCTCCACCACCGGGAAACCGGAGATTTTCCGGTGCGCCATGATCGCCTGCGCCTCGGCGAGGGTCGCGTCCGGGGTGAGCGTCAGCGGATTGACCACCATGCCGCTCTCATAGCGCTTCACGCGCCGCACGGCCTCGGCCTGCTCCTCGACCGTCATATTGCGGTGAAGAACGCCGATGCCGCCGTTCTGGGCCATGCCGATGGCCATTTCGGCCTCGGTGACCGTGTCCATGGCCGCCGCGAGAACGGGAATGTTGAGCCGCACCTCGCGGGTGAGCCGGGTGGCGACGGAGACCTCGGAGGGCATGACCTCGGAGGGGCCGGGCTCCAGAAGAACGTCGTCGAAGGTGAGAGCGTCGCGGATTTCCATGGCGGAACCTCTCAAAGTACGCGGTGAACAGAAGGAATGAAGAAGGGTTCGGCGATCTCGGCGACATCGCCGCGCCCCATGGCGTCGATCGCCTCGACCATGCGCCCGCCGCGACCGAGAATGTCGTCGGCGAAGGCGACGATGCGGGTGTTGGGATAAGCGGTGGGCGAGGCTTCGCGGATGGCGTCGGCGATCGCCTGTTCGTCCGCCTTTGGATTGTGCAGACAGGCGGCGATGAACGCCGTCGCGGTCGAGCGGCTGATGCCCGCCCAGCAGTGGGAAAGAAGCGGCGTGCGCGGGTCCCAGCCTTCCAGAAAAGCGATGAGACCGGCGACATGCGCCTCGCCCGGCGGCGTTAAGTCCGGGTCTTCATAGCGGATGTCGTCGATCGCCACCCGGTGGTGGACGTCCTCGCCGAAGCCCTCGATGGCCGGGAACGGATCGCCCGGCGCCAGCAGGCTGACGATCCGCGCCGGCCCATGCGCCTCGACGACGTCCTGCACGTACGACAATCCGCAGACGTGGATTTTCATTGTTCGCCCTCCCCGCCCCGATACCCCGTCGCGACGACGTACATCTCCGCGGAATCCGCGCGGCTCGATTCCGGTTTGGCGTGCTTCACGGAGGTGAAGACCGTTTTCAGGCGGTCGAGCAGCGCGCGCTCCGTGCCGCCCTGCAGAACCTTGCAGGCGAAGGCGCCGCCGGGGGCGAGGACGTCCTCGGCGAAGTCGAGAGCCGCTTCGCAGAGGGCGACGATTTTCAGGTGGTCCGTCGGACGGTGGCCGGTGGCGGGCTGGGCCATGTCGGAGAGGACGACGTCCGCCGGACCGTCGAGCAGGGCTTTCAGGCGGTCCGGCGCGTCGTCATCGAGGAAGTCGAGCTCCAGCGTGTCCGCGCCGTCCACTGGCTCCATGCCGAGATAGTCGATGCCGACGACGCGGCCCTTGGGGCCGACGGCCTTTACCGCCACCTGGCACCAGCCGCCGGGGGCGCAGCCGAGGTCGACGATGCGGGCGCCTTTTTTCAGGAGCCCGAATTTCTCATCGAGCTCGACCAGCTTGAAGGCGGCGCGGGAGCGATAGCCGAGGGCTTTCGCCTTGGCGACGAACGGGTCGTTCAACTGGCGCTGCAGCCAGAGCGTGGAGGAAAGCTTGCGGCCCTTGGCGGTCTTCACCTTCACGGTGAAATCGCGCCGGCCTTCGGCGTCCTTCGGCGTCTCGACGGATTTGTCGCGCCCGCGCTTTTCCGGCTCCGCGCCCAGCGCCGTGCGCGCGATGGGGCCGGCCGGGCTTTTGCGCGGCTTTCGGCGGGCGGTTTTCGCCGATGTGCGGGGTCGAGGCTTACCGGGGCGCTCCATAGCGCCGTCTAGCGTGATCGGCCCTCGCGGTGAAGCCCCCGAAGCCCGCAAACGCGAAAGTGAGAAACTGCCTATCGGACTTTACTGAAGAACGATCTAGATCGCTGTTTTCAGGTTTCCGCCGCTGGTGAGAGCGGAGCCGCGACACACGGGATGGGTATGAGCGAGTCAGTCAGAGATTTTGTCCGGGACGGATATGGCGCGACGGCGGACGCGGCGGGGTCGCTGGACGCGGCGGGCGCGGCGCGGGTCGCGGCGGCTTTCGGCTATGGCGCGGACGAGCTCGCCGCCCTGCCCGACGGCGCCAATCTCGGCCTTTCCTGCGGCAACCCCACGGCGACCGCGAGCCTGAAGCCCGGCGAAACCGTCGTCGATTTCGGCTCCGGCGGCGGGCTCGACGTGTTCCTCGCTTCGAAAAAAGTCGGCCCGACCGGCCGCGCCATCGGCATCGACATGACGCCTTCCATGATCGATCTCGCACGCCGCAACGCCGCGACCGGCGGCTATACGAACGTCGCCTTCCACCTCGCCGAGATCGAAGAAACGCCGCTGGACGACGCCTCGGTCGACTGCGTCATCTCCAATTGCGTCATCAATCTCTCGCCGGAGAAGCCACGCGTCTTCGCGGAGCTTTTCCGCATTCTGAAGCCAGGCGGCCGCGTCGCTATTTCCGACATCGCGCTGAAAAAAGCGCTGCCGGCGGATCTTGCGGAATCGCTCGACGCCTATGTCGGCTGCTTCGCCGGCGCGATCTCCGTCGAGGCGTACAAGGACGGCCTCACCGCCGCCGGTTTCTCGGATATCGCCGTCATCGACGACGGCTCCGATCTCAACGCCTATGGTGAAATCGATGGTCAGGCCGGGTGCTGCGCGCCGGTCGCGCAAACGGAAGAGCCCACAGCGTCCTCCTGCTGCGGCCCGGCGCCCGTCGCGCCGAAAAAAGACGTGCACGGCAGCCTGCGCGAAACGCTAAAAGCGTACGACGTCAACGAGTACGCGGCGTCCGTGAAGATCTACGCGATCAAGCCCGCGTCTTAAGAAGCCGATTTGCGCTTGCCGCCGCGCCGACCGCGGCGGCGGCGGGCGCTGGCGAACAGCCCGGCGAGGACGCCTTCGCGAAGTCCCCTGTCGGCGATGCGCAGTCGCTCCGCCGGGTAGGCCCGCGCGACGCCTTCATAAATCGCGCAGCCATAGTTCACGAGCTCCGCCCGGCTCGTGCCGATGCAGGGCTCCTGCGTGCGCTCATCGTAGCTCATGTGCGAGAGCCGGTCGCAGACCGCCTGAGCTTCGTCGGAACGCATCCAGAGCCCGTCGACCCGCGAGCGGTCATAGGCCGGCAGCCGCAGGTGGACGCCAGCGATGCTGGTGACCGTTCCCGAGGTGCCCAGCAGATGCGCGTCGCCCGCATCGAACGCCGCGCGGATGCGTTCGACGCCCACGACCGCACGCACGCGCTCCGAGACTTCCTCGACGATCGCTTCGTATTCGGATCGCCCGAAACCGGTTTCGCCGAACCGCTCGTGCAGGCTGACGACGCCGAGCGGCATGGAGAGCCAGCTGACGATGGGCGGCGCCTTGCCGCGCGCGGCCTCCTGTTCGCCCCAGGCGCTCATGTCGAGCCAGGAAACCTCCGTGGAGCCGCCGCCGATATCGAAGACGAGCGCGCCGGAGACGGTCGGATCGAGGAGGGTGGAGCAGCCGCGCACACCGAGGCGGGCTTCCTCCTCCGCCGAGATGATGTCGAAGGCGAGCCCCGTCTCCTCCTTCACCCGCGCGACGAACTCCTCGGCGTTGGCGGCGCCGCGACAGGCCTGGGTCGCGATGCAGCGCGAGCGCGCGACGCCGCGCCGGTTGATCTTGTCGGCGCAGATTTTGAGCGCCTCCACCGTCCGGTCCATGGCGGCGTCCGACAGCCGTCCCGTCAGCGAAACGCCCTCGCCGAGACGCACGATGCGCGAAAACGCGTCCACCACCCGGAAACCGCCTTTGCGCGGCGCGGCGACCAGAAGGCGACAGTTGTTGGTGCCGAGGTCGATAGCGGCGACGACGCCGGGCGCGCCGGCGTTGCGCGGCTTTTCAGCCGGTTTGCGCGGCTGAGGCGGCGTCGACGACGCATCCGCGCGCCGCGCCTCAGCGGCGCCGTTTTGCGCATCCGTCTCTTTTTTCGGTCCCTTGCGTCGACGTCGGCGGCGGCGTTTGGCGCGCCCCTCATCGCTTTTCAGGCCGTCGGCCTGTTCGTCTGCGCCCGGGCGGCGCGCCTCTACGGGCGCGTCCGTCGTCGTTTCGGTCATGCGGTTGCGTCCTCGCCGCGCGCCTAGCTGACTTTCCAGCGCGCATCGCATTGATGTTGCTGGATATCTCACAGGGCCTTCGCCCGCTTGTCCAGCGGTCGGCGTTGCTGCGACGCAAACGAAAACGGCGGCCCTTGAGCCGCCGCGTCGTCTCGATCGTCAATGGACCGTCGGATCAGACGCCGATCAGGGCGCTGCCGACCGTCAGCAGGGTTCCGTCGAAAGCGGTCGCAATGGAATAAATGGCGACGGCGAAAACGGCTCCGGCGATGGTGGCGTTGAACAACATGGCTGTTCTCCTCTCTCTTCTGTTCTCTCTCCAGGCGCCCGGCTGGTCCGGGCTTTTGGGGTCGGGCTTTTCGCCTCTTTCCCCGGTTCTTTCGGCCCGCTTCTGGAGCCGCGTACGCTACGCATTCGGTCGGCGGTGTTTTTGTTTTTCTGCGCCGTTCAGATGATTATGAGAAAGGCGCTCGCGCGCCGATCTTCAATGTCCGGAGCGACGAAACGCTCAAGTCCTGCGGCGGATTGCGGATATGCCGCGAAGGGACAGCTCTGAGCCCCCTCGCGCCCCGTCTCGCGATGCGCCGCTTCGCCGCCGAGGATCGCAAGAGCGAGGGCGGTGAGGCTGGCGCCCGTCGCTTTCAGAGTGATCACGGCCATCGGTGTCTCCCCTTACGGATGGTTCGTCGATGACGCTTAGTGAGCGCCGCGCTCAAGGTCCCGGAACGCCCGGCGCAGTCCGTATTCTTCAGAGATGACGGCGTGCTCCATCTCCGCGATGCGTTTATCGAGGGCGCGGAACTTGTGCTTGATCTCCGAGAAACCCATGCGCGGACGCGTCGACACCGTGCGCCAGAAGCGTTCATCCTCCGGCATCGGACGAGCCGGCGCGGGCTCGCGTTTCTTCATCAGGATCGCAGCGATCACGTAAGCGAGGATCGTGAATGGCCCGATGAAGAAGAACGACGCGGCCCAGGCGAGGCGCACCCAGGTGACTTCCCAGCCGAAATATTCCGCGACGCCGCCGCAAACGCCGGCGATCATTCTTTCCGTATCGGAGCGGCGCATCTTGTGCGGGTTCGGTCCCGGCCCCGGACGCCCGGCCTGATGGGCGTAGCCCGTCCGTGAGCGACCTTTATCGTCCCAATGGTGATGGTGGTGATGATGATGGTGCTTAGGCATCTGCATGGTCCTTGTCGCGCCATTCCGGCGCCTCTTTATCGAGAATGCGCTCCAGCGTTTCGACGCGGCCTTCCAGCGTCTGCGCGGTGCGCCACAGCTCGTCGATGAGCCGTTCATCGTCCGTCGACAGTGTTTTCGATTTCCGCCACTCGGTCATGAAGTGGAGGATCATGCCGGGCAGCGCCACGAACAGCATCCCTATCACGGCGATGACGACTATGCCTGAATCCATTTGAATTCCCCTTGCCCTTCTCGGCTGTCGGCGCGGCCGGCTTCGCCGGCCGCTTCAAGGTCAGTTAGGCGCCCGTCGGGCCCATTCCGCCGACGCGTGCGGCGACCCGTTGCTTCAGCGCGTTCAACTCCTCGTCGACCGCGTCCTGGCTTTCGAGCTCCGCGAACTCCTGCTCCAGGGTTTTCGGGCGGCCCATGGAGATGCTTTCCGCTTCCGCCTCCAGCTCGTCGATCTTGCGCTCATAGGCGTCATAGCGCGCGAGCGCCTCATCGATGCGGCCGTCATGGATCTGACGCTTGATCCGCACGCTGTTGGAGGCGGTCTCGCGACGCAGCTCCATGGAGCGCTTCTTGGCCTTGGCTTCTTTCAATTTCGCCTGAAGCTGGGAAAGATCGGCGTTCGCCTTGTCGAGGCTCTGGTCGATGGCGGCGAGTTCTTTCTCCAGAAGCTCGGCCATCTCCGCGGCCTTGCGCTTCGCGCCGATGGCGCCTTTGGCGAGATCGTCCCGGCCCTTGGCGATGGCGAGCTCGGCTTTCGATTCCCATTCGTTCGCGCGCTGCAGGAACTCGTTTCGCTTGCGCTCGACTTCTTTCTTGTCGGCGATCGCCGCGGCGGCGCGGGCGCGCACTTCGACGAGGGTGTCCTCCATCTCCTGAACGATGAGGCGCACGATCTTCTCCGGATCTTCGGCCTTATCCAGCATGGAGTTGAGGTTGGAATTGATGATGTCCGTGAGGCGGGAAAAAACGCCCATGGTCGGTCTCCTTAAAAAATGATCGCGCCGAGCACGAAGCCGACGAGAAACGCTACGTGGATGGGCTTCAGGGCGATGCGCCCGTCGCGGCCGCGGAATTCGCGGTCCCACCAGTCGCGGGTCTCATGGGAACGGTCGGTCATCGATCAGGTCTCCTCTCTGTTAACAGCTCCTACTTTGCGAAGAGCGTGCCAGTTTGGGAGAAGCTATTTAATTCACTGTTTTTGTTATGCTTTTCGGAGTTCTGGTTGTTCGAGCGTTAATGATATATCGGTATTTTTTACGCTGATACGGCTTTATTTACCACCATAGTATGGTATTTTTCGCCATGCCGGAGATCCGTCCTGACCCGCCCGCGCTCATCGGCGAAAGCCCCGCTTTCCTCGCCATGCTGTCGCACATCTCCGCGGCGGCGCCGCTGGAGCGCCCCTTGCTCGTCTCGGGCGAGCGGGGATCGGGCAAGGAGCTGGTCGCCGCGCGCCTCCATTTTCTCTCGAGCCGGTGGGACGGCCCGCTCATCAAGGTGAACTGCGCGGCGCTCTCGGAAGACCTGCTCGATGCGGAGCTTTTCGGCGTCGAAGCGGGCGCTTTCACGGGCGCCGTCAAACGCCGCGCCGGGCGCTTTGAGCGGGCCGATGGCGGCACGCTCTTTCTCGACGAGATCGCGACGGCCTCGGCGCGGGTGCAGGAGAAGCTCCTGCGCGTCATTGAATACGGGGAGTACGAACGCCTCGGCGGGACGGAGTCGCTCGCCTGCGACGTGCGCGTCGTCGGCGCGGCGAACGTCAACCTCGCCGAGCTCGCCCGGCGCGGCGACTTCCGCGCCGACCTGCTCGATCGCCTCGCCTTCGACGTCGTCGCCGTGCCGCCGCTGCGCGCGCGGCTCGAGGACATCACAGTCCTCGCCGCCCATTTCGGCTCGCGCATGGCCGCCGAGATCGGCGAGCCGTTCGCGGGCTTCGGCGCGGCGGCGACGGCCGCCCTCCTCGCCCATGACTGGCCCGGCAATGTCCGTGAGCTGCGCAATGTCGCCGAGCGCGCCGTCTACCGCTGGGCGGCGGACGGCGAGGACGGCCCTGTCGACCGCATCGATCTCGACCCGTTCGACGGACCGGACGCGCTCGGCGGAGACTTGAACGTCAAGACGCCGAAACACGCCGAAACGCCTCAACGCCTCACGCCGCCGGGCGGACGCTATGATTTCCGCGCCTTCATGGAAGCGGAGGAAAAGCGCCTCGCCGCCATCGCGCTGGAGGCGGCGAAAGGTTCCCAGGCCGCCGCGGCGGATCTCCTGATGCTCACTTACGATCAGATGCGCGGGCTCGTGCGCAAGCACGGCCTCGCGCGCGGCGGCGACTGAACCTGTCAGCCCCAGCGCGAGCGGCGGGCCGTCACCAGCGGGCGGCGCATGAGTACCGTCGCGAACTCGACGCCGCTGCGCAGCCGAATGGACTGGAAGCCTTCCGTCCGGAATTCCTGAGCGAGATAAAACGGCTCCGCCGGGAGGCTGGAGAGGCATTCGAACTCGGCGATCCCCGCCTCGCCCGCCGTTTTGAGCGATGTCTCCATCAACGCCGTCGCCGCGCCCTTGCGCAGATGGTCCGGGTGCGTGGCGAAATGACGGACATGGCCGCGGGCCGCGCGATCCTGCCCGTCGCCCGGCGCGCGCGCCGTCCAGCCGCCGCAGGCGATGACCGTCTCACCTTCGAGCGCGACGTAGTATGTCCCGCTTGCGAGCAGTTCCGGCTTCGCCCGCGTCATGGCGGGCAGCGCCGCCTTCAGCGTCTCGTCGGAATACCAGCCGCGATAGAGCGCCGCGTAGGAGGCGGCGAGGACGCTTGAGACGGCGTCCGCGTCGGCGGGGCGGGCGGGTCGAACGAGCAAGGCGGGCTCCACGAATGGGCGTTCGCGGTAGCCCGACAGGGCGTCCCGCTCAAGCCGGGGCGGCCCCGTTGTGGCTCGCTTTGGCTTTCGAAGCGATGAACGAGGGCAACAGCACGTATTCTGGCGCGAACTCGGCGTAGTTGCAGGTCAGTTCCTCGCCCGCCGCGATGTCGCGCAACACCGTGCCGATGAAAGGGATCGAAAAGTCCGTGTTCGGCGCTTCAGCATGGTTCATGAAGCGGCCGTTATCGACTTCGAGGACGAGCCGGCTCGGGTCGCTCGCGAGCGGATAGGCGTAGCGCTCGAAGAAGGCGCGGAAGTGCTCCGGCATCGCGTCGAGGTCGTCGACGCCGACCACGCGGTCGAACTGGTCGTCGAAACGCCAGACGGTGGTTCCGGCGGGAATGCGGTCCTCGGCGAAAACGCCGACGCCTTCGATGGCGCTGGGCGCGATGTAGGTGCTGACGAGCATCATGGGATCAGAAGGGTCTCCGGAGCCGCGTCGCTGATCGAAGCGGCGAGACTCCCCAAATGCGCCAAGCGTGGAGGACCGCAACCGGTATTTGCGCAGGTCGCCGAGCGGCGCGCGTCGCCCTGGCGGACAGTCGAACGAAAACAACGGGTTCGGATCGCCTCGGCGCCGCGCTGAAACAATTTGTGATCGGATCGCCCGCTAGTAGGCGGCGATCTCCACTGCGAGCCCGCTCGCGCGCAGGGCGTCGATCACCCGGTCGAGGTGGTCGCGGTCATTCGTTTCGACGGAGATGTCGAGATAGGTGATCTTAGCTGGCAGGTCCGAGAAGAGCCGATGATAGGCGACGTCGATGACGTTGCCGCGCGCGTTCGAAATGACTTCGGAAACGAGCGTCAGCTGCCCCGGCACGTCCATGAGCTCGACCCTGAGGCGCGCGATGCGCCCCTGACGCGCAAGGTCGCGCATGAGGATCGCCGAGAGAAGCCGCGTGTCGATATTGCCGCCGCAGAGAACCGTCGCGACGCGCTTGCCCGCGAATGTCTCCGGGTTCGCAAGGATGGCGGCGAGTCCCGCCGCCCCCGCCCCTTCGGCGAGCACCTTCTGGACGTTGAGATAGAGGCTGAGGGCGCGTTCGAGATCGCGCTCCTCGACCAGCAGGATATCGTCGACCAGTTCGCGAATGATTTCGCGCGTGAGCCCCCCCGGCTCGCGCACGGCGATGCCTTCGGCGAGGGTCATGCCGCCGATGGCCGCTTCCTCCCCATACGTCACATTACGCATGGAGGGATAAAGCTGCGCCTGCACGCCGACGATCCCGATCTCGGGCCGCACGCGCCGCGCCGCGAGGGCGAGGCCGGAGAGAAGGCCCCCGCCGCCGATGGGCGCGACGATCATATCGAGATCGGCGCGCTCCTCCAGCATCTCGACCGCCATGGTCCCCTGCCCGGCGATGACGTGCGGATCGTCGAAGGGGTGAACGAAGACGAGGCCTTCCGCGGCTTCCTTCTCACGCGCGAATGCGTACGCGGCGTCGAAATCGGCGCCTTCGAGGACGACCTCGGCGCCCAGCTCCTCCGTCTGCCGCACTTTCACAAAAGGCGTGTGGACGGGCATGACGATGGTCGCCTTCACGCCAAGGCGCGCCGCGTGCCGGGCGAGCCCCTGCGCGTGGTTGCCAGCGGACGCCGCGATGACGCCGCGGGATTTCTCCGCCTTGGAGAGGCTGAGGAGCTTCGCGAGCGCGCCGCGCTCCTTGAACGAGCCCGTGTGCTGAAGGTTTTCGAACTTTACCCACAACTCGCAGCCGGTGATGGCTGAAAGCTTCTCGCAATGGAGGAACGGCGTACGCGCGACGCCCGCCCAGGCGCGGTCGCGCCGCTCGAGAATGGCCGCCAGCTCCTCCTCCGGAAGACCGAGGGGCGTTGAGGGCGGGGTTTGCTGCGCTGCGAGGGTCATGCGCCCCTTTATCTCCACTTCGCTCCAGAACGCGAGAGTTTCTGGCGATTTTCGTTAATTTTTTCGCCGATCACGCCAAGAGCCTCGTTGCCGCCCCCTCGTTGCACCCCCACCGCCAGAATGGTAATACTGTGATACATCCAACTCGGTTCCCGGCGCGTATTCACGAATAACAACTATGCAAATATTTCATGGCCATCGTCCATCACTTTCATTAAGGCGCTAACATCATGAATACTGATAGCTTTGGAACGCTGATGTTTGTAAATCTACACGGCACCTGGGGGCAACCAGAGAAATACTCAGATATTATGATTAATCTTGACGACTTCATAGAGTCGCGCGTTGACCTTAGCGTCGTAAAATATAGAATTGGTATTGGCTTGATTGCGTGCGATCCTCATATTTTTGCGGGGGAAGGATATTTTAGATTCATAGGAAAACGATACTTTGAAATGGGTTATAATTTGGATTTTAATACGTACACATCACTTCATGACGCCAATGATATTTTTGGCAAGATTCGTTTTATTTCTGATAGCTTGATACAAGCCTTGAAAATTGCGGCCGAAGCCGGAGTACCGGATCAGAACCTGAACGAGTCACGTCTTATCATTTCTGAATGGCGCGAAAAAATTCAAAATCAATTTTTCTTATAAGCTGTTTTCGCACGTCTTGGAATCAAATTTTTTAAATATTTATTTTTTGATTTATTAAGTTTCAGTTTAAATTATATTATCAGAGCTCAATATTTTTTAATATAAAATTTTACTGCGTATCGATGGATAAATTAATTTTCACCTCTGCGACATTGTCCTGATCATTGCAAGCCAGCCCCGTTTCCACCCGAAACTCCACCGTCTGGGGGGGGGGGCCATATGGAGGGATCGCCCCATGCCGCGGCGCGCGCGGCGTTTCTAGGGTCCTCTTCATCGGCGACGGCGGTCCGGAGGGGAGCGCGGCCGATCGGAACCAAAGGACCCTATCATGACCCGCACGCTTCTCGCCGCCCTCGCCGTCTCCGTCGCCCTGCCCGCCGCCGCGCTCGCCGGCGAGAAATCCGGCGACCGCGCCTATGTTCAGGTCGGCCTCGGCTACACCCAGATTTCCTATGGCGATCTCACCGCCGATCTCGGTGTCACTCAAACCCGCGTCGGCGCGAATCTCGCGCCGTTCCTCGGCGTCGAAGGCGAGCTCAGCGTCGGCGTCTTAGGGACGGAGTTCGACTATGGCGGCGGATATACCGCGACAGCGATGATCGATTACGGCTTCGGCGGCTTCGGCGTCGTCCGTGCACCGATCGACGACAACTTCCGCCTCTTCGCCCGCGCCGGCTACGCCCACACGCAGGCCTCGCTGGAGCTGACCGCCCTGAACGTCAGCGAGACGATCACCTCCGAAGTCGACGGTTTCGCGTTCGGCGGCGGATTTGAGTTCTTCAGCGGTCCCCATGGCGTGCGCGCGGAATACACCCGCTACACCATCGCCGACGCCCAGCCGAATGACCTGGAAGCCGTCAACGTCGTCTCCATCGGCTATCTCCGCCGGTTCTGAGCGGCCTCACAGCTGCTCGAGATGATCGAGCAGCCCGGCGCGGAAGGCGGCCGAGAGGAGGGCCGCCACCGATCCGACCTCGAACTTCTCCATGAGGCTCGCGCGATGCTTTTCCACCGTCTTCGGACTGATGCAGAGCCGCTCGCCCGCCTGCGTCGTCGTCAGCCCCGCGGCGATGAGGGCGAGCACTTCGCGCTCTCTAGCGGTGAGATCGCGCCCCGTCGGCGCCCCGTCAAGACGCGAGACGACATCGGCGGCGACGTATTTGCCGCCCTTGAGAACCGTCTGAAGACCAAGCCGCAGTTCCTCCTCGCCGCAGCTTTTCAGGAACAGCCCATCGACGCCGGAGGCGACCCAGTCCGCCAGCATGCCGACGGCGGTGAAGCCGGTGAAGACCGCGACTTTCGTTTCCGGCGACCAGCGGCGGACCTCCGCGAACACTTCCGCCCCGTTCGCCAGAGGCATGCCGACATCGAGGGTGAGAAGCGCCGGACGCAGCTTTCGGCAGAGGGCGATGGCTTCGAGCCCGTCCTCCGCGGAGGCGGCGACCGCCACGCCTTCGAGCCCCGCGAACAGGTCGGCGAGGCCTTTGCGGACCATTTCATGGTCGTCGGCGATGACGACGCGCGCGATAGGCTCCATGGTGGGCCGCGAACCTCCGCCCTTACGAACCAACGGGTTGCATGGCGTTCTTGATAGCAAGATGTATCGCGTCTGTCGCGGCGCTCGTCGCTGCGCTTCTTAGCGTCAGCGCGGCCGCGCCCGCCCCGCCCTTCGAACCGGAAGGCGATCGCGTCGCCAACGTCCTGCACTATGGCGACTTCTACCGCGTCTCGACTTTCCGAGAAGTCGAGGGCGAAGGCGAGGTGGAGTTCGTCTCCTGGCTCACCCTCGACGGCGCCCGCGCGGCCGATGAGAGCGAGTTTCACGCCCTCTCCGAAGGTCTCGACAATGACGGCTTTTACTACGGATACGTCTGGATGCGCCTCCGGCTCACCAATTCCGGCGAGCGCACGCGCGTCTGGCGGCTCTTCAGCACGGGGCTTACCAGCGCGTCGTGGGTGGAGGGCTATCTGGTGGAGCCCGACGGGTCGACCTCCATCATCTGGCGCGATCCCATCGGCGAAAATCCGAAAGACATCGACTACACCTTCAACGACCGCACGCCGATGTTCCGCAATTCGGTGTCGCACCCGTTCGCCATCCGCCCGGGCGAGACGGTCGAAATCTGGCTTGATTATCCGAACGGGGCGTTCACGGAATTCGGACCGGACCTCATCGACGCCGACGCGTTCCTCCGCCATGAGATCGGCGAGGCCGCCTTCGACACCTACCTGTTCGGGCTGCGCACCGCCCTCCTCTTCGCGATCTTCGCCTTCGCGCTCATTCTCCGCTCGAAGGTCGCGCTCTACTATGGGCTCTTCACCGGGGCGCTGTTCGTCTTTTTCTCGGGGAACCTCGGTTATCTGACGACCACGATCTTCCGGAACGTCGATATCGCCTCGTTCGTTGCGACCTTCGCCGGCGTCGTCGCCTTCGTCTTTTTCGTACAGATGACGCGGACCTTCCTGAATTCGCCGCGACTTTATCCGTGCCCTGATAAAATCCTTCTTGGAACCCTCGCCTTCGGCGCTCTCGACGCGGCCCTGTCGGTCGCGATTTTCGGCAATACGGTTCTGATGCTGGTTGGGTTCATCCCGGGGCTTCTCGCCATCATCTCCGTGACCATGTGGGCGGCGTTCACCGGCGTTCGGAACCGCCACACCGGCGCCGGCATCTACTTCGTCGCGGCGCTCTTTCTTTTCGGAAACATCGCCTTCGGGCTGCTTTCCTACCCGCCGCTTTATCTCGTGAGCGCGGATCTCACGAGCGTCATCACCCACGCGGGGCTCACCGTGGACGGCGTTCTCTTCGCCGGCGCCCTCGTCCTGCAGGCGCTCGGCCTGCGCCGCGAACGCGATGAGGCGCATACGGCGGAAGTCGCGGCGCTGAAGGAAAAAGCCTCGCTGACGCGCGAGCTTTCCGACGTCTCCGCCGCACACGACCGGGCCTTGAGCCTCGCGGAAGCGCGTCGCCGGGAGCTCGCCGCGACGACCCATGATCTGAAGCAGCCCCTCCTCTCCCTGCAGATGGCGCTGAAGAAGCGGACGGGGACGGACTCCATCTCCGAGGGGATTTCCTATCTCGAAAGCGTCATCAACCGCAGTCTCGACACGACGCGGCCGGAGGATGTCGCGGCGGCGCCGGTGAACGACGCCGAAAAACCACCTTTCGCGCTCGGCAAGGCGCTCGCGAATGTCGCGATGATGTTCGGCGACGAAGCGTTGGAGAAAGGTCTGGAGCTGACGGCCGCCCCGACCTCGCTGCAGGTCCGCGCCGACCCGGTCGTCATCATGCGTATCTTGAGCAATCTCGTCGCCAACGCCGTGAAGCACACATCGTCTGGACGCCTCCTCATCGGCGCGCGCCGGACGGGCGGGACCGTGCGGATTGATGTGCTCGACACGGGAGCCGGGATGACTCCGGAGGCGCTGGAGACGGCGCTGCGGCCCTATCAGAAAGGCTCGGCCTCCAGGGGCGAAGGCCTCGGTCTCGCCGTCGTGCGGGAGATGGCGGAGGCGAACGGCTGCGAACTCATCGCCGCTTCGGCTCCGGGCCAGGGAACGCGATTTTCGCTCGCCGGACTGCCGCGCGCGACCTCAGGCGGTGCGGAGCGCGCCTGATTTCGGGGCGACCAGAACGTCGCCCGAGCCAACCATCGCCGGATCAATGGCGTCGCGCGACGCCGCGCGCGCGATCTCGGCGAGGAGGTCCGGCGTCATGGCGTCGAACAGCTCGGCGTAGTCGTCGACGACGAAATAGGTCTTCTGGAAATCATCGACCATATAATCCGTGGAAAGAACGCGGTCGCGGTCGAACCGCACGCGGTGCGGCTTGTCGCTGTCCACGGAGAACATGGTCTCGCCCATGGAGGAGAGCATGCCGGCGCCATAGGCTTTCAGGCCGTCGTCCGTACGGATTAGGCCGAACTCGACCATGTACCAGTAGAGCCGCGCGAGCACGCCGTCCGTGCCGTTCGCGATGCATTTGAGCCCGGCTTCACCATAGCTCTGCATATAGTCCGCAAACGTCTGGTTCGAGAGGAGCGGCACGTGGCCGAAAAAGTCGTGGAAGATGTCCGGCTCGACGAGATAGTCGAGCTCGTCTTCGCGGCGCAGCCAATGGGCGACCGGGAAGCGGCGGTTCGCGAGATGGCGGAAAAAGACGTCGTTGGGGATGAGCCCCGGCACGGCGACGAGGCGCCAGCCTGTCAGCGCCTCAAGGCGATCGCTCGCGCGCTCCAGATCTGGCACGCCGTCGGCGGCGTCGAGGGCGCGCAGGCCGTCGATGAAAGCGGCGTCGGCGTAGCTTTCCAGCAGCACGGACTGGCGGGCGTAAAGCCGACGCCAGCGGTCGTGTTCCGCCTCGGTGTAGTCGTCCATGTCCTGCGCGATGGTGTAGTCCGCGCGCATGGCCGCGTAGTTCCCGCGCAGGGCGTGGGTCGTATTGGCCTGAAACGGGTTCGAAACCGGTTGAGCGTCGGACATGGCGTTCACCTCCTGCGCGTATGAGGCCACGGGTTTCGCGAAGAAACTTGTCAATCTTCGTCCCGTATTTGTAGATTTCAGGAAATTATCCCGAATTTTCGCCACTTCCCGGGAGAAAACATGCTCGATGCGACGGACCGCAAACTCCTGCGCCTTCTTCAGGAGGACGGAAAGCGCACGGTGGCCGAGCTGTCGGACGCCGCCGGCGTCTCCGCGTCGGCCTGCCACCGGCGGGTGAGACGGCTCGAGGATGAAGGCTACATCGCAGGCTACGCGGCGGTGCTGGACCGCAAGGCGGTCGGCCTCGCCGTGCAGGCTTACGTCTTCGTGCGCATGGAAAAGCATGTCGATGAAACGCTGAAACGGTTCATCGACACGGTGCGGCGCATGGACGAGGTCGTCGCCTGCCACGCCGTCACCGGCCATGGCGACTACATGCTGAAACTCATCGTCCGCGATATGGACGCGTTTTCCGAGGTCGCCCTCAAATCCATCGTCCGCCTCCCCGGCGTGAAGGAAATTTCCTCCACCTTCGTCCTCGCAACGGAGAAGGAGGAGCGGGTGTGGGCGCTGGACTGACGGCCTAGTTCAGCAGCTCCAGCGCGACCGACGTCGCCTCGCCGCCGCCGATGCACAGGCTCGCGACGCCTTTCTTCAGGCCGCGGCCTTTGAGGGCGTGGAGGAGCGTGACGAGGATGCGCGCGCCCGAGGCGCCGATGGGGTGGCCGAGGGCGATGGCGCCGCCGTGGACGTTGATCTTCTCCGCCGGCACGCCGTGCTCCTTCATCACCGCCAAGGGCACGACGGCGAAGGCTTCGTTCACCTCGAAGAGATCGACATCGCCGATCGCCCAGCCGGTTTTCGCCATCAGGTTGGCGATGGACTGGACCGGGGCGGTGGTGAACCACTCCGGCGCTTGCGAGTGCGTCGCGTGACCGGCGATGCGGGCGAGGACGTCGTAGCCTTTCGCTTCCGCTTCGGCGGCGGTGGTGACGATGAGCGCCGCGGCGCCGTCGGAGATGGCGGACGACGAGCCCGCGGTGACGGTGCCGTCCTTCTCGAACGCCGGGCGAAGCGCCGGGATCTTGTCCGCGTTCACGAGGCCCGGCTTTTCATCGGCATCGACGCTGACGGTTTCCTTGCGGCCTTTTACCTCGACGGCGACGATTTCGTCCTTGAAGGAACCATCCGCGATGGCCCGTTGCGCGCGGGTGACGGAGCGCATGGCGTATTCGTCCTGCGCCTCGCGGGAGAACTGCCATTCGCGCGCGCATTTCTCGGCGAAGATCCCCATGGCCTTGCCGCGATCATAAGCGTCCTCAAGGCCGTCATAGGCCATGTGGTCGAGAACCTGTCCGTGGCCGAACTTGATGCCGGTGCGGCCTGTCGGCAGCATGTGCGGGGCGTTGGTCATGGATTCCATGCCGCCAGCGACGACCGTCGTCGCCGAGCCCGCCTTGATGGCGTCGTGCGCCATCATGACCGTTTTCATGCCGGAGCCGCAGACCTTGTTGACGGTCGCGCAGCCAGCGCCGAGCGGAACGCCTGCGCCGAGGGAGGCCTGACGCGCCGGCGCCTGGCCGAGACCCGCGGGCAGCACGCAGCCCATGAGCACTTCGTCGATCGCCTCCGCCGACACCTTCGCCCGTTCAAGGGCGGAGGAAATCGCGCGGCTGCCGAGCTCCGTCGACGGAACGCCGGTGAAGGCGCCCTGAAAGTTGCCGATGGCCGTGCGGGCGGCGCCCGCGATGACGATGGTCTGGTCAGCCGTGCTCATGGGTCTTCTCCTTATTCCGCCGCGTGGGCGCGTCGCGCGTTTTCGACGACTTCCAGCGCCATCTGGTCAGCGACTTCCGCCGTCGTTTTACCGTCCCGTTCGGCGCGCTCGTAGATGAGCGCGAGGGTGTCGCCGATCTGGTCGATGCGCGCGAAAAGCGAGTCGTGATCCCAGTCGCCCATGACTTCATGGCCGACGGAAATGACACCCGCGGCGTTGATGACGTAGTCCGGCGCGTACAGAATGTCCCGCGCGCGCAGGGCCTCGCCCATGTCCGGCGTTTTCAGCTGATTGTTCGCGCCGCCCGCGACCGCCTTCACTTTCAAAAGCGGCAGGGTGCCCGCGTTGATCGCGCCGCCGAGGGCGCAGGGCGCGTAAACATCGCCGTCCTGCGCGAAGATTTCGTCCGGGTGCGCGGCCGTCGCGCCGAACTGCGCCTTGGCTTTCTCGACCGCCTCGGCGTTCACATCGGCGACGACGAGCTCAGCGCCTTCCTCGTGCAGAAACCGGCAGAGACCGAAACCAACCGCGCCGACACCCGCCACAAGAACGCGCATGCCCTTCAGGTCCGTTGTTTTGAACCGATGGCGGACGGTCGCGCGCAGGCCTTTCCACACACCGCGCGCGGTGAACGGCGACGGGTCGCCGCCCCGTCCGTCTTTTCCGAGGCCGCCGACATACTTCGTCTTTTCAGCAACGAGCTGCAGATCAATGGGAGAAATCCCCGAGTCCTGAGCGGTGGTGTAGAGCCCCTCGAGGCTGTCGACCGCACGACCGAAAGCGTGGAAGAGCTGAGGCGTTTTGTCCGCTTTCGGATCCCCAAAAATGACCGCCTTGCCGCCGCCAAAAGGAATGCCGCCAAGAGCGTTTTTCCACGTCATGCCGCGCGACAGGTTTTTGACATCCTCGAGGCCGTCCTCGAACGTCTCGTAGGCGCGCATGCGACAGCCGCCGACGGCCGGGCCGAGGCTTGCATCGTGCACGGAGATAATGGCTTTGAGGCCCGCTTCCGCGTCTTCGAATTTCACGACCTTATGCCAGCCGGTTACGTCCAGAATTTCCGTTTTCATCGGTTCCTGCTCTCCATGCATCGCCAGACGGCGATCCTCCCAAGAAATGACCGTCTTATGCGGCCTGTTGCTCGCCCGACGGCGCGGTCGGGCGGCGTCCTTCGTCAAACGCCCGCCAGCGGGCGTCACGGCCCTCGCGGTAGGCTTTGACGTTTCTTTCCTTCACGTGACCGAAGCCGCGGATCATGTCCGGCGCCGAGGCGATGGCCACGGCGGCCGCCAGCCGGTCCCCGGTCAGAGCGCCGAGAATGCGCTCTATATCGGCTTCGTATTCAGCGATCAGCGCGCGCTCCATGCGACGCTCTTCGGTCTTGCCGAAGATGTCGAACGCGCCACCGCGGAGGAACTTGAAGCGCTTCAGAATGTCGAAGGCGGTGAAGATCCACGGCCCGAACTTGCGCTTCTGCAGCTCGCCCGTCTCCGGATCGCGCGGCGAAAGGAGCGGCGGCGCGAGATAAACCTGCAGCTTGCCGACGCCCGCAAACTGCTTCTCCAGCTTCCGAAGATAAGCCGGATCGGAATAAAGCCGCGCGACTTCGTACTCGTCCTTGTACGCAAGAAGTTTGTAATAGTAGCGCGCCACCGCCTCGGCGAGCGGCCCGGCGGCGCCGGAGACGCGCGTCTCCGCCTCGACCGCTTTTTCAACGAGCGCGCGATACCGGTCCGCATAAGCGGCGTTCTGATAGTCCGTCAGTTCGCGTTCCCGCTTGACCTGGATTTCCTCCAGCGTCTCAGCGATCTCGTCGTCGCCCGAGCGGGCGTCAGCGACCAGCTTCGCGACGGTCTCCGGCTCCACCGCCGAAAGGCGGCCCCAGGCGAAGGCCTCACGGTTCATGGCGATGGCGACGCCGTTCAGCTCGATCGCGCGGTCGATCGCTTCGAACGACAACGGGATGCGGCCCTGTTGCCAGGCGTAGCCGAGCATCATCAGGTTCGCGCCGATGGCGTCGCCCAGCAGCGCCTCGGCGTAGCTCGTTGCTTCAAAGAGCGTCGTGTCGTTCTCGCCGGTCGCCCTGCGGATGCGCGCGATGGCGGCTTCGGTCGGAAAGTCGAAACGGACGCTGTCCTTCACGAAGTCCGAGGTCGGCGCTTCGATGGTGTTGATGACCGCCGTCGTCCGCCCACGGGCGATTTTCGCCGTGGCGTCGTCGGCCGCCGCCGTCAGCATATCGCAGGCGAGGAGAAGGTCCGCCTCGCCATCGACGATGGCGGAGCATTTCAGCTCGTCCATGGATTGCGCGACACGGACGTGGCTGATGACCGAGCCGCCCTTCTGGGCGAGGCCCGTATGGTCCAGCACCATGGAGCCGCGGCCTTCCAGATGCGCCGCCATGGCGAGAAGCTGACCGATGGTGACGACGCCCGTGCCGCCGATGCCGGTTACGAGAATGTTGAAGGGCGTGTCCGCCGCCGGAAGTTCCGGCTGCGGAAGCCCGGCGAGGAGATCTCCCGCCGCGGCTTCGACCATGGAGGTGTCCGGCTTCGCAATGCCGTCCGTCTCAACCGCGACGAAGCTCGGGCAGAAGCCTTTGACGCAGGAAAAGTCCTTGTTGCACGAGGACTGGTTCACGCGACGCTTCACGCCGAACTCCGTCTCGTGCGGCTCCACGGCGATGCAGTTCGATTTCACGGAGCAGTCGCCGCAGCCTTCGCAGATGCGGTCGTTGATAAAGATGCGCGTCTTCGGGTCGTCCATCAGCCCGCGCTTACGGCGACGGCGTTTCTCCGTCGCGCAGGTCTGCTCGTAAATGATGGCGGTGACGCCCGGGATCTCGCGCAGATCGCGCTGGACTTCATCCAGATCGTCCCGGTGATGAATTTTCGCGCCCGCCGGCAGTTGCGCCAGCGAATGGTGCTCGGGATGGTCGGAGACGACGCGGATGTCGACCACGCCCTCCGCCGCGAGCTGCCGGGCGATCCGGTCCGGCGAGAGCGGTCCTTCCGCCGTCTGGCCGCCGGTCATGGCGACGGCGTCGTTGAAGAGGATCTTGAAGGTGATGTTCGCCTTCGCGGCCACGGCCTGACGCACCGCGAGAACGCCGGAGTGCTGATAGGTGCCGTCGCCGAGGTTCTGGAACGTATGCGGCGTTTCGACGAAATGCTGCGCGCCGACCCAGAAGACGCCCTCCCCGCCCATCTGGCAGACGATCTCGGTGTTGCGCGAGCCGAGCGCCAGAATGTGGCAGCCGATGCCGCCGCCCGCGATGGAGCCGTCCGGCACGTTCGTCGACGTATTGTGCGGGCATCCGGCGCAGAAGAACGCCTTGCGCGGAATAAGCCCGGCGCCCGTCGGCGCGGCGCGCTTCGCGGCCATGCGCTCTTCATAAATACGCCGCCACCGCGCGCCTTCCTCACCGAGACGGTCTTCGAACGCGCGCAGCATGCCCTTGATGACATCGTCCGGGTGGATCTGACCGAGCGGGCTGATGAGCGGCTCTTCGTTCTCATCGCGCTTGCCGAGGACGAGCGGACGCTGCGGCGCGGGACGGTTGTAGAGCCCGTCTTTCACCTGCGCTTCGACGTTCGCGCGCTTCTCCTCGACCACGAGGGCGATTTCCGCGCCCGCGACATAGTCCGCGACCGGCTCCCAATCGAGCGGCCAGGTCATGCCGACGCGATAGACGCCGAGGCCGATGCGTTTCGCCTCCGCATCGTCGATCCCGAGGAGGCGCAGGGCCTCCAGAAGCTCCGCATGCCCCTTGCCGGCGGAGATGAGCGCGAACCGCGGACGCTCCGCGCCGAGCACCGGCCCGTCGAAGCCGTTCAGCCGCCAGAAAGCGCGCGCCGCCGGCAGACGCTCTTCATAAAGACGACGCTCCTGCTCCATGCGCCCGGCGAGGGCCGGCAGGGTCGGATCATAGTTCAGGCCGTGGGGCGGCAGCTCGAAGTCGTCCGGCGTCGCGAAATGCGGCAGCGGCGTGGGCAGTTGCACGACGGACGCGGATTCCACCGTCTCCGTCGCGCACTTGAACGCGACCCAGAGGCCGGAGAAACGCGAGAGCGCGAGCCCTGCGAGCCCGAAATCGAGGTATTCCGACACCGTCGCCGGATAGATCGTCGGGATCGAGCAGGTCTTGAAGAGAAAATCCGTCTGGTGCGGAATGACTGAGGAAGCCGCCGCGTGGTCGTCGCCGGCGAAGGCGAGCACGCCGCCATGCTTTGACGTGCCGAACATGTTGGCGTGACGGAAGACATCCGCCGTCCGGTCGACGCCCGGCCCCTTGCCGTACCAGTAGCCGTGAACGCCCTGCACCTTCGCTTTGCCGAAGTGCGCGAGCTGCTGCGTGCCCCAGACCGCCGTGGCGGCGAGGTCTTCATTCAGACCCGGCTCGAAAACCACGTCGTGCGCGTCGAGCGTCTTCTTCGCGCGACCCAGCTCAAGGTCATATCCGCCAAGCGGCGAGCCGCGATAACCGGAGATGAAGCCCGAAGTGGTCAGCCCCGCCGCGCGGTCGGCCCGCGCCTGCAGAAGCGGCAGGCGAACCAGCGCCTGAACGCCGGTCAGAAAGACCCGGCCTTCTTCTTTTCGATAGCGATCCGCAAGTTCGTAGGAGCGGTCGATGGATACGGCGGCCGTGGCGGCTCTTTCATTCATGGACGATCAGTCCTCCCATTCGTGAAAAATATCGCGAGAGAGGGGCAGGGTCCTGCTAAATGATGGTCGATTGCGATTGACGGTTAGCAGAAACCGCCAATAATAGAGGTGTTTTAAGGGGACGCCGATGAAACTCGATCATATCGATCGCAAGATCCTCAAGCATCTGCAGGAAAACGCTCGAATCACGAACGCGGATCTCGCGGACAAGGTGGGCCTCTCCCCCACCCCGTGTCTGCGCCGGCTAAGGCGTCTCGAAACCGACGGCATCATCAAGGGCTACCACGCCGAGGTGAACCGCGAGGCTCTGGGCATCGCGGTGACGGTCATCATCCTGGTGAAGCTTGAAAAAGAAGACGACGCCTCGCTGCGCGGCTTCGAGAATGAGCTGATGAAGCGCGAGGAGGTGATGGAATGCCACCTCGTGACGGGCAAATTCGACTATTTCATCCGCGCGCTCATCCCGAGCCTCGCGGCCTATGAGACGTTCCTTTCGGAAACCGTGCTGCGGGTGCCGAACGTCGCGACGGTGGAATCAAGCTTCACCCTGCGCGAAGTCGTCCGCCGCCATGTGGCGCCGATCCCGAATACGGTGCGGGCGGTTTAAACCCCGCCTACCCCAGCTCGCCCTTCATCAGCATCGGAAGAATGACGGAGAAGTCCTTCGCGCCGTGCAGCTCCGCCGCGCGTTCATAGAGGCGCGTCGCGTGGGCGCCGAGGGGCGTGGTCGCGCCCGCGCCCTCGCTGGCGCCGGCGGCGAGGTGGAGATCCTTCAGCATCATCGGCACGGCGAAACCCGGCTGATAGTCGCGATTGGACGGCGCCGCCGGAACCGGCCCCGGCGCCGGGCAATAGCTCGTCATGGACCAGCACTGGCCCGAAGCGTTGGAGGAGATGTCGAAGAAGGTCTGCGCGTCGAGG
>CAYFIB010000006.1:0-18392 GCA_964342855.1 uncultured Caulobacterales bacterium
GCGGGCGCCGAGGGCGAGGTTGTACTCGCGCGTGCCGCGCTCGTCGCAATTGCCTTCGATGCGGATGCGGGCGGCCGGGTACTGGTTCAGCCACGCAGCCTGGCGACGCAGGGTGTCGCGCGCCGTCGGCGTCAGGTCGTAACGGTCAAAGCCGTAGAACACGCGGTTCGTCGCGTTCTGGGCGAAATCCTCGGCGCTGCCAGCGACAACGCTGGAAGCGGCGCCGGAGTCGATCGCCGTGTCGGTCGACGAATCGAGATCGACGTCGTCAGACGTCGTGCCGCACGCGGCGAGGATGGAAAGCGACGCCACGGCGCCGAGTTTCAGAAGAAGGTCTTTCATGGGATCTCCGCTCCACTTCGCTATCGAGACCGAGGCGCGCCTCGAATTCCCGTATTCGCTCTACTACGCCTCGACTGCGATCGAACCCCCCGAACGCCCCGAGAATGATTCTGACAGCCGTTAACAATCGGCTTCTTACTGACTGAACATTGCAAATCCGTGTCGGTTCGCGAAACCAGTCAAGCGTTAACAAAAATACCGGTGTCCGCCCCCGCAATCAACGGCTCGTTTCGGTATTTTTTATGGCAGCAACGGCGACCAGGCGGGGTCGGACGCGTCGCCCGGCGTCGTCACCTGCCGGAGGTTGTAACCGGTGAGGTCGACGGACCAGAGCTGGACCGCCCCGCCGGACCCGTCGCGGTTCGTCGGGTACTGGCGGAAAAACATGAGAACGCGGCCGTTCGGGGCCCAAGTCGGACCTTCATCGAGGAAACTTTCGGTCAATATGCGCTCGCCGACGCCGTCCGGACGGATGACGCCGATATTGAAGCGCCCCTGAGACTGCCTTGTGAACGCGATAAGATCGCCCCGCGGAGACCAGACCGGCGTGCCGTAATTGCCCTCGTTAAAGGTGATCCGCCGCGGGTTCTCGCCGCCATCGATCTCCATCACGTAGATCTGCTGCGAACCGCCGCGGTCCGAGGCGAAGGTGATGAAACGCCCGTCCGGCGACATGGAGGGCGAGGTGTCGATGGCCGGATTGTAGGTGAGCCGACGCACGCGACGCGTGCGCAGATCCATCATGTAAATATCCGAATTGCCGTTCTGCTCCTGCGAAAAAACGATCTTGGAGCCGTCCGAAGAGAACCGCGGCGCGAAGGTCATGCCCGGAAACCGGCCGAGCGCCTCCTGCTGGCCGGTTTCGATGTTGAACAGGAACACCGACGGCACGCGGTCGCGATAGGACATGTAGGTGATCTGCTGCTGGTTCGGCGAAAACCGCGGCGTCAGCACCAGATACTCGCCGTTCGTCAGCGCCTGCGGGTTGGCGCCGTCCTGATCCATGATCATCAGACGCTTTACGCGATCGATCTTCGAGCCGGTTTCGTGGACGAAGACGACGCGGGTGTCGAAATAGCCCTTCTCGCCGGTCAGCGCCTCATAGACCTGATCCGACACCTTGTGCGCGGCGCGGCGCCAGTTGTTGTCAAGGGTCTTGAAGGCGACGGCGATGACCTGTTCGTCGGCGAAGACGTCCCAAACGCGCGTGTTCACCTGAATGCGGCCGTCCTCGAGGCGCACCACCTCGCCCGCGACCAGCACCTGCGCGTTGATGACCCGCCAGTCCGGAAAACGCGGACGCTCGTGGATCGTCTCCAGCGTCTGGATGTAGGCGCGCTTGTCGATGGGCGAGAAAAGGCCCGAACGATAGAGATCGTTGACGATGACGCGGCGGATGTCCTCGCCGACTTTCGCGAGCTCCCCGTCGCCGAGATAGTCCGGCACCGCGATGGGCATCGGCTCCACATTACCACGCGTGATGTCGATGCGTTCCTGCGCGAAGGCGCCTGCGACAGCGACGCCCCAGGCGAGAACCACGACGATTGCGGCGCGAAGGCGCCCGATTGCTCCACTCATCCGTCCACCTCTTTCAGGCGTTTCCCGACCGGCCTTCCGCCGACGGGACCTTATAGACCCAGCATCTCTTCGGGATCGAAATTGAATTCCAGCTCCCGCCACTGTTCGTATCGCTCAGGAGAAAGGAAATTGTATGGCTCGCACTTGTAGACGGCGGCCACCGCCTCGCGCGCCGCGTTTTTCCAGAACGGATTGCCGGAGAGATCGATATCAATCTGGTTCACCACCACCGGCTCCCCGTCGATCTGACCTTCCTCGGTGAATTTCACCCGAAGAATGACCTTCAGTTTTTCCGCATTCGGCGAGCCGAGGATCGCTTTCACGTTCCAGCAGTCGATGAGACGGGCGCGGAGAAGGTCTTTCTCCGTCGCCGTCAGACGCCCGGAGATGCCGACCCCCTCGCCCGCCGCTTCCGCATCCGGCGCTGAGTCCGGCGCGGTGCGCGGATTGCGGACTTCCTCATCTTCCTTCGCCCGGTCGATGACCGAGGAGAGCGCGTCGAAATCGAGCGGGTCGTCCCGCTCCGGCTTCGGCTTCACGCGCGGGGCGACATCCTGCACGCGCTCGGGCTCGATGGGATTGTCCGTAGGCTCCGCATCGGGCGACGGTTCGGGCTCCGGCTCGGACGCGTCGGGCGCGGGTTCTTCGGCGAGCGTGTCGGGCGCCGGATCCTCCGCCGGTTCGTCCGGCAGCACCGGCGTCGGCTCTTCTTCGGGCGCCTCCACCGCGCGCTCTTCGGCGGCGGCGGGCTCTTCCTCCGGCTCGTCCGGCACGTTCGTCCGGTCGGTGATCTCGGCGTCCGAGATCAGCTCCAGCGGAATGAACTGCACCTCTTCAGGCCGACGCATGAGGTCGGGCGCGCCGATCATGACGACCGCGACGAGACCTGCGTGCAGCAGAAACGATATGAGGTGGCCGAGGCGCATGGCGCTCCGCTCTCTCCGTCAGCGTTTCGCGGAATCGTTGACGAGGCCGATGCGCCGATAGCCCGCGGCGTTCACCCGCGCCATCACCGATGCGACGTCGCCATAGGACGCGTTGCGGTCGCCGCGCACGTAGATCAACCGATCATAACCAGCGCCGGCGATCGCCTCGAGGCGAGCGATCAGTTGCTCCTCCTCGATCTCCGTCTCCTGAATAAATATCTTGCCGTCGTTGGTGATGGTGATGGTGATCGGCTCGCCGGAGTCCGGCAACGACTTCGCCTGCGTTTCCGGCAACTCGACCGGCACGCCGACCGTGAGCAGCGGCGCAGCGACCATGAAGATGATGAGGAGCACCAGCATGACGTCGACCATCGGCGTCACGTTGATCTCGGCGAGCGGCGCGCGGCGTCCGCGCCCGCCGCCGCGCGGCGGGATCGCGGCGGCCATCAGCCCGCCCTCTCGTCAAGCTGGCGCGAGAGGATGGCGGAGAACTCGTCCGCGAACCCCTGCAGGCGCACCGCATACGTATTGAGACGCGTCGTCAGCCGGTTGTAGCCGACGACCGCCGGAATGGCCGCGACGAGGCCGAGCGCCGTCGCGAACAGCGCTTCAGCGATGCCCGGCGCCACGACGGCGAGGTTCGTGTCCTGAGAAATGGCGATGGCCTGGAAGGAGTTCATGATGCCCCAGACCGTGCCGAAGAGGCCGACGAAGGGCGCCGCGGAGCCGACGGTCGCGAGGAAGCCGAGGCCGCGCTCGGCTTTATCGAGCTCACGGGCGATCTGGACGTTCATCACCTTGTCGATGCGCTCTTTCGCGCCGGCGACGAGGGCGCCGGAGGCGCGCGGCCCGTCTTTCACCCGCTCCCACTCGCCCATGGCGGCGGCGAACACTCGCGCCATCGGGTGATCGGCCTTGTCGCCGAGCTTGCGGTGAAGATCGTCGAGCGGCTTGCCCGACCAGAAGGTGTTCTCGAACCGCCGCGCCTGACCGTTGAGGCGGCCGAAGGAGAGCCCCTTGTCGATCATCACGCCCCAGGACCAGACCGAGGAGAGGACAAGGACGCCCATCACCGCCTTCACGACGATGTCGGCTTCCATGATGAGGGACCAGATGCCGGTCTCCTCCAGTGCGATGGTTTCAACCGCGCCCGACGGCGCCGCTTCCTGAGCGACGGCGGCGAGACCGGCGACGGCCGCGGCCATATCCGCGGCGAAAGAGACGCTGATCATGTTCAGACTTCCCGTATCAGACCCCCGCGGCGTCGGCCCTGCGCCCGAACCGCTTCACATCAAAAGCCGTACCAGAGCCCGCGCGCGCCGCCAATGCGGCGTCCGACGGCCTCGTCTTCTTGCTGAATAGCCGACTGCCATCCGATTTTGACGAGCGTGGGGCATGGCGGAACGAGACTGTTGCGCGAACGCCGCAGCGATGCGGCCAGCGCTGAAGTAGCTATCCATCAGACGCTGAACCGAGGAAGCTATCCTCAGACGCTGATATGGGGGCATTTGATGCGACGCTTTTTTGCAACAACGCTGATCGCGACGTCTTTTTCGTCCGTCGTCAGCGCTGCGGAACCTGGAAAGTGGCTGTCGTTCGACTATCGAGCGCGGTACGTCTCGACCGACATCCGTTCGAATGATGACGATATAGTTACGCCGGTCGAATCGACGGTGACCACCGTCGGCTCCGATATCGACGTGAGGATCACGCCGTTCTTTCGGGCCTACGTCTCGCTTGCTGACGAATTCTGGCCCGACGAATCCATATTTGACGCTGAGTTTCGCGAGTCTCAGGATCCTGCTGGAGCTCAGGAAGGACGATATATCGCAACGGCCATCGGCCTCGCCGTACGTCCGCTGCCGAACGAATTACTGGCCCCTTCGTTCAGCTACGAGCGTCGCAATATCAGCGGCGACTACAGAGCAAGCCGTCCGCTTACGAACGAGTCCGGCTCCGTAGTCACGAACAGCGGATCAGTTGTCGAACTTTACGACGAACAGACGGTCCTTTCGCTGCAGTGGGGTGACAATCCGCGGTACTCAGGCATCGGCCGAGACGCGTTTGGGGATCTGTCATCTGAAAGCGCCGCGCAGATGATGCTGGCGGTCGACTGGATTCAATCGACGGCGCTCTTCTACGAATTCAATGCAGGCGACGCGACGGCGCAGCTCGTCGAACGCGACACCAATTCTTTCGGGTATTCGCTTGTCGCCCGGTACAATATCACCGACGAAGGCGCTCCATATCTGTTCGCCTTCGGCGCTGAGATCGAAAGCACCCTGGGCGGCGATCGGGAATTCTTCAAAATCGGCGGCTATCTCGGCGCCTACTTTATTCCGGTGACGGATCGCCTTTCGGTAGGCGCCACGGTTGGGGCGTTCTGGACACCCAGCGACAGTTGGCAACTTTATGGCTTAGGGGGTGAAACCGGCTTTGACGTTGGCGGCACCATCGAAACGAACTTCGCCCTCGACGCGACGTTCGGCGCCTCGCTCAGGTTCTAAGCCATTGTCCTAGCTACGGCGCGACAGTGATTGACGTCGAGAAGAGCGCGATCATGAAGAGGACGATCGCGCCGCCGCCGAGGCCGAGCGCGGCGAGACGCGGTCCGTGCAGGCGGCTCCACAGCAGCGTTCCGGTGAGGCTCATGAAGACGAGCGCCCCCGCGGCGGTGTCGATGAAGAGCACCCAGAAGAGGTTGACGCCGTGGCCCTTGTGCAACTCTTTCAGGAACGTCCCGAAGGAATAGTCGGTCCGCGTCGCGGTCAGAAGCTGCGCCTCCGGGATGTATTCGGCGTTGATGCGCGCGTTCGGGCTGCGGAAACGGACGGTCCATTTCTCCGCCTGCCGAACCGGCGCGCCTTCAAAGCTCACCTCCGCCTCTTCCCGTTTCGCGCCGCCGCCGAGCGGCCCCGAGGCGATGCCGAAGCGGTCCTGAACATAGTCCGCGAACGCGTCCGGGTCGGCGAGCGGCGCGTCGAGCACGGTTTCCAGCGTACCGACCTCGCGCATCTCGCCGGTCTCGATTTTCAGGATCGCCCGGTGGTTCAGGAGAAACCCGGAGACGCCGAGAAAGAAAAAGAGAAACGCGCCCCAGAAGCCGGTCCAGGCATGGGTCCGCCGCAGCCAGAGAATGACCTTCGGGTCCTGCCAGTCGGCGGGAAGCAGAAGAAGACCGCCCGCGCGACGACGAACAGGCTTGGCGGCGGTTTCGGACATTGGCGAGCTCCCTCGAACGACAGCCCGTCGCTTAGCGAAGGCCGCTCGCTCTTGCAAACCGTTCTCAGTACGAAAACGTGAGGCGACGACGCGCCCTCCGCGCCATTTGTCCGCTTCAGCCGCCATCCCGACCGCGCGATAAGCGCTCGCATGGACATCTCATCCGACCTCGACGCCATTCTTGAGGGCGCCGCGACGGCTCGCTTCCGCGCAGGCGACGTCATCGCCGCGCCGGGCTCGGACTGCGCGCATTTCATCGTCGTGCGAACCGGCGGGGTCCGCGTCGATCTTCTCTCCCCGTCCGGGCGGCAGGTTCTGCTTTACCGTTTCGGCGCGGGCGAAACCTGCGTGCTGACGACCGCGAGCCTTTTCAGCGGCGCGCCGTATGCGGCCGAAGCGCGCGCGGAAACTGACGTCGAAGCCGCACTCATTACCGCAGCGCAGTTTCATGACCGCGTGCGCGCCTCGGAGCCCTTTCGCCGCATGGTGTTCGAAACCTTTTCGCGTCGCCTCGCCGACGCCATGGCGAAGATCGACGAAATCGCCTTTCAGCCGCTCGCCGCGCGACTTGCCGCGCTATTGATCCGCATTGCGACGGACGGCCTCGCCCGAGGGACCCACGAAAGTTTCGCCATCGACATCGGAACAGCGCGCGAGGTGGTGAGCCGCGCGCTGGCGGACTGGGAGCGCGCCGGATGGATCGAGCGCCGCCGCGGCGCCGTCGCTCTCCTCGCACCCGACGCCCTCGCCCGCCTCGCCGCTGGTGACAACGTCACCGACAGGCCGGGACCGGAGGCGTAAGCGAAACTGGCAACAGCCAGGAGGCCTCCATGCAACTCGCGAATGTCGGAAGCATCGACCGTATTTTCCGCCTCATCCTCGGCGCCGCTCTGATCGCCGCGCCCTTCGTAATCGGCCTCGCGCCGACCGCCCCGCTCGCCATCGGCGGATTTGCGGCGGGCGCCATTTTGATCGTGACGGCGATCGTCCGCATCTGCCCGATCTACCTCGCGACCGGTCTGCGGACGCTGAAGCGTTCATGAGATTTCTGAGCCGTCTCTTCGGCGGCGCGCGTGACGCCGGGCCCGCCCGCATCAACGTCGAGGACGCCATGCACGGCCACTTGGCCGGCGCGTACCTTCTCATCGATGTCCGCGAGAGCGCCGAGCACGCCGAAGGCCATGCCGACGGCGCGGCTCTGATCCCGCTCAGCCGCGCGGACTTCATTGAGGCGGTGTTTGACGCCGCGGGCGGTGATGCGAACCGGTCGATCGCCCTCATGTGCCGAACGGGCGCGCGCTCCTCCCGCGCGGCGACGCAATTGGCGCACGCTGGGTTCACCGACCTGAAGATCGTCGCGGGCGGCTTCCTCGCCTGGCGCAAAGCGGGGTTGCCGGTCGCGCGCGGTTGAGGGTTTCGCCGCGCCGCCGCCTCAGGCTAGGCAGAGCGGGATCTGAGAACGGAGACCTCGCCATGAAAACCCGCGCCGCCGTCGCTTTCGAAGCCGGCATGCCCCTCGAAGTCGTCGAGCTTGATCTGGAGGGCCCGAAGGCGGGCGAAGTCCTCGTGGAGATCAAGGCGACGGGCGTCTGTCATACGGACGAATTCACCCGCTCCGGCGCGGACCCGGAAGGCGCCTTCCCCGCCGTGCTCGGCCATGAGGGCGCGGGCGTCGTTCTGGAAGTCGGCCCGGGCGTGACCTCCCTCAAACCCGGCGACCACGTCATTCCGCTTTACACGGCCGAATGCCGCGAGTGCGAGTACTGCCTGAACCCGAAAACGAACCTCTGCCAGAAGGTCCGCGCGACGCAGGGACAGGGCGTGATGCCGGACGGCACCTCGCGCTTCTCCTATAAAGGCGAGAAGATCCTCCATTATATGGGGTGCTCGACCTTTTCGAATTACACCGTGCTCCCCGAAATTTCGCTGGCGAAGGTCCGCGCCGACGCGCCGTTCGAGAAGATCTGCTATATCGGCTGCGGCGTGACGACGGGGATCGGCGCGGTGATGTTCACCGCCAAAGTGGAGCTGAATTCCACCGCCGTCGTCTTCGGCCTCGGCGGCATCGGCCTCAACGTCATTCAGGGTCTGAAACTCGTCGGCGCCCGGCAGATCGTCGGCGTCGACCTGAACCCCGCCCGCGAGGCGATGGCCCGCCAGTTCGGCATGACCGACTTCGTGAACCCGAAGGACCATAAAGACCTCGTCGGCCATCTGGTCGAGCTCACCGGCGGCGGGGCGGATTATTCCTTCGAGTGCATCGGAAACGTCGAGGTCATGCGCGCCGCTCTTGAGTGCTGCCACAAGGGCTGGGGCGAGAGCGTCATCATCGGCGTCGCGCCGGCGGGCGCGGAGATTTCCACCCGCCCCTTCCAACTGGTGACCGGCCGCGTCTGGCGCGGCTCAGCCTTCGGCGGCGCAAGGGGGCGCACGGACGTTCCGAAGATCGTCGACATGTACATGGACGGCCGCATCGACATCGACAGCCTCATCACCCACACCATGCCGCTGGAGAAGATCAACGACGCGTTCGACCTGATGCATAAAGGTGAGAGCATTCGCTCAGTGGTGGTGTACTGACCTATGACGAGTGACGATGATAGCGACTGGAAGCTTAAGCTTCGATACGGCAAAACCTCAACTCCATTTCAGCACGCAACGCTACTCGCTGTCGGCTATATGGATCAGGCCCGCCACGACTACGGCGTGGATCAGGGGCCTGCGGTGATGGCTGCAAAAATCTGGTCGATCTCTGACCTGGACGCTGTTGAAATCGTCGCGCAGGTCGGCCGCGATATCGGATTTCGAATAACCGGGAACATCGAGATTTATCGCACGGACCCTGAAGAGCCTCCGATAGATAAACCCTCCGTATATGGAGTCAATTTCACGCCCTTTTCCGAAGAGTAGCTAGGAGCGAAAATCCATGCAGCTTTCCGAATTTGCCTCCTGGCGCTCCTTCGCTGGAACGCTCTCCGTGCACGACCATGAAAGCGCCGCTTGCCGCGGCCCGATGCGGTTCGCGGTCTATTCCCCGCCGCAGGCGGAGCGTGGGCCCGTCCCCGTCGTCTGGTATCTTTCCGGGCTGACCTGCACGTGGGCGAACGTGATGGAGAAATCCGGGCTCCAGCGGGCGGCGGCTGAGCTTGGCCTCATGGTCGTTGCACCGGACACAAGCCCGCGGGGCGAAGATGTCGCCGACGACGACGGGTATGATCTCGGGCAAGGCGCGGGCTTCTACCTCACGGCGACGCAAGAGCCGTGGGCGACGCACTTCCGCATGGACGCCTATGTCGCCGACGAACTCCCCGATCTCATCGCCGACAATTTCAACGCCGACTTGTTGCGGCAGGGGATCATGGGCCACTCCATGGGCGGCCACGGCGCCCTCACCCTGCACCTGAAGCGGCCGGAGACGTACAAATCCGTATCCGCCTTTTCGCCCATCGTCGCTCCGAGCCAGGTTCCGTGGGGCGAAAAGGCGTTCACAGCCTATCTCGGGCCGGACCGTCCGGCGTGGGCGGAGTACGACGCCTGCGCGCTCGTCCGCAAACGCCCCTCCGCCGCCGACATCCTCATCGATCAGGGCGAGGCGGACCAATTCCTCGCCGAACAACTGCGCCCGGAGCTGTTCGAAGCCGCCTGCGCCGAGGCGGGGCAAAGCCTGACGCTGCGCCGCCATGCGGGCTACGACCACTCCTACTGGTTCATCGCGAGCTTTATGGAGGATCACCTCCGCTGGCATGCGGAGCGTCTGGCGCGGTAGCCAGCCCCCTCCTCGTCATCCCGGAAACGGCGCAGCCGTTATCCGGGACCCTGGGTGTCAGAGTGCGGAACACGTGGCCCTGGGTCCCGGCTCTCGCTGCGCTCGGCCGGGATGACGGGTTGTTCTACCAGAACTTCTTCCTGAGGAGCCTCGCGCAGCGAGGCGTCACGAAGGACGGCCGCGCGCCCTACGCCCCCATCGCCGCCGAAATCTTCGCCGCCGCATCCTTGGGCAACCGCTTCGGCCGCCCCGCGCCGTCGATGCAGGCGGCCTCCACCTCGGCGGTCGCGACCAGCTCCTCGCCGCGGAATATCCGCTGGGAGACCATCAGCCGCGCGCCTTTCGAGGGGAGAAAGCGCGTGCGCACATGGAGGAGATCGTCGATCCGCGCAGGCGTCGCGTACTCCACCGTAATCTTGCGCACGACAAAGAAGCGCGGCTCTTCAGCGGCCTCCAGCTCGGCATGGCCAACGCCAGCGCAGCGCAGGAAATCCGTCCGCCCCCGCTCGAAAAAGGCGAGATACTGCGCGTGATAGACGACGCCGGAAAAGTCCGTGTCTTCATAATAGACCCGGACGGGACGCACATGCTCGCCCCCCTCAAACCAGCCGTCGATGGCGTCAGTCATGCACGTACTCGCCCGTAGCCCAGTTCCGCATGAAGCGGCAGGGCCAATTTTCATCAATCAGGTGCAACCAGCTGTCGTCGAGATTGAGCACTGCCCCTAATGCTACGTAGGCGGCCTCTCGGGAGTCCATTTCTTCGTCTGTACAGCCGCGCCTATCGCCGCGAATCCGCCAACCGCTGTCGGGAAACTTATCGTCGTCGCTCCCCATATCCGGCTTTTCCCGGTAAATGAATTCAACCCGCTTTTCTCCGTCAAGGACGCACTGATCGACCAAACATCTATCCCAGTATTCACGACGCTGAACAGCGCTCGCCTTACCGCCCTTTTCAAGGTCAGAGAACTCTACGTCGATGATGTGAAAGGCCTCAAACCGAACCTCATCACCAATTTTTAGTTGCGGCATATCTGATGGCTCGTTGTCGAGCGTGCCGATAAATACTCCGTTTTCAGTCGACTTGACTTCAACCCACATCCTCTCAGCGTCATAGGCATGCTCGCCGCCGCCTACAAAAATCAGCTTGACGAGGTCACGTGGGGCAAGAGCTTGCACCTTTTCAGGAGGCGGCAAAAAGAATGTATAAGGCGCTTCTTCCGCCCGAGGCCTCGGATCATCCAACCACCAAGTGAGCTTCTCTTCGCTCATTTCTCAAAAAACCCCCGCTCCGCCTCCGGCGCGGCGAGCCCCAGATGCGCCCACGCCGTTTTCGTCAGCATGCGGCCGCGGGGCGTGCGCTGGACGAAGCCGCGCTGCAACAGGAAGGGTTCGATGACGTCCTCCACGGCGTCTCGGCCTTCGGCGAGGGCGGCGGCGATGGTTTCGACGCCGACGGGGCCGCCGCCATAGTGCTTGGCGATCAGCATGAGGTATTTCCGGTCGAGGCCATCGAGGCCGGCGTCGTCCACCTCAAGGCGGCGGAGCGCGGCGTCCGCGACGGCCTTGGTGATGCGCCCGTCGCCCTCCACCGTCGCGACGTCCCGCACCCGGCGCAACAGCCGCCCGGCGATGCGCGGGGTGCCGCGGGAGCGCCGGGCGATCTCGACGGCGCCCGCCTCCTCGATCTCCGCGCCGAGCTTCGCCGCACCGCGGGCGACGATCCGCGCGAGGTCCCGGTCGGCGTAGAACTCAAGGCGCACCGGCAGGCCGAACCGGTCGAGCAGCGGTTTCGTGAGCAGCCCCGAGCGCGTCGTCGCACCGACAAGCGTGAAGGGCGGCAGGTCCACTTTGACGGAGCGCGCGGCGGGCCCCTCCCCGATCATCAGATCAAGGGAGAAATCCTCCATGGCCGGGTACAGAACTTCTTCGACCACCGGCGAGAGACGGTGGATCTCGTCGATGAAGAGGACGTCCCGCGGCTCCAGATTGGTGAGGAGCGCGGCGAGATCGCCCGCGCGGGCGACGACGGGGCCCGAGGTCGCCCGGAAGCCGACGCCCAGCTCTTTGGCGATGATCTGCGCCAGCGTCGTCTTTCCGAGGCCGGGGGGGCCATGCAGCAGCACATGGTCCAGCGCCTCGCCCCGCTCCAATGCGGCGCGTACGAACAGAGCGAGATTGTCCTTCGCCCGGTCCTGTCCCATGAAGTCGGCGAGACGCTGGGGGCGAAGCGCCCGGTCCGGGTCGCCCTCGCGCGCTTCGGCGCTCACCATGCGTTCGTCTTCAGCCGGAAGGCTCATGCGGCGGCGAGCTCCTTCAGGGCGAGTTTCACAAGATCAGGGAGCGGCGCATCCGGCGCTTGGGCGGCGGCCTTGGCGACGGCGCGGCGCGCCTCCCCCGCCTCATAGCCGAGATTGGCGAGGGCCGAGACCGCGTCGGCGCGCGCGCTCGCGGTTTCTTCCGACTGCGAGGCGACGACCTTCGGCGCGGGCGCCGTGCGCCCCTTACCGGCGGTCGCGATCTCGGGCCGCGCGCCTTGCGCGCCGGAGGCGGCGGCGAGGGAGAGCGCCGGAAGCTGGGATTTCAGCTCGCCGACAACGCGCTCGGCGATGCGCTTGCCGACGCCCTTGGCGCGGGCGACCGAGGCCCAGTCCTCCGCCGCGACGGCGTCCGCGAGGTCGGCGGGCGAGAGCACGTCCAGCACGGCGAGCGCGGCCTTCGCGCCGACGCCCTGCACGGTCTGCAGGATGCGGAAGACTTTCCGCTCCCCCTCGCTCGGGAAGGCGTAGAGCTTGATGAAATCCTCGCGCACAACCGTCTCGATGGCGTAGACCGCCTCCGCGCCAGGCTCGGCGCGGTCGAGCGTGCGCGCCGTCGCGAAGGCCTCATAGCCGACGCCGCCGACATCGATGAGGAGCGTTTCCTCCTCCACCGCGATCACCTGTCCCCGTAACCGTCCGATCACGCCGCATGTCCTTTCAGGCGCGCCCCGTGGGTGTGCGCGCAGCAGATGGCGACCGCGAGGGCGTCCGCCGCGTCGGCGCCCTGCGGGCCCGCGGCGGGGAGCAGCACGCGGATCATGTGCTGCACCTGGCGCTTGTCCGCATGGCCCGCGCCGACCACGGCTTTCTTCACCGCGTTCGGCGCGAATTCGAAGACCGGCAAGCCGAACTTCCCGAGCGCCGCCAAAGCCGCCCCGCGCGCCTGCCCGAGGGCGAGGGTTGAGGCGGCGTTGGTGTTCACGAAGGTTTTTTCCACCGCGATGGCGTCCGGCGCTTCGCGCGCGGCGATTTCCGCGAGGCCTTCATAGATCGCCGCGAGCCTTTCGGCGGGGCCGCCGCGCCCGGATGCGATGACGCCGCTCGCAATGAAGGAAAGCCGCGCGCCGTCCAGGCGCACGGCTCCCCAGCCCGTTCGGGCGAGGCCGGGATCGACCCCGAGCACGCGAATCGCTTCGGTCATACCGCAGGGTAGCAAGTTTGAAACGAAACGCGAACAGCTGATGGAGCGTTCTGGGCGCTTCGGAACTCAAGCGCTGCCTCGCGAGGCGGATTTCGATGCTGAGACGGCCCCGGCCTGATAGGCTTCCTTCAGGATCGACTGCAGCACGCCGACGGAAACATCGGTTTCGCTGACGATCCGGTTGCGGCCTTCCCGCTTGGCGAGATAGGTCGCCGCGTCCGCGCGGGCGAGCACGTCCGACAGGCGCTCGCGCGGTTTGCGCATGGCGACGCCGTAGCTCGCCGTGAAACGGAATTCACCGTCGGAAGATTTCATCGGCGTCGTCGCCAGTTCGCGCTGGATCGCCTCAGCGAGGCGTCGCGCCATATCGTGGAAGGCGCCGGGGATGAGGATCGCGAACTCCTCCCCGCCCAGTCGACCGACGACATGCCCCGCTTCGGCGTATCGTCCGCATACGCTGGCGAACCGGGCGATGACGCGGTCGCCGAAGGCGTGGCCGTGCAGGTCATTGATTTCCTTGAAGCGATCGATATCGGCGTGGACGATCCCGACCGGTTCGCCGACGGCGTCGGCGCGGGAGAGCACCCGTTGCGCGGCCGTCTCAAAACCACGCCGGTTGAAGACGCCGGTGAGGAGATCCGTCTCAGACTGGGTGCGCAGATCCGAGATGATTTCCGACGCATAGGCGACGAGCAACGCCATCGCCGTCATCACCGCGCAAGCGCCGGTGACGAAGTGGAGCGTCGCGTAGAAGAGACTCTGCGTGTACGTCTCAAGCGACAGCTTGGGGTCGCCGATGGCGAACACGACAACCGGCCGGATGAAGAGCTGCACGCACATCAGCGCGTAGACCGCGAAGATCACCTTGTCGAACTTGGTGCGCAGCCGACCGCGCATGTTGAAAAGGCCGATCGAAAAAAGAACGCCGGTGCCGACATTGATCGCGATCGAGCGGATCCAGATATCGTCGTACACGAACAGGAAAAACGCGACGACGCTGATGTTCGTCGCGCCGACGATGAACAGAAGCCGTGCGGGCGGCTCGACGCGATAGCGCTGGCAGAGGCCTGACACGAAAAGAATGCCCGTCGCCGTATAGAGCCCGTTCGTGACGATGGAGGCTGCGGCGCCTGGAATCGCGTCGCGCAGGAAATCGACGACGAAGGCGGTCGCCCCGAACGCATAGGAGAGCGCGATGTGTCCGGCGCCTTTCGCCGAGCGGTCCGCCGAGCGCAGCGCGAAGAAGCCCGCTGAAAACAGCAGGAAAACCAAGGGATTGAGCAGTTGGAAGTAGGATTGTCCCTGCACTCGGCCCGCCCGGAATGCGCGACGTCTTCGCCGCGGTCTCGGGTCTCAAATTGAGCCAAAAAGGCAAATGGGCCGTTAGCGCTGGGGCGTTTCGGGCGGCGTTTCGCCGTCGCCGCCTTCGGCGAGCAGATCCGGCTCCGGTTCCGGCGGCGCGAGAAGCGCGTCGCGCAGGGCGATGCGGGCGGCGCGTTCGCGCGGATTGAGGTTGCTCGGCGCCGCCGCGAGGGAGGCTTCCACCAGCTCGAGCGCCTTCTGCGCATCCATCGGCCGGCCGCGTCCCTGCGCGTAGACGACGGCGAGAAGGAACATGCCCTCATCATCGCCCGCTTCCGCCCCCCGCTCAAACCAGTCGGCCGCCTGCGCGGCGCGCATCTCGCCGGAACCAGCGCCGGACCGGAGCGTCATGACGCCGACGGCGGTCATGGCGGCGGGGTGGTCGGCGAGAGCAGCGGCGCGGATCAATTGTTCCGCGCGCGCCGGGTCCGGTGCCCCGCCGAGACCGGCGCGTAAGAGAAGGCCAAGCCGGTACTGCGCGTCGATATGGCCCGCATCGACTGCGGGTTCATACCAGCGCCGCGCACGGTCAAAGCTCTGCGCGCGACCGCGGCCAAGCTGATAGGCGCGCGCAAGCTCATAGGCGCCTTCCGGGTCGCCGACACGCGCGGCGCGCTCGAAAAGGTCGGCGGCGTAGACCTCGTCGATGGCGACGCCGTTTCCTTCCGCATGAAGACGACCAAGAGCGACCATCGCCTGCGGATGCTCCTGCACGACGGCGAGCGCGAACCAGTCAGCCGCGCCTGACGGATCAGGCTCGGCGTCCGCGCGCCCTGTCGTTCCCGCGAGGACAAGACGGCCCATGGCGTATTGGGCGTCGGCGAGACCGTCATTGGCGGCGCTCGCATAGGCTGCGACCGCGCAATCAAGGTCCGCCGGGCCGCCGCGACCGTCTTCGCACATGGAGCCAAGGAGAAAGGCGGCTTTCGCGGAAAGCCGGTCGGCGCGCTGAAGCACGTTGCGTGCGCCGTTTTCATCGCCGCGCTCGATCATGTTTTCCGCACGATTGAGCAACCCGCCCGGGAGAACCTGAGCGTGGAGCGGGCTCGCGGCGCAGACAAATGCAGCGGCGAGTACGGCGGTAAGGCGCGTGCGGTCGGTCATGGCGCGCTCTTTCCCCTTCAACGGCGTCGGCCCGCTTAAGGCCGATGGGGCGGTTGAAGTCAATCGCCGGACGGTGACGGTTCGGCCGTCGCCATGGCCGCGAGAAAGTCCGAAACGGCTTTCGCCGGCCCGCCGGGCCGCGCCCAGACCGCGGCGGAGACGGCGAGGAAATCCGCCCCGGCGGCGACGAGGGGACCGCAATTCTCCGGCGTGATCCCGCCGATGGCGACCGACGGCAGGGTCGTCGCATGGGTCCACCAGGCAAGAAGCTCCGGCTCGGCGCGCGCGATGGGCTCTTTCGTTGCGGTCGGGAAAAACGCGCCGAAGGCGACATAGTCCGCGCCCGCCTCCCCCGCCTCGAAGGCGAGGTCTTTCGAAGCGTGGCAGGTGACGCCGAGGATCGCGTCGTCGCCGAGCAAGCGGCGCGCCTTCGCCGCGTCAAAATCCGATTGCCCGATATGGACGCCGTCGGCGCGCAACTCCCGCGCAAGTTCGGGGCTGTCATTGATGAGAACGGCGACATCCCGCGCCCGGCTGAGCGCCGCGACGCGATCAAAGACGCGCCGGGTCGCCTCGACATCGATATCGTCAGCTTCCGTTTTCATACGCAATTGCAGGCACGCGACGTCCCCCGCATCGAGCGCGCTTTGGAGCGCCTCCGCGAAGGCGTCCGCGTCGTCGATGCGTGGCGGCGTGATGAGATAGAGGCGGCAGCCGCCGTCTGCGTTCGGATCATGCGCCATAAAATCAGGCGGCGACCGGCGCGGCGGCGGACGCCGCCTCCTCCGGCTTGCCGAATTCGTCCTTCAGTTCCTGCGGAACGGCGTCATAAGCGGGGTGCGGACCGATCGCCATGCGCGCTCGCGCCTCTTCAATCGGCAGCGCGAACAGCGCCGGCAGGTCTTCGCCCGGCAGCCAGCGCGAGGCGGCTCCGATCGCCAATCCCTCGTTGATGATGCGGCCGACCGGCGCGCCCGGTGCAAGTCGGCGATATTTCAGACCGCCGAAGAAGACGATGGTCCGCAGACCGAAATTCCCGCTCATTCGGTAGGTGTAAGCGAGAAGCGCGATCTCGCCGAGGGCGTCGCGACTGTAGCCGGTCAGGACGTGCCAGAGATCGTGGCTGGCGTTGATGTGCCGGAAAAGGCGCATCAACTCCGGAAACTCGCGCCGGTAGTCCTCCAGCATCTCCGGGTCCGTCGCCTCGTTGGCGGCGGCGTTGACGCCGTCCGGCGTAAGACCTTCGCGATCCATGAAGTCCGCATAAAGACGGCCATAGGTTCCCTCAGGCAGCTGTCGCAGCGGTTCGCGGTCGGTGAGTTCCGCGGCGAGATCGACCTCGCCCGAAAGGACGCGGTGCCCGTACGCCGTCGCGGCGGCGCGGCGCGCGGTCTCCCGCTCCGACCCGCCCGATAGCGCCCGGACGATGTGGAAGACCTGGCTCGTGTCTTCCTTGTTCTCGAGAAGCCTGCCGACATGGCGCAGCGCCGTCACCGGCATGACGGGTCGCGTTGGCGGCAGGGGAAACGCGACATCGATCGGCGCGGGCGCGGCGGAGCAGACGGCGGCCATGGCGGGTCTCCTTTGCAAAGACCGCGCGAGGGTAAACCCGGCGGTTTACCGAAATCTAAGCGCGCCGCCGCCCGCTCTCAAGCGGCCTCAGGCCGCTTCGAGCGCTTTCGTCCATTCGCCGGTCTGGGCGAGACCGTTCATGCGCGCGCGATGGTCGAAGGCGGCCTGCGCCGCGGCGACGTTTTCCTTTTTGCCGCCCCAGGCTTTCAGCGGCGCGGCCTGCAGGGCGCGACCATAGGAGAACGAGAGCGCCCACGGCATCTCATTCGCATACGCCGCGTTCATGGCGTTGAGGTGAGCGGTCGCCGCCTCGTCCGACTGGCCGCCGGACAGGAAGACGATGCTCGGCACGGCGGCGGGAACCGCGGCGCGGAAGCATTTGACGGTTTTCTCCGCGACTTCCTCGACCGAGGCCTGACGGTCGCACTTCATGCCGGAGACGACCATGTTCGGCTTCAGCACCGAACCCTCGAGAGCGACGCGCTGAAGGAACAGCTCCTCATAGAGAACACGCAGGCCGTATTCGGTGACTTCATAGCAGCGGTCGATATCGTGGTCGCCGTCCATGAGGACTTCCGGCTCAACGATGGGGACGATGTTCGCTTCCTGGCAGAGCGCCGCATAGCGCGCGAGGGCGTGCATGTTGGTGCGGATGCAGGTCTCGGACGGCATGGTCCGGTCGCCGCCGCGAGAGATGTCGATCACCGCGCGCCATTTCGCGAAACGGGCGCCGAGATCGTAGTACTCCGCGAGACGTTCGCGCAGGCCGTCGAGGCCTTCGGTGACTTTCTCGCCCGGCGCGGCGACGAGGTCTTTCGCGCCCTTGTCGACCTTGATGCCCGGAATGGATCCCGCCGCCTCAATGAGCTTCACGAGCGGCGTTCCGTCCACGGCGTTCTGGCGGATCGTCTCGTCATAGAGGATGACGCCGGAGATGTGCTTCGTCATCGCCTGCTCGGTGCGGAAGAGCATCTCGCGATAGTCGCGTCGCGCGTCTTCGGTGGATTCCACGCCGATGGAGTCGAAGCGTTTCTTGATCGTGCCGGTCGATTCGTCCGC
>CAYFIB010000006.1:18492-122523 GCA_964342855.1 uncultured Caulobacterales bacterium
ATTCCACGCCGATGGAGTCGAAGCGTTTCTTGATCGTGCCGGTCGATTCGTCCGCCGCCAGAATGCCCTTGCCGGGCGCGGCCATGGCGATGGCGACTTTGTTCAGCTGGTCGAGGTTCATGATGGGGTCCCCTTGTTGGTTTTAAGAGGCGTCGCGCTCAAGCGCGGCGACGCCGGGCAATGTCTTGCCTTCGAGCCATTCGAGGAACGCGCCCCCGGCGGTCGAGACATAGGTGAAATCGTCCGCGACGCCTGCGTGGTTGAGGGCGGCGACCGTGTCGCCTCCCCCGGCGACGGCGACGAGATCGCCCGCTTTCGCGCGCGCGCCGGCGAAGCGCGCGGCCTCCACGGTCGCGGTGTCGAAGGGCGGAATTTCGAAAGCGCCGAGCGGGCCGTTCCAGACGAGTGTCTTGGCCTTCTCAATGCGCGCGGCGATCTCATCGACCGTGGCGGGGCCGAGATCGAGGATCATTTCACCCGTTTCGACCTTGTCGACCGGACGTACGCGGCTTTCCGCATGGGCCTTGAATTCGGTGGCGACGACGCCGTCGGACGGGATCAGGATTTCGCAGCCGGACCGCTTCGATTCCGCCATGATCTCCCGCGCCGTGCCGGCGAGATCCGGTTCGCACAGGGATTTTCCGACATCGATCCCCATGGCATGGAGGAACGTGTTCGCCATGCCGCCGCCGACGACGAGCACGTTGGCGCGCTTCACGAGATTGAGGAGAACGTCGAGCTTGGTCGAGACCTTCGCGCCGCCGACGACGGCGACCATCGGGCGCTCCGGAGCCGCGAGCGCGGCGGCGAGATAGTTCAGCTCGCGCTCCATCGCCCGTCCGGCGGCGGACGGCAGGTGGTGCGCGAGGCCCTCCGTGGACGCATGGGCGCGGTGAGCGGCGGAGAACGCGTCGTTCACATAGACGTCGCCATTGGCGGCGAGCGCTTTCACGAATTCAGGGTCGTTCCCCTCCTCGCCCGCGTGGAAGCGCGTGTTCTCCAACACCGCGACGCCGCCATCGCGCAGGGCGCCGATGACGCGCTCCGCCTCCGGACCGATGCAGTCGGACGCGAAAGCCACCGGCGCGCCGAGAAGCGTCGCGAAAGCCTCGGCGACGGGTGCGAGGCTCATCTCGCCGACGCGCTTGCCTTTCGGGCGACCGAAATGGCTCAAGAGCGCGACTTTCGCGCCTTTTTCGACGAGATCGCGCACGGTCGGCAGCGCGCGCTCAAGGCGCGTCGCATCGGAGACCTTTCCGCCCTCGGTCGGCACGTTGAAGTCCACGCGCACGAGAACGCGCTTCCCGGCGAGGTCGAGGTCGTCGATCGTCTTGAAGCCGGCCATTGAGCTTTCCTGTTGCTGGCCGGCCGCAACGGACCGGCCGGGAGATCAGAGGAATTTCGCCATTTCAAGCGCGGTGTCTGACATGCGCGTGGAGAAGCCCCACTCGTTGTCGTACCAGGAAAGGACGCGCACGAACTTGCCTTCCAGAACCTGCGTCTGCGGCGCGGCGAAGATCGAGGAATGCGGGTCGTGGTTGAAGTCCGAGGAGACGAGCGGCTCTTCGGTGTAGCCGAGCACGCCTTTAAGGGCGCCGTTCGCCGCCTCTTTCATCGCCGCGTTCACTTCTTCGGCGGTCGTGTCGCGCGACGGCGTGAAGGTGAGGTCGATCATGGAGACGTTCGGCGTCGGGACGCGGATCGACGAGCCGTCGAGCTTGCCGTTGAGTTCCGGCAGCACGAGGCCGACGGCTTTCGCCGCGCCGGTGGACGTCGGGATCTGCGAATGCGCCGCGGCGCGGGCGCGGTAAAGATCCTTGTGCATCGTGTCGAGGGTCGGCTGGTCGCCCGTATAGGAGTGGACCGTCGTCATGAAACCGCGCTCGATGCCGATGGCGTTGTGCAGGACGTACGCGACCGGCGCGAGGCAGTTCGTGGTGCACGAGGCGTTGGAGACGACCACGTCGTCTTTCGTCAGAACGCCGTGGTTGACGCCGTAGACGATGGTCTGGTCCGCGCCTTTGGCGGGAGCCGAGACGAGAACGCGCTTGGCGCCGGCTTCCAGGTGCATCGCCGCTTTTTCGCGATCGGCGAAAATGCCGGTGCACTCAAAGACGATATCGACGCCCATTTCGCCCCAGGGGAGCTGTTTCGGATCGCGCTCGGCAAGCACCTTGATCGGGCCGCGTCCGACATTCAGCGTGTCGCCGTCGACCGAGACCTCGCCCGGGAAGCGGCCATGCACGGAGTCGTAGCGGAAGAGGTGCGCGTTCGTGTCGACCGGGCCGAGATCGTTGATCGCAACGACTTCGAGGTCGCGGCGGTCGTTCTCGATCATGGAGCGGAGCGCAAGGCGGCCGATGCGGCCGAAACCGTTGATGGCGATACGAAGGGTCATGGGCGTCGTCCTCTACTCATTCGGAGTTTCGTGGAGACAGAAATGTCTCGTCGAAGACGCGCGGCGCGGCGGCGGCCGCGCAGGCGGGTCGCGCGCCTTGTGCATCGCAGCCTGAACAGGCGTCAAGTCAGCCGCCCGCCTCGCGCGAACCCGTGAGGTCGGCTAGTCTCGTTCATAGTAAACGAAGTCTTAACCGACGCGTCGGAGGGTCGCCCGCGTGAGCGTGCTTGAAGAAACTGTCGATGTTCTCGCCGACGCGCTGGATGCGCTGGAGGCGGCCGTCGCCCGTCGGATCGCCGAGGTCCCGGCCTCGGGGGTGGACGATGATGTGCGCGACGCCGCGGCCGAGGCGCTCTCAGAAGCCTCCGACGCTCTGACCGACGCGATTTCCGCGCTCGACGACGCCCTCGCGCCCGCCGACCGGGCGGAAGGCTGACCCGCATGGCCGTTGTCGAAATCACCATCAACGGGCGCGCCTTCAACGTCACCTGCGATGACGGGCAGGAAGATCGCCTAACCCACCTTGCGGGGGAAGTGGACGCGCGGGTCAGTGATCTCGCGGGGAAAATCGGTCAGATCGGCGATGCGCGGCTGATGCTGCTCGCCGCCCTCACCCTCGCCGACGATCTCTCCGAAGCGCGCACGCACGCCGGCGGGGTCGATCCCGGCGCGCTCGATGAAGCGCGGCGCGAAGGCGCGCGGCTTGCGGGCGATGAAATGGAAGCGGGCGCGGCGCGGGTCATTGAAGCCGCGGCACGGCGCATCAACGCCCTCGCCGACAGCCTGAGCGCTGACAGCCCCTCAGACGGCGCGTAAGCGCGGTCGGCGACGGTCGCCGCTTGGCGGCAGGTTCGCGCGCTTCTCCATCGCCAGACGCAGACCGTCGACGAGGATCTCCGCCGTCAGCGGTTTCGGCACGTGGGCGTCGCACCCGGCGGCGGCGGACAGCTCAATATGCTCCTTCATGGCGTTTGCGCTCAGCATGATGATCGGTGTTGGCGGTTTTCCGTCGCGATCCTGACGGGCGCGGATGACGCGGGTCGCCTCCAGCCCGTCCATGACCGGCATCTGCATGTCCATGAGGATCACGTCGAAGCTCGCGTTCTCGACCGCTTCGACGGCCTCGGCGCCGTTCTCCGCAAACTGAAGTTTGACGTTCATCGGCTCCATCAGCAGCGCGACGACCTGACGGTTGATGGGGTGATCCTCGGCGACGAGCACGCGCAGCTTGCTGAAGTCCAGCGTCGCGTCGTCCGCATCTTCGCGCCGCGCGCCGCGGCGCTCCTCCAGCGCGCGCTCCAGACGGGCGGTGAAGACGAAGCGGCTGCCCACGCCCGGGTCTGACGTCGCATAGACTTCGCCGTCCATCATCTCCGCGAGCGCCCGGCAGATGGAAAGGCCGAGACCCGTCCCGCCGAAGGAGCGGGTGATCGACCCGTCCGCCTGCTCGAAACGGGTGAAGAGGCGTTTGCCGGTCTCCTCGTCAAAGCCGATGCCGGAGTCCTCGACTTCGATGCGCAGGAGCGACTTCGCGCCGATATCGTCGACATCAACCTTGACGATGACGCCGCCTTTTTCCGTGAATTTCACCGCATTCGATGCGAGGTTCGCGACGACCTGCTTGATGCGGACGGCGTCGCCCCGAAGGGGCGTGTCAGCGTTCGGACCGTACACGACTTCGAACCGGACGCCTTTTTCCTCCGCCTTGGCGCGCATGACGCCCGCCGCCGCCTCAACGGACTGACGCAGATCGAACGGCTCAGTGTGCAGATCGAGGCGTCCCGCCTCAATCTTGGAGAAATCGAGAATGTCCGACAGGAGACGTTCGAGCGTCTCGCCCGACGACTGGATGAGCCTGACCATATCGCGCTGACGCTCGGACAGGTCCGTGCGCGCCAGCGCGTCGACGACTCCGACGACGCCATTGAGAGGGGTACGGATCTCATGGCTCATATTGGCGAGGAACTGACCTTTGGCTTCCGTGGCGGCTTCGGCTCTCGCCTTTTCTTCGACAAGCTCGCCCTCATAACGTACACGATCGGTTATATCGAACCGCACGGCGACGTACTCGTTCGGCTTTCCGTCATCGCCTTTCAATGGAACGATCGTGGTATCGACCCAATAGAGTTCGCCGTTTTTCCCCTTGTTGCAGATGACGCCGTGCCAAGGGTCGCCGCGACCGATCGTACGCCACATTTCCACGAAAAACGCTCGGGGATGATGACCGGAATTCAACATCCGATGGTTCTGTCCGACCAGCTCTGCTCTTTCATACCCGCTGATTTCGCAGAACTTGTCGTTGGCGAACTTGATGTTCCCTAGCTCGTCCGTGATGGCGACAATGGAGTGTTCATCGAGCGCGATCTGATAGGCGGAGAGGTTGGACAGCGCTTTGTCCGCACGCTTCAGAGCGTTCTCCAGCGCGTCGCGTTCGCTTCGCTGCGCGGTGATGTCCTGAAACGTTCCTTGTACGCGGACCGGCTCGCCGCCTTCGAAGATGCAGCGCCCGATTGACCGTACCCAGACGCGCCGCTTGCGGGCCGTGATAAGAGGCAGCTCGAAGTCCCATCCCTCGCCCGTTTCTGTCGCGCGCTGAACATAGTGCTGCACCATGGGCACGGCTTCCGGCGCGTAGAAGTCGATCGCGGTCTCCAGTTCAGGGACATAGCTGTCGCTGACTTCATGGATGCAACGAGTTTTCTCCGACCACGTGACATTATTCGTGCGCAGATCGAGTTCCCAGCCGCCGACGCCGGCGACTTCGGAGACTTCCTCCGCCCACGCACGGGCGCGGTCGAGTTCCTGCGACAAAAGCGCCATCTCGGCCACGACCGACTCCGCGCGCAACACGCTCTTGCGTTGCTCGACCATTTCTGAAACCGCCGCCGCAAATGACTCCATGACTGCGACGTCGTGTTCAGACCAGTCTCGGACCGCCCGGTCGATCACACAGATTGTGCCGAGGGAAGCACCGCATTTCGTTCGCACGGGCGCTCCCAGATAGGACCGAATATGTGGCGCGCCGCGCACCAGGGGATTGTCCGCAAAACGCTCATCAACATGGGTGTCGGGAACGACGAGCGTACCGTTGTCGAAAACTGCGTATGCGCAGAAGGCCTGATCTCGAGGGGTTTCAACCGTATCCAGATTGACTCGCGCCTTGAACCACTGTCGCTCTTCATCGACCAGTGAAAACAGCGCAATGGGCGCGCTGACGGCGCACGACGCCGCTCTGACGATGGCGTCGAAAGCGGGCTCTTGTTCGGTGTCGAGCAGCCGACACTCAATCAGCGCCGCGAGGCGCTGCAGTTCGTTCTGCGGTTTGCCCGGTGCGTACATTGGCGCGGCGTCCTTTCTGCAATCAGACGCACAAAAATGACACCGGAAGAACCAATAGATCGTGAACGATAACGTTCATCTTGCTGCAACCGCGCAAGGCTCCTAGATTCCGCGAAGGCGACCACTGCCCGGCGCGTTAGGAACCTCGTTCCCCGGGGCCTTACCGACACGTTCGGGAGCCGTCTCTGATCTGGGCCGTGGCCTTTTTCACGCGGCGCCCACCTGACCTCTAGGGTCCAGGTGGAATCAAAGCGTTCCGACGGCCATGGCGGTGTCGCCGCTCTTTTCCCGCGCTGCGGGCCTGTCCAAGGCCGGTCGGTCCGGGCGATGATCCTCAGCTCATGACCGATCCATCGACCAAAAAGTCCCTGCGCGCCGAGGCGCGACAGCGACGCGCCGCCGTGCAGACTGCAGGGGCCGCGGAGGCCGCTGCGGCGCTAGCGGTGGAGGCGGTGCTGGCGTTCCGCGGTCCCGTCGCCCTCTACGTCGCCATCGGCGATGAGCTGGACCCGGCGCCGTTGGCGCGCCTGCTGGCGGCGGCCGGCGCTGATCTCGCCCTTCCCCGCGTCGAACGCCGGAACGCCGCGCCCATTTTCCGCGCCTGGGCGCCGGGCGATGAGTTGACGCCGGACCTCGCCCGCGTGCCGGCGCCTCTCACCGAAGCGCTGGAGCGTCCGCCGCGCGTCCTCATCACGCCGCTTCTGGCGTTCGACCGCGCGGGCGGACGTCTCGGCTATGGCGGCGGATACTACGACCGGGCCATCGCCGAAGCGCGCGCCCGCGGTCCGGCGCTCGTCATCGGCTACGCCTATGCCGCGCAGGAGATTGACGCCGCGCCCATGGAGCCGCACGACGCGCGGCTCGACGCCGTGGCGACCGAACGCGATTTCATTCTATGTCGGCGCTCAACGCAGTAAGGAGCGCGTGATGCGCATCGCTTTTTTCGGGGACATCATGGGCCGCACCGGGCGTAACGCGGTCGAAGAGCGTCTGCCCGGCCTTCGCCGTCACCTGAAGCTCGATTTCGTCGGCATCAATGTGGAGAACGCCGCGGGCGGGTTCGGCGTCACCGCGGCGATCTGCGAAGCGATGTTCGAGGCGGGCGCGGACGTGCTCACCACCGGCAACCACGCTTTCGATCAGCGCGATGAAATCGACCTTTACGATCGCGAACAGCGGCTTCTGCGCCCCTGCAATTTCCCGCAGGACAATCCGGGCCGCGGCGCGCAGATGTGCGAGGCGCGCGACGGGCGACGGGTGCTTGTGGTCAACGCGCAGGGCCAGCGCGCCATGGCGCCGATCGACGATCCGTGTGCGGCGGTGGAGCGCGAGATCGCGGGCGTCGTCCTCGGCGAAGCGGCGGACGCCGTCATCATCGACTTCCACGCCGAAACGACATCGGAGAAGTACTCCATGGGCCATCATTTCGACGGGCGCGTCTCGCTCGTCTTTGGCACGCACACGCATGTTCCGACAGCGGATGAGCAAATCCTGACGCAGGGCACCGCCTACATGACCGATCTCGGCATGACCGGCGACTACGACAGCGTCATCGGCATGAACAAGGCCGAGCCGCTCTCCCGGTTCTCAACAAAAATGCCCGGCCCCCGCCTCGCCCCCGCCGCCGGCGAAGCGACGCTCTGCGGGGTGTTCGTGGAGACCGACGATCGCACCGGGCTTGCTCTGCGCTGCGAGCCCATCCGGGTCGGCGGAAGGCTGAAGGAAGCGCTTCCCGAAGTCTGAGCGCGCTTTGATCGAGCGCAAGGCGCTGCTGCCTGGTCAGCGTAACTCTCGCCTCGATCGAAGGAGGCGGCCCATGAGCAAGCGCGTTCTCGTCATCAACGCCCACCCCCACGCCGATTCCGGCCATTTCTGCGCCGCTGTCGCTGACGCCTATGAAGCCGGCGCGCGCGCGGGCGGGCATGCGGTCCGGCGCATCGATCTGGCGGATCTGGACTTTCCGCTTCTGCGCGATCCAGCCGACTTCGCCTCGCCGCCGCCGCCGGACGTTCAGATGGCGCAGGAGGCCGTTCTTGAGTGCGAGCATCTGGTCGTCGCTTACCCAATCTGGCTTGGCAGCATGCCCGCTTTCGCGAAGGCATTCTTTGAGCAGTTCGCACGCGATCAATTCGCGCTCGCGGACAATCCGAAAGGCGGGTTCCCGCTCCGGCGCCTGAAGGGACGCTCGGCCCGCGTCATCGTGACCATGGGCATGCCCGCGGCGGCCTACCGGTTGATGTTCGGCGCTCATGGGGTGCGCGGTTTCGAGGTCTCCACGCTCGGCATGTCAGGCTTCAAACCCGTTCGCGAAACGCTCATCGGCATGGTCGGCGACGGCGGCCAAGGGAACGAACGCCTGAAGCGGCGCCTCGATCAGATCCGCCTTCTCGGCGAACGAGCGCGCTGAGATCGATCAGTCGGCGACGATGTCGCGATGCATGGGTGCAAGCAGCGCCAGCAATCGGTTCTGTACACGGAACGGCACGCCCGCTTCGCTCATGGCCGTCTGAAAGTCGGCGACCATATAGCCCCATTCCGCCCGGGAGATGTCGAGCGGCTGATGGCTTTCGCGCATGCCGAACCCGTCATACTCGCACGGCCCGCCCATCACGTCGCAGAGCTGCAGAATGAGCTTCTCGCGGAAGCGGTCCATATTCGATTCTTCGAACGTGTGCGCGATGCGTTTGTTCTCCAGCGCGATACGGATGAAGTTGTCGACGCTGGCTTCAACGGCCTCCGCGCCGCCGAACGCGCGATAGAGATCGTCGTTTCTGGCGTCAGGAACGACATAATGATCCTGAGGCGGCGTATAGTCCTGCGCAGCTCCGTAGGATGTCAGCACCAGCGCCGCGATTGAGAAGAAGAGCCCGTTCATCGCCGCCTCCTAGAAGCCAAGTTGAAGCGAGGCATAGAAGCCGCCCTGATCGCCCTGCAGCGCCACGTCGCCGATATCGGCGTAGGCGAGCGTCACCGAAGCGGACTTTGAAGGAAACCACGCAACAAAGATGTCGTAGGCGTCGTTTTCCTCCGCGAAACCAAGATTGTCCGGACGCGTGCGGTAGTCGCCGCCGACAGCGAGATCGCGCCGCACGAGATAAGCAAGACCGCCTTCGAACTGCGCCGTTCGGCTATCCTCCGCATCGCCGCCGTAGCCGAGAATGCCGAACTGATTGCCGCGCGTATAGCGCACCGCGGCGTTGGCGAGCACGCCGTATTGCAGGAACAGCTTCGAGGCGGCGACGTAATAGTCGATATCCTGATCGTCCTCCGCGCCGATCGCCGACAGAACGGCGCTCTCGCTCGTCGATTTGAACTGCGCGCCGACGGAGACCTGCGGAACCCATGTATCCTGATCGTAGATCGCGTCGCCGAAGAGCCGGACTTTCACGCCGACAACGTCCTGCTCGAAGGTGAAACCCTCTCCGAGCCCGAGCCGCGCGCCCGTGTCTTCGGTGTCGAACCAGGTGTGCGCGTAAGACACCTCGACCCGATCCTGAACGCCGATGGCGGCCCCGGCGGAACGAACGGAGAAGTCCGGCAGCAGAATGTGCGTGTAGTGCGCGTTCGCGCCATAGCTGTCGCGCGAACCGTAGCCGGTGATGAGCGCCCAGGCGGCGACGCCGCCCCCGCCCGCGCCCTCGATCTGCGAGACGCCGCCGGTGGCGAGCAGACGGCCCCGATCACCGAGAAGATTGTCGCCGCTCTTCGCGGTGCTTAACGACGGGCACGCGGAAGCAAGCGTAAGCGCCGCCATTTGCATCGGGAATGAACGCGTTTTCATACGTTGTAGCTATCAGCGCCCGCTTAAGCCGTACTTAAGCGGCGCCGCCGGCGGCGCGTTTGTCGGATGTCGGGATCGACAGCGTTCCGTGAGCGATGGAGTCCGCGTTGAAGAGGTAGATCGTCACGGTCGCGCCTTCGCCGGGCGACGATTGGATTTCGATCCGTCCGCCAAGGCTTTCAATGACCGACTTCGCGAACGGCAACCCGGTTCCGGCCCCCTCGAACTGACGTGACCGCTCCCCGTCCAGCTGATCGAAGGCCGAGAGCGCAAGCGGCACGTCCTCCGGCCGCATGCCGACGCCGTGATCGACGACGCGGATGGCGATATAGGCGTCGGAGCTCGTCGCCGAGACCGTCACTTTCTCGCTCGCATCGGAAAATTTGAGCGCGTTGCTGACGATGTTCCGCAGCGCATGAACGAGACGCGCCTCGCCGCCCCAGATCCAGAAATTTTCTTCCGGCGGATCGATGTCGATGCGCGCGCGCTCTTGCTCCTCGAACGTCGCGGCGACCTGCGTCAGCAACTCATGCGCCTCAATCGGCGCGCCGTTCGTTTCAGCCTGATCGTCCTCCGTGCGGGCGATCTCCAGCACCTCGGTGACAAGCTCCAGAAGGCGCCGCCCACCTTTGACGATGTAGTCGGCGTATTCTTTGTAGTTCTCCGACCCGAGCGCCCCGAAACTCTCCGCTTTGATGACGTCCGCAAATCCAATGACGGAATTGAGCGGCGTCTTCAGCTCATGGCTGACGGCGCCGAGGAAACGCGTTTTCGCCGCGCTCGCCGCTTCCGCCTGCCGGATGGCGATCTTGAGACGCGTCTCGCGATCCTTCAGTTCCGAAACGTCCGTCCACACGACGACCGAACCGCCGTCGGACGTCAGTGAACGGTCGATCGTCAGCCATCGGCCGCTCGTCGTTTCAACTTCAGCGCCTTCGACGATCGCCTCCCAGCCGACGCCGATGGCGCCGAGCGCTTCGGCGTACGTCCAGCCGCTCATGTCTTTGACGGCAGCGGTTTCATGCGCCGCGGAGTTGGCGAAGCGGATGCGACCATCCTCATCGAGCAGTAAGACCGCGGCTTCGGTTTTCTCAAGAGCGTCGATCATGCGCGTTTCAGCGGACTGGGCGCGGGCCTCCTCGCGCTCCAGCATCTCGCGGACACGCCCCTGCATGATTCTCATGGAATGGAGCACCGCGCCGGTTTCGTCGTCAGGTCCGAGCGCGATCTCGGCGGTGAAGTCGCCGTTCGAGATGCGGTCCGCCGCCGTCGCGGCCGTGCGCAGCGGTCGGATGATGTACCGGGCGAGGAGCCATGACAGGGCCAGGCCGAGCGCGAGGGCCCCGAAGATCGAGGCGACCGCGAACCGGCGTGAGGTGTCGATCGCATCGACGGAGACCTGCCGCTGCAGGAAGCTGTCCGCGGCGAGGGTTTCAGCGAGGACCGTAAAGCCGTCCTCGATCTGCACGACAAGCGGGTTGGCGAGATAGTCCGCGCGATCTGTCATCTCCCAATCGACGATCACCGCGTCGCGCCAGCGCGTCACCAGCTCGGCGAGTTCCACGGCCTGGCGTCGACTTGAGTCGCTGAGGGAGCGCTCGCGAGCGATGTCGAGGTCATCCTGCACCAGCGCGTAGGCGCCTTCGAACTCACCGCGGGCGCCGCGCAGAACGTTGGTCTGCATGCTGTAAAACGAGGCGTTCGCCGAGCGGGCGAAGTTCAGCGCCTGCAGCGGCTTGTCATAGGTGTCTTTCACGATGTCGCTGGAACGCGTGATCGCACCGACGCTCCACACCGCATAAGCGCTGAAGAACGCGGAGGAGATCAGCACCGCCAGGATCAACTTGGCGGCGATGGAGGAGAAGACGCGCGTTTTCAACATCCCTCGACCGACGGTTCCGGTTAAAATTTTAGGTAAAGGAATGCGCTTAAGGACGCGTTACGTTTTCTCGGGCACGAGTGAGACCGACGTCGCTACGAGACCCCAGCCATGCCGGTACGCGCCGCCCTTTTCGCCTCGCTCGCCCTTTCGGCCGCCGCGCCGCGCGCCGAGGACATCGAAATTTCTCAACAGAACCGGCGCTTTGACCCGACGGAGTTGGAAATCAAACGGGGGCAGCGCGTCCGCGTGCTCAATGACGACCGCTTCATTCACCATGTCTTTTTCGAAACGGCGGACGCTGAATTCGATTCCGGCGATCAGCGTCCCGGTCAGTCCATCGTCCTCGAATTCCCGGACATCGGCGCCTACGAAGTACGCTGCGCCATCCACCCGAAAATGCGGCTGAAGGTCGATGTGGTCGGCGAATAGGCCCGCGCCTAGCCGCCGTGGCTGAGACGCATCCGAAAGAACGCGATGATGTCGTCGCGGGCCGCGCGTGTCGGCTCGCCCTCAGCGTCGATGAGATGCGCCGTAACCACGCTGTGGGGATACGGCACGTGGGTGCTGAAGAACGGCGGCGGATCGGCGTTCGCCGCTTCGTCCGGGAGCGTTCGAGCGATGAACCGATCCCCAAGCGCGTCGGCGTAGGCCGCGAAACGCGCCGCCCGGCAGATCTGATCGCCCTCAAATCGATATGCGAGAACGGTGAGGTCGTCCGCCTCCAGTCGTTTGCGAACTGCGGCGAGTTCTTCCGGCGGGCTTTCGAGGGCTGCGGGGTCGTCCAGCGGAAGCGAGGGCTGTGCGAGAACGGGCGCGAGCATCGCCGGCTCCAGCATCATCGACAGCGCGAAGTTTCCGGTGAAACACATGCCGATCGCGCCGACGCCGACGCCGCCGCATTCGGCATGCGCGATTTTCGCCAGCCCGCGTAGCCACGAGACCACCGGGCTCGAGCCGCCGCCGGCAAGCGCACGGAACTCGGCGCTGACGCAGGTCTTTCGGAAGACGTTCGCGCCTTCCTCCGCAGTCGGATACGCGCCATCGCGACCGAACAAGGACGGCATGTAGACGGTGAAACCGGCGTCCCGCACCCAGCGCGCGAAACGGGCGACGTCCGGACTGATCCCGGGCATCTCGGCCATGACGATGACCGCTGGTCCGTCGCCATCGACAAAGACGCGCTTCTCGACGCCGTCGATCAGTATCATTCGCTGATTGAAATCGACGAGCGCATCGTCCTGTCCGCTCTCAGGCTTCGTCATTTTCATCTCCCTACAGATAAGTTAGAACGCCGAACCGAGCGCTGCGATCGGAAACGCCATCGCGGCGATGAGCCCCGCCGTAACCAGGGTGAGAAAACCGGCGACCGGCGCCATGCGAGCGAGCACCCCCGAGGTCCCTAACGCAATCACAGCGCCGCCGTTCGATAGAACGCCCATGACCGTCGCGAACCACGGAAACTCGCCCGACTGCGCCGTCGCGATCCCAAATCCGTAGGCGGACAGGATCGCCACCATGGCGACGCCGTAGAGACGGAAGAAAAGCCCGCTGGCGGCTTCCATGCGCGTCAGCTTGCCAAGCTTTTCGGTGCTGAAGACCAGAAAGGGCGCTGCGGCGAGCGGCGCGGTGACGGCGATTTTGATGACGAGGAGAATGCTGAGCCAAGTCACGATGTCACCTAAGTTCTGATTTTGGACTTAGAAAGAGATGACCTAGCTAAGTACGAATGTCAAACCCAGACTCAACCCCCGCCGTTCGACGACGCGCATTCGTTCCCAAAGAGGATTGCCCCATGGCGCTCTCGGCGGAGATTATCGGCGACCGCTGGACGCTGCTCATTCTGCGCGAGGCGTTTTATGGCGTTCAGCGCTATGACGACATGCGGGAGGACCTGAACGCGCCGCGATCGATGTTGACGGACCGGCTTGCGAGGCTGGTCGAGCACGGACTGCTCGAGAAAGCGCCGTATCAGGAGCCGGGGTCGCGAACGCGCTTCGCCTATCGCCTCACTTCGGCCGGGCGGGACCTCGCCCTCGTCTTTCTCGCTCTCACCCAATGGGGCGAAGTGCACGCGTCCGGGAAAGAGGCGCCGGTGATGGTCGTCGATCGCGCTACCGGGCGGCCGCTGCGCGTCGAACTCGTCAATGAGGACGGGGAGACGGCGCCGCTGCAGCAAGCGACGCTCGTCAAGCGCCCCTAGGCGCCCGTTCGCTCCCGCGCTAAAGCCCCCGGCTAAATCCGCACATGAGAAACACCGGAGGCTTTCATGGCCGGCCACTCCAAATGGGCCAATATCCAGCACCGCAAGGGGCGTCAGGACGCGAAGCGTTCGAAGCTGTTCTCGCGCCTGTCGAAAGAGATCACCGTCGCGGTGAAATTCGGCGCGCCCGATCCGGACATGAACCCGCGCCTCCGCCTCGCCATCGCCAACGCCAAAGCGCAGTCGATGCCGAAGGACAATATCGAACGCGCGATCAAGAAAGGCTCCGGCGGCGACGGCGAGGACTATAAAGAGATGCGCTATGAGGGATTCGGCCCGGCGGGCGTCGGCGTCATCGTCGAAGCGCTGACCGACAACCTCAACCGCTCCGCGTCCGACATCCGCTCCATCTTCGCGAAGAACGGCGGCAATCTCGGCGAGACGGGCTCGGTCTCCTTCGGCTTCGACCAGGTTGGCGCGATCACGTACCCGGCCGACAAAGCCGGTGAAGACGAGATGCTCGAAGCCGCCATCGAGGCCGGCGCGCAGGACGCGAGCTTCGATGATGAAACCGGCCACGAGATCATCACCGACGCTGACGACCTGAACGCCGTCATGACTGAGCTCACCGAGAAATACGGCGACCCGGAAAACGCGAAGCTGATCTGGAAGCCGCAGAACATGGTGCCCGTGACCGGCGACAAGGTCGGCACCTTGATGAAACTGATGAACGCCCTCGACGACTGCGACGACGTGCAGACGGTCTACGCCAATTTCGACGTCTCGGACGAAGACCTCGAAGAGTTCGGCGGCTGACCGGCGCGACGCCGCGATGAATGGAGCCTGAGGGGCGATGAACCGTCCGCTCGGGCCTTGCACGACGTCCGCCGGACCCAAAATCACAATAACGAGCTGATTTTGCTTGGGTTTTGGACTGGGGGCCGATGATGACCACAAATACCGTTGCGCGATTTCAGGAGCTGCGCGAGGCGCTGAAGACCGAAGCGAACTGGCGCTCGCCGGGCGTTCTGCGCGACGCGGCCGCCTTCGCGGCTCTCGGCGTCGAGGGCGCCCCCGCCGCCATCGCGCGCGACATGAAAGGCGTCGCCGACCGGCTGAAAGCGGAAGGCCGCGGCGTCTCGTTCGCCCGCTCGGCCGCGCGCTACGCCCTCGCCGCCGATCTCATCGCCCGCGGCCGGGATGTCGGCGCTTTTCTTTCAAACCTCCGCGCCGGGCGGGACGCCTGGAAAGCCGGCGATCTGCGCCGCGGTGGTTTCCACACGGACTACGCGCTCATTCTCTCCGCCTCCGCCGGCGACGGCGAGCCCGTCGAGGCGACGCGCATCGCCGCAATCAAATCCGTTTACGACGCGGTGAAGGATGCGCATTTCTGGCATGTCGGTCCGTACACGCTGCCAGCTGCAGCGATCGCGGGCACGCTGGCGGGACCGGGCGCCGGAACGACGGCGCTTTCCATCTACGACCGCATCATTATTGAAACGCCGCGCCTGAAGGGGCGAGCGATCGCCGCCTCCCTCCTCTCCACGCTGACGGATGACGATCCCGGGAGCGCGGCCGCGCGGTTTTCGCAAATGTTCGCGCAGGCGCGCGAGACGGTTCCGCAACCGGCGCGCGTCACCCAACTGGTGGCGTTGGCCGCACTGTCAGACATGGACGCCGCGACCTTCGGGGACCGCGCGCGCGCGGCGACGGCGGAAATTCGCGCCCTTCGGCCCTCTGTGCGGAAACCGCGCCGCATGGGGTTGGCGTTCGCCACGTACGAGGCGTTGTCGAATTCTTCGGATGAGCGGGCGAGCCGTCTCAGCGGCCTCATCAACGCCGCGCAGACCTATCTCGCGCTTCAAGCGGAACAGGCGGCGGTGATCGCCGCGACCTCGGGCGCCGTCGCAGCGGCGTCCTGATCTCAGCTGGCGAGCGGTGCGCCGTTTTCTTTCAGAGCGGCGTCCAGCTCGTGGCGCAGACGAACCGCTTCGCCCGGCGTTTTCGCCGCAGCGAGACGGGCGCGAAGGCGCAGGACGGAAACATCGCGTCCCTCATTGCGTTGACGCTGATCTTTGGCTGAATTGCGTCCGAACATCGCCTATCCCCTTCCCGGATTGAAACAGGACATCGCCATGGCGCCGCCTGAAGTCTCTCGACGCAGGTCACTGCAACTCGCGGGCCACATTATCGGTTTTCTGGCGTTGGTCGCTTGCGGCTCCAGCGAGCCCGCGCCGACGTCGAGCCTCGTCACCATCGAGATCTCCATCTGTCAGGAGACCTGCCGGACGATCGACGGCGTTCAGGTTCCCGCCGGCGCCTCCGTCATCGATGCGATGGCCGCCGCGGACGAAGCGGGATCGCTGACCGTGCGCTGGAAAGGCGCCGGGCCGCTGGCGTTCGTGACCGAGATCGACGGCGTCGCCGCTCCCCATGACGGCAAGTACTGGCTTTATTGGGTGGACGGCGCGTTCGCCTGCGTCGGTCCGGGCGATTTGCGCCTCGAAGCCGATGCGGCCGTCGAATGGCGGCTGGCCGCCGAAGGCGGGTCCTGCGCCTAACACAGGCTTTTCGAGGAGGCCGCGCCGCGCTAGACCGCCGCCATGATCGATTTCGCCCGCTCCCGCCCCGCCCTCTTCATCGCATCGCTCGTCGTCGTCGGCGTGTTGGCGCGCCTGATGCCGCATGCGCCGAACGCCTCGCCGGTCGCGGCGATCGCGCTGTTCGCCGGCTGGGCGACAGGCCGCGCGACGCTTGGCGCTCTCGCTGCGGCGCTGGTCATGATCGCCTCCGATCTGATTATTGGCGGGCATGAGCCGGGCGTCATGGCGACGGTTTATCTCGCCATCGCCGCCCCGGCGGTCATCGGCCCGCTGCTGCGCCGCCTTCCGAACGTTCAGCTTCGCTTCGGCGGCGCGCTCGCTGGCGCCGCGGTCTCTTCGCTCGCCTTCTACGCGTCGACCAACGCAGCCGTCTGGGCGTTTTCAGGGATGTACCCCGCGACGGCGGACGGTCTCGCGGCGTCCTATCTCGCGGGCCTGCCGTTCCTGCGCTTCACGCTGGCGGGCGATCTCATCTGGACGCTCGCCTTCTTCGGCGCCGCGGCGCTGGTCGATCAGACGCGCGCGATCGCGCGGTAATTTATCTCCATACGGAAAGCCACTCAAAATGAAAATCAACGGCAACGAAATCCGCCCCGGCAACGTCATTCAGCATCAGGAATCCCTCTGGATCGCGGTGAAGGTCGGCGCGGTGAAACCGGGCAAAGGCCCCGCTTACAATCAGGTCGAGCTGAAAAACCTCCTCGACGGCCGTAAGCTGAACGAACGCTTCCGCGCGTCGGAAACCGTCGAGCGCGTGCGCCTCGAGCAGAAAGACCACACCTTCCTCTATGAGGAAGGCGACATGCTCGTGTTCATGGACGCCGAGAGCTACGAACAGATCTCGATCCCGCAGGAACTTGTCGGCGAACGTCGCGCCTTCCTGCAGGACGGCATGCAGGTCGTTGTCGAGATCCACGAAGGGCGCCCCATCGGCGTGCAGTTGCCGGAGCACGTGACACTGGAAGTTGTGGAAACAGAGCCGACCGTCAAAGGCCAGACGGCTTCATCTTCCTACAAACCATCCATCGCCGACAATGGCCTGCGCATCATGGTGCCGCCCTATATGAGTGTCGGCGAGAGGATCGTGGTGAACACCGAAACTCTCGAATACGTGAAGCGCGCCGACTAAACGGCCTTTACGAAAAGTTCATGCCCCCGACCCGCCGCTTACGGTTTTGTAAGTAGCGGACGGCTACGGATGATTTAACCGTGGCGATGACCAAACGGCGTCGGGGAGGACGAGTATGGCGCGCCTGCAAGCCGCGTGCGCAGCTGCGGCGATTTCTTTTGCGGGCGCGAGCGCCGCTCAGGACATCGACCGCCCGCGACTGCCTGCGACGAAGATCGATCACGCGGACGCGCCGAAGATCGACGGCGATCTCCGCGATGCAATCTGGGCGCGAGGGGTGGCGAATGACGCCTTCCGTCAGGTGTTTCCGGTCGAGAACGCCGACCCGAGCGAACGCACGGTCGTCCGCGTACTTTATGATGACCGAAATCTTTATGTCAGCGTCCACTCCTATGACAGCGAACCGTCCCGCATTCGGGCAAATCTCCTGCAACGCGACCCGCCGCTGCAGAACGATGACTCCGTGCGGCTCATCATCGATCCGCAACTGACGGGCCGAGACGGGTTTTACTTCGCCACCAATCCGAACGGCGCGCGCGAAGACGCCCTCCTCGAAAACAACGGCGGCTTCGTCGGCGCCTGGAACGGCATCTGGACGGCGCGCGGGCGCAGAACCGACGATGGTTGGACGGCGGAATTCTCGATCCCCTTCCGTACGATCTCATTCAATCCTGATACCGATGAATGGGGCTTCCAGATTGTCCGCGTCATACCGCGGAAGAACGAATCCATCCGTTGGTCGATGATCGCGCAGAACAGGGCGCGCGTGGATGTCGGCGGCATCGGCCGGCTGACGGGCATCGAGGCGAAATCCCGCGGTCTCGGGATCGATGCACGCGGAATTTTCACCTCCGGCTGGTCGCGCAATGAAGAGACGGGCGATGAGGCGTTCACGGGCGAGCCGTCGGGCGACGTCTTCGTCCGCCTGACGCCGTCGCTCAACGGCGTCGTCACGGTGAACACGGATTTCTCCGATACGCCGCTCGACAGCCGACAGGTGAATACGGGCCGCTTCGGGCTCTTCTTCCCGGAGACGCGCAGCTTCTTTCTGGAAGATACGGCGATTTTTGAGTTCGGCGGCCGCGCCCTCGGCAATCCGAACGGGCGGCCGTTCTTCACCCGGCGGATCGGCCTTGTGGACGGACAGCAGGTCAATCTCGATGTCGGCGCCAAGATCGCCGGGCGCGCCGGCGCGTTCGATATCGGCGGGCTGGTCACGCGCACCGGCGCGGCGAACATCATCACTGACGACGACACTGGCGAGTTCCGCGAACAGGACGAGCAACTGCTCGGCGCCGCACGCATCGCCGCGCGCGTCCTCGGCGACTCCAAGGTCGGCGTGATCGCCACCTTCGGCGACCCGACGGGTCTGCGCGACGCCTCCACGCTCGGTGCGGATGTTCAGCTCCGCAACAATTCGATTTTTGGGAAAGGCGTCCTGCAGTTCGATGCGGTCTACGTGCGCAGCGACAATGAAGAGCTGGATGACAATGATCTGCCGACAGGAGAACGCGTCGCGGATGATTTCTTCGGCTTCGAACTCGCCTACCCCAACGACCGCTGGAGCTGGGAGCTGCGCGCAAAGGAATGGGGCGAGGACTACGAGCCGGAGCTCGGTTTCGCGAACCGAACCGGCTTCCGCGAATTTGGCGCGGAGTATCGCCGACGCTGGCGGCCCAACAATAAACTTCTGCGTGCAGTTAATCTTGGCGGTTGGACGACGGTCCTCACCGATCTTGACGAACAACCGATCGAGGAGTTCTCCGGCGCCTTCTTCGAACTTGTGAGCGACGCGGGCGACTACGCCTTCACCAACGGCGAATACCAGCGCATCAAGATCGATGAGGAATTCGATGTCGCCGGCGAAGCGTTGATACCCGTCAGGTCCTATGGCTGGACGGACCATATCCTGGAGTTCGGCACGACCGGAAATCGGAGAATTTCCGTCGACGGCGGCATCCTGTGCTGCGAGTACTTTGACGGCAAACGGTTCAACTGGTGGTCGGGGTTTCAGTTCCGTCCGAACCGGTTCTTCGAATGGCGCGCCAACTACCAGCAACGGTTTTTTGATCTACCGGCGCGCTCCAATTCCGACGGCGAATTTTTCGACGGTGAAGTACACATCCACATCGGCTCGACCCGCCTGCGCGTGAACGCCAATCCGCGCCTCTCCGCCGACGCCGAATTGCAGTTCGACAACATCTCCGAACAGGTCGGCGTTCTCGGACGCGTGCGCTGGGAGCCCCGCCCGCAGACGGAAGTGCTGCTCGCGGTCGGCCACTCGGCGAGCGCGGACCCGGAAATCTTCCCACGGGAATTCCGCGCCGAAGGGACGAGCGTCATCCTCCGGGTCGGGAATACGTTCCGTCTTTAGACGGAAGCCTCAGCGCGCCCGCGCCGCGAAGCGTTTCACGAACGCGGCGTAGTCTTCCGGCGTATCGACGCCCGGGGCGCCCGCCTCGACCTCGGCGACGGCGACGGCGATACGCTCGCCCATATCCAGAATACGCAACTGCTCCAGCTTCTCGGTCCGCTCCAATCGCGAAGGCGGCGCGGCGGCGAAGCGCTGCAGGCTCTCCGGCGAAAAGGCGTAGACGCCGAGATGAAGGCGATACTCGGTCGGGTCCGTCACCACGCCCGCCGCGTCCCGCGGATAAGGCGCGAGCGCGCGGGTGAAATAGAGCGCCTCGAAGGCGCCATCCGTCCACGGACGCAGGATCGCCTTCACACAATTCGGATCGGCGGGCGAGCCGGGCCCGGCCAGCGCCTCCGCCGGGAACGGGCACGCGAGCGTCGAGGCGAAGGCGCCGGACGCGCGGTGCGCGGCGACCAGGCGATCAAGATGCTCAGGCGAAATTTCCGGCTCATCGCCCTGCACGTTGAGCACGACATCGAAGTCGAGCCCCTCCGCCGCTAGAACGCGCGCCGCTTCGGCGATCCGCTCTGAGCCGCTTTCGTGATCCGCATCCGTCATCACCGCACGCGCGCCCGCCGCCTCGACCGCCTCGACGATCCGCGCGTCATCCGTCGCGACGGCGACATGGGCGACGCTCGCCGCCGCCATCGCCTGTTCCACGACATGCAGGATCAACGGCTTGCCGGTTTCGGCGAGCAACGGCTTGCCCGGCAGACGGGTCGACGCGAAACGGGCGGGAATGAGCGCGAGCGCGGACATCAGGCGGATTCCTCTTCAGAACGCATACGGAGAACTAGATAGATAACGACGAGGCCGCCCGCCCAACCGAGCGCCGCCCCGGACGCGTTGGCGATCGCGTCGACGCCGTCCGTCTGCCGCGCCGCCAGCAGCCCCTGACCGCCTTCCATGACGACGCCCCAGATCGCGAGCGCCAGCGGGCCAAATATCGCCAAGCGTCGGACGGGCCATTGCGACAGCGCGCCAAGGCCGCCGAGCGCCGCGTAGGCGACGAAGTGATTCACTTTATCCGCGTGCTCCTCGCCGCCCAGAAAGAACAGCGACAGCCAGCGCGCGAAGGCGCCGCCGGACGGCGCGTCGGCCGGATTGGGGATGAGGGAGATGATCGTCACCGCCAGAAAGGCGATGATAAAAAGAACACGGAACGTCGTCTTCACGCGCCCTCCTCCGCCCGCTCCGCGAGGCGGCGCTCCCAGTCGATCGCGGTACGGACGATGAAGTCGAGATCGTCATAGCGCGGCGTCCAACCGAGCTGGGAGCGGATCTGCGCGTCGTCGGCGATGAGTTGCGGCACGTCTCCGGCGCGGCGCGGGGCGGGCTCGGTCGGCATCTCCTCGCCGGTCACCCGCTCCACCGCATCGATGACCTCACGCACTGAATAGCCGCGCCCGTAGCCGCAATTGAGCACGAGCGAACCGCCGCCGACGCGCATGTGGCTCATCGCATCCATGTGCGCGTCGACCAGGTCCGTCACGTGAATGTAGTCGCGGATGCACGTGCCGTCCGGCGTCGGATAATCATCGCCGAAAACCTGCAGCGCTTCCTGTCGCACCCCGCATGCGATCTGCGCGGCGACCTTGATGAGGTGCGTCGGCTTGCCGACCTGCCCCGCCCGCCCCGCCGGATCGGCGCCCGCGACGTTGAAATAGCGCAGCGCGACGTACTTCAGGCCATGCGCCGTCGATACGTCCTTCAGGATGCGCTCGGTCATCATGTTCGACGCGCCATAAGGCGTGAAGGGGCGCAGCGGCGCGCCTTCCGCCACGGGCGAGCGTTCCGGCGTTCCGTAGACGGCGGCGGTGGAGGAGAAAACGAACCGCTCCACCTTCGCGTCGACGCACGATGCGATCAACGCGCGGCTCTTCACCGTGTTGTTGAGATAATAGTCGAGGGGGCGCCCCATGGAGTCCTGGACGAGGGACGATCCGGCGAAGTGGAACACTTCGCGCACGTCATGCTCGTTCAACACGCGCCCCACCAGTTCGGCGTCCGCAATGTCGCCCTCGACCACCTCGCAGCTCGCGACGAATTCGCGCGCGCCGGTGGAGAAGTCATCGAGAATGATCGGATGATAGCCGGCTTCCGCCAGCCTCAGCGCCATGTGCGCGCCGACATAACCGGCGCCGCCTGTCACGAGCACGTTCATAGGACAGGTCCTTCTCCTCGCCCGAGATAGAGCGCATTCGGTCGCGCTTGAACAGGGCGCGGGACGTCTCGCGCCCCGATCCGACGCTTGCTAACTTGATTGTCATGCCCCTCGCCTTCTCATTCCTGAAATCGAAGCCGAAACCGCGCGCGCCGGATGGCGAACGCCTCGCGGCCATCGGCGACATCCATGGGCGGCTCGATCTACTCGACGACCTGCTTGCGCAGCTCGCCACGCTCGATGAAGCGGATGGCCTGCAGACGCGCCGAATTTTCCTCGGCGACATGGTCGATCGCGGTCCGGATACCGCCGGCGTCGTTCAACGCCTCATCGCGGAGCGCGCAAGCGCGGGCGCTGACCACTTCCTCCTCGGCAACCACGAACAGGCGCTCTTGAAGTTCCTCGATGGCGCAGCGGGTGCGGAGGAATGGCTCGAATGGGGCGGTCTTGAAACCGCCGCGAGCTACGGCGTCGCCGGGGTCGCCTCCAAAACGCCGGAGGAGCTGCGCCGGGAGCTCGGCGCCGCCATGCCGTCCGAGCACCTTGATTTTCTCCGCGAGCTCGAACTTTATGTCGAGCACGGAGATTATCTCTTCGTCCATGCCGGCGTGCGCCCGGAAGTGCCGCTCGAAGAACAGTCGCGCGACGATATGTTATGGATCCGCTCGACCTTCCATGACGCGAAGGAGGCGCTGCCGGGCAAGGTGGTCGTGCACGGCCACCACCCGGTCCGGCGCCCGGCGAACCATGCAGGACGCATCGGCGTCGATACCGGCGCCGTTCACACGGGCCGATTGACCGCGGTCGTGCTGGAAGGCGACAGCCGGACGTTTCTTACCGCCGAAGGCCCCGCCTCACGCGCCGAGTGATTGGGCGGCATCGCGGATGACGCGCGGGCGGCCCGCGGCGCGCAACAGCGCCTGCAGGGTCGCCAGCTCGCCGGGCGCGCTCGTTTCCGCGAGCGCGCGGGCGAGCGCCATGGGGTAGCCTTCCGCCGTCACCAATTGCGTGCGCGTGCCGGAAAGAACGCAAGAGCCGCCCGTTGAAATGAAATCGGACAGCGTCTCCAGCGCGCGGCGCTCGTCGCCCGGAGTTTGGGCGAGGAGGCTCGCGGGCTCCTCTGCATACCAATCAATGAGATCATCAAGGCCGAGACGACGGACATAAGCGCGCGCGGGCGCGGTGTCGGACCAGAGCGCGCACGGCCCCGGCGCGCGCTTGATCGCGTCGCGGGTGTCGGCCGCGATGTCCGCCCACCGCTCCTGCAGCGCTTCATAGGGCGCGGCATGATCGAGATTGAGCGCGGCCTCGGCGTCCCAGAGATCGGCGAGCGCGGCGAGAGCCGCCGGATCGCGCCAGACGGTGCAGTCGCGGCGCACGAGTGCGGCGCGCAGGGTGCGGGCGTCATCGATCAGCGCAGCACGGACGATTTTCAGTTTCGCACGGCTCGCCAGGCGTTCCAGCGCGGCAAGACCGTAGACGGTGCGGACCGGCCGACGGAAATGGTCCGCCCGCGCCTGCGCCACGGCGGCGGGCGCGTAAGCCGTCTCAACGATCCAGACGCCATCGTCCGCCAACAGGCGCGACACCGCGCGCGCGTGGGAGAGCGGCGCGTCGGCGCTTTCCAGAACATGTTGAGAGACGATGAGATCGAAATTATTCGTTCCCGCATCTTTCAGGTCGGAGCGGTCGGCCCGGTGAATGCGCGTCTCGCCGAGATCGTCGCTCGCGCTTGTTTTCCACCAGCCCGAGGCGAAAGCGTCGCCGGCGATTTCGAGAACGTTACCGCCGACCGAGCGCGACACGGCGCGCGCGGCGCGAGCCGTGCGGCGGGCCGCCGCGGCGCCGACATGCGCGACCGGCGCCAGCGGACGCGCGCGACCGTCGGCGTGCTCGGCCTGAACGGCGCCGCAGCCGTCCGGATTGCGACGAACGTCGCAGACGACGTAGGAAATAGGATCGGACGCGGCTTCGCCGGCCGAGCCCTCGACCGAGATCGCCTTCGACAGCGCCTGTGATCCGCAAATACGGCACCGCGCGATGGATGCTTGAGTTTTTCCCACCCCGGAACCCCTCCGTCTTAACACAACGGAGGCGACCCTAACGGGACCGACTTAAAGCGCCGTTTAGCGGGAAACTCGCTTTATGAGGCGCTTTATAAAGAGATCGCCAAGGTTCAGCTGGTCGATGGAGATGAACTCGTTCGGCTGGTGCGCCTGATCGATCGAGCCCGGCCCGCAGACGACGACCGAGAGCCCCGCTTCCTGAAACTGGCCGCCCTCGGTGCCATAGGAGACCGCGCCCGCGCGGTTTTCGCCGGTCAGCGCGAACGCGAGCTCCGCCGCCGGATTGTCGGCGCGCGGTTCAAGCGGCGGCGCGTCGGCGGGGCGTTCGATCGAGATGGCGCAGCGCGGATCGACCGCGCGCATCTCCGCCTCAAGCGCGCGCGCATGGCTCATGAATTCGTCCATGGCCGCCTCACTTGGCTCCCCCGGCATACGGCGCAAATCCCATTGGAACTCACAGGAGCCCGCCATGATGTTCGCCTGCGTGCCGCCATGTACGAGATTGCAGGTCATGGTCGTGTGCGGCGGATCGAACGGACTGTCGGCGTCCGCGCTCGCGGCGCGCTCCCGGTTCATCGCTTCCACGACCCCGATGAGGCGCGCCGCGGCCGTGACGGCTGAGACGCCGCGGCCGGTCTGGCTGGAATGGCTTTCAGCGCCCGTCACCGTCACGCGGTGATAGGCGATGCCCTTATGGCCGTCGACGACCTTCATCATCGTCGGTTCGCCGACGATGACCGCCGCGGGCTTCGGCTCTCTGCGAACCAGATCGTCAATAAGCCGCGGCGCGCCGAGAAGACCGATCTCCTCGTCATAGCTGAAGGCGAAGTAGATGGGCTTCGAGAGCGCAGCGGAGGCGAAGCCTTCCGCGTTGGCGAGCGCGACCGCAAGAAACGACTTCATGTCTGCGGTTCCGCGCCCGTAGAGCCGCCCGTCGCGCTCAACGACCGTAAACGGATCGCTCACCCAGTCCTGACCGTCCACGGGCACGACATCGGTATGCCCGGACAGGACGACGCCGCCTTCGGCCTGCGGACCGAAGCGCACGAGCAGGTTTGATTTTTCGCCGGTGTCGTCTGGCGTGCGACGGATCTCGTCCGCTAACGGCGCAAGAAACGCCTCGACATCGTCGATGAGCGGCAGGTTCGAATTGCGCGAGGTCGTATCAAACGCGACCAAGCGTTCGATCCACGCGCGGGCGGAGGTCGTATCGTCCGTCAACGTCCCGCCCTACTCGCGTTCAAAAACCAGCGACACGCTCACCGGCGCGACAGGCGTGATCGCGGGCAGGTTGGCGAGCGCTTTCAGCGTCTCCAGCCCGGCGCCGAGTTCGAAATCGCGCGCGTCCACCAGAACGGGCGCCGTCGTCTCTACGATCACGCGGTCCGCGCCCGCGCGCGTCACGAACAGCGAAACATCGTATTCCGCCTCAAGCCCGTGCAGGGCGAGCGTCAGAACGCTCTCGACCGCCTGCCGGTCGCCGACGGCGAGGCCCTCAAACATCGCGGGGTCTGTCTTCAACGTCGCCGCCGCTTCCGGGAACTCGCTCACCTCGAAGAGGATGTTCCGCATGCGTTCGTTACGGATGTCGATGTTCGTTTCGACAGAATTCAGCGCGACGCCCAGACGCGCCGTTCCGTCCCGCTCGACACGACCGTTGAGCGTGCGGAAGACGTTCGTCTCCGCGATCGCGCCGGACTTCACCGAGACATAGGTGACCGATGAGAGCTCTGGGGCGAGCGTCCAGGCGTCCGCAGTTACAGAAGGCGGCGTTCCGCCGCCGCAGGCGGCGAGCATAAAGGCGGCGGCGATCAACAAGGCGCGCATGGAGTTCTCCGGCTTGCGTTTCCCTCAACGTAATCTCTGGCGCGCCCATGTCGATGCAGAGCATGGGCGGAGGCTGGCGCGCGCCTTCAAAATCTCTAGAGTTGCGAGATCGGGGTTTATTCGGGGCGGCGTCACACCATGCGTGTCTTTCTCTACATTCTGGCGACTATCGGGTTCATCGTATTGATCGCAGGCGGTCTGTTCGTCTTTGCGGTCGTGCGCATCGCAGGCGAGGCGACCGCGCTTCTTGAGGGGGCGTCGGACTACGCCGACGAAACCGTCGCCGCGTTCGGCGAAGCATGGGACGTGGACACGCTGATGCGGCGCGGCTCGCCTGAATTTCTCGAAGCTGTCCGAGCGAACCCGCAAGGTTTGCAGACCCTCGAAATGGCGCTGAAGCAGAACTTCAGCCCCCTGCTTTCGGCGGAACCCGCCGTCTGCGATGGGTTCAATATTGTAACGACAGCGAATGGACGGGTGGCGACGGCGAACTGCACAGTGCTCGGAAACACCCGGCGCGCGCGGCTGCAGTTTCAGGTTTCATCCGTTCATCGAAATGAAAAATGGGCGCTCCTTGGCATGTTCGTCGATACGGTGGCGGTTGAAGCGGCGCCGGAAGCGCCGGTGATGATCAACGTGGAGCCTTCAGGCGTGTTGAAGGTTCGCGGCTGGGACGGCCAGCCTGATCTTGCGGTGGCGTCCATCGCGTTCTCGGCGCGAGACTTCTCGTTCACACTTGCAACCGATGACGTCCGCACGGGGCGTCCGGGCGTAAGCATGGCGGGGCTTGCGCATTTTCAGCATGAGGCCGACTGACTCCGACCGATCTCGGTTCGACGCATCAACACCAATGAACCCTTAAGGTCTTTGCGGCAGTCTGACGAAAAATAATTTCGGAGGACGCGCCGCGATCATGGCCATTGAGGACTTCTCATGGCGAGCCGGGCCTGACGGAGAGGCGTTCGCCTTTACGGGCGAACCGCCCACTAATTTCGCGCGCCTTGTCGGACGGAACCTTTTCGAGGTCGCGCAAGCCGCAAAGTCCGACATCGATCAACGGCTGGCTGAAGAGCCGGTGCTCACGCTGAGCGGCGCCGTCGGGTCGATCGAGTTCTCGTTCAGCGTCACTCGCACGCCAGACGGCTATGCGGGTCGCGTCCGCGAAGAACTTCCGCTGAACCGCGCAGAAGAAAAACTGCAGGCGACCAACACCATCATCACCGAAGTCCTCGCCCTACTGCCGATTTCGATCGGCATATACGAAGCGGACGGCCAGATCGTATTCGGAAACGAGCTCAGCAGAGATCAGTTCCCGACAATCTATGAAGACATTTCGAACGGGAAAACCTTCTACGACGCGTTTCAGCGCTATGGCGACGTGTTCTGGCCCGACCTCTCCCTCGATGAGAGGAAAATCAAGTTCAAGGAGTTCTCTGACGCGTTCGCCCGCGGCGAAACGCTGGACCTCGTCGGCGCGAACGACACCATCATCAATACGCTGACGACACGTCTCTCGAACGGGATGATCCTGTCTCTCGGAACGGACGTTACGGCGGAACGGAACGCCATGCGCGCGCTGGAGGAGAAGTCCGCAATCCTGACCGAGGTCTTCGACAGTATCGATCAGGGCATTCTGGTTCTTGATGACGATCTCCATTTCACCACCTTCAACGAGAAGGTCTTTGAATACGCTGGCTTCTCACGCGAACGCGTCATGGTTGGAAAATCATGCGTCGACGGCATGCGCGCTCTGGCGAAGGAGGGCTTCTACGGCGAGGGTGATCCGGACGAGATCGCCGAGAGCGTGGCGGAGGATTTGCGTAACCCGAACGGCTATACAACCTATCGACGCATGCGCAGCGGCCGTGATCTGCGCGTGCGATCAACGCCCCGGCCGAGCGGCGGCTCAATAGTTACGTATACGGATGTTACTGACGAAAAACGCATAAGCCGCGAGCTGGAGGAAAAATCCAACCTTCTGCAGGAGATTTTCAACAGTATCGAACAAGGCATCACCGTTCTCGATAATGATCTCAGGGTCGAGGTCGCCAATAAACGCATCTTCGATTTCGGAGATTTTACGCCGGAATTCCTGACAATCGGCTCCAACGTCCTCGACAGCATGCGGATCGTCGCCGAACGCGGCGACTACGGCGAAGGCGACGTCGATGAAATTCTCGCCTTTATGGAGGCGGTCCTCCGGAGCGGTGAAGGGTATACCGCTTACCGACAATTGCCGGACGGGCGCGAGCTGCGCGCCGTCGTCACGCCGCGCCAGAACGGCGGTGTCATCGTCACCTACACCGAAGTGACGGACCTGAAAGAGCGCGAACGCGATCTCGTCGCTGCGCGCAAAAAAGCCGAAGCGGCCGATAAGGCGAAGTCCGAATTCCTTGCGAACATGAGCCATGAGATCCGCACGCCCATGAACGGCGTTATCGGCATGGCGGAGCTGCTTCTGAATTCGGACCTGACGCCGGACCAGCGCGAGTGCGCGGAGATCATCATCTCTTCCGGCGCGAACCTCGTCACGATCATCAACGATATTCTGGACTTCTCGAAAATTGAGGCCGGTAAGTTCGAGCTGAACGCGGAGAGCTTCGATCTTCACGACTCCATCCAGAGCGTCGCGACCCTCCTCATGACGCGCGCGAAGGAAAAGGACGTCGAACTGCTCGTCCGTTATCAGCCGGGCTTGCCGGAACGCTTCGTCGCCGACGGCGGACGGCTGCGCCAGGCGGTGACGAACCTCGTCGGCAACGCCGTAAAATTCACGGACATCGGACACGTCCTGATCGATGTCTCCGGGGAGCGTCTGGGACCGGACGCGCGGGTTATCATCGACGTAACGGATACCGGGTCCGGTATCGCCGAAGACAAGCTTGCGGAAGTCTTCGAGAAGTTCGCGCAGGCCGACGCGTCGACCACCCGCAAGCACGAAGGCACAGGCCTCGGCCTCGCCATCAGCCGCAGCATCGTGGAGCTGATGGGCGGGCGGATCACCGCGACGAGCACCCTCGGCGACGGCTCGACCTTCCGTATCGAACTGACGATGCCCGTCGACGATGCGCGCGACCACGCCGCCCCACCCGCCTGCCTTCCCGATTTCGAAGGCGTTCGGGCGCTGATCGTCGACGATAACGCCATCAATCGCTGGATCGTCTCTGAACAGATCACTGACTGGGGCTTCCGCGCCGTGACAGCCTGCGATGCGAAGGAAGCGATGACGCTGGCGCGCGACGCGGCCGAAAGCAACGACCCGTTCGCTCTTTTCATCATCGACTTCCAAATGCCGGAAACGGACGGCGAAACCCTCGCCGAGACGCTCCGCAACGAGACCGTCTACGCTGATGCGCCCATCGTCATCCTGTCGTCGGTGCACGAAACCTATCGGCGGGACGCCAACGACACGACGGTTGTCGATCGCTGGCTGATGAAACCCGTGCGGTCGCTTCGCCTGCAGGAAACGCTCGCAAGCGTTCTGCGCTCAAACGACGACGCAGAGGACGTTGAGACCGAGCCCGCTGCGGAGGTGGGCGCGGGAGAACCCGCAGCGAAGACGAACACCGAGGCGCTTATCCTTCTCGCAGAGGACAACATCGTCAATCAGCTCGTCTTCACAAAGATGATTGAAAAAGCGCCTTACGAGGTGATCGTCGCGCAGAACGGCGCCGAGGCCGTGCAGATGTATCAGGACCGCCGCCCTGATGTCGTGTTTCTGGACGTCTCCATGCCGGTCATGGACGGCCATGAAGCAAGCCGCCGCATCCGCGAGCTGGAAGAAGAAAGCGGGGTGGGACGCACGCCCATCATCGGCGTCACCGCCCACGTGATGCGCGAAGACGTCGCCCGCTGCAAAGCGGCGGGCATGGACGATTTCCTTCCGAAGCCGGTCAATAAAGCCGCGATCGAAGCTCTGATCGAAAAATGGAAGCCGAAGAACGACGCCGCCCTCACGGCGTGACGCGGTTCAGCTCGCGAGCGTGAACGGCTCCAGCCCGGAAAGGCGCATCGCCGTCGAAACGTCCGGAATACGTCGCGGCGGCAAACCATTCACGGCTTCCGCAAACGCCTTGATGTGCGCCGGCGTCGTGCCGCAGCACCCCCCGACGATGTTGAGGAGGCCCGCTTCCGCCCATTCGCGCAGGTGGACGGACATGGATTCCGGCGTTTCGTCATAGCCGCCGAAAGCGTTCGGCAGGCCGGCGTTCGGGTACGCGGAGACGTAGACGTCCGCGACGCGCGAGAGTTCATCCACATACGGACGCATGAGGTCCGGGCCGAGAGAGCAGTTGACCCCGATGGTGAGCGGACGGGCGTGGGCGACGGAGTTCCAGAACGCCTCCGGCGTCTGACCGGACAGGGTGCGCCCGGACTGGTCCGGGATCATGACCGATACCATGACCGGAAGGCGCTCGCCGGTTTCGTCGAAAACATCTTCCGCCGCGTACAGCGCCGCCTTGGCGTTGATCGTGTCCGTGATGGTCTCGATCAGGATGATGTCCGATCCGCCCGCGATCAGTCCTTCGATCGCCTGTTTGTAAGCGGCGTGAAGGCCATCGAAATCAATGCTGCGCGCGCCGGGATCATTGACGTCCGGCGAGAGCGACGCCGCGCGGTTGGTCGGCCCGACGGCGCCCGCGACGAAGCGCGGTCGTCCGTCGGCGGCCTCCGCCGCGTCGGCGGCTTCGCGCGCGAGGCGCGCGCCTTCGACATTCATCTCGTAGGCGATCTCCTCCATCGCGTAGTCGGCCTGCGCGATGGTCGTCGCCGAGAAGGTGTTCGTTTCGATGATGTCCGCGCCCGCGGCGAGATAGTCCGCATGCATCTCACGCACGAGATCCGGTCGCGTGAGGATGAGCGCGTCGTTGTTGCCGCGCAGCTCGACCGGCCAGTCGGCGAAGCGCTCGCCGCGGAAGTCGGCTTCCGTTAGTCCCTTCCCCTGAAACCAGGTGCCGGCCGCGCCGTCGAGGACGAGAATGCGTTCGGTCAGCGCGACGCGCAAAGCGTCCAGTCGGTCGGCGCGCTCGGACATGTGAACTCCTCAGTCTCTGGCGCATGGACGGACGCCGCCCACCTGCGCTCGGTCGGCGCTCGCCGACATTCCAAATCACATAAAGACATCTTTATGTCTTTATCAAGGTCGGGGAGACCGAAATGATCGACCTCTACACGTGGAAGACGCCGAACGGGCGCAAACCGGCGGTGATGCTGGAGGAGCTGGGTCTCGCCTACGCCGCCAAACCCATCGACATCAGCGCCAACGACCAGTTCGCGCCGGAATTCCTAAAAGTCTCGCCGAACAACAAGATCCCGGCGATCGTCGACCATGAAGCGGACGGCGGTCCGCTCTCCGTGTTCGAATCAGGCGCCATCCTCATCTACCTCGCGGAGAAGACCGGATCGGACCTGCTGCCGACCGCCGGGCCCGCCCGCGTGAAGACGCTTGAATGGCTGATGTTCCAGATGGGCGGTCTCGGGCCGATGCTCGGCCAGTACGGCCACTTCGTCCGGTTCGCGCCGGAGAAGGTTCCCTACGGCGTCAAGCGCTATACGGACGAAGCGAACCGGATCTACCGCGTTCTCGATAAACGGCTCGGCGAAACCGCCTATATGGCGGGTGATGACTATTCCATCGCCGACATCGCCACCTATCCGTGGCTGAAAGCGCTCGATGACGCGCCGGAGAGCGGCGAAACCGGGCTCGCGCGCGGCGAAAACATCCGCCGCTGGATGAGCGCCATCGCCGCCCGCCCCGCCGTGGAGCGCGGCATGGCGGTGTTGCAGTCGGCCTAACCCGTCACCATCGCCACGGAAGCAGAGCATCAAGAACCTTATCGCTGGTCGATTTCTCGTCCTTCTTGTCGCTCTCTTTCGATTGCTGCATCGCCTGCTCTTTAATCTGCTGTTTGGCGGGATTGAGCACGCCCGGCACGCCGGAGATGCAGCATTCATTCGGGAAAGGCAGCGGCGCGAACTGCTTCGTGAAGCACTGCCCGACTGGGTTCCCGATGGCGAAGTGGGCGGGGCGCGCGTTTTCAGGCAGCAGCAGGGTGTAGGCCTTGCACTTTCCGTCGTCCGTACAGGCCTTATCGCATTGCTGAAGCGTCATCTCCCCGCGATAGCCGCCGCCCTCGCGCTCGATGCCCGCCGACCAGTAGTCCACCGCATACTGAACGCCGCCGTTGTTGCGCACATCCAGCGGCACGCGCGCGCCGCTGTCGCAGCAGTCGTCCTCACGCGGAACGGCGGTCGCGCCCTTCAGCCAGCACTGGCCGAGCGCGCCCTGGGAGCCGGGCTTGGCGTAAGTCCACGCCTCGCACTTCGCCTCCCGGCGGCACATCTCGCGGCACTCATGGGTTCCATCGCCGGGCAGCATGTAGTTGACGGCGATGTCCTCGCCGGAAAACGCCATGCCCCGCATGATCGGACCGAGGCCGTCTTCGTATCCGGATGGATAAACACGGGTCGTCTCGGCGAGCGGTTTGAGGGGTTTCACCTGACCAAGGTAATCGCCTGCAACGCCGCCGACAGCGACGGAGCCGGGGTTCAACGCCTCCGCGACGCCGTCAGCGACGATCTCAGGATCAACGGCGACTTCCGCCCCGAGCGACGCCGCGCGCGGCGCCGGGTCGCCGGCGCGCACCACCGCGGCGCCGTCGCCGAGCGGCGCGACATCGATCTGTAGCGGAATACTTTTGGCGGCGACGACGGCGGCGTAGGTCCCGAGGACCCCGATTGCGAACGCTCTCAACATGACGGCTCCCCCTCGCGGTTGTTGACGCGAGGGGATGTTAACCAATCAGGCGCGGCGGCGCCAACGGCTGAAAGCATCGGCAAGTGGGGCAATTTGGAACCTGCCCCTGTTGGGTGAAAACGAAGTCATGCGGCGTTTTCGAAAATCGCCTGAATCTCTCTCTTAGTTTCTTCGATTATTTCGTAAATTTCGTCGTCTTCATCTAATTTGTAGTCAGCCGATTCCTGTTGATCTTGATCTTCTACATCAAGAAGCAGGTTGTCGCGGTAGCCATTGGTCATTTCGGGTCTCCTGTGCCGCCAGCCATTTTCGTCCTTATACGCTCAAAATAGCGAGCGTTTATTTCTGGTGGGAAATAATATTTCCGCTTTACCCACGTAAACCCTTCGGCCTTAGAAATGACGGCCACATCAATAGGACCACCAACAGTTTCAAAGCCGCGGGAAACACGCCTCTTTATGGACGTTAACTCTACCAATGCCTCAGCCATCCGCGCCATTTCAGGCTTTGGCATAAACTCAACCATATCCTCAATTTCGCTACGTGAGCGACTACGAATAGTCTCAAAAACCTTTGCGTTAAGATTGTCAGAGAACGCTTTCTCAGCAGCGTCCGACTTATTCTTTACATCTTCGTTACCATCTGCGCCGGAGGCCTTTATGACCGCGTCAAGAGCCTCTTTGACTGTGTCACGACAATAGCGCTGAACGTCCCGTTTAATCTTATCATCGATGCCAAAAACGAAACGATCCACCATCTCCTTTTGCGCGTAAGGTAAGACCGCCGCACGCCGACCATTTCGATCAATGTCACAATGATTTGTTTCCTTGAACTTAAGACGTCCGCAAATAACACCGTCAATCTCGAAAGAGATTAAAGTTGGAAATCGATCTTCCGAACCAAATCCGCAAAAGATAAGCCCCGTCTGAGAACGTGAAAAGTATTCCGTCAACAGAAGATGCTTGCCAATTAGCACTAACTTTCTTTTTTCATGATCCTCAATTGGAATAAAATCGCTATCAATATAGCTCTCTATCCATTGGCGTGCCTTTGCCGAGAAGCGCGGAACGGAATCACCCCCAATAAACTTCCCCTTTTTCAGCTTTTTGAATGCATTAAGCTGCGCATCTAAAATACCACCAAACAGATTCTTTGTCTGATCATTTAGGTCATCTAGGTCTATTTTTCTTTGATCATCCTTTACGGGCAGATTGGCTGGGCGGAGCGTTTGAATAATTTTTTTTCTTGTAGTGCTCCTCCAGTGATTTGAAATAGGGCGCAACAACACTGAGCGTTGCACGACGAGCCACATTATCGTCAGCATTCTTGCCTTCTTCGTTCAAGAACTCCAAGAAGGCATTCGCCGCGTCCTCAACACGCAAAAATGGCTTAGCTTTGTCTCGAAACTCTTTAATTAAAGGCGGCAATGGCATGTCCATGAATGTCATGCCATTATAGACCATAATTCCAATCGGCTCTGAACAGGACAATTCGAAAAGCTTATCGGCAGTATCGTAAGTTTTTTCGTGCTGATCGCCATACGAAATTGTCACGACACTATCTGTAGCTAGCGCTACAGCTGATTTATTCAAAATAGCAATTTCAGCTGTCATCTTTGATCCAACGTGCAATTGTCGCTTTTCGGCGCAATGTCCAGTCGTCGCGCCAGCGCCAACGTTTTAGCACGTGTTTTGCCCTCTTTTACCCCGCCAAGGCATCAAACAGCGACCGCGACCAGACCTTTGCCCTGATTGACAAGAATGTCGGCCGACTCATCGCCAATCGCAATATCCGTTACTTTCTTGGCAGGCTGATTAGTGCCTTTAGGCCGCTCACGCGCTTTACCGGTCATATTCGTTATATGACACTTTGTTGAAGCGATTCCCACCCAAGCAGTCGGGGCAATTCGGCGTCGGAATCGACGCCAAATCCAAACTCCCCCGACCTCAGCGCGCTTACTCGCCCGCGTCCGGATTCACGCCGAGGAGTTCGACTTCAAATACGAGCGCCTGGTTCGGGCCGATGTTCGCGCCCGCGCCGCGTTCGCCATAGGCGAGGTCGGACGGCAGGTAGAATTTGAACGTGTCGCCGACGCTCATGAGCTGGACGCCTTCGGTCCAGCCGGGAATGACGCCGTTCAGCGGAAACGTCGCCGGCTCGCCGCGCGCATAGGAGCTGTCGAACTCCGTCCCGTCCGGCAGGGTGCCGCGATAGTGGACGCGGACCGTGTCCTCCGCCGTCGGCGACGCGCCGTCGGCGGGGCCTTCTTCAAGCACCTGATAGAGAAGGCCGCTTTCGGTCGCCGTCACGCCTTCCTGCCCCTTCATTTCCTCGATGAAGTCGACCGACGCCTGCGCGGCCCCTTCGATGGCCGCAACGCGCTCGGCTTCCGCCGCCTCGGCGGCGGCTTCCGCCGCTTCCGCTTCCGCCGGGGTCACGACGTCGACAAGCGTCACTTCGTAAACCAACGCTTCGTTCGGGCGCACCGGGCCGCCCGGCGTGCCCGCTTCGCCGAAGGCGAGGTCGGCGGGAATAAAGAAACGATACCGGTCGCCTTCGTGCATAAGCTTGAGGCCTTCTTTCAGCCCCTCGAATTGAAGCAAGCCGAACTCGATATCGAGCGGTTCGCCATTTTGGGACCCATCGAACTGAAGACCGTCGATGAACGAACCTTCGTAGTCGATCATCAGCGTCAGGGTCTCGTCCGCCGGCCAGTCGCCTTCGGAACCTTCTCCATCACCGCGGGTGATCACTTCATATTGAAGGCCGCTCTCGGTGCTCAGCACGCCCTCACGAGCGCCGTTGGCGGCGAGAAAAGCTTCGGAACGCGCGCCGCTATCCGGCGCGGGATAAACCTCGTCGGAGAACGTGAAGCCGCCGCCGTGCGCCGCGTCGCCGTCTTCGGAGGCGGTCGCCGCCGCATCAGGCGCGGTCGTCGCGTTCGTCTCCGGGCCGCCGCAGGCGGCGAGCCCGGCGACGGCGAGAATGAGCGCCGCGCGCGAAGCGGCGGTGCGGAGAGCGTCGGTCATCGGAAAATCCTTCATGGGTTCGGCCATGGGTTGGGCCGGGGGTTCGGTCGGGGAAGCGGTCGCGCCATGCGCACAACGTGCACGCGACCGCCCGGGGGTCTGAATCGCGCCGGACGCTAGCGCCCGTCAGGGATTGGTGCAAATCGGGATGCGTGAATTTTTTTGTTTACAGCGAGGTTCGGCGATCTTATGTGCCGCTTTCGTCAATCCCATGGGCCCTCCCCGCAAGATTGGCGCGTGGTTGAAGTCACCAATGGAGGTCCCATGAGATGGAAAGGCGCGTTTCCGCGTTTGCGCTGGTCGTAGCGACCCGCCCCGACATCCCTGTACATTGTCTTCGCCCGCATGCCGCGCGGCGTGCCGCGGACTGGTTCGTGAACCGGTTTCCGGGCGACGTCCTCTATGCGGTGAAGGCGAACCCGCACCCGGCCATCCTCGACGCCGTCTGGGACGCGGGCGTGCGTTTCTTCGACGTCGCGAGCCTGCCGGAAATCGAGCTGGTGCGCGCGCGTCATCCGGAAGCCCGGCTCGCCTTCATGCACCCGGTGAAAGCCCGCTCGGCCATCCGCGCGGCCTATTTCGACCACGGCGTGCGGATCTTTTCGTTCGACTGCGAAGCCGAGCTCGACAAGATCCTCGCTGAGACGGGCGAGGCCCGCGACCTGCACCTCGTCGTGCGGATGACGGTGACCGACGCCTATGCGGCGCACAGCCTCTCCGGCAAGTTCGGCGCGTCCGGCCGCACGGCCGCGCGTCTTCTGCAGCGCGCCCGCGCGGTCGCCGAAGAACTTGGCGTCTCCTTCCACGTCGGCTCCCAGTGCATGCGCCCGGAAGCCTATCGCGTGGCCATGCAGACCGTCGGCGAGACGATCCGCGCCGCGGGGGTCACCGTCGACATCGTCGATGTCGGCGGCGGGTTCCCGGCGTCCTATCCCGGCCTCACCCCGCCGCCGCTCGAAGACTACATGCGCGCGATCGAGGACGCGTTCGAGGACATGCCCGTCCTCTTCAACGCCGACCTGTGGTGCGAACCCGGCCGCGCGCTCTGCGCCGAAGCCGGCTCGCAGATCGTCCGCGTGGAGCTGCGCAAGGGCGACGCGCTCTATCTGAACGACGGGTCCTACGGCTCGCTGTTCGACGCGACGCACACGGACACCCAGTTCCCGGTCCGCCGCGTCGGCCCGGCGAACGCGCCGGCGCGACCGTTGAAAGCGTACAAGTTCTACGGGCCGACCTGCGATGCTCTCGACGCCGGACGCCAGATCATCCTTCTGCCCGACGATATCGACGAAGGCGACTATCTTGAGTTCGGACTGACCGGCGCGTACGCCTCGGTCATGCGCACCAACTTCAACGGCTTTTCCGAGCAGTTGGAGGCGGCGCTCGACGACGCGCCGATGACCACGATGTACGCCGACGAACGCGGCGCCTTCACCGCCGCCGCGATCGAAACTCTGCGTCTCAATGACTGAGCGCACGCTCCGCCGCCGCCCTCTACCGCTTGAAGCCCATACGGAACACTGACCATGGCCCTGGACTCGATTGATAGATTCCCGCCCGCCGACGCGCCGCTCGATCACTTCATCGTGCGCGACGGCAAGGAAGCCGCCGGCGTTCACCTCATCATCGACGTCGTCGATGGCGAGCGCCTCGACGATCAGGCGCATATCGAGAACGTCCTGCGCGAGTGCGTGGAGACGTGCGGCGCGACGCTCCTGCACATCCATCTGCATAAATTCTCGCCGGAGGGGGTCTCCGGCGTCGCCGTCCTCGCCGAAAGCCATATCTCCGTACACACATGGCCGGAAAAAGGATACGCCGCATTCGATGTATTCATGTGCGGCGACGCCCGGCCCGAGCTTGCAGCCGACATCATCGGCGCGCGTTTTAAGGCCCGCGAAACCCGCGTGAGCACCTTCCTGCGCGGGGAAGATCTCTGATGAGCCGCTTCGTTCACGAAGAGAACGGGGAGCTCTGGTTCCGCGAGGCTCTGGTCGATGACTGGGGCGCCGCCATGCGTGTCAGAGAGGTGCTGTACGACGAAGAGAGCGACCACCAGAACGTCCTGGTCGTCGATACGGAGCGCTTCGGGCGGGTGCTCGCGCTGGAAGGCGTGGTTCAGGTCGCGCAGGCGGACGAGTACATCTATCACGAAATGGTGTCGCATACGCCGCTGCTCGCTCATCCGGGTGCGGAGCGCGTTCTCGTGATCGGCGGCGGCGACGGCGGCGTCATTCGTGAAGTTCTCCGCCACCCCTCGGTGAAAAGCGTGCGGCTGGTCGAAATCGACGAGGCCGTCGTCGAGTTCTCAAGGAAATGGTTCCCGGAGGTGTCGGCCGGCGCTTTCGACGACCAGCGCCTTACGCTGACCATCACTGACGGGGCGGCCTTCATGAAGGACCCGCAGGACGCCTACGACGTCATCATTGTCGATTCGACCGATCCCGTCGGTCCGGGCGCCGTCCTTTTCACGCAGGAGTTCTACGCCGACTGCCGCGCCGCGCTCGCGCCGGGCGGCGTTCTCGTCACCCAGAACGGCCTGCCGTTCTTCCAGCCGCAGGAGCTGCGCGACGCGCGAAAGCGGCTCGGGGCCGTCTTTCAGCACACGGGCTTCTTCCTGATGGCCAACTCGAGCTATTGCGGCGGCTTCATGACGCTCGGCTTTTCGACGGACGACGCCGCGGCGTTTCGTCCGGATCCCGACCAATTGAAGGAACGCTTCGCCGCAGCGGGCCTTCAGACCCGTTACTACACGCCCGAACTGCACCCGGCCTCTTTCGCGCTGCCGGCCTGGATCGAGCGCATCTTCGCGGACTGATCGCGCCCTTCGCCAAGAAGGCCGCAGCCGCGCATTTCTTCTCCTCCAATACAGGCGTCTAATAAATGGACCATACGAACAAAAAGTCCGAACTTCTCGCGCATCCCGTCGAGCACATCGACATCGCCTCCTTCGACGGACGGCCAATCATCGACGCCTGGGAGAAAATGTCCTTCACCTCCCGCGACGCCGCCCGCGCCGCGCGCATTCTGAACACCGCGCTGGAGGACAAGGACTGTTCCGTCATCCTCTCCCTCGCCGGCTCCACCTCCGCGGGCGGCTGCATGCACGTCTGGCGCGACATGGTGAAGAACAACATGGTCGACGCCATCGTCGCGACCGGCGCCTCCATCGTCGACATGGATTTCTTCGAAGCCCTCGGCTTCAAGCACTATCAGGCGAAAGAGATCCCGGACGACCGCATCCTGCGCGATCTCTATATCGACCGCATCTACGATACGTATATTGACGAAGAAGACCTGCAGGCGTGCGACCACACGATCCGCGCAATCGCGGACGCCCTGCCTGCGGCGCCGATCTCCTCGCGCGGCTTCATCCACGAAATGGGCCGCTGGCTCGCGGACGGGAACGCCAAGAAGGAAGGCTCCCTCGTGCAGACCTGCTATGAGCACGGCGTGCCGATCTTCTGCCCGGCGTTTACCGATTCCTCCGCGGGCTTCGGCCTCGTGAAGCACCAGGTCGAGCGCGCGAAGGCGGGCGAGGCGTACCTCACCCTCGACGCCATCGCCGACTTCCGTGAGCTGACGGATATCAAGATCAAGGCGGGCTCCACCGGCCTCTTCATGATCGGCGGCGGCGTGCCGAAGAACTTCGTTCAGGACACGGTCGTCTGCGCCGAAATTCTCGGCCATGACGATGTCGAGATGCACAAATACGCCGTGCAAATCACGGTCGCGGACACCCGCGACGGCGCCTGCTCGTCCTCCACGCTGAAAGAAGCCTGCTCCTGGGGCAAGGTGGACGTCGCCCTCGAACAGATGGTCTTCGCCGAAGCGACCTCCGTCGCGCCGATCATCGTGTCCGACGCCTACCACCGCGGCCATTGGAAAGCCCGCCCGCAGCACCGCTGGGCGGACCTTTTCAAAGGCTGAGGAAGATCAGGCGGCGGCGAGGTATTTTTCCAGATTCGTCGCCGCCAGCTCCCACGCGCTGCGTGCTTCGTCGATGACGGAGGGATCGATGAGCGAGGCGATCTGCACCGTCAACGCGAGGCTTGAACCTGCTCCAGTGGGCGTAAGCTCCAGCGTGACGAGCGAGGTGAAGAGGCGCATGTCGCCCGCCGCGACCGTCTCGGAGTAAATGATCCGTGCAAAGTCGCCGCCCGGTTCGACGATATCGAGATAGCGCCCTTCCACCTGCGCCTGCTCCTCGCCGCCCGCAAGACACCGGCTAACGTCCCGACCGCCGACCTTGAATTCCGACGTATCAAAAATCAGCGTCACCTCCTTGCTTGGCGGCGACCAGCTCTCCCGCGCCCGCGGGTCTTTCAGAGCGGCGAACACCTTTTCGATGTCGTGTTTGAATTTCCGCTCAATGACGACGGTCTCGTGTTTGCTCGGGCTCATGACGTTTTTCCTTTTCTCAGATTTCTTCCGTAAATTGATGTTCGCTGAGCAGGCTCTTCGCGACGTCTTCGAGCTGGTCGATCGCCGTCGCCCAGACGCCGAAGAAATTCATGTTCAAAGTTGAGCGGTAAACTGTCCGGTTGCGCCCTAAACGGCGCGGACGACGTACTCCCGGAGGCGATCCAGGGCGCCGCCCCATCCGAACCGGGCGCCCTTGATGATCCCACCGCCGTCGAAGGCCGCGATCTGCGCCGTCACGATCAACTTCGAACCGCCCTCGGCATCCCGCATTTCCGCCGTAACGAGGCTCGCGGCCATTCGGCGCCCGTTCGTCTCGACCGTTTCCGCGAACACCACCCGTCGCCCGTCGACCAGATCGCAATAGATCTGTTCAATGCGGATGTCCGGCTGTTCGGGAGCGGAGCAGACGGAGACGTCGCGCCCGCCGACGCAAGCGTCCGACTGTTCATAGCGTACGGTGACGTTTTCTGACGGGCTCGACCAGACCGAGCGCGCGTCCGGATCAATGAACGCTCGGTAGACCAGTTCCGCCGGCGCCGAGATATCCCGCTCAAAGACCAACGTTTCGTGTTTCACTTGTTCCGTCATTGCATCAGCTCCTGTGCAAGCGCGTCCAGCTGGTCGATCGCCGTCGCCCAGCCATCAAAAAAGCCCATGTCTTCATGTTTCTTTTTGTCCGCCTCATCCTTGTGCAGAACGAGCGCGCGATAGAGCGTCCCTTCCGGGATGTCCGACAGGGTGATGATCGCTGTCATGAACGGCGCGGCGTTCGGGCGGAAGCCGCCGGAAACGGCGTCGGTAAAGACCAACCGCTCGCCATCGACGACTTCGAGAAAGCAGCCGTAGCCTTCGTGCCGCGAGCCGTCCGGCATGGTCATCGCCGTATCGAAAGCGCCGCCGGGGCGTACGTCGAGGGCGAGCGCTTGCGTGACGACCGGTTTCGGCGCGAACCACGCCTCGAAGTGGTCAGTCTCGGTCCAGCACCGCCAGACGAGCGATCTCGGCGCCGCGAGCCGTCTTTCGATCTCCAGATCGAACGGCCCCGGACGAAGGTCCGTTTGACGGTCAGTCATCATCATTCTCCTTTGACTGAAGGTCGGCGAGATAGGCTTCAAGTCGGTCGAGCCGCCCTTCCCAGAGGGCGCGCTGATCGGCGATCCAGTCCTGCGCGCCCGCGAGCGCGTCCGATTTGATCTCGCACGTCCGCACCCGCCCTTCCTTGCGGGAGACGACGATACCTCCCTCCTCCAGAACCTTGATGTGCTGAAGAAAGGAGGGGAGCGCCATGTCGAACGGGTCGGCGAGGTCTTTCACGGACGCTGGCCCCCGCGCGAGGCGCTGGACCACGGCGCGGCGCGTCGGGTCCGCGAGCGCCCGGAAAACGCCGTCGAGATGGGTGTCGGTCACATGCGATTGGTTAGGCATTCGCCTAGGTATTCACGCTGACGCCCTCCCGTCAATAACAGTTAGGTATTTTTCTTAGTTTTGCATCGCGCGCGCCTGCGACGCGACAGGCGTACCCTTAACCGTTATAAAGACCCCGAAGATCGGCCTCGGGGGCGGACCATGTGGCGTCAGGCGCTTGAAAATCTGAAATCGCTGTTCCCGTCCTCCGGCGGCGTCGGCGAGATCATCGATACCGGCGAGGCGAGCCGCGCGAAGCGCTCCTATTGCCGGGTCGAGCTGGAAGCCGACGGCTTCACGGACGCCGCAAGCCGCCCGATCCTCAGCCGCAAATCTGCCGACCGCCATTGCGCGACGCCGGACTGGGCGCGCGAAGCGCTCGCTTTCGACGTGCGCAACTGGCGGAGCGAAATCCTGAAGTTCGGCGCGATGCGCTCGCGCCGGTGGACGATCGGGCTCGGCCTCGCCGCGGCTCTCTCGACGGTCTTCTGGATTTTGCTCCTCGACGTCGCGCACGCGAGCCTCGACGCGGACGGCGGCGCGCCCGGGCCGATCGGCATGACGGGCTGGATCACCCTTGCCGGGCTTCACACCCTCATCTGCATGGGCGTCGCCTCGAAGTTCTTCGATGACGACTTCAAGCCCGGTACGAAAGCGAAACTCTGGATCGATGCGGTTCACGAATCGGCCGTCATCCGCGGCGGCGTGCAGCGCGCTCTCGATACGGAGTTGCTGGATCGCATCCGCGACGCCGCGAGCAACGCCGCGCCCGCCGCGCCCGATCAGGACACGCAGGGCCAGAACGACCCGAAAGACGAGCTGACCCTGACGCTCGATCTCTGGCGCATCGCCGAGCGCGGCTTCCGCAACATCGTGTTTCGCTACGACGCGTTCCGTCAGGTGACGCGGTTCGCCGTCGGCACGCGCGGGGGCGAAGCGGCCTCGCGGGACATGCTGGTTCTGCTTCCGCTCACGGGCCTTGTCGCCTTCGCCCTCGATACGCTGCGCCAGCGCGGCGAATTTTCTCTTCTGTACGATGGCGATCTTGCAAGCGGCGACGCGCGCGGGGTCATCGTCTTCACCGCACTGATGATCGGCGCGGTCGCCGCGACGCTGATGCGCCTGGAATTTCATCGCCGGGCGAAGCGTTACGCAAATCAGTATCTGCTCGCTCTTTCCTCCGGTTATCTCGACGCTCTTCCCGGCCGTAGCCGCCTTTCAGGCGATGTCTGCCGACCGAACCCGGGGCCGAGCCCCAATGGCCGCCACGAAGTCGCGCGCGGCGCGCCGGAGATCGAGCGCATCAAGCGCGAGGTGGCGGCGGACCTCAATCATGCGCCCGCGAGCGTCGTCGAGCAGGTGCTCGGCGCCTATGACAGCGTGGCGCGTCGCAAGCTCTCGGATTTCGACCAGACCGACGCCATCCGCGACGGTTATCAGGCGCTGCAGCGGCGCGTGCGCGTCTCCGGCGGCTTTTCATCGGAGGCGTCGCCGGAGACCGTTGCACCAGGCGAGCCGCAACCGAAATGGCGCGCGAAACCGGAAGGGCCGGAAGCCATCGGCGTGCGCTTCGACGCCGCGCCCGCGGGCTTCCGGTATTTCGATCCGACGCCCTGAAGCGATCTAGAGCGCGACCTGCACCGTGATCGCGCCGAAGCGGTCCGGGCTCAACTGCGCGAAAAATTCCTTGGACCGATAAACCAGCGTCGCCGCCGTCTGCACGCGACCGAGCTGAATCGCGGCGCCCGCCTGCGCGTCGAACACGAAGGTGCGTTTCTCAACGCTCGGCGAGTCCGGATCAAACGTGTTGCCGTCAAGGAAGAGGTTCCGCCCGACCCCGCGCACGTCAGCGCCCGCGAAGACGTACCAGTTGAAGCCGTCCGGATCCGGAAGGAAAAAGCTCGCGCCGCCAAGGGCCGGCCGCACGCGCGGCGGTCCGTAGTCGAGATCCAGCTTGTCGCCGATGCGGATGGTCCCGCCCACGCGCCCGTTGATGGCGACATTGCCGAGCGTGCCCCCGACATGGGGCTCGAAGCTCGCCTGCAGCGGCCCGACGCGCGGCGATGTCCACAGACCGACGCGGCGCTCGTAAATGAGCTCCACGCCGGGTTCGTTGTCGAGCTGGAAGTCCCAGCCGTTCACTGGGCTGTCGCCGATGACGCGGTGAAACTGGTTCTGCACTTCGTCGCCGAAAGCCGCGGGCCCGACCACGCCGAGATTGACCTGAAACGTGTCGAGCGTGACCCGGTCTTTCCGCCGGCGCTCCACCACCCACGTCACGCCGCCATAAAGCCAACCGGCGTACGGACGATCGTCCGGGTCCGGAACCGCCGCGCTCGTTTCACGCGGCGTGAAGATCGACTGACCGAAATGGTAGCCGCGGCGCACGAAGACGGGATTTCGCGGCAGCTCGATGCCCGCTTGCGTCGGAAGGATCGCTTTGGCGTTATTGAGGTTGAACGGGCCGAGGCCGATGCGGCTCACGCGATTGCCGATCGCGTACGGCGCGAAGCGGCGCAGTTTCGGGCCGCCCATCCAGCTGACCCGGAAGCCGTTGGTGTAGTTTCGGTCCGTACCCGCCAACGCGTCATTCTCGAAAACGAACGAGAAGGTGCCCTCGGCGTTGAAGAGGCGCGCACGGTTGGCGTAGCCGCTGCCGTCGGCCTCCTCTTCCCTATACGCCGCCGCCGAAGGCGCCTTGATCGACGTCGCGATGGCGAGAACCGGCCCCGCTTCCGCACCGGAGGCGGCGAACCGCGTCTGCGCGGCGACCGGCGCCGTTGTTGAAATGACCGCCGCAATGGCGAGTGCTGAAAGGCGTTTCATGTCGCAATCCCCAACCCGCGACGCGCCTTCGAGAATCCATCGCGCCGCTGACTGAGGCCGAAATGTGGTCGAGGCCTGACGGTTCGAAGACCCTGACAGTCGCCATCACGCGGGTTTGAGTAAGCGTGGTTTGGCTCGTGAGGCGTTCTAGGTCACGTCGGGCCGAGGCTTTCAGGAGACCACATCGTGCGCCACGCGTTGCTATCCCTCTCGTTTTCCTTCGCCGCCCTGCTGAATGGCGGCGCGCACGCCGGCGAGCCGCAGACCGCCGTTTTCGCGGGCGGTTGCTTCTGGTGCGTTGAAGCGGACTTCGACAAGCTGGACGGCGTTCTCGCGACGACGTCCGGCTTCGCGGGCGGCTCGGTCGAGGACCCGAGCTACAAGCAAGTGACGCGCGGCGGGACCGGCCATCTGGAGGTGGTCGAGATCACGTACGATCCGGATATCGTCAGTTTTCGCACCTTGGCCGACTATCTGCTCCGCCATGTCGACCCGACGGATGATGGCGGCCAGTTCTGCGATCGCGGCGACAGCTATCGGACGGCGATTTTCTATTCGTCCGAAACCGAAAAATCAGACGCCGAGGCGGCGCTCTCCAGCGCGTCTGATGCCCTCGGCCAGAAAGTCGTCACCCGCGCCATCAAACTCGACGCTTTTTATCCGGCTGAAGAGTATCATCAGGATTACTACAAGAAGAGCCCGCTTCAGTACGCTTATTATCGCCGATCCTGCGGTCGGGACCGGCGCGTCGAAGCCGTCTGGAGCGCCGCGTCCTAAACCTTCGGCCGCTGCTGCGTGATGCAGTGGAAGGAGCCGCCGCCGCTCAGGATGTGGTGAGAGGGGAGAAGCGCGCCGGAAGCGCGAGGCCCCTCGTCCATCAGCAGGTCGAACGCCTCTTCCGCGGCGGTTTCGTCGCCGCCCGCCTCCACATAGTGCGGGGCGACGAGCGCGCCGTTCCCGATGAGGAAGTTCATGTGGCTCGCCGCCGCCGGTTCGCCGTCGATCTCGATAAGACCCGGCGACGGGATTTCAATGATCTCCAACGTGCGGCCGCCCGCATCGACAGCGCCTTTCAGCGCCGCCTTGATCGCGGCGTAGACGTCCCGGTTCGGATCATCATCGCCGGTCGGGCGCTGGATAACCACGCGGCCGGGCGCGAGGAACCGCGCGAGGTTGTCCACATGGCCGTCCGTATGGTCCCCGGCAAGGCCTTCATCGAGCCAGAGCACGCGCTCCACGCCAAGCGCTTCGCGCAGCGCCGCCTCGACCGCCGCTTCATCGGCGCCCGGATTACGGTTCGGGTTTAGAAGGCACTGGCGCGTGGTGATCGCCGTCCCCTCGCCGTCGATCTCGATGGCGCCGCCCTCGGCGACCAATGCTTCGACGCGGTGAAACGGAAGCCCGGCCATCTCCGCGAGGATGTCGGCCATTCGATCGTCCGAACCGAGACGGTATTTTCCGCCCCAGCCATTGAAGCGGAACCCGGCGGCGCGCAGGCCGGCGCTCCCGCGCGTCAGGAGCGGCCCTGTATCGCGCAGCCAGATATCGCCAAGGGGCGCCTCGACGACGCGGACGGCGCCGTCGGCGATGTCTTCGGCCAACGAAGCCGCCGCGGCTTCCGCTGCGCGCCCCGCCGTCGCGACAAGATCGATCTCGTCCGCCGCGCCCGATTCCGCGTCCGGCGAGACGAGAGCCGCGACAAGGTCGGCGACTTCGTCGCGCGCGCCGTCGAGATCGGCCTCCCAGAGCGCCGGATCGCTCGGCCAGCCGACCCAGATCGCCTCGTGCGGCTCCCATTCAGCGGGCATCACGAAATCGGCCATGGCGGTGCTCCTGAACGTGTGACTGACCGCCGATATTGCGGTCGCTTCGGCGCGAGCTATATTCGTCTTCGTGGATAAATCCACGGTGCGATCTTCGGGGCGGGGCGAAAGTCCCCACCGACGGTGATGCGGCGATGGTTTCGGCCAGACCCGACGAGCCCGTGAGCGGACGCCGGAACGTAAGTTCCGGAAGATGCAGGAGCCGGTGAGACCCCGGCGCCGACGGTTACAGTCCGGATGGGAGAAGATCAGCGAACGAGACCGCTCGGCGACGCCGCGCGGTCAGGGCGCGCGTGTTTTCACGCCGTCCTTGCGACCGGACGCCGGAAATGCGTTCGCGCGCCGTCCGTTCTCCCGACCACCCCATTCGAGTTTCGCGCCGTGACGGGAACGGAAGCGAATGGACGACGATCGTCGACATATGGAGCGCGCCCTCGACCTGGCGCGGAGGGCGGAGGGCTTCACCTCCCCGAACCCCATGGTCGGCTGCGTCGTCGTGAAAGACGGCCGCGTCGTCGGCGAAGGCTTTCACGCGCGCCCCGGCGGCGCCCACGCCGAAGTCGCCGCGCTGAAAGAGGCGGGTGACGCCGCCCGCGGCGCGACGCTCTATGTGACGCTCGAACCCTGCAACCACCATGGCCGCACGCCGCCTTGCGCCGACGCCGTGCTGGACGCCGGCGTCGCGGAAGTCGTCTACGCCCTCTCCGACCCGAACCCGACCGCCGCCGGCGGCGCGGCGCGTCTTGCGGCGGCGGGCGTGAAAACCCGCGGCGGCGTCTGCGAGAACGAAGCGCGCCATCTCAACCGCTTCTGGCTGACGAAGCTCCGTACCGGGCGCCCGCACGTCATCGCGAAATTCGCTGCGAGCCTCGACGGGCGCATCGCGACGCGGACCGGCCAGTCCCAGTGGATCACCGGCGCCGACGCCCGCGCGCGAAGCCATGATCTCCGTCAGGCCTGCGACGCCATCATCGTCGGCGCGAATACGGTGATTGCGGACGATCCGACGCTGACGGCGCGCCCGGAGCGCGATCTCGGCGGCCTCGCCGCGCGCCATCCGCTTCGCGTCGTGCTCGATTCCAACGGGCGCGCGCCGGTGACCGCCAAGATCTTCGACGCGACGGGCGCGGCGCAAACCCTCGTCGCGGCGACCGATATGACGCCCGCGAGCCGTCAGGCGCGCCTCGCCGAGCGCGGCGTCGAAACCGCCATTCTGCCGCGCGACGACCGGGGCCGCCCACGCCTGCCCGCTCTCCTCGGGGAACTCGCGGCGCGGGACGTCAATTCCCTCATCGTCGAAGGCGGCGCCGAGACGCTCGGCGCGTTCTTTGACGGCGGGCTCGTCGATGAGGTTTGGGCCTTCATCAGCCCCCGCATCATCGGCGGCCCGGCGCCGGGCGCCGTCGCGGGCGTCGGCTTTGCGGCGCTCGCGGATACGGCGCGCCTGGAAGATGTCGCCATCGAGCCGCTCGGCGAGGATGTTCTCATCCGCGGACTCGTTCGAAAGGAGCGCGCCTGATGTTCACCGGCCTTGTTGAAGAAACGGGCGAGGTTCTGGAAGCCGCGCCGACCGAAACCGGCTTCGATCTCCTCATCCGGGCGAAGACGGTTCTGGAAGGCGTCGCGCTCGGCGATTCCATCGCCGTCGAAGGCGTCTGCCTGACCGTCACGGCGTTCGACGGGGAGACTTTTCGCGTCGGCCTTGCGCCGGAAACGCGTCGACGCACGGCGCTGGAAGCGTTGGAGGCCGGCTCGAAAGTCAATCTTGAGCGCTCGGTCCTGCCGACGACGCGCCTCGGCGGCCACTTCGTGCAGGGACATGTGGACGGAACCGGGCGCCTCATCTCGCTGACGCCGGAAGCCGATGCGCTCTGGGTGAAGATTGAAACCGATCCCGCCCTGATGAACTACATCGTCGTGAAAGGCTATATCGCCATCGACGGAACCTCCCTCACCGTCGTTGAGACGGGGCCCGACTGGTTCACCGTCACCCTCGTCGCTTACACGCAGCAGAAAATCACCCTGCCGACGAAGTCCGTCGGCGCGCCGGTCAATCTCGAAGTCGACGTGCTCGCGAAGTACGTCGAAAAGCTCGTCGCCGCGAAAGGAGACGCCTGATGCCCCTCTGCACCGTTGAAGACGCCATTGAAGAATTCCGCAAAGGTCGCTTCGTCATCATCGTCGACGATGAAGACCGTGAGAACGAAGGCGACCTCGCCATCGCCGCGGAGTTCGCTGATCCCGTCGCGATCAATTACTGCACGCGCTTCGGGCGCGGGCTCATCTGCACGTCCATGGCGCCGGAGCTGATCGACCGCTTCGGCCTGCCGATGATGGTGCCGGACGAGGACAACACCTCCGGGTTCGGAACGCCGTTCACGGTCTCGGTGGAGGCCGCGACAGGCGTCAGCACCGGCATCTCCGCCGCCGACCGAGCGCGCACGACCGCCGTCCTCATCGACCCCGCCTCGACGCGCGCCGACCTCGCGACGCCCGGCCACTCCTTCCCCTTGCGCGCCCGCGCCAACGGCGTGCTGGAACGCCGCGGGCAGACGGAAGCCTCCGTCGATCTCGCCAAACTCGCCGGCCTCACCCCGGCCGCCGTCATCTGCGAAGTCCTCAACGAGGACGGCACGATGGCGCGCCTGCCAGATCTCGAGGTCTTCGCCGAGAAACACGATCTCAAAATCATTTCCGTCGAGCGCATCGCCGAATGGCGGCGGGCGCGCGCGGCGGCCGCGATCGCCGCAGAGTAGGAGTTCAGCATGCGGATACTGGAAGGAACAACGGCGGGCGCCGGCATGGAGGTGGCCATCGCCGCGACGCGCTGGAACGAGTTCATCGTCGAGCGCCTGGTCGAAGGCGCGGCCGGCGCCCTGAAACGCGCGGGCGTCGCGGCGGACGACATCACACTGGCTTATGCGCCCGGCGCGTTTGAACTGCCGCTGGTCGCGAAGACCCTCGCCGAGACGGGCCGCTATGACGCCGTCATCGCGCTGGGCGCCGTCATCCGCGGCGCGACGGACCACTATGAATACGTCGCCGGCGAAGCGACCAAGGGCGTCGGGGCGACGTCGCTCGCCACGGGCGTGCCCGTCATGTTCGGCGTCCTGACCGTCGACACCATCGAACAGGCGATCGAACGCGCCGGAACCAAGGCGGGCAACAAGGGCGCGGAAGCCGCCCTCGCCGCGCTGGAGACCGCGAGCCTTCTCGCCGCCATCAAAGAGGAGAGCGCCCGATGAGCGCCGAAGTGAAACCCATCGCGCCCGAACGCCCGAGCCGCGACGCCGCCGAAGACGCGATCCGCACCCTCCTCGCCTTCGTCGGCGAAGACCCGGCGCGCGAAGGCCTCGTCGACACCCCCCGCCGCGTCGTCGACGCCTATGAGGAATGGTTCGCGGGGTACAACGACGACCCGGTCGCCATTCTCTCGCGCACTTTCGAGGAAGTCGAAGGCTATGACGACATCGTCCTCATGAAGGACATTCGTGTGGAGAGCCATTGCGAGCACCACATGGCGCCGATGATCGGCAAGGCCCATGTCGCCTATCTGCCGGCCGGCCGCGTGGTCGGCATCTCCAAGCTCGCCCGCCTCGTCGACGCCTATGGCAAGCGGCTGCAAAGCCAGGAGATCCTGACCAACCAGATCGCCCACGCCATCGAAGCCGCGCTTCAGCCGCGCGGCGTCGCCGTGCTGGTCGAAGCCGAGCACCAGTGCATCTCCACGCGCGGCATCGGCAAACAGGGCGTCGCCTGCGTCACCCGCGCGTTCACGGGCGCCTTCAAGGATGATCCACAGCTGGAAGATCGGTTCTTCCGGCTGGTGCGGTGAGCGCATATTGCGATGCAATAAGGCCACAGTTCAAAATGAAGGTGCATTCAGATTGGACCGGTGTCGTCAGAAGCCCGTCCAATCTGGACCTGCACTCCGTGCGCAGAATGCAATTTATTGGCGCTACGCCAAGGGATTGAAAAATCAGCGACCGTCAATGAACGAATGAAAGCAAAATTACCCCACCCCCGCACCGTCACGGAACCTTCACACTTCGGTTAAGGAACTGTTAAGGCCGAGGACTATCCCGCCCCGCGATTGTCGGCGAATTCCGCCAATCTCTCTCACAATCAGGGGCATTCAATGAACTGGAAGCTTTACGCCGGCGGCGCCGTCGCCGCCATCGTCGCGGTCTCCTCCGCGCACGCTCAGCAAACCTCCTCCGTCGTCACGGGTCAGGTCACGGACGCCTCGGGCGCCGCGATCGCCGGCGCGACCGTCACCATCATCCACGTCCCGTCGGGCACGGCCAAGACCGTCACGACGTCCGAGAACGGCGTCTACTTCGCCTCCGGCTTGCGCGTCGGCGGCCCGTTCGAGTTCAGCGCTTCGGCTAACGGCCAGGTCGGCTCTCGCTCGAACATCAGCCTGAAGCCGGGCACCGGTAACGTCGTCGGCATCCGCGTCGCGGAAATCGCTGACACCATCGTCGTCCGCGGCGAAGTCGGCTCCTCCATCGACCTTAACAACGGCGCAGGTTCCAGCTTTGATCGCGACGCCATTCTTGGTCAGCCGGCCACCAGCCGTAACCTCATCAATACGCTTGTCCGCGACCCGCTCGCGTTCTCTTCGGGCGGCAGCACGCTCTCCGTCGCCGGCGTGAACCCGCGCTTCAACGCCCTCGCCATCGACGGCTCGCTGCAGCAGGACGACTTCGGCCTGTCCTCCAGCACTTTCCCGACGACCCGTTCCCCGATCTCTCTCGACGTCGTGGAAGTCGCGTCGGTCGCTGCATCGGACTACTCGGTGAAATCGTCCGGCTTCTCCGGCGGCTTCGTCAACGTCGTCACCAAATCGGGCGGCAACGAGTTCAACGGCGCGCTCTACTATTACCGTCAGGATGAAGACAATTTCGGCAACGCCGCTTTCGATCAATTCGTTGATCGCGCGCCGTTCCTTGAGGAAGAGTACGGCTTCCAGATCGACGGCCCGATCATCAAGGACAAGCTGTTCTTCAACGTCAGCTACGACAAGTTCGAAACGGGCAGCTCGCAGAACTTCACGCAGTCCGATGCGAACGCCAACCGCGACCCGGCCGTGTTCGACCTCATCAACCAGCTGGTTGAGGACTCTTACGGCTTCGATCTCGGCGGACGTCCGACGGTCGCTTCGCTGCCGGAGGAAACCGAACGTCTCTTCGCGAAGCTCGACTGGAACATCACGGAAGATCACCGTGCGTCGTTCACGTACCAGAACACCGAAGAAACGAACGTCAACGGCGTCGGCGCCACGAACTTTGTTTCGGCCTATTATGACGCTCCCTCGGAACTGAACGCTTACACGTTCCAACTCTTCTCCGACTGGACCGATCAGCTCTCCACCGAATTCCGTGTCAACTACAAAGAGTTCGAACGCGGACAGAACTGCCGCGCCGGCGACGGCGTCGGCGAATTCGACATTCGTCTGTCTGAAAACGACCTCAACGGCACGCAGATCACGCTGTCGGACGGCACCGTTCTTGACTTTGACGGCCTCGTCAACGAGCCGGGCGTCCCCGATACCAACGACGTTCTGTTCCTGACCGGCGGCTGCGACCGCTTCCGTCAGGGCAACACCTTCGAAGACGAACGCCTGCAGGTCTTCGGCGCCGCTAACTACGCCCTCGGCGATCACTTCTTCACCGGCGGCTTCGAATACCAGAGCTATGAGCTCGACAACCTGTTCGCCCAGCGTTCGGTCGGCGAGTTCCGCTACACCTCGCTTCAGGACCTGCAAAATCAGGTCGCTAACCGCGTCGAAGCGCAACTTCCGGACACCGGCGTACGCGAAGACATCCGCGCGGTCTGGGGCTACGATCAGATCGCCCTCTTCGCTCAGGACAGCTGGCAGGTTCTGCCGGAACTGCGCATCGACCTCGGCGTCCGTTATGAGCGCATCATTCAGGACGACGAGCCGCAGGCGCGCTCGTTCTTCGCAAGCCGCTACGGCTTCGCGAACTCCGTCAATCTCGACGGAAACGACCTGATCATGCCGCGTATCAGCTTCGAATACACGCCGTTCGAACGCACGCGCGTCACCGGCGGCTTCGGCCTCTTCGGCGGCGGCGACCCGAAAGTCTGGACGTCCAACGCCTTCACGCCGCCGGTGTTCTTCGGTCGCGTGAACAACGTCGCCAACGCCGACCCGACCGTCGGCACGCCTCAAGACCTCCTGAACGTGATCACCGCGAACGATGCGAACGATCCGGGTCCGATCGACGTGATCTCGTCCGACTTCGAAACGCCGTCAGACTGGAAAGCCAGCCTGAAGGTTGATCAGGAGTTCGACCTCAACTTCGCCGACGTCCTCGGCGGACCGGAATGGCTGAACTTCGGCTCGGACTACCTGTTCAGCTTCCAGCTCCTCTACTCGTTCACGAACCAGGGCTTCCGCTGGGAAAACCTCGCCGACACGACCGGCGTCGATCTTGGCGGCGGCGACAACACCTCGAACATCGGCATCGCGCCGGACGGTCGTCCGATCTACGCTGATCTCGATGACCTTGGCGTGAACAACGCGATCGCGCTGACCAACTTCGATGAAGGTCGCTCGATCGTCCTGTCGGCTGCACTGAGCAAAGACTTCGACAGCGGCCTCGGCCTCTTCGCCTCCTACACCTATCAGGATGTCGAAACCGTCACGCCGGGCACGTCTTCGCGCGGCGTCTCGAACTTCCGTGCGATTGTCGATGCTGATCGGAACAATCCGGGTGCGTTCACCTCGCCGTTCGAGATCGAGCACGCCTTCAAAGTGAACGCTTCGTACGAGCGTGAGTTCGCGGGTCTCATGTCGCGCTTCAGCGTCTTCGGCCAGATCACTTCGGGCGAGCCGTTCACCTACACCTTCAACACCGGCACCACCGGCGGTCAGAACAACTTCCTGTTCGGCAGCCCGGGCGACGGTGAAACGCCGTTCGACGCCGCGCCGCTGTACGTGCCGACGATCGTAAATGGTCTCGTCAATGATCCGAACGTCGTTCTGGCGTCCGGTTTCAACGAAGCCGGCTTCGTCAACACCGTACAGAACCTCGGCATTTCCTCGGGCATCCATGATCGCAACAGCGATCAGGGCTCCTGGAACCAACGCTGGGACTTCCAGTGGCAGCAGGAAATCCCGTTCTTCTCGAACCAGCTTGAGCGTTTTGTCGGCGACAACCGCCTGCTGTTCGTGGTGGACGTGATCAACTTCCCGAACCTGCTGAACGACGACTGGGGTCGTCAGTTCAGCGCGCCGGGCAACAACCAGCTGCCGCTGGTCTCGGCTGATCTCGTCTCGGCCGCTGACGTCGCGGCCAATGGCATCGACGGCGCCTCGGCGCTGCTGAACGATCAGTCGCGCACGGTCTGCACCACGGCTGATGCGTGCCTCTATCGCTTCAACTCGTTCGACGACACGCCGATCACGGCCAGCCCGAGCCTGAACGGCTCCGTCTGGTCGGCTCGCTTCGGCCTGCGGTACGAGTTCTAAGCATCGCCTCGGCGACACGGGAAAGGGCGGCTTCGGCCGCCCTTTTCTTTGTGCGGAAGGAAATAGCGCGCGCACGAAAAAAGCCGCCAGCATCGCTGGCGGCTTTTTCACGTTCCTGAGTGCGCCTCTCGACGCTACATCCGCTCCGGCGCGTCGATAGCGAGGAGGTCGAGGCAGGCTTTCAACTGCTCGCGAATGGCGGCGGCGAAAGCGAGGCGGCTCGTCTTCAGCGCGGCGTCCGCCTCGTCCATGACGCGGCGGGCGGCGTAGAATTTCGCAAAGCTCTGGGCCAGCAGGAACGCGTGCTCGCAGATGAGGTGCGGCATCCGGCGCTCGGCCGATGCGCGGGCGGCGTCTTCGAACGCGGCGAGCGTGAGGACGAGCGCGCGCTCGGGCTCACCTTCGACGATGAGCGTCCCCTCGGCGACAACGCCCTCGTTTTCAGCGCGCTTCAACAGGGAATTGATCCGCACCAGCGCATAAAGAAGATACGGCCCCGTCTTACCTTCGAACGACAGAAACCGATCCAGATCAAAGACATAATCCGTCGTGCGCGGGTTGGAGAGATCGGCGAATTTCAACGCCGCGACGCCGACCTTGCGGGCGATGTCGTCCCGCTCGGCCTCCGGCAGCTCCTCGCCGTAGCCGCCCTCGTCGATGCGCGCTCGGGCGCGCTCGTGCACCATGTCGATGAGATCGCGCAGGCGCAGAACGCCGCCGGCGCGGGTCTTGAACGGTTTTCCATCGGTCCCGTTCATGGTGCCGAAGCCGATGTGCTCCAGCCGGTCTTCCGGCGCGAGGCCGGCGAGATCAGCGGCGCGAAAGACCTGCTCGAAATGCTGCGCCTGGCGTTGGTCGACGACATAGAGCGCGCGGTCGGGCGTAAGGTCCTGTTTCCGATCGAGGATCGTTGCGAGATCCGTCGTCGCGTACACGGCCGAGCCGTCGCGCGTCACGAGGATGAGCGGCGGGATTTCTTTTTTGTCGCTCTCGCGCGCGACGCGGATGACGAGCGCGCCGTCCGACATTTCCGTTACGCCCTTGGCTTTCAGGTCCTCAACCATGCCGGGAATGAGGTCCTGAACGTCGCTCTCGCCTTTCCAGAGGTCGAAATCGACGCCGAGCTCAGCGTATTCGGCGCGCACGACGGGCACGGAGACCTTCACGAAGTCGCGCCAGAGCGCGCGATAGCCCGCCCGGCCCGCCTGCAGCTCCGCGGTCGCCCGGCGCGCGGCGTCGCGGCGGTCTTCGTCTTCTTTTGAGGCTTTGGAGGCGCGCGGGTAAAGCTCTTCCAGATCCTTCAGCGTGATCACCGGTTCATCCGGATACGGCCCGTCGAAGCTCTCGTCGAAGTGCGGCAGCTCCGGGCGCTCCAGCGCGAGGGTGGAGATGAGCTGGCCCATCTGCAGGCCCCAGTCGCCCAAATGGACGTCGCCGATCACCTCGTGGCCGAAGGCCCTGAAGATGCGCTTCACGCTTTCGCCGATGATCGCGGCGCGCAGGTGACCGACATGAAGGGGCTTGGCGACATTCGCGCCGCCGTAGTCGATGACGATCGTCTCGCGCGTCGGCGCGGCTGGCAGCGCCCCGGTCCCGTCAGCGACGAGATCGCTTGCGACGGCGCCCAGCGCTTCGTCGGTCAGCGTCATATTGAGAAAGCCCGGCCCCGCGACGGCGATATCGGCGAAACGCGCGTCGTCCTTCAGGCGCGCCGCGACCGCTTCGCCGATGGCGCGCGGGTTCGTCTTCGCCGCTTTCGCCGCGGCGAGCGCGCCGTTGCACTGGAACTGGCAGAGGTCCGGCCGGTCAGAGGCGATCACGCGGCCATACTCCGCCGACAGCCCCTCCGCTTCGAACGCGGCGGCGACGACGGCCGTCAAATCAGTCGTGAGGCTCATTGCAGATCGGGAAACTTCAGGCTGGCGCCGGAGCGGTTGTAAAGCGCCTGCTCGCGATCGAGCTTGAAGCCGACAATGATCTCGAAATTGGTGCCGGAGGTCGTCGTTTTCGCGCGCGGGATGACGATGTTATCGATGTTCTCGATGACGATGTCGGCGTTACCCTCCCCCGTAGAGATCGTGCGCGTGAACTCTTCTTTCGCGATGAGCTCGCGGTCGCGACGGGTGACGGCGACAAAGTAAGTCACCTTCTGGCTGCGCTTTTCCGCCGCGGGACCGCGCCCGACCGCCATTTCCAGCTTCAGGCGCGCGCGGATCGGCTGATCGTCGAAATACCGGCAGGTGGTGCGCACGGCGATCATCTCGCCGGACCAGGCGATGTTCTCCGCGGCGGGCTCGCCCTCGAATTCCACGAACCGCGAGGCGTCCTGCAGAATGTACGCGGCGGGACACGGGCCGGGATTGCGCTCGCGCGCGCCTTCAGAATAGGCGCCTCTGCACGCCGCGAGGGCCGATGCGGCTAAAAGCGTTATCACGCACGCTTTTTTCATGTCCTATGTCCACAAATACGTCGCGACGGCGTCTCACTTGCGCCTACGCGACCGCGAAAACGAGAGCCGGTGATAGGCGGTCGCGGGCGTCGGCGCAAACGGCGCGACGAAGGCCCGCGACTCGACGTCAAATCAAACGGCCATGGCGCTTCAAAGGCCCTGGGGAGACTATGCGCGACACGGTCGACATCCGCATTCTGCTCGCAGCCCCGCGCGGGTTCTGCGCCGGGGTGGAGCGCGCGATCCGCGCCGTGGAAGATGCGATCGACCGCTTCGGCGCGCCGGTCTTCGTGCGCCACGAAATCGTTCACAACGATCACGTCGTCGCCCGTCTGCGCGAGCGGGGCGCGGTGTTCGTGGACCGGCTGTCGGAGGCCGATCCGGAACGTCCGATCATTTTCTCCGCGCACGGCGTCCCGAAAGCGGTGCCGCGCGCCGCCGAGGCGCAGGGGCGCACCTATATCGACGCGACCTGCCCGCTCGTCTCGAAAGTCCACGCCGAAGCGCGCCGCTTCCATGAGCGCGGGCATTCCATCGCCCTCATCGGCCACGCCAATCATCCCGAAATCATCGGCACCCTCGGCCAGCTCCCGCGCGGCGCCGCGACCGTCATCGAGACGCCGGAAGACGCTGAGGCGTTCGCCCCAACGGACCCGGATAAGGTCGCCTACGTGACGCAGACGACATTGTCCGTGGACGATACGGCGGCGATGCTCGATATCCTGCGCGCGCGCTTCCCCGCGCTGAAAGGACCGGCGAAAGGCGACATCTGCTACGCCACCTCCAACCGTCAGGAGGCCGTGAAGGCGATCGCCGCTGAGGCCGAGGCGGTTCTGGTCGTCGGGTGCGCCCAGTCATCGAATTCCAACCGGCTTGTGGAGACGGCCCGCGCCGCCGGCTGCCCGCGCGCCGTTCTGGTGGACGACCCCGCCGCCCCGCCGCTGGCTGAGTTGCGCGGCCTGCGGACCATCGGCGTCGCGGCGGGCGCCTCGACCCCCGAGGAGAGCGTCGAAACGCTCATCGAAACCCTGCGCGCGCACCTTGGTTCGGCGCGGATTGAAGAGGTGAACGTGGTTGAGGAAGACGTTTCCTTCCGCCCCCCCGTCATCGCCTCACCGCAAGCGCTCGCGGGCTGACGAGCGTGGCGGTCTATACGCCGGTCGGCGACGCGGAGCTCGCGCAGTTCCTGCAGGACTATGATCTCGGCGCGGCGACAAAGCTCGAACCGATCGCGGCGGGCGTCGAGAACACCAATTATTTTCTGGATACGGAGGGGGGCGCCCACGTCCTCACGGTGTTCGAGCGCCGCACGCCGGAAAAGGATCTCCCTTACTTCCTCGGACTGACGGAGCATCTGCGTGATCGCGGCGTCCCCTGCCCGCGCCCGCGCCGCCGTCGCGACGGCGCCCTCATCGGCCGCCTCGCCGACAAAGCCGCCGCCATCGTGGAGCGGTTACCCGGCCGCACCATGGAGGCGCCGACCGAGGCCGATTGCGCGGCGGGCGGCGAAACCCTCGCGCGGATGCATCTTGCGGCGACGGACTATTCGAGCGAGCGCGTGAACCCGCTCGGCGCGGCGGGCGTCGGGCTGATGCTGCGCCGCCTCGCCCCAGCGATCAGCAGACTGGAAGAAGGCCTCGGCGACGAAATCGACGAGGCGGGCGACGCGCTCGATCTCTGGGCCGCCGCCCCGCTTCCCGCGGGCGCGGCGCACACGGACTTCTTCCCGGATAACGCCCTCTTCGACGCAGGCGCGCTGACGGGTGTCATCGATTTCTATTTCGCCGCTGACGAGGCGTTCGCCTACGATCTCGCCGTCACGCTCGTTTCCTGGTGCTGGTCGGGATCGGGCCTTGACGCCGGAAAAGTCGACGAAACCCTGCGCGCTTATCAGAGCGTCCGCCCGCTTCTACCCGAGGAGCGCGACGCGCTGTCCGCCCTCGCGCGGGCCGCCTGTCTTCGGTTTTTCGCAACCCGCCTCTATGATCTCGAGCATCCGCGCGCGGATGCGATGGTGACCAACAAGGACCCGCTTGAATACGTCGCCAAACTTCGCTTCCTTCGCGCGCTTGAAGAGATTTGACGGGTGAACGAATGATTATCGCGTACACGGATGGCGCCTGCTCGGGAAATCCCGGCCCCGGCGGCTGGGGGGTCGTGCTCATCGAGGGCGACGACCGCACCGAGTTGAAAGGCGGCGAGAGCGCCACGACCAACAACCGCATGGAGCTCATGGCGGCCATGAAGGCGCTGGAGACCGCCGCCGACGGCGCGCCGGTCACGATCTATACGGACAGCCAGTACGTTAAGAACGGCGTCACGACGTGGATCAAGTCGTGGAAGAAAAACGGCTGGAAGACTGCCGCCAAAAAGCCCGTGAAAAATCAGGACCTCTGGGTGGAGCTTGACGCCCTCGCCAACGCCCGCCCGGTGGACTGGCGCTGGGTGAAGGGCCATGCGGGCCACCCCGAAAACGAACGCGCCGACGCGCTCGCGCGCGCCGGCGTGCCGCGGTGATCCGCAAGCGTCGCTAGACGCCCAGCCTCACAGATGACGCAGAACATGCTCGGCGCTCGACACCTCGAAGGCGCCCGGTTCTTCAACGAAGAGCTGCTTCACGACGCCGTCTTCGGCGATCAGCGCGAAACGCTGGGCGCGTTCGCCGAGGCCGAAGGCCGATCCGTCGAAGCTGAGGCCGAGGGCTTTCGTGAAGGCGGCGTCGAAGTCCGCGATCATCACGACGCCGTCCATGGCGCCCGCATCCTTGCCCCAGGCTTCCATGACGAACGCGTCGTTCACGGAGAGACAGGCGATGGTGTCGACGCCTTTCGCCTTCAGGTCGGCGAGACGGCCGACAAAGCCCGGCAGGTGCTTCGCCGAACAGGTCGGCGTGTAGGCGCCCGGCACGGCGAAGACGACCGCGCGGCCCTTGCCGAGAACGTCTGCGGAAGACTTTTTCTTCTGCCCGTCGCCGTCGACGATGATGAGCTCCATCTCGGGCAGTTTGTCGTTTTCCTGAATGGCCATGAGGGTTCTCCCTTGCTTGCTGGCGCCACGAAAAACACGCTCCGGAGCGAAAGGCAAAACATTGCGGGCGCGGCGGCGTTTGCTAGGGTGCGAGGCTCGATTACGGAGCGGAGCGCCCATGACGCCAGACCGCCTGACCGGCCGTCTCTTGCTCGCAACGCCCGATATGGGCGACCCGCGCTTCGAGCACGCGGTGATTTTCATCTGCCAGCACGATGAGGACGGCGCCATGGGCGTCATCGTCAACAAACCGCTGGCGGAGCTGGACCTCGGCGAGCTTCTCGACCAGTTGGAGATCGCCCCGCGCGAGGGCGTGCGCGCCCGCTCCGTCATGTTCGGCGGACCGGTGCACACCGAGCGCGGCGTGGTGCTCCATTCGCTCGATTACCGTCTCGACGAGACCATGCCCGTCACCGCCGATATCGGGCTCTCGACGACCCGCGAGGCGCTGGTCGATCTCGCTGGCTTGGATGCGGCGCGCCACCCGCCGAAGAACGCCCTCCTCGCCCTCGGCTATGCGGGTTGGGGAGCCGGCCAACTCGACGGCGAGCTCGCTCAGAACGCCTGGCAGGTCTGCGACGCCGACCCCGCCCTCCTCTTCGAGCTGGACCGCGCCCGCGTCTGGAACGCCGCGTTCGCGAAACTTGGCGTCTCGGCGGCGATGTTTTCTGAAGCCTGGTCGTCGACAGGCGAGGACGACCGTACCGTGCACTGAGGGAAAATTATTCCAGAAATGTCACCTGAAACGGTGTGTCCGCCCCAGGCGACGCTAATCAACTACTTTAAAGAACCCGAGCACAGCGGACCGCCTTGCAACCAGCTAACCGGAGTAATTTCCGCCGGCACCACTTCAGCAGAAGCCTCAACCATATTCTCTGATACGAAAACTTGCGCTGCCTCCAAGCTTTCCGCATCAGGAGGGGTCAGTAAGGGTGCGCCAATGTCTTCTGAATACCTAAACCTTCGCTCAAAGGCGGCTTTGGTATCATTGTTCTCTCGTGCAAGCTCTGCAACCTGTGACGATTGCGAAGAGCCGTCAAACTCGCCCAAGTAAGCGATCTGACCGGCTTTGACGTCAAAGCGAATGCTCTCCTCGTGAAAGCAGAGCGACCAACCTGTCTGGAAGACGAAATCCACAAGAACGTATGGTCCCGGCTGAAGCTGAAGGATCATGTATCCGCCTCTGTTCGAGAGCGAATTCATCTGACCTATGCGTGCGGGCGGCAATACAATTTCGTTTGCCTCATGATCAATTCGTCCAAATTGCAGATAGTAGGGAAAAAATGACATGGGCGCGCTGACGAGTATGGCGCCTTTTTCGCTCTCCGGCGTCAGCTTCGCATTGAACGAATTGCTTGCGCACGCGGAAACTAAGAAAATGGCAGTCAGCGCTAACAATCTGATGGTCACAAGACGCCCCCAACTCAATTTGTTCTGATGAACCTATAGCTCAATCTCCGACCCCGTAAAGCCGCAGGAACTTCGTCGCGTCGGTGAAATCCATGGGCGCGCCGAAGATGAAGCCCTGAGCGTATTCGCAGCCCATGGAGCGCAGGCGCCGGGCCGTCGTCTCCGTCTCCGCGCCTTCCGCAACGACGGTCATGCCGAGATCGTGGGCGAGATTAATGATGGAGCGCGCGATGGCGACGCTGTCGGCGTCCGCGTCGAGCTTTTTCACGAACGCCTGGTCAATCTTCAGGACGTCGAAATCGAACCGGCGCAGGCGCGCGAGGGAGGAATGCCCCGTGCCGAAATCATCGAGCGCGAGCCCTGCGCCCAATTGCTTGATCGCCTGCAGCGCCTGCTCGACGGCTTCCGGGTTGCGCATGATCTGGTCTTCGGTGACCTCCACGCGCAGCGCCCCGCGCGGCAGGTCGTGGGCGGCCAGCGCCTCCTTCACCGCGCGCACGAAGGCGAGCCGGTCGCCCGGACGGTCGAGACGCCGCGAGGAGACGTTGACCGCGACGAAGACGTCCGTGCGCCCCGTCTCCGCGCGCCACGCGGCGAGATCGCGGCAGGCGGCGTCCAGCACGCGACGCTCCATCTGCTCCAGAAGCCCGGTCTCTTCGGCGAGCGCCAGAAACTCCGATGGCGGAATGAGCGTATCGCCCGCCTTGCGCCAGCGCACCAGCGCTTCGAAGCCCGCCGCCGCGCCGTCCGACAGGCGAATGACCGGCTGGTAGTGCGCCTCGAACTCGCCGCCCGCGACGCCTTCACGAATATCCCGCTCACGCCCGAACCGCGCCGCCGGTTTCTCCGCCCGCTGCGGTTCGAAGATCGACACATGGTCGCCGCCAGATCGTTTGGCGTCCGCCAGCGCAAGCTCCGCTTCGCCGAGCAGGGTCGCGGCGAACACTTCCTCTTCGCGATCAAGGCTGACGCCGATGCTTGCGGACGGATGGACCGTCTCGCCCTCCAGCGCGAACGGCTCGGAGATGAGCGCGCGCAGGCCTTCCGCCGCCTCCGCCACGCTCGGACCGCCCGCCTCGATCAGCGCCCAGAGCGCGAAGCTGTCGCCGCCATGGCGCCCGATCACCGTCAGCGGCCCGCCGGAGGCGTCGAGCCGTTCGGCGATTTCCGCGAGCAGCGCGTCGCCGCCCGCTTCGCCGAACGCGTCGTTCACGGATTTGAAGCGGTCGAGATCGATGACGAACATCGCCCGCTGCGCGCCGCCGAGATCCTCCGTCGGCATCGCCGCGATGGCGTCATCGACGGCGGAAAGGAACGCGCCGCGATCCTTGAGCGCAACTAACGCGGCGGGCGTCGTCGGGGCGTCGGCGGCGCGGCGCGGCGTTTGGCGACGATCATCGTCCGCGCGTGACGGACGGAACTGCGCCGGGCGCGTCGTTTCTGTCGGAGCGTCGGCTTCTTCGGGTGGTGAGAACGCGGGAGCCGGCGCCGGGCGTTCTAGCGTCGCTGGGCGAGGCCGAGCGACCGGCGCGGACGCCTCCAACTCATCGAAGATCGCCAGCACCCGGTCCGCATCGCCGTCTGCATCGGCCGCGCGCGCGCCGCGCATGCGAAGCGTTTTGCCCGCGCGCGTGCGCAGAACGAGATCAAACGCGCCGTCGTCTCCGGCGCGGGTGACAGCGTCGAACTCGGCGAGGCTGTCCGTCTCCAGAGCGCTTCGCAGCGCGTCCGCACCGCGCGGGCCGTCGACGCCCGGCGCGATGAGACGGCGGGCGGCGTCGGTCGCGAGCGCGCCCTCTTCCTTGCGCCAGTCCCAGACGGCGAAGCCGGAATAGTCGAGCACCGCCGCGAGAGTTTCCCCGTCGCCGCCCGGCGTCATGGACGCGCGCGAGGGCGCGGCTTCCGCCGGGGCCGCGCCGCCGCCGAGAGCGACGAAGCCGACCAGTGCAAGCCCGAGCGCGAAGGCCGCATGTGGCGCGTAAAGCGCCAACCAGCCCGATCCGCCCATGAACGCGCCGAGGAAACCGGCGGGCATGGCGGCGGCGGCGAGGATCGCCCCCGGCAGAGCGTAGCGCGCCGCCCGCCGCCCCATGAGCGCGCCCGCGACGAGCGCGGCCGGAACGACGCCCGCGAGCGCGATGAGCGCGATGAGATCGCCGCTGTCGCCGGGCGCCAGCGGGCCCGCGAAACCGATGCCGAACAACAGAAGCGCGCCAAGAGCGGGCGCGGCGAAACGGGTCCAACCTTCGCGGCCGAGCCCGAGGAGCGCGCCGACATGAGCGATCGCCGCCGCGCAGAACGCGCCGACCAGAAAGGAGCGCCCTGGGGCGTAGCCGAACAGCGCCGTCTCCATGGCGGCGGCTGTGAGAAGAAGCAGCGCCGTCGTCGCCGTTCCAACGCCCCCGGAGCTTCGGCGCGCGGCGGCGAGACCGGCGAAGAGCGCGCCGGAGAGCGTGAGCCCGCCGATGACGGCCCCCTGAGTGAGCGCGCCGCGCACGTCGAAGACCGGAGCGGCGTCGACCGCCTGCAGCATCGCCGCGAACCAACTCACCGTCTCGTCCTCCCCACGCCGGGCGCGACCCGCGCCTCCGCCGCGCCGCTCTCCAGCGCCGCCATCGCCATGCGCGCGACGTCCGCCTCCGTGACGGCGGCGATGCGCGCTTCCACCTCGGTCTCGCCGAGGGCGCGCCCGAAGGTCAACAGGTCAGCCGCCGCCGCCTCCGAACGACGGGCGAGACTTTCGCGGCCCATGAGCACCCCGGTCGCGAGCTGCGCCTTGGCGCGCGCGAATTCGCGCCGCTCCGGCCCCGCAGCGAGGCTCTCCAGTTCCGCCCGCATGAGCGCGGCCATCTCGTCGGCATCCGCGGGATCGCCCGCGGCGTAAGCGCCGATCAGGCCCGTGTCGACGTACGGATCGTAAAAGCTGTAGACGGAATAGGCGAGGCCGCGCTCCTCCCGGATGGCGCGGTTGAGGCGCGAGGAAACGCCGCCGCCCCAGATTTCAGACAGGATGCGCGCCGCGGCCCGATCCTCAGCGGCTGCGGCGGGCGCCTGAAACGCGAGCGTGATATGGCCCTGCTCGTCGCCCAGTTCGGCATCGATCCGCCCACCGATGAACGAAGCAGGCTCCATTGCCGGCGCGACACGTTCATACGGCCAGTCGCTGAAGCGTTCGCTGATCGCCTTCGCCGTTGCGCTCTCCTCAACGCCGCCCGCGACGGAGACGACGAGCTCCTCCGCCGCCCAAGTACGCTGGATGAACCGGGCGAGACGACCGGCGTCATGTCCGCGCACGCGCGCACGCGCGCCGAGCACGCTGCGGCCGAGAGGCGCGTCGCCGAAGGCCGCGCGCTGCAGAAGCTCCAGACAGAGATCCTCGCCGTCGCTTTCGGCTTCGGCGATCTCCTGCAGGACCACCCCGCGCTCGCGGACAACGTCGTCTTCGTGGAGATGGGGCTCACGGACGATATCGGCGAGAATATCGAGGGCGAGCGGCGCGTCTTCGGCGCGGACGCGCGCGTAAAACGAGGTGCGCTCGTGGGTCGTGGAGGCGTTGAGGGATCCGCCGACATCTTCAATGGCGGCGTCGATCTCAAACGCCTCACGTCCGCCGGCGCCCCGGAAAGCCGCGTGTTCGATGAGGTGGGCGACGCCCTCTTCTTCCGCGCGCTCGACCCGCGCGCCGACGCCGAAGGTCAACGTCACCGCCGCCGTCCGCGCGCCGGGAACCGGATCGATGACGGCGCGCACGCCGCTTTTCAGGGTCTGTACGACGGGCGTGTCGCTCACCGGGCGATCCGCTGACGCACGAAGGCGGCGACGGCGTCCGGCGAGGCCGGGAGGCGTTCGATCCGCTCCGGCAGCTCGTAAAGATCGCGATAGCGCTCCGGCAGCTCCGGTTTCACGCCGGTCGTCGCCGCTACAGCTTCCGGGAACTTCGCGGCGTGGGCGGTCGCGAGCGAGACGACGGGACCTTCCAACGCTCCCTGCGCGCGCAGCCGCGTCGCGGCGGCGACGCCGATGGCTGAGTGCGGACACAGAAGCTCGCGCGTTTCGGCGAGCACGCGCCGCATGGTCGCCTCGGTCTCCGTACGATCGATCCGGGCCGAGAGGAAATCCTCGCGCAGCTTACTGAGAGCCATATCGGGAATATCGAAGCCCTCGCCCGGCAGCGCGGCCATCGCCGCGCGCACCCACGCGGCGTCGCGGTCGGCGGCCTCAAAGAGCGCGCGTTCGAAATTGCTCGCGACCTGAATGTCCATGGCCGGCGCGATGGTCGCCTCGGCGGTCCCCGGCTGATAGCGCCCGGTCGTCAACGCCCGGTCGAGAATATCGTTTTCGTTGGTTGCGACGAGGATGCGCCCGACCGGCGCGCCCATTTTCTTCGCGACCCACCCGGCCAGCGCATCGCCGAAATTCCCTGTAGGTACGGCGAAGTTCACCGGCCCGCCGGCGAGAGCTAGTGAAGCGCTGACATAATAGGACGCCTGCGCCATGATCCGCGCCCAGTTGATGGAGTTGACGGCGCTGAGGCCCGCTTCTTGGCGCAGCGCTTCGTCAGCGAACAAGGTCTTCACGATGCGCTGGCAGTCGTCGAACGTACCGTCGACGGCGACGTTCGCGATATTGCCCGCCTCGACCGTCGTCATGAGCTTGCGCTGGACGTCCGAAATGCGTCCTTCCGGGTGCAGCATGACGACATCGACGCCGACCCGATCGCGCAGCGCTTCGATCGCCGCGCCGCCGGTATCGCCCGAGGTCGCGCCGATGATCGTCAGCTTGCGGCCGGACTGAGCGAGGACGTGCTCGAAGAGCCGCCCGAGGAGCTGCATGGCGACGTCCTTGAAAGCGAGCGTCGGGCCGTGGTGCAGCTCCAGAATGAAGTCTTCAGGGCCGATCTGCGTCAGCGGCGCCGTCGCGGGGTGGGCGAAGCTCGCATAGGCGCCCTCGATGGCGGTCATCAGCGCCGACCGGTCGAAATCGCCGACGAAGGGGTCGGCGACAGCGAACGCGATCTCTGCGAACGGCCGCCCCCGGAGGGTTTCAATCGCGCCGAGGCTCGGCCAGACATCGGGAACATAGAGCCCGCCATCGGGCGCGAGCCCGGCGAGGAGCGCGTCTTCAAAGCCGCAGGCGGGCGCGCCGCCGCGCGTCGATTGGTAGGTGAAGGCGTTCATGGGCCTCAGTTCTCGGCTCAATAATTCGGCAGGGTCGCGCCGATCTGACAGACGAGGAATTTCTCTTCATAGAGCGCGCCGATGACCAGATGATCCCCTGAACGCGCCGCCGAGGTCGATCCCGAAAGGAGGCGCCCATCGTCGAGGAACACGGTCTTAAATTCATCCTCGGCCGCCGTCGCGCCGAAACGGACGCGGACGACCTCGCTCGGCGAGCGGTGCTCTATGTCGCGTTTGTGCGGCGACAGCTCCAGCGATTTCGGGTGCGCGCCGATCCACAGATCACCCTCCGCATCCAGATTGATGTTGTCGGCCGCCGTACCGAGATCAAGCGTGCGCAGGTGAGTCAGCTCGCCAATTTCCGAACGGCTGAAGAGCGCGACGGCCTGCCCCGAAGCTTCGGCCACATAAGCCCGATCCCCGACGGCGTTGACCGCGATGCCGTTCGCGAAGCGCAGGCCGTCCGCGACTTTCTTCCAGTCGCCGTCGCGGAAGGCGAAGACGGACCCGGACGGTTTCTGCAGAAGCGCGTGCGCGATGCCGAGCAGCGTATCGCGCCCGACCGAAACATCGTTCGTCACATAGAAGCTGCGCGGGCCGGTCGCGAATACATCGTTCGGGCTCGTCAGATCCGGGTGAGAGATGGTCTCCAGGTGCGTCAGCTCATAGTCCGGCGAGACCTCGAAAATCTCGACCGAGCTTGTCGCCATGTTGACGACGAACAGTCGGCGGACGCTTTCGTCTTCATAGTAGTGAAGCCCATGCGGCAGGAAGCCCGCAGGCGCGCCATTGGTGCGGTCGCGCCAGGAGCCTTCGCCGAGCGGATTGCTCAGGGAGAAGACATAGACGCCGCCGCGGACCTCTTCGCCTTTGGAATGCGCGATGCGGTCGTGAGAGGAGACGAACACGGATTTATCGCCGGGTACGATCTGGAGGTCTTCCGGACCGACGAGGCCGACCACCGGCTCGCAGACGCCGTCGAAGCTGCTTTCGATCTGGTCGAAGGCGTTGAATACCAGCGCGACGCGTCCGGCGAAAACGAGCGCGGCGACGACGACCAGCCCCAGCGCGATGAAGAATACTCGACCCATGAGGTCCGACCTCTGACTAACGCGACGGCCTACGCCGCCGCTTCGAACTGGAGACGGGCGAGCCGGGCGTAGAGCCCGCCGCGGGCGACGAGTTCCTCATGGGTTCCCGTCTCCACCACCGCGCCGCGGTCCATCACCACGATCCGGTCCGCAGATCGCACCGTAGCGAGCCGGTGGGCGATCACCAACGTCGAACGGTCTTTTGTAATGGTCGCAAACGCATCCTGCACCGCCCGCTCTGATTCTGCATCAAGGGCGCTGGTCGCTTCGTCGAGGAGGAGGAGCGGCGCGTCGCGCAGGACCGCCCGGGCGATGGCGATGCGCTGGCGCTGACCGCCGGAGAGGCGCGAACCGCCGGGGCCGATTTCCGCATCAAAGCCGCCCGGCAGCTCGGCGATGAAATCGCTGGCGTTCGCCGTGTCCGCCGCCGCGCGGATCTCAGCGTCGCTCGCTCCCGTCCGCCCGAAGGCGATGTTCTCGCGCACGGTGCCGGAAAAGAGAGGCGCGTTCTGTTCGACGATCGCCATCATGGCGCGCAGTTCGCGCGGGGCGAGGCGCGCGACGTCGACGCCGTCGACGAGGACGCTCCCGGCGTCAGGATCATAAAAGCGCAAGAGCAGTTGGAAGACCGTGCTCTTCCCGGCGCCCGAAGGCCCGACGAGCGCGACGGTTTCGCCCGGCGCGACGGCGAAGCTGACGCCGTGCAGCGCCTTCTCCTCCGGTCGGCTGGGATAGGAGAAGGAGACGTTTTCGAAGGCGACCGCGCCGCGCGCCGGGCTCGGTACCGGCGCCGGATCGGCGGGCGCGGCGATCGATGGCTTGAGCGCCAGAATCTCCGAAATGCGTTCCGAGGCGCCGGAGGCGCGCAGAAGCTCCGCCCACGTCTCGGTGAGAATGCCCGCGCCCGACACCATGAAGATCGCGAGCAGCGCGAACTGCGCCATCGCGCCCCCGGTCGTGGAGCCCGACTGCACCTCGGCCGCGCCGTACCAGAGAACGCAGACCGTCGCGGCGAGCCCTAGGGAGAAGGCGATCGCCGTCATCATGGAGCGCGCGAGGATGCGCCGGTGCGCCGCCTGAAACGCCGCCTCCGCCGCCGCGCTGAAGCGCGCCTGTTCTTCCGGTTCGCGGGTGAAGGCCTGCATGGTCGAGACCGCCGAAAGCGCCTCCCCCGCCCGCGCCGACGCGTCGGCGAGACGGTCCTGGGAGTCGCGCGAAAAAGTGCGGATGCGCCGACCCGCTGCGATGAGGGGAATGAGCACCAGCGGCGCCGTCCCGGCGACCATCAGGGTGAGCTTCCAGTTGACGAACAGCATGAGAAGCAGCGCGCCGAGGGTGGTCGCTGTCGTGCGCAGGGCGACCGAGGCAGAGGAGCCGACCGCCGTCTGGATGAGCGTCGTGTCGGTCGTCAGTCTCGAGAGGATTTCACCGGTTTTCATTTCCTCGAAGACCGACGGCGGCAACGTCGTCAGGTGATCGAAGACGGCTTTACGGATGTCGGCGACCACCCGCTCGCCGATCCGGCTGATGAGATAAAACCGCGTCGCGCTGACAACGCCGAGCGCGCCGGAGATGATGAGCCCGAGCTTGAAGACGCCGGAAAGCCCGTCGCGCGCGAACGGCGCGCTTGCGCAATAGTCCGGCGCGGCGACCGCGAAGCCGCAATCCACCACCAACCGGCCCGCGAGGGTGACCGACAGAGAGAGCCCGGCGGCGAGGATGAGAAAGACAAGAAAAAGCGCCAGCGTCAGCCGGTAGGGCTTCAGAAACGGCGCGAGGGCGCGCAGGGGCTTCAAGTCCCGCGCTTTTTCGCGATGTTCGATGTCTCGTTGCAGGCCCGCGGCGAAGTCCTCGCCCGCGCGATCCGGTTGCGCTTCGGCGGTCATGGCCGCGCTCCTTCACCGTCGTTCATACTCGTCAGAAAAAGCGAGGTAATCGAGCCCGCTTCGCGCGTCACATCTTGATCTCGGCTTTTGGATGCCGTATGCGCCGCGGCTCGCGAACTGTTCGAGGTCCGGCCGCCGCCGGCGAAAGGAAAAGCGCCGCCGCGGCGACAGGAGAGACCCATGAAAAAAGACATTCACCCGGACTACCACGTCATCAACGTTCAGATGACCAATGGCGAGACCTATCAGACCCGTTCGACCTATGGCGAACCGGGCGCGACGCTTGTGCTCGACATCGACCCGACCACGCACCCGGCGTGGACCGGCGGCCCGGCTCAGGTCATGGACCGCGGCCAGGTGTCGAAGTTCAACAAGCGCTTCGGCGCTTTCGGCCTCAAGAAATAAGATGGATGCGGGGCTTCGGCCCCGCTTTTCGTTTCAGCTGGAGAGCTCAGCTCTCGCCGAACGCCTTGCGCAGGGCGTCGAGACGCGCGCTCGCGTCGCCATTCGGCCCTTCGCCGCGGACGTGCGTTTCCGCCGCCTTCGCCGGTTCCGCCAGAGCGATGTCGATGCGCAGCAGCCGGTCATAAGTCGCGCTGGCGCGCGCCGAAAGTTCCGAAAGACGAACCGGCAGGCAGGCGGTGTCGATCACATCTGATCGCGTGCGCTGCAGGCGATGCTTCGACGCGCTCGCCTCCTCCTCGCTCATCTTGCCTTCGCGGAGCGCGCGCAGCACCAGAAGCCACGACGCGATCTGCATCAGCTTGGTCGTGAGGCGCATGGAGACGGTGGCGTAAGCGAGCGCCGGCCCGCGATCGAGCGCTTTGGCGTCATCGCGCCCGGCGCCGTCGAGATAGCGGGCGGTCTCATCGACCAGCCCCATGCCGTCATCGAACAGTTTCTGGAACAGGTCGGATCGGGCGAAAGCCGCCACGTTCGACGGCGTGATGGTGGGAAGAGTGTCAACTTGCGTCACGTGGGCGCCCCGTTCGGATACACTGGCGGGCGCCCGTCCCCGAACGGTCCGCCCTGAACTCAACTCCGACGTCGCCGCCGGCTTCTCCGCCCCAGACCTGCAATCGGCGGGCCAGCACAGCTCGTCGTCAGATCTTGAACACGCTCTCAGCGGCCGCGCGCATATCGCCCTTTTTGGCGATCATCGTTTCACAGCGCGCGATTTCCGACTTCAGAAGCGAGATGCGCTCTTCCAGATCCGAGACGGAGTGCGCGTCGAGATCGACGCCGAGCGCGGCGCGCAGCTGCGCGTCCCCTTTGAGATCGTCTTCGCTCTCTTCGAACATCAGCCGTCTCCCGTTCTCGTCTTCACGCGCGCGGCGCCCATATGATGGTGCGTGATGACGCCCCGCCCCGCAACCCGAAAGCCGCACTGATGACGCCTCCCCCGCCGCCTGAAACCATGTCCGCCGTCGAAATCTCTGAGCCCGGCGGGCCGGAGGTTCTGAAACCGACGACGCGGCCGACGCCGAAACCGAGCGCCGGCGAGGTCTTGATCCGTGTGCGGGCGGCGGGCGTGAACCGGCCGGACGTGCTTCAGCGTCAGGGGCTTTATCCGCCCCCGGAAGGCGCGAGCGACCTTCCCGGCCTCGAGGTTGCGGGCGAGATATGCGCTGTCGGCGAGGACGTATCGGAAAGCCGCCTCGGCGAGGCGGTGACGGCCCTTCTGCCGGGCGGCGGTTACGCCGAATACGCCGTCGCGGACGCCCGCCTCGCCCTCCCCGTTCCCTCTCGCGTCTCGCTGCAGGAAGCCGCGGGCCTGCCCGAGACTGTCTTTACGGTGTGGGCGAACGTGTTCGAGGACGGCGCGTTGAAGGCGGGCGAAACCCTGCTTGTCCACGGCGGCACCAGCGGCATCGGCGTCACCGCGAACCAGATGGCGAAGGCAGCGGGCGCGCGCGTGATCGTCACCTGCGGGACGGACGAAAAATGCGCCGCCGCCAAAGCGCTCGGCGCCGATATCGCGATCAATCACCGGACGGAAGATTTCGCCGAACGGGTGAGCGCCGAAGGCGGCGCTGACGTCATTCTCGACATGGTCGGCGGAAGCTACGTTTCGAAGAACATCGCCTGCCTGAACTCGGGCGGGCGCTGCGTCTTCATCGCTTTCCTCGGCGGGGCTGAAGCCTCGTTCAATATCTTCGACGTCATGCGCAAGCGCCTGCGGCTCTCCGGCTCGACACTGCGCGCCCGCTCGCCGGACGAAAAGGCGCGGATCGCGCAGGAGATCGCGACGCACGTCTGGCCCTGGTACGCAAGCGGCGCGGCGAAAGCAGTGCTCGACCAGACCTTCCCCCTCGCCGAGGCCGCCGCCGCCCATGCGCGCATGGAGGCGGGCGACCATGTCGGCAAGATCGTGCTCATTCCGTAGGCGTCAGCGCGCTTGATGCCTAGTCGAGCCCGTTCAGTCGCCACGCCGTGACCGTGCCGGGGCGCCAGTTCGGCACGATGATCTGGTCCCCGAATACGGAGAGATCGTTCTGCAGAACGCCGTCGGCGCGGCTGTCCAGAAGCTGGGCGACCTCGCCTTCATCGGCCACGAAGAAAATGTCGCCGCGCCATCCGGATACAAGATAACCACCCGGAACAACGCCCACGCCGTCCGCATCCGTCATCCCGGCGGCGATGGTTCGATACGATCCGTCGGCTCTGTATTCGAGCAGCAGCCCGGCGCTCATGGTCGTCACGAGCAAGCGGTCGCCGTCGCCCAGAAGACCGTTCACCCCGGCCAACAGATCGCTGTCCTGCGTCCACACGTCGAAACCCGTCGCGCCCAAGTGATGAATGGTTCCCGTGCGCGAATCCGACACCAGAACGGCGCCGTTCCAGACTGTCGCATCATTGAGGAACTGCGCGCCCTCGATTTCGTAGTCACGCTGGGAGGCGCCGGTTCGGACATCATACGTCCTGACACGGTCGATATCAGTAACGTAAAGAACGTCGTCTCGAACCACCATGCCCTTCGGCGCGTCGAGCCCTTCCGCCCACCGGGCTTCGAGCACTTGACCGTCAGCGGCGAGCTTAGAAATCCAGCCCTCGCCGTCCTTGTCGGAGCCGCCGCCCGCGACATTCGAGATGAAATACGAGCCGTCAGGGGCGAGCGCGGCGCCTTCCGGATCGGCGAACCCTTCCGCGATCCAGATCTGCTCAAGAGACGGCGGCTCAACGGCGACAGACTGCGATGCGGCCAACACCAACACCGTGAAAAAATGACCAATCAGCATGGCGTTCTCCCCGTTTTTCTTTCAACCTAACGCCGCCCTCGTGGCCCGCACGTGAAAACGTCGTTAGGTCGCGATCTACGGGGCTCACGCCATTCTCGACCTCCGTTTGAACGGATAGGACGGTCGAAAACCGCTAAACGAATGTCGGCGAGGACCTGACGATGAAAAGAAGAATAGAGTTTCTCTGCGCGCCGGTCGTCGCTTTGGCGTTGGTCGCGTCCTGCGGCACGCCGTACCGGGAAGAAGGTTCTCGAAATTGGCAGCGGGCGGAATTTGTTGATGAGAACGTACTTGTCATCACCGGCTTCGCATCAGGCGAACGACGCGAAGGGTTGCTGATCAATCTTGCACGGCTTAAAGCCGCCGACCAAGCAACAAAAGCCGGATTCCGATATCTGATCGAAGACGACCGTGTACTACCTAAACAGATCACTTCGGAAGACATCCAGGAAGACGCGCGCGGCACGGCGAAAACGCTGCGGACGTCCGGCGCCCTCCGCAGCTATGCGGCCGACACGCCGTTCATTACCGATGCGCGGTATCGATTTACCTTCCGAGTTTATAAAGTGATCCCGAGCGGGCTGGACGCCGCTCAATTTCTGGACGCCTACGCCATCTACAATGACCTCGGGCCGAGATACGTGCGCGACTTCAAGCCGCGCACGCCTTAACGCTGCTCAGTAGGCGTCGTCTTCCGTCTCGCGTTCGGCGAGGCGTTCCGACAGCTCGCCGATCTCGGACGTCGTGTACTCCGCGATCGTTTCCTGTGCGGCCTCGATCGCTTCCGCCGTCGTCATCGAGCCGTCGCGCACCGAGGCGGCGTAACCGAGGAGCGGCTGGTAGAGCGCTTCCGGCTCGCCCTGCATGGTGAGGCCGAAACGCGTGGAGCCGGCCTCCAGGCTCGCCCATGCGTCACGAACGCCCGCCCAGTAGTCCTTGGTTTCGTCCCAGTACGTCGTCGCGATGGCGGCGTCGAAGCCGCTGTCTTTGCGATAGGTGTTCACCCCGACTTCGCGGACGAGGATCTGCGGCTCGCCGGTGCGCTGGATGAGTTTGGAGTTGTCCTGCTCGTGCACCCAACCGAACGGGGTGATGGCGTGACGGTTCACGGCGAGGACCGCGTCGTAATCGTCACGGGTCGTCATATCGCGGCGCGGCAGCGGACGGGTTTCCGCCGGGGGCGTCCATTCCGACACGCCGTTCGCATGGCTCCATGCGCCGACGGCGCCGTAGCGCGGGGAATCGTCCACCTGATAGACTTCCTGGGACCATTTCCCGCGCGCCTCGAAGTCTCTCACTTCACGCGTTTCCCAGGCGTTGCCGCCGATGAAGACCAGCACGTCGTCCGGCTGATAGGTCCAGTCCTGTCGCCAGTGCTTGATCGGGAACTTCTCATCGCCGCCGACGACAAGGGTGTGCTGCAGGCTGATGAACTCGCCCGTATCCTCGATGACCCGCACGACTTCATAAGCGCCGGAGAGCTTCGGTTCCTTGAGCTCATAGCCCGCGACGAACGGCACGGTCTCGGTGAAGTCGAACGTCACCTTGTAGTCGCCGGCCATGGCGAGGATCGCCGCGCGGTCTTTGTCAAAAGCACCGTCTTCAACGGTCGGCAGCGGCGTCGTCGCACAGGCGGCGAGCGTCAGCGCCGTGGCGGCGCAGGAAGCAAAACGAAACATGGATGGGTCTCCGTCTGGGGTTCGGTGCGTTGAAAATCGCCTAGCGCTAACGATTCGCAATTGCAATATCATTTACGCGGCGCTAATGCCTCTGCGAGTCATTCGCACGGAGTTCCCATGAAAGCCACCCTTTTAGCGAGCGCGACTGTCGCCGCCCTCCTCGCCAGCGCCGCAAACGCCGCCGACCCTGCGGAGCCGACGGTCGAGCCGTCCGAAACCGCGGACGTCATCACCATCTTCGCGACGCGCAACCCGACAGAAGCTTTTGACTATCCGGGCTCGGTCACCGTGCTGGAGCGCGACATCATCGAGGACTTCAACCTCTCCTCCATCTCCGACCTCTTCGCCGCCGTGCCGGGCGCGAATTTCGATTCCGGGCCGCGTCGCACGGGAGATACGCCCTCCGTACGCGGCGTTGGCGGCGGCGGCGTGCTGATCTATTTCGACGGTGCGCGCCAGAATTTCATCTCCGGCCATGACGGTCGCGCGTTCATTGATCCGGAGCTTCTGAAAGCCGTCGAGGTCGTCCGTGGGCCAACTTCCGCGCTTTACGGCTCCGGCGCGCTGGGCGGCGTCATCGCTTTCCGCACCATCACGGCGGACGATGTTCTGAGCGAGGGGGAAACCGCCGCCGTTCGTCTCGGAGCGGGTTACCAGAGCATCAACGATGAGTGGCGCTATACGGGCACAGGCGTCTTCCGCACCCCGGACGGCGCGTTTGACGCCATCGGCTCCCTCACCTTCCGCGAGTCCAGCGACATCGAACTCGGCTCCGGTGATGATCTCCCCGCGGACGATGAAATCCTCTCGTCGCTTCTGAAAGCGACGGCCCGCCCGGCGGACGGCTTGGAAATCTCCGCGACCTGGCAGCGCTTTGACGGAGAAACGGTCGATCCCTCCAACCCGCAGGGCGCCAACACGGCGGGCGCGGGCAACGAACTGGTCGATCGCACCATCGACGGCGAAACCATTCAGGGCGTTCTGTCGTTCCGCCCCGCGGCGTCCAATCTCATCGACCTGAACCTCACCGCTTATTCGAACACGACGACCGTCGAAGAGGCCGAAGTCGCATCGACTCGCGTCGTCGAGCGCGAGGTCGAAACCCTCGGCTTCGCCCTTGACAACCGCTCCCGGTTCTCGCTCGGCGAGCAGCTGAACGTCGTTTTCACCTATGGCGGCGAGTACTATGTCGACGAACAGACGGGTACGGATACGGACGCGACGGACGGCTCCCGCGGCGGCGTGCCGGACGCGGAAAGCCGCTTCACAGGCGTCTTCGCGCAGGCCGAAATCGAAGCTGTTCGCCCTCTCGGCGCGCCGGGCGTCCTGACGCTCATTCCGGGCGTGCGCTGGGACCGCTTTGAGAACGAAGCCATCGGCCAGCCGGATACGGATGATGACGCTGTCTCGCCGAAAGTCGGCCTCTCCTACGCGCCCGTCCCGCAACTCCTCATCTTCGCGAACTGGGCGGAAGCGTTCCGCGCGCCGAACTTCAACGAGATTTATGCGGACGGCGTGCACTTCTCGCTGCCGGATCCCGCCGCGCCTCCGGGACCGCCGGTCTTCGTGTCTAACGACTTCATCACCAATGAAGACCTTGGACCGGAAGAATCCGAAACATACGAAGTCGGCCTCGGCGTTGATTTCGAAGGCGTCTTCGGCGCGTCGGACCGCTTCACGGCGAAGGCGTCCTATTACAATTCGCAGGTCGATGATCTCATCAACCTCGAGGTCAACATCCCGGCCGGCTGTTTCGGCGCGCCGTTCCCGCCGTGCGGCTCTGGCCAGGCTTTCGGCAACTTCAGCCGCTACGCGAACGTTCAGAATGCGGAGATCGACGGCCTGGAGATCGAGGCGTCCTACGACTCCGATCTCTTCTATACGCGTGCGAACTTCTCCTCCATCGAAGGCGAAGACCGCGATACGGGCGAGTTCATCGGGTCGCTGCAGCCGGATACGGTGTTCATCGACGCCGGCCTCAAGCTCGCCGCTGTCGACGCGCGTCTCGGCGGTCGCCTCACCCTCGCCGATGAGTTCGACAAGACCGACGATCCGAACCAGTTCCGCGACAGCTACGCAAAAGGCGACATCTACCTCGTCTGGACGCCGGAGCTTGTCGCCCTGAAAGGACTGCGGGTCGATCTCGGCGTCGATAACGTGACGGATGCGGACTATGAGGTCGTCGCGGCGGGCGTCAGCCAGCCGGGCCGCAACTACAAAGCGGCCGTGCGCTGGGGCGCGACGTTCTGATCGATCGCGCTCCCATGTCGATCGTTCCGAACATGCATGTCCCGGAGCTGGGCGCGGGGTCCGCGTTCCTGCTCTGGGCGTTCCGCGCGACCGCGGCGGGTCAGGGTCACTGTCCCACGCTCGTCCGCGGCTATCGGGAGTTCATGCGCGAGGACGGCGACGCGGCCCTCGCCAGCGTCCGCGATCTGGTGACAGCGATCTCCGAACACGGACGACGCCGCGTCAAACTGATCGCGCCCGGCTGCTGCCGTCTGAGCTATGACGAAGCCTCGATCGTCGCCGCTATCTCCGCTCTCCAGAGGGGCGAGAACGGCGCCATCCATCTAGAAAACCTGCTGGGCTCGGACACGACGGCGGTTCTGCCGGCCGCTCGACGAACCGCTGACGCCTTCCGCATCTGCGGCCTCATCATTCGCGCGCCGCAATTCCTGCGCCCGGCGAACGACATGCCCGAACCGACCCACGATATCGTCGGTCGCGCCTGAGGGGGCGAAGGGGGGACAGGACTTGGCGCACAGCGCCAAGTCCTGTATCTCTCCCGTCGCGTTTTCGCATTCCCCGTAAAAATCGGCGGCGACGGAGCGCCTCGCGAGCCCCCCTCGCGAGCGGGCGATCCCCTATTCGCCGCCAGTCGCGCCATAATTAACTGGAGAGACCCATGACTGACGTTCCCCTGATGCCGAAGGCGACCGCCGTCTGGCTCATCGACAACACCTCCCTCTCCTTCGACCAGATCGCGGAATTCTGCCGCCTCCACCCGCTGGAAGTGAAAGGCATCGCCGACGGCGACGTCGCGGCGGGCGTGCGCGGCATCGATCCGATCTCGAACCACCAGCTGACGCGCGACGAGATCGAGAAGGCCGAGGCGGACACGGGCTACAAGATGAAGCTCATGAAGCCGCGCCACGCCGTCTCTGAAAAGCGCATGACCAAAGGGCCGCGCTACACGCCGACCTCCAAGCGCCAGAACCGCCCGAACGCCATCGCCTGGATGATCCGTAAACACCCGGAAATCTCGGACAACCAGATCGCGAAGCTCCTTGGCACGACCAAGGCGACGATCCAGACGATCCGCGACGGCTCGCACTGGAACACGCCGAACCTTGAGCCGACGGACCCGGTCGCGCTCGGACTCACGACCCAGCTGGAGCTCGACGCCATCGTGAAGAAAGCGGCCTCCAAGCGCGCCGCGCAAGGCATTGTGGAAGATGAAGGTCCGAGCCTTCGCCCCGCCGAAGAAGTCGTCGCCGAAGCGACCACCGCGGAGGAAGACGCCTACAAGTCGGATATCAGCGCCGATACGGTCTTCGCGAACATGGGCGGCTCGGAAGTCACGCCTCGCAAGGATGAAGAAGACGATACTTATTGATCCGAAGACGGCGCGTCGCTTGGCGCGTAATTGAGCGCCAGGCGGCCGCCGTCGACGTAAATGCACTGGCCGATAATGTAGGACGACGCGTCCGAGGCCAGAAAGGCGATCACCTCAGCGAGCTCGTCGGGGTCGCCGACCCGCCCCAGGGGCGTGCGTTTCAGAATGCGCTGGCGGTCCTCTTTCTCCAGCATTTCATCTGAGTCCGGACCGCCGGTGACCGTGCCGGCGCCGACGGCGTTGACGCGAATGCCGTGAGGCGCAAGCGCCAGAGCCATCGCTTTCGTCAACTGGTTGAGGCCGCCCTGGCTCGCCGCATAGGCGACGTGGTGCGGCCCCGCCGTCACGGCCTCGACGGACGAGACGTTGACGATGAAGCGCGATTGCGCCCCGGCTGCGCCGCCCTCGCCTTCAATCTCGCGAACCATCTCTTTCGCCGCAGCCTGCCCTAGAAGGAAAGCGCCGCGCAGATTGACGTCGAGGACCGCGTCGAATTCCTCCGCTGTCGTCTCAAGAAAAACCGAGGGGTTCACGACGGCGGTCGACTGCACCAGCCCGTCGAGGCGGCCGAACGTATCGAGCGCGGCGGCGATGATGTTGTGAACGTCGAGCTTCTGCGACGGGTCCGCGACGATGTAGACCGCCTCGCCGCCCGCTTTCTCAATCTCGCCGACAAGCTCCGCCAGCGGATCTTCAATCGAGCCGACCGCGACGACGCCGGCGCCGCCGGAGGAGAGCTTGCGCGCCGCCGCGCGACCGAGCGTGCCGTCCGCGCCGGTGATGATGACTGATCGCGTCGCGCTCATGCGCTGCTCCCTGAAAACGAGTTCGAGGACCGGTCTAGCCCGGCTTGCGGACGAAAAAAAAGCGCCCCCGGATCGGGAGCGCTTTCTTGAAGGCCAAGCCCCGCTAATGGGGCAGCGGCCTCGATCGTATTCGGTGCATTTCGTCTTTGACCTTGAGCTTCTGTCGTTTGAGCAGTCCAAGGCGTTCGTCGTCGAACCCCGGGTGTGTCTGTTCCGCGTGGATCTCAGCCTCGAGGGCGCGGTGCTTTTTGGACAACTGTTCCAGACGAGCGTCTAAGGTCATATGCATGCCTCCTTTAGACCGGTGGAACGCCAACTGAAACACGCAAAACTGCGTCTGTCACGCAACACTCAAGCTATAAGGCTGCAATTTTGAGCGATAATCTTCGCATCGTCGTCGCGATAACCGGAGCGTCCGGCGCCATCTACGGCGAGCGCGCCTTGTGCGCCCTCAGTGATCTCGGCATCGAAACGCATCTCGTCGTTTCGAAGTCCGGCGCACGCACGCTTCAGGAAGAGCGCGGGCTGTCCCTCGCGGACATCAGCGCCAAAGCAAACGTCGTGCATTCGGCGAGCGATATCGGCGCGGCCATCGCTTCCGGCTCGTTCCGCCATCGCGGCATGCTGGTCGCGCCGTGCTCGGTGCGCACCATGTCCGAAATCGCGACGGGCGTGACGTCGTCCCTCGTCTCGCGCGCTGCGGACGTCACCTTGAAAGAACGCCGCCCTCTCGTGCTCATGGTGCGCGAAACACCGTTTCATCTCGGGCATTTGCGCACTATGACCCAGCTCTCGGAGATGGGGGCGATCATCGCGCCGCCGCTGCCGGCCTTCTACGCCGGCGTCGACAGCGTCGACGGGCTTGTCGATCAATCGGTCGGGCGCGCGCTCGACCTTCTCGGCCTCGATTGGCCGAACGTTAAGCGTTGGGGCGAGAGCATCGGCCCGTCGACGGACTGACAGAGGACCAACAAGCGCCGCGGCGCGGAACGGACTATGAGCGACAAAGACGCAAGCGCCGGCGGCGCTGAAACTGAGACGACCGGCGAAGGCTTCTGGGACTGGTCGAACCGGGTCTACCGCCTGCCGGGCGTCGCCGACCGGTTGATCGCCCTGCAGGACGCCCATCGGCTCGACGTGAACCTCGTCCTCTGGTGCGCGTGGACCGGCCTCACGCGCGGCGCCGTCAAACCGAAATCCGTGCGCAAAGCGCTCGCCGCCTCGGAAGACTGGAACTCACAGGTCGTCAAACCGCTGCGGGCGGCGCGCAAGGCGCTGAAATCCGCGCCGGATGAAGCGGACGGCGCCGACGCCCTGAAGAAAAAGGTCAAAGAGGCCGAGCTCGACGCCGAGCGCATCGAGCAGTCGTTGCTCGAGGGCATCGCGCCGACCGACACCGAGAGCGCCGCGAGCGCCGAGGCCGCTCTCGCCAATCTTCAGACCTATCGCGCCGCCGCCGACGCCCAATGCCCGGACGACGTCTTCGAAACGCTGATCGCCGCCCTGACCGCCGAGACGGACGCGGACTGATCGCCGTGACCGAAGCGCCTCCCCCGAACGCGGCGGACGATGACGCCATGCGCCTGAAAATCAGGCGGCTGGAAGAACGTCACGCCGATCTTGACCACGCCGTCTCGGCCATGGAGGCGCAGCCTTTCTGCGACCGCCTCGCCCTGCACCGGCTGAAAAAAGAGAAACTCGCCCTCAAGGACGAGATCACGCTGCTCTATGATCAGCTGTTTCCGGACATCATCGCCTGACGGCGGCGTTTCTCCGCGTACATCGCCGCATCCGCCCGCTCCATCGCCATCTCCGGCGTCAGACCGGACGACAGCGGACACACGCCGTAGGACGCGTTGATCGTGAGTTTCAGCTCACGGCGCTCAAGCGGGTGGTCGCGTAGACCGGCGATGATCCGCTGCGCGCTGTCGTCGGCCTGCGCCTGATCGCTGCGCCAGAAGAGCACGGCGAATTCATCGCCGCCGATGCGCCCGGCGACATCTGATTTGCGGACGGCGCCGGCGAGATACGCCCCGACATGGGAGATCACCGCGTCACCGACGACGTGGCCGTAGGTGTCGTTCACCTGTTTGAGACCATCGAGATCGAAATAGGCGAGCGCGGCGGCGTCGCCATGGCGCTCGCACCGGGCGATGGCGCGCCCCAAGGCCTGCAGAAAAGCGCGGCGGTTGAGAACGGCGGCGAGCGGGTCCTGTTCGGCGAGGGTGCGCGCTTCATCGAGCAACTGGCGCGTTTCTTCGAGGTCGGCTTTCAGCCGCGCGTTCTCCGCGCGGAGCTCAGCGTTCTCCTCGGCGAGACTTCGAAACTGGGGCCCGTCGCCATCCATAGCGGGCCACTGAAGCCCGCCGTTCGGGCGGCGCCAAGCCCCGGCCCGCGCGCGTTGTGTTCGACGGGGCTTGCCTCGCGGCGCGAGACTTCGATAACTGCCGGTTTTTGCGAGGCCCCATGACCGAGGAAACGACCGCAACGCCCCTCGTCGGCGTCGTGATGGGCAGCCAGTCCGACTGGCCGACCATGCGCCGCGCCATGGAGATTTTCGACGAGCTTCGCGTGCCCGCTGAAGCGCGCATCGTCTCCGCGCACCGCACGCCGGATCGGATGTACGCCTACGCGCGCGAGGCGAAGGGCCGCGGCCTCAAAGCCATCATCGCCGGGGCCGGCGGCGCCGCGCACCTGCCGGGCATGATCGCCGCCATGACGCCGCTGCCCGTGTTCGGCGTGCCGGTGGAATCGAAGGCGCTCTCCGGCCTCGACAGCCTCCTCTCAATCGTCCAGATGCCCGCCGGCGTGCCGGTCGGAACCCTCGCCATCGGTCAGCCGGGCGCGGCCAACGCCGCCCTCCTCGCGGCCAGCGTTCTCGCCGCTTTCGACGACGCGCTCGCCGAACGCCTCGACGCCTGGCGCGCAGCACGCACCGCCGCCGTCGCCGACATCCCGTCCGACGGATGACGCGGGCCCCGGTTCCGCCCGGCGGCGTGCTCGGCGTTCTCGGCGGCGGGCAGCTCGGCCGTATGATCGTCTCGAGCGCCATGCGGCTCGGCCTTAAATCCCATGTCTACACGGACGAGGCCGACAGCCCTGGCGCCGAGATCGCGAGCGCGGTGACCACCGCGCGGTTCGACGACGCCGACGCGCTCGACTGCTTCGCCGCCGCGGTCGATGTCGTCACCATCGAATGGGAAAACGTGCCCGTCGAAGCGCTGGAGCGCATCGCCGCGGCGGGCGTTCCCACCTATCCGAACGCCGCGACCGTTCGCGTCGCGCAGGACAGAGCCGCAGAGAAGACGTTTCTGAACGAAGCGGGCGTCGCGACGGCCCCTTGGCGACAGGTCGACAGCCTCGACGACCTGAAAGCGGCGCTCGCCGAAATCGGCGCCCCGGCGATCCTGAAAACGCGTCGCTTCGGTTATGACGGCAAAGGTCAGGCGCGCCTCGCCAGCCCGCAAGACGCCGAAGCCGCCTGGGAGGCGATCGCCGGCGCGCCCGCGATCCTTGAAGGCATGGCGCGGTTCTCGTGCGAAGCCTCCGTCGTGCTCGCGCGCGGCGTGGACGGAGCGATCCAGCCGTTCGATATCGCACGGAACGACCACGAGGGCGGCGTTCTGCGCCTCTCCACCGTGCCAAGCGGACTTGATGCGCAGACGGAAGAGCGCCTGCGCGCCGCCGCCATTGCGGTTTCCGAGCGCTTCAGCGATGTCGGGGTCATCGGCGTCGAGTTCTTCGTCATGCCGGACGGCTCGGTGCTCGCCAACGAAATCGCGCCGCGAGTGCACAATTCCGCCCACTGGACCGAAGACGCCTGCGATCTCAGCCAGTTCGAACAGCATGCCCGCGCCGTGTGCGGATGGCCGCTGCTCGCCCCCCGCCGCCACTCCGATGCGCGGATGCGCAACATTCTGGGCGCCGACGCGAACGACTGGGCCCGATTCGCCGCCGAGCCCGGCGCGCGCCTGACGCTCTACGGCAAATCCGAAGCGCGAAACGGCCGCAAAATGGGCCATGTGACAGTGACAAGCCGGCGATCCGCCTGACCAGGCGCCTTTCCCCTGCGACAGGCGGCGTTGACGCTCGTCCCATAGCGGTGAAAGCTTCCAAGCTTCCCGCCGCAGGATCGAGATCCGCTTGATGAAATTCTTCTTTCCGCTGGTCGCCCTCGCCATCAGCGTCAGCGCCGCCTCCGCGCAGGACGCGCCCATCGTGCAGCCGGGCGCGCCCGGCGAACCCGCCAAGCGCATCACCCGCGAAGAAGCTGAGGCGCTGTCTGCGACCAGCTACATTCCCGCCGACGCGCGGTTCATGCAGCACATGATCGTCCACCACGGGCAAGCCGTGGAGATGGTCGCGCTCATCGCCGACCGCACGTCCCACGAAGGCGTAACGCGTATGGGCGCGCGCATCTCCGCGTCTCAGGCGACCGAAATCGAATTCATGAAAGCGTGGCTCGTCGCGCGGGGCGAAAGCACCGAAATGCAGGGCGATCACCCCATGGGCGATCATCCGAAAGGCGGCCACCCCGATGGCGCGCACCCCAAAATGAAAATGGCGATGAAGGGCGATCGCAACACGCCGCTCATGGTCGGAATGCTGTCTCCCGCTCAGATGGACGCGCTCGCCGCGTCAACGGGAGCAGAATTCGACCGTCTCTTCCTTACCGGGATGATCCATCACCATCAGGGCGCCATCGATATGGTCAACGCCCTTCTGACGAACCCGAACGCGGGCGAAGATCCGGCGCTTTCGGAATTCCTGTCCGCCATCATCGCGGATCAGTCCGCTGAAATTCTCCGCATGCAAAACATGCTCGCGGCGCTTTGACGCCAAACAGAACGGAGCCGACCATGAACTTAAAACACGCGACCGCCGTCTCTCTCATCGCGCTCGCCGCAACCGTCGGCGCCGCCTTGGCCGTTCGCAGCGGCCCGGTGATGGATGAGCGCTCCGAGCTGAAACCGGGCCTGCGCGATGCGGGCGAAGCGATCTGGAACATGAAGCTCCTGCAGGCGGAGCCGAACCCGCCGGGCTTCTTTGAAGAAGACGGCATCTTCGCGCTGCCCTTCTCCGTCGCAGGCCTCGCGACCGAGGAGGAGAAGAAAGCCGCCGAGGAAGCCGCCGCCAACGGCGAGGAGGAAGAAGAGTTCCGTCCGCCGTCGATCAATTACGCCAACTCCGACCTCGCGTTTTCCGGCGACAAGGTCTTCATGGGGAACTTCCACGGCTTCAACGTCTTCGAGACGACGGGCGAGGAGCTGACTCATGTCCTTTCCGTGGTCTGCCCGGGCGGTCAGGGCGACGTCTCCGTTTATGGCGATCTCGTTTTCATGTCCGTCGAGCAGGGCCGCGGACGGCTCGATTGCGGCGGCGGCGGCAATGAAGGCGATGTGAGCGCCGAACGCTTCCGCGGCGTGCGCATCTTTGACATCTCCGATCTTCAGAGCCCGGTTCAGATCGCCGCCGTCCAGACCTGCCGCGGCTCCCACACGCACACGCTGCTGCCGAGCAAGACTGACGACAATGTGCTCTATGTCTACAATCAGGGCACGTCTTACATTCGCCCGGACGCCGAGCTGAAGGGCTGTTCCAGCGGCCCGGCGGAAGAAAACGCCGACACCGCTCTCTTCAGCATCGACATCATTAAAGTCGAGCTCGACAAGCCGGCGGACGCGAAAATCGTCAACCGCCCGCGCATCTTCGCGGACCGCGAGACGGGCGAGATCGACGGCCTCTGGAAAGGCGGCGCGAGCGCGGAAGGCGCACAGACGGCGAGCGCGACCAACCACTGCCACGACATCACCGTCTATCCGGAGATGGGCCTCGCCGCGGGCGCCTGCTCCGGCAACGGCCTTCTTCTCGACATCTCCGATCCGGAGAACCCGAAACGGATCGCCGAAACCTTCGATCCGAACATGGCCTATTGGCACTCGGCGACGTTCAATAACGCCGCGACCAAAGTTCTGTTCGCCGACGAATGGGGCGGCGGCCTCGCCCCCCGCTGCCGCGAGGACGACCCGGCCGAATGGGGCGCGGACATCATCGTCGACATCACCGAAGACGGCCTTGAAAATCAGGCGATCTACAAGCTGCCGAGCATTCAGACGCGGGCGGAGAACTGCGTCAGCCACAACGGCGCCATCGTTCCCGTGCCCGGCCGCGACATCATGGTGCAGGGCTGGTATTCGGGCGGCATCTCGGTCGTCGATTTCACCGACAGCGCCAACCCGGTCGAGATCGCTTACTTCGACCGCGGCCCGATCGACGACACCAAACTCGTGCTCGGCGGTTACTGGGCGTCCTACTGGCACAACGGCCGTATCTACGGGACCGAGATCAACCGCGGCCTTGATCTCTTCAAACTTCTCCCGAGCAAGTATCTTTCCAAGGCGGAGATCGCCGCGGCGGAGATGATCGCGTTCGAAGAGACGAACCCGCAGCTGCAGCGCCTCATCGAGTGGCCGATGGAGCCCGTCGTCGCCCGCGCCTATCTCGACCAGCTTCGTCGCGACGACGCCGTCAGCGGCCGGACCTTCCGCAAGACCAAACGCGAGCTCAATCGCTGGGCGAAAGGCAAGCCGCGCGCCGAGCGTCTCGCCGCTCTCGCCGCCGACTACCGCGCGTCGGCGCAGGACGCGTCCGAGACCGCCGCGTCACGCATGCTGAAGATCGCCGAAGTCCTGGACGCCGCCGCGTAAGCGGCGTCCGCTCCTGCGAGCGACCCTGCGAGCGACAAGGGGGATCACGATGCGCCTGACGAACACAGCTAAGGGGCTCGCCGCCGCGGCGAGCCTTCTTGTTCTCGTCGCCTGCGGCGGCGAACCGACGCCGCCGCCGAGCCTTGAGACGCGCGCGGAAACCATTCTGGCGGAAGCCGACACCGTACCGGGCGTCGCGTTCGCGGTTCTCAGCGCCGACGGCTCCATGACCCTCGCGGCGGCGGGCGTCGCGGACACGCAAGGGCGCGCGTTCACCGCATCGACGCCCATCCGCATCGCGAGCAACACCAAAACCTTCGTCGCGGCCGCGGCGCTGCGGCTTTACGAACAGGGCGCGCTTGATCTCGACGCGCCGGTCGAGGGCCTGCTCGATCCGGATCTCGCCGCCCTGCTCGTTTCAGACGGCTACGACCTTCAGGCGATCACGCCCCGTCTTCTCCTCATGCACAGCGCCGGGATCGCCGAGCATGCCGACGACACATACGCCGGCGCCGTCATGCAGGACCCGACGCGCGTGTGGACACGGGCCGATCAGGTCGCCTTCGGTATGGAGAACACCGACCCCGTTGGCGCGCCCGGCGAGCGCTTTTCCTATTCCGATACCGGGTACGTCCTTCTTGGAGACATCATGGAGCGGATCTCCGGCGCGCCGCTGCATGAGATCGTCCGCCGCGAGCTGAAGCTCGACGAGCTGGATCTTTCCGAAACCTGGTGGGAGCGCTTCGAAGAGCCGCCCGCAGGCGCCGCGCCCCGTGCGCGCCAATATCTCGACGGCTACGACATCACCGATGTCGACGCGTCCATGGACCTCTATGGCGGCGGCGGCCTTGTCTCCAGCCCGCGGGACATGGCGCGCTTCATGGCGGCGCTGTTCAACGGCGAGGTCTTCGAGCAACCGGGAACTCTCAGCCTGATGACGGACGCGCCCGGCCAGCCGACGCCCGATCGCTATCGGCTCGGCGTCTTCATCGATCTCATCGGCGAAGACGAGGTGTTCAGCCATTCCGGCTTCTGGGGCACCTACGCTGCCTATGCGCCGTCGACCGGAACCGCCGCGGCCGGCGTCGTTCTCGACCCTGCCGCGTTCCGGGCCATGCGCGACGAAGTGAACGCGCGCGTCACGCAGTAGTCCGCCCCGCGCACCTGTCGAAATCGTCAGGTGTGCGCGGCGCTCAGGCGGTCTAGCTTCCCCGCGACGCAACATGGCGCAACCACGCGCCGGGGGAGCTTTCATGATGAACCTGTCCGCCGCCCGCTTCGCCGCGGCCGCCCTCCTTGTCGCCGCCTGCGACAGCGCTTCTGTTTCTTCGGCTGAAACGACGTCTACTTCGGCGGAAACGGCGTCTGCGGAAGCGGCGTCGTCCAACGCCTCCTCCAGCGCTCTCGTCCCTGTCGAGATGGAAATCTTCGTCGACGACGGCACGCCGATCCCCCGGTTCATGGTCGATGCGGCGTGGCCGAAGCTTCCCGCGGACCAGATCATCGGCCAGACGAGCGGCCTCGCCGTCGATGGCGACGACAATGTCTGGATCCTGCAACGGCCGAACTCCCTCGGCCCCACCGAAGCCGGCGCCGCCATGGAGCCGCCCATCGCCGTCTGCTGCCGCCCGGCGCCGCACGTCATTCAGTTTTCGCCGGAAGGCGACGTCGTGACCGCCTGGGGCGGCCCCGAGCACGCGCCGGACATTGACGGCGTGAACCAGTGGCCGGTGAACGTGCACGGCCTGTTCGTCGATACGGAGAACACCGTCTGGATCGGCGGCAATGGCGATGACGACCACGTCGTTCTCAATTTCACCGCCGACGGCGATTTCATCCGCCAGTTCGGCCAGCGCGGCGTAACGCGCGGCAATCTCGACCGCGAAAGCCTCGGCAACCCGTCGGACATCCACTATGACGCGGCGAGCGGCGAGGTGCACGTCTCGGACGGGTACATCAACAAGCGGGTCATCGGCTTCGATACGAGCACGGACGGCTTCAAACGCTTCTGGGGCGCGAACGGCGTCGCCCCCGACGCGCCGACCCGCGAAGGCGCTTTCGATGTAAGCCAGGCGACCAGCACCTCCGACGGCGGCGCCGATCCGGAAGCGGCTCAGTTCGGCGACATCGTCCACTGCGTGAACCGGACGTCGGACGGCTATATTTACGTCTGCGACCGCCGCAACAACCGCGTGCAGGTCTTCCGCGCCGAGGGCGAGAGCGTCGAGCTAGTCGATAACATCGTCATCGCGGCGGAGACCGGCGGCACGCGGTCGGCGTCCGATGTCGCGTTCTCGCCGGACGAAACCTACGTCTACATCGCCGACATGATGAACGGCCGCGTCTGGATCCTGGAGCGGGCGACCCACCGCATCCTCGCCGCCTTCGGCCGAAACGGCCGCTATCCCGGCCAGTTCATCTGGCTGCACTCCGTGGCGACGGATTCCGAAGGCAATGTCTTTACAAGCGAGGTCAGCACCGGTCGCCGCGTTCAGCGCTTCGTTTATATGGGTGCGGAATAAGCCGGCTCAGCGCCCGTAGCGCAGACTACCGAGAAAACGCCACGGCGCGGCGGGATCGAAGCCGATCTTTTTCGCCTGCGCCTTGGCTTTCTCGAACTGCATGACGTTTTCAATGCGCGCTTCAAGGAAGCCGGGCCAGCGTTCGCCTTCCGCATCGGCCAGCCAGACGGCGAAGGTGGAGAGATAGACGCCCGAGAGGATCGTCCGCTTGGAATAGTGGTTGAAGTCCGTCGCCGTATCGCCGCAGGCGCGCCAGATCGCGTCCGCCGTGCGCCAGGCGAGGCGCGGCGCGAGCCCCGCATGTTGCGGCAGGGCGAGCGTCGCGCCGGCGCGCCGGGCGGCCTCGCGATGGGGCTCCAGCACCTCCAGACGGCAGCGGACCGCGCTCGTCACCTTATCACGAATGCGCATCTCCGCGCCGCCCGCCGCCTCAAAGCGCGCAAGCGCCTCTGCGTCGGTCGTGGACGACCAGAAATCGAGGAGATCGGCGACGCCGCGCGGAAAGAGGATTGCCAGATCCCCCTCGGGCAGCTCCGCCTCTCGCGCCGCAGCCTGTAACGTCTCGCGCGTGAAACCGGAAAACGCCGCTTCGTCCAGCGCCGCGCCCAGCACCTTCAGGCGGTCGGCGTCCAGCGGGTCGGCGTTCGTCTCAGATTCAGACATGGCGGCTACCTCTTCGCGATCGGCGCACGGCTTCCGGTGTGGACAGGCCCGCGCGCCTTTGCTAGCAAGCGTCTCCCCGGTTAGGCCCGTCGGCGGTCGTCAGGGGAGTAGGTGAAACGCCGCATGTGCGGCGTTTTTGTTTGGAACCTCGAACGACCACGTCCGAGAACGGGAGGGCGGAACCATCGTCAACATCGTCGTGCGCGACAACAATGTCGAGCAAGCCCTGCGGGCGCTGAAAAAGAAGATGCAGCGCGAGGGCACTTTCCGTGAAATGAAACGCCGCAAGTTCTACGAGAAACCCTCGGAGAAACGCGCGCGTCAGAAAGCCGAAGCCGTGCGCCGTGCGCGCAAACTGCAGCGCAAACGCCTGCAGCGCGAAGGCCTCGCATAAACTGGAATTGCGAAGGCGCCTGATGTCCATGACCGGGCGCCGCGCCTCCACTCTCAAATCGATCTCCGCTAGCCTCATCGGGCTCGCTGCGCTTGCGTGCGCGTGCGCCAGCCTAGAGACGACGCCGCCGACGCCCGAGGCGTCCGCCGTCGAAACCGAGCGTCGCCTGCAGGTGCAGGCCGCGATCGATGAGCGTCTAGAGCTGACCCGGCGCGTCCAGCGTCTCGCCTGGCCTCTCCTCTCCAAATCCACGGATCTCTGCGCCGACGACGTGAAGCCGATGCTCGGCCTGCGATTCGCCGACGCCGAAGCGCTCGCCGACGCCATTAAAGGCCTGCGCAAACAGGACGTCCGTTTCGCGGGGTATGACGACCGCGTGCGCGTCATCGCCGCTCCGAAAAATGCGCCCGCAGGCGCGGCGGGCGTCGAGGTGGGGGACGAGCTTCTGTCCGTAAACGGCGAACCGCTGCCGGACCGCCACCGACTGAAGGCCGTCGCGAAGGCGTTCGACGCCGCTCTGGAGACCGTTGACGACGCCGACGCGCCGCCCGTCCGGCTCGGCCTGCGCCGGGGCGACGAGCTGCTCGACCTCGAGGTTTCACCGGAACCTGCCTGCAAGACGGGCCTTGCTCTCGGGTCGACGCCGACCATCAACGCGTCCGCCGGTTTCCGCACCATCACCGTGCACGCGGGCCTCGCCCGCGCCGTCGACGACCGTCAACTGCAGTTCGTCATCGCCCATGAACTCGGCCACCGGCTCATGCGCCATCCGCAGAAAGGTACGCGCGCGAGCCTCCTTTCCGGGCGCGCGGCGCTCGGCGTCGCGGGCGGCGTGGTCGGCGGCGTCGCCGATATCGGTCTCTCGCTGATCGGCCGGAAGCCGGAAATCCCTCTTGGGGTGCGCGGCGCGGCGCTTGCGGTCTATCCCTTCGGCGAGGGGTTCGAACGCGAAGCCGACTACTGGGCCGTCTATCTCATCGCCCGCGCCGGCGGTGATCTGACGGACGTCGAGGACATCTACGCGACCTTCGCGACCTTGAGCCCGACCTCAAGCTGGGCGCGGATCATTCATCCCCCCACGCCGGAACGCGCGGTCGCCGTGCGCAACGCCGTCGCGGAAGTGCGCGCGAAAGCGGCCGCGGGCGCGCCGCTGCTGCCGGAGGGCTATGCGCCGCCCGCAGGCGACTAGCATTTTAAGAGAAGCCGACCGGCGGCGCCGACCTGTCATTCATCTTCTGGTAAGATCCTCCGCGAACGCCGCCCGGAGAGATCGATGCGCCCCTTTATCGTCACCGCCCTCGGGTTCGCCGCCCTCGCCGCCTGCAGCGACAGCGACGCGCCCGCCCCTTCCGGCTCGTTCTCTTTTACATCCGCGAGCTCGGCGTCGGTCGCCGAAAACACGAGCGGCGCGGTTTATTCACCGACGCTCACGGGCGCGACCATCGCCGATCTGACCTTCGCCCTGACCGGCGACGACGCCGGGGCCTTCACCGTGAACGCCGCAAGCGGCGCGATCAGCTTCGCCGCCGCGCCGGACTTCGAGCTTCCAACGGATACGGACGACGACAACGTCTATAACGTGCGGCTGACGGCGACGGGGCCTGGTTCGAGCGCTTTCATCGACCTCGCGATCACGGTCACGGACGTGGACGCGGAGATGATCGCCCGGCGCGTCGGGACTGGATTTTCTGGGCCCGTGTTCCTCACCGGAACCGGCGACGGCACGGGCCGCCTCTTCGTCGTTCAGCGCGGCGGACGCATCCGCATTCTTGATCCGCAGACGGGCGCCATCGATCCGACTTTCTTTCTGGATCTTTCCGGCGCGATCTCCACGACCAGCGAGATGGGCCTCCTCGGCCTCACCCTCGCGCCGGACTATGAGACAAGCGGGACGTTCTACATCTATGTGAACGCCATCAACGGCGACTCCGAAATCCGCCGCTATCAGCGCTCCAGCGTCGATCCGGATACGGCGGATCCGTCGACCGGGGACGTCATCCTCCGTTTCGCGCAACCCGCCGGAAACCATAATGGCGGGTGGATCGGCTTCGGCGCCGACGGGTTTCTCTATATCGCCTCCGGCGACGGTGGCGCGGATCCGACCGAAGCGCGCGACGTCTCGACCAAGCTCGGCGCCATCCTCCGCATCGATGTGACGGACGATGATTTCCCGGCGGATGACGCGGCCGATTACGCTATCCCGACCGATAATCCGTATGCGAGCAGCGGCGGCGACCCGGCCGTCTGGGCCTATGGCGTGCGCAACCCCTACCGCGCGAGCTTCGACGCCGCGACGGGCGATCTCTATATCGGCGATGTCGGCCAGAACCGGGTCGAGGAGATCAGCATCCTTCCCTTCGGCGTGGCGGACATCGATTTCGGCTGGGACCGGTTCGAAGCGACGCTCGCCTTCAACGACACAGGCGGCCCGGCGCCAACCGCGCCGGTCGTGGAATACGATCACGGCGGCGCGCTCGATCAGGGCAACTCCGTCACCGGCGGCGTGGTCGTGCGCGGCGACGGCCCGGAGGCGCTCCACGGGCTCTATCTCTTCGGCGACTTCGTCTCGGGCAATATCTGGACTGTTCCGGTGAGCGATCTCACCTCCGGCACGACGGTGTTCGGCCCGGGGCTGACAAATCGCAACACCGAGCTGACGCCGGATGTCGGGAGCATCAACAATCCCTCAGCCTTCGGACGGGATGATGATGGCGGCGTCTACATTCTCGATTTCGACGGAGACGTCTTCGCGGTCGAGGACGATCCGGCTTAAGCGTCGATGGTGATCGAGCCGACGAAATTGCTCGGACCCTGAAGCGAGGCGATCACGTTCGCCATGCTGTGGCGGTTGACGCTCCAGCCGGCGGGCGAGATTTCGATGACGTTTCCGACATGTCCGCCGCCCCAGAACGAGGCGCTGACCGGGTCGTACGGCAGGCGCACGTTCAGCCCGAGTTCGCGTTTCACCGAGCCGAGCCGCAATTGCTGCACCTTGCTCGCGAGGGCGAAAACCGCGCCGCCGAGAACCGGCGTCCCGATATAGCTCGCTGCAGAATACAGCCGCCCGCGAAGGCGCGTGAACCAGGACGGGTTCGCGACGTTCGTCGCCATGGGCGGGGCGTTGAAGGTCACGAACGGCGTATTCGTCAGATAGCCGATGGATTGCGCGAGCGCCCCGCCGAGGGAGTGGCCGGTGAGGATCAATTTCTTCGCGCCGCAGCTCCCCAGCCCTGCTTCAAAGAGCTGGGTCGCGTCGTCCATCTGCTCCGGGCGCCGGCCGACAGCGAGCTGATAGTCGCTGACGAGATCCTCGGAGTTGTAGGTGCCTTTGAAAGCGACGATGCAGAAGCCGCCGCGCTCGTAAATCGCACCCTGAAAGCCCGTGGACGGATTGCTGATGAGATTGCGGCGCGCGAAGTCGCCTTCGCCCGATTTGTAAATGTCAGAGGCGACTTTCGCCAGATCGAGAACCGTGAGCATATCGCCCCCCGCTTTGCCCCCAAGAACCTGAACCCGACGGCGTGTCCGGTCCGGTTCAGTCAGCCTTCAAACTAGTCGAGCTTCTTGACGTCCACGTTTTCAAGATGCGCGAGCGTCAGACCGGGAATGTAAAACTGTCCGCCGGACCCGACGAGCTTGCCCCCGCCGATTGATTGGCGTTCGTCGCCGCCGAGCGAACTCCAGGCGAGGTCCTGATTGAGGATCGTCATGAGCCGCGCCTCCTGCTGATGATCGTCGCATTTTAGCCGCGCCCGGGAGCCGTCACAACGCTTTCACTTGATGCATCCGCGCGCTCAAACGCGGCTTCCACGGTTTCCTCGCCCGTCGGCGGCGTTCCGGCTTCCGCCTCATCGAGCCAGGAAAGGACGAGGCGCGCGCCTCCCCGCTCCCAGAGATTGAAGTGGCCGCCGCCATCAACCGTAACGAAGCGCTTTGGCTCGATCGCGGCGGCGTAAACGCGTCGGCCGAGGCGGTATTTCACCGTGCCGTCCCGATCGCCGTGGAGGATGAGGAGCGGCGCGTCGATGGTCGCGATGCGCTCCTCGGTGTCGAACTTGTCCTGAACGATCCACCGCATGGGAAGGACCGGGACATGCGCCTTCGCCGCCCCCGGCAGGCTGGAGAACGGCGCCTCCAGAACAAGAGCGCTCACCGTTTCTTCGGCGGCGAGCCGCGAGGCGACGCCGGTGCCCATCGATAGACCGTAAACGAACGGCTGCTCGACGCCCGTCTCGGCGCGATAGACCGCGAGCGCGGCGCGCGCATCCGCCATCAACCCGTCTTTGGACGGCCTGCCGGTCGAAGCGCCGTAGCCGCGATAGACCGGCGCATAGACCGTGCGACCGGAGCGGTTTCGAAGCTCGTCTAGGCGGCGCGCGAGCTGACGGGTAAGACCGCCGTTTCCGTGAAAGTAGAGCACCGGACGCGGGCCGTCGTCAGCGCCCTCGAACACCCAGAGCTCGATGGTCTCGCCATCGACGGTCTCGATGAGGCGCGTGTCGATGCGCTCAAGGCCGATATCGGCGGGCGTGAAGGCGCCGCGGAACTGGCCGGGAAAGAGGTAGGTGCGCGAGCAGGCCGACAGACCCGCGATCGCCGCCGCCCCGACGACCGCAATCAGAATTGAGATCGTCAGGCTGCGGCGGAGAGCCATGCGAGCGCGCCTATCCCATCGCCTTCACGATCTCTTCGCACATCTTCTTCGCGTCGCCGAAGAGCATCATCGTGTTGTCGCGGAAGAAGAGCTCGTTCTGCACGCCCGCATAGCCGGACGCCATGCCGCGCTTCACGAACAGCACGGTGCCCGCGTTCTCCACATCGAGGATCGGCATGCCGTAAATGGGCGAGGTCTTGTCCGTCTTCGCGGCCGGGTTCGTCACGTCGTTCGCGCCGATGACGAAGGCGACGTCGGCCTGCGAGAACTCCGAGTTGATGTCTTCCAGCTCGAAAACCTCATCATACGGAACCTGCGCTTCGGCGAGGAGGACGTTCATGTGCCCCGGCATGCGGCCCGCGACCGGGTGGATGGCGTACTTCACGTCGACGCCTTCCGCTTTCAGCATGTCGGCCATCTCGCGCAGGGCGTGCTGGGCCTGCGCGACGGCCATGCCGTAGCCCGGCACGATGATGACCTTGCCGGCGTTCTTCATGAGGAACGCCGCATCGTCCGCCGCGCCCTGCTTCACCGGACGCTCTTCCGCCGCGCCGCCTGCGGGGCCTGCATCCTCGCCGCCGAAGCCGCCGAGAATGACGGAGACGAAGGACCGATTCATGCCCTTGCACATGATGTAGGAGAGGATCGCGCCCGAGGAGCCGACAAGCGCCCCAGTGATGATGAGCGCCATGTTCTCCAGCGTGAAGCCGATGCCCGCCGCCGCCCAGCCGGAATAGGAGTTCAGCATGGAGACGACCACCGGCATGTCGGCGCCGCCGATGGGAATGATGAGCAGGAAGCCGAGCGCGAAGGCGATGAGCGTGAGCGCGAAGAACAGCGGGATGCCCTGATTACCGAGGCTGAGCAGCACGACGAGTCCCAGCACCGCCCCGCCGAGCGCGAGGTTGATGGCGTGGCGCATGGGCAGAATGATCGGCTTGCCGGACATGCGCCCGTCGAGCTTCAGGAAGGCGATGATGGAGCCGGAAAACGTGATCGCGCCGATGGCGACGCCGAGGCTCATCTCGATGATCGACTGGACGTGGATGTGCCCGGGCTCGCCGACGCCGTAGGCCGCGGGCGCGAGGAACGCCGCCCACGCGATGAGCACGGCGGCGAGGCCGACGAGGGAGTGGAAGAAGGCGACGAGCTGCGGCATCGACGTCATGGCGACGCGCCGCGCGATCAGCGCGCCGAGACCGCCGCCCGCGGCGACCGCCGCGATGATCGGCACCCAGACGGTGATGAAGCCCTGACGCTCCAGAACGGTCAGCGTCGTCAGGACCGCGAGGCCCATGCCGATCATGCCGAAACGGTTGCCCGCCTGCGAGGTCGCGGGCGACGACAACCCGCGAAGCGCGAGGATGAAAAGAACGCCGGAGACGACGTAGAGGGAGGCTGCGAGCGACGGGTTCATCGGTTCACCTCACCGTTCTTTTTTCTTGTACATGGCGAGCATCCTCTGCGTGACGAGGAAGCCGCCGAAGATGTTGACGCTTGCGAGCGCCACGGCCGCGACGCCGAGCCATTTCGACCAGCCGCCCATGGGCGATTGCGAGATGTCCGCGCCGACGGCGATCAGCGCGCCGACGACGACCACGGAGGAGACGGCGTTGGTGACGGACATGAGCGGCGTGTGCAACGCGGGCGTCACCGACCAGACGACGTAGTAGCCGACGAAAATGGCGAGCACGAAGATCGTCGCAAGGAAGACGAATTCCGAAATGCCGCTCGCCTCGGCCGCCTGATAAAGACGCTCGGAGAGCGCCAGCGCGTTCGTTGACGCATCGGCGAGTTGCTGGGAGGCGGCTTCGGCCTGCTCGGCGGCGTCGGCGAGTTGCTCGGCGGCGGTCTTCGCCGCTTCCGCGGTCTCCTCGGTCGTTTCTTCCGGCGGGGTGTCCTGGAACAGCATGGGCCGTCCTTTCCCTTTGAAGCGGTGGATTATTCGTCAGCAGCCGGCGCATCGACGCCGTCTTCGTTCGCGGGTTTGGGCGCAGGCTCGGGCGCGGGCTCAGGTTCTGGCGCAGGCTCCTCGGCGGGCGCGTCCGCGAAGCGCGGGTGAACGATCTTCCCGTCGCGCGTCAGGCCGACGCCCTTCACGATCTCATCGTCCCAGTCGATGGCGAGCGCGCTGTCGGCGACGATGAGCTGCACGAAATTGAGAAGGTTCTTCGCGTAAAGCGCCGAGGCGTTCGCCGGCAACCGGCCCGGAACGTTCCGATGGCCGATGATCTTGACGCCATGCGCCTCAACGATTTCGCCGGGACGCGCCAGCTCGCAGTTGCCGCCCTGCTCGACCGCGAGATCGACGACGACGGAGCCCGCGGGCATGCCCTTCACCATCTCTTCAGTGATGAGTACCGGCGCCTTGCGGCCCGGAATGAGCGCGGTGAGGATGACGAGGTTCTGTTTCTTCAGATGCTCCGTCACGTGCTCGCGCTGACGGCGCTGGAAGTCCTCGCCCATTTCCTTGGCGTAACCGCCTTCGGTCTCGGCGGCTTTCATCGCCTCCTCGTCGACGGAGACGAACGTCGCGCCGAGGCTTTCGACCTGTTCTTTGGCCGCATACCGAACATCCGTCGCCGACACGATGGCGCCGAGGCGGCGCGCCGTCGCGATCGCCTGAAGTCCGGCGACGCCCGCGCCCATGACGAAGCAGCGCGCGGCGGGAACCGTGCCGGCGGCGGTCATCATCATCGGCATGGCCGCGCCGAGGGTCGCCGCGCCGTCGATCACCGCCTTGTAGCCTGCAAGGTTCGATTGCGAGGAGAGAACGTCCATGGACTGGGCGCGGGTGATGCGCGGCATCAATTCCATGGCGAAGGCGTCGATCCCGCCGTCCGCGTACGCTTTCAGGCCGTCAGCGTCGTTGAAGGCGTCGAGGGTCGCGATGAGCTTCGCGCCGGACTTCATCAGGGCGCGTTCGTCCGCGCTCGGCGCGCGCACCTTCAGAACAACGTCCGCGCCGTCGAACGCTTCTCGCGCGCTGGAGACGATGGTCGCGCCCGCATCGGCGTAGATGGCGTCGCTGATCGACGCGGCGGCGCCGGCGCCCGCTTCGATGACGACGTCGAAGCCGAGGCCTTTCAGCTTCTTCACGGTCTCCGGCGAGGCGGCGACGCGGGTTTCACCGTCGCGGGTTTCGGCAGGTACGGCGAGTTTCATCAGCGTGCTCCGAGAGATCGGTCGAACAGGAGAGGACGCGCGGGCGCGCCGCGGCGTGCGCGGCGGCGACCGGCGTCGCGCTTAGTGTTCGGCGGGGAAAAAGGCGCGCGCGACGAAGAAAGAGAGAACGAACAGGAAGATCGCGGCGGCGAGCGAACCGACGACGCCGGAGCCGGTCAGAAGCCCCGTCACCAGACCGGTAATGCCTAAACAGCCCGGAATGCCGATGAATTTCGCGACGTCCATCGCCTTACGAAAGGTTTTTTCCTGCTCGGCGATTTCCATGTCGCCGCGGTGGTAAGCGGTCTCGGCCATTGTTCACCTCATTGGTTTGGCGGGGTTTTCGCCCATGCCGGGCCGACCGGCAAGGGTGAAGAACGTGCGTTGCAACTGGCTCGCAAACACCAGCCGTCCTGGGCGGAAACGGTCATTCGCAAGCGTCGGAGATCGATCGCGTCAGAACCCCACGCGTACCGGCCAGGTCGAGAACAGCGCCCGCAGGGCGCTGATGAACGCGATGGGCTGGTCCATCATCAGGTGGTGATGGGCGTCCGGCAGCACGATGATCGGCGAGCGCCCGCCGGTCATCTTCCGCACGTGGTCGAGCCATTCCTGCTCGCAGAACTTTGACTTCTCGCCGTAGATGAAGGCGAGCGGACAACGGGCGGCGAGCAGCAGGTCACGCTCGTAATGGATGTCGAAATTCGAGCCCATGGCCGGGTCGAATTTCCACGCCCACCCTTGCGTCCCGTCGTCGTCGGTCGCCGAGGTGAGACCGGTGCGCGCGATGTGATCGGCGAGAAACGCGTTCGCGCAGGGCTGGTTCGGCAGAAACCGGAACCGCGCGATGGGTTCTTCCAGCGTCGGATAGACCCGGTTCGGTCGGATCGGTTTCGGCTCCTCGCCTTCCTTGCGGGGCTCCGTAATGTTGTAGCCTTCATCCGGGTCCGGCACGCGGATGGGGCTGTCGACGACCACCGCGCCCTTGAGGCGCTCCCCCGCCTGCTCGACGCAGGCGAGCGTGACATAGCCGCCGAAGGAATGGCCGACGACCATCGGCCGCCCCGCCTCATAGAGCCCGGCGGCCTCCGCGACGGCGAAGACCTCCTCGACCAGAAGAGACATGGAATAGCGCTCGCGGCGCCCGGAATCGCCGAGGCCGCCCAAGTCCATGGCGACGACGCGGTGGTCCTTGGAGAAAAACGGCGCGAACGGCGTCCACCATTGCGCGTGCGCGCGGCCGCCGTGAATGAACAGCATGCCCGGCGCACCGCGTTTCCCCCAGGCGAGATAGTTGATCGGCGTTCCCTCGACATCGACGCTCGCCTGCTCCGGCGCCTCCGCGAGCGCCGCCTCGAACCAGTCCGGCGCGGGCGGCTTCTTGCCGGCGAAGTCGGCGATCGGACGGATCGGCGGATCTTCCGGCTTGTCGTCTTTGGATTTCTTCGGAGCGGACGCGTCGGCGCTCATGCAAAATGCCTCCGGGATCAGGCGCGATCCCGGAGGCTTGCCATGACCTTACGGTCGAGAAAAGCCGGACGGCTTAGTTCTCGGTGTCGTCGCCTTCTTCTTCCTCAGAAAGCTCCGCCTCGACAGCCTCAAGAGCGGCTTCCGCTTCCGCAGCAGCTTCAGCGGCGGCTTCTTCAGCGGCGGCGACGGCCTCGGCGACCGCCGCGTCGACTTTCTCGTTGACTTCCTCTTCCGAGAACTCGCCGCAGGCGGCTTCGGCGGATTCTTCAGAAATCAGCGGCAGCGGCGACCAGTCGCCAGTGTAGCGCATGGTGGCGAACGACGTGCCGCCGACGAACGCGGCGAGCAGCAGGATGATGACGAAGATAAACTGTCCCATGGAAACCCCTCCAGTTGATCAGACGGGCCGCGTATACCGTTTGTTAACGTTTCGCGCCACCGCTGCGGCGCAATATTCCGCATCTGCGGAACCTTCAGTCGGCTTGGGGAACCTTGGCGGCGGCGAGCGCGGCGGACTGTCGGTCGGAAAGGCGCTCGAGGCTGACCCCGTCGATCTCGGCCTCGAAAAGGCTATGGAAGTTCAGTTCGGCGTCGAGATGCAGGAACACCGAACCAAGCCCGATGGCGGCGCGGTCCATGAGGACGAACTCGCGGGGGATCTTCACGGGCCCGTATTTCTTCAGCCGCTCTCGCACCTCGAACGCCTCGCGGCGCCCGTACTCGGCGGGCGAGACGCCGTCCGCGACCGTCCGCGTCCGATCATCCAGGATCGGCCCGTAAATGAAGCGCGCCCAGAGATTGAGCGTGTCGACGAGCTCCTCCGACAGTCCCTTGAAGCCCCAGACTTCATAAGCGGCGACCTGGGCCGCGCGGTCGTCCGTGAGGAGCGCGCGGTAAAGCTCGACGACGCCGAGAACGAACCGCGGCGGAAACACGCGCACGCAGCCGAAATCGAGGAGGTTCACGGAGAGGTCGTCCGCCCGCACGGAATAGTTTCCAAGATGCGGGTCGCCGTGAATGACGCCGTGCGTCGCGAACGGTCGCCACCAAGCGTGGAAGAGGTTCGTCGCGATCGCGTTGCGTTCGCCTTGCGCATGCTCCTTGAATGCGAGGAGTTTCTCGCCGGCGATCCACGTCATGGAGAGAAGACGCCCCGTGGAGAGGTCCGTCACGGGCTCGGGCACGTGGACGCTTGGCGTGTCGGCGAGGATCGACCGGTAAAGCGCCATGTGCGCGGCCTCGCGCTCGTAATCGAGCTCCTCGCGAAGGCGGGCCGTCAGTTCTTCATAGACCGCGGACGTATCGATCGCCGGTTCGATCCGTTTGAAGATCGACAGAGCGAGCTTCAGTTGCTCGAGGTCGGCGTCAATGGCGGAGCGCATGTCCGGGTACTGCAGTTTGCAGGCGAGCGGGCGACCGTCTGAATGCATCGCGCGATGGACCTGACCGAGGGAAGCGGCGGCCGCCGCCGCGAGATCGAACTCCGCGAATTTCTCGCGCCAGTCCGCGCCCAGCTCGCCCGCCATGCGGCGGCGCACGAAGCCCGGCCCCATGGGCGGCGCTTCGCTCTGCAGGCTGGACAGCTCCTCGGCGAATTCCGGCGGCAACAGGTCCGGCACCGTCGCCATGATCTGCGCCGCTTTCATGAGCGGCCCCTTGAGGCCGCCGAGCGCCGCCTTGATCGCTTCGGCGTCGCGCCGGTTCAGGCTGGACGCGTCGCCGCCGGTCACCGCGCCGACCAACCGGCGCGCCGCGACGCCCGCCGCCGCGCCGCCAAGCCCCGCGCCGACGCTCGCATAGCGGCCGAACCGGCCCGCGAAACGACTTCTGTCTTCATTGGCGGCCATGCCCGCGCCTCCTCGCTTCGCCCTTAAGTGCGCCGCGCCGCGCCGCCGACAAGCGCGCGAAAGGGCGCAGTTACGGGCCTGTCCCGAAACGGGGCTGATAAACGTGGCTTTAAGAGGCCTTGGGCAGGATGGCGCATGAATTCCGACGCTTCGAGGCCTTCGCCCATGTCCAAGACCATTCTCGTCGTTGACGACGATCCCGTTCAGCGCCGCCTCATGCAGGCGGTCTGCGAGCGCGCGGGCTTCGCCGTCCTGCAGGCCGATGGCGGCGAAGCGGCGCTGGCGGTGATCGACGGCGAAAAAGGCAAAAGCGTCGAGCTCGTCATGCTCGATCTCGTCATGCCCGGCATGGACGGCATCGAGACCCTGCGTCGCCTGAAGACCATTCGCGACGGGTTGCCGGTGATCGTCCTCACCGCCAAAGGCGGCATCGACACGGTCGTGCAGGCCATGCAGGCCGGCGCGACGGACTTTTTCGTGAAGCCCGCCTCGCCCGAGCGCGTCACGGTCTCGATCTCCAACGCCCTCAACATGTCGACCCTGAAGGGCGAGGTCTCACGCCTGAAGCGTCAGCGCGAAGGCGTCCTCACCTTCAACGATCTCGTCGGCCAGTCGGCGGCGCTGAAACAGGTTCAGCGCCTCGGCGAGCGCGCCGCGCGATCGAACATCCCTATCCTCATCACCGGCGAAAGCGGCACGGGTAAAGAAATGATCGCGCGCGCCATTCAGGGCTGCTCGGAACGCGCGGGCCTCCCCTTCGTCGTCGTCAACTGCGGCGCGATCCCGGAAAACCTCGTCGAAAGCATTCTCTTCGGTCACGAGAAAGGCTCGTTCACGGGCGCCTCGGCGAAGCATGTCGGCAAGTTCCAGGAAGCGAACGGCGGCACCATCTTCCTCGACGAGATCGGCGAGTTGCCCCTCGACATGCAGGTGAAACTTCTCCGTACCCTGCAGGAAGGTGAAGTCGACCCCATCGGTGCGAAGAAGCCGGTTAAGGTCGATGTCCGCATCGTCTCCGCGACCAACCGCGACCTCACCGATGAAGTCGCCGCCGGGCGCTTCCGCGAAGACCTCTTCTATCGCCTCAATGTCTTCCCGATCGAAAGCCCGCCGCTGCGCGAGCGCCGCGAAGACATCCCGGCGCTGATCGATCACTTCATCGCGCGCTATAACGCCGAGGAGAACCGCGCCGTTCGCGGCGTCGCGCGCGACGCGCTCGACGTGCTGATGCAGCAGCCCTGGCCCGGTAACATCCGCCAGCTGGAAAATACGATCTTTCGCGCCGTCGTCCTCGCCGAAGGCGACAGTCTGACGGCGGACGATTTTCCGCACCTCACCGCGGAATTCGAGGCCGCCGGCCTCGCCCCGCGCGCCGGCGCGAAAGCGGAAAGCGCCGGGCTAGAAGCCGTAATCGCGCCGAGCGGAGCCGACGAGCACGCCGCCGTGCAGCTCTTCGATCGCGAAGGCCACCTGCGCAAACTGCACGACATCGAAAGCGATCTTATCCGCCTCGCCATCGACACCTATGACGGCCAGATGTCCGAAGTCGCGCGCCGTCTCGGGATCGGCCGCTCGACGCTCTACCGCAAGGTGAAGGACCAGGGCATCGACGCGCGCGAAGCCTCCTGAGGCTTTCGCTCGCCGTCCGCCCGCTCCCGCGTTAACCTTTCCCCCTGAACCGGGGAGTGCGGGCGATGCGGCTGTTTCTGGCGTTTCTTCTTCTAGTGATCGGCGGAGCCGCTTGGTGGCTCCTCCTCGACTCGCGACCTCCGGCGTCCGCCGAGGGTGAATTCGATATCGTCGCCTACAGGGCGCTTGTCGAAAACGACCGTCGGCTTCCGGAGAAGATCGCCGTTGAGACGGTCGGCGAGGATTTCGGCCCTGCCTATGGGGTCGAAACGATGGGCGGGCTCGGCGAATTCGAGATCGCTTTCACCGCCTTCCAGATCGTCTCGGACGCGGGCGACATCGTCATTGGCGGCGCGGTCGATGCGGCGGGCGCGGAAGCGACGCGCCGTTCCGAGGACGGCGCGTTCGACCCCCTCGCCTATGCGCGCCTTCTCGAGGCGATGTCGGACGCCGAGCAGGTCTTCATCACTCACGCCCATTACGATCATACCGGCGCGATCCTCGCGAACCCGCAGCCGCGCGCCCTCGCCGGTAAGCTCCGTCTGACGGCGCCGCAGATCGCGGAAATGACGCGCACGGCCGAAGGCGGCGAGCTGCCGCGCGGGTTCGGACGCCTGCGCGCCGCCGAGTTCGACGGCCCGACCCGCGTCGCGCCGGGCGTGGTCGTCGTTCCGACCCCGGGGCACACGGAGGGAAGCCTCTCTTTTTACGTGAAGCGCGCCGATGGCGTGGAGCTGCTGCTCATCGGCGACATCGCGTGGGCCTATTCCAACATCACGCGCCTGCGCACGCGACCGCGGCTCATACAATACCTGATCCCCGACTGGAGCGAAGACCGCGCCGCCATCCTCCGACAGATCCGCGCGTTGCATGAGCTGCGTCTCGCCGAGCCGGGGCTCGTCATCATTCCGTCCCATGACGCGGCTTATTTGCGCGGGCTGGAGAAACAGGGGCTTCTTTCTGCGACGTTCAAACCGGCCTACAGCCGACCCAGGCGCTAGTCCTTTAATCTTGCTATTCCTCTATAACAGGCCGCACGAACAATGCTCCCGCGATATTCTCACAAAATATGTTGATGCGAGTCGCTGCAGGTGAACCCGCCAGCAGTTGCAGCGGCTTGATCGGACACAGAGCCATTTTTTCACCGTACGGAATGATAGATGAGTGGTCAGAAAGACCTTTCTGAACCGCATCGGAAAGGCCTTCATCAAATTGTCGAAGCTCGTGAGCAGCGATGATATACGCATCGAACAAGCGATTGTTCTGATGATCGTCCCACCAGATTTTGGTGAAGTAAACGAGATGTTCGCCATCCGAGACGCGAGCAAATCCTTCGATTGGACCATCGTAAAAATCTAAAACAAGAAAGGCTGCGAATGGTGACTTTGCGCACGCAATTCCGCCTCCGAATTCGGCACTTCCAGGGAATAGATTCTTCAACTTCATTATCTTAACATTCATCTCGGCCGAAGCATCTGTTAAATTTTGCCGCGTCGTCCTTGGTTACGAGGTCAGGCAATTCGACGGTCACATGATCAGCGTTATTCCTTGTTGGTGTGTCTTTGACTGAAAAGCCACTCGCTTCAAGATCAGCACGACTGGCCGACGACGAACCCGACCCCAAATCAGATTTTGAGCCCGATGACGGCGCCGAACGCGCGCTTCCCGAACCCGTCATGCAAAACGACTGAAAGGACCGATGATGATCGCCGCCGCCCTCGCACTTATACTTGTTTCCACCGACCCGACCGACGTGACGGGCTACTGGCTCACGCCGGACGGCGACACGGTCGAGGTCTATCCCTGCGGCGAGAGCGTCTGCGGGCGTATCGTGGCATCGCCCGACATCGACCCAGCGGGCGAGCCGGTCGTCGATGAAAACAATCCGGACCCAGCCCTTCGGGATCGCGAGATCCTCGGCATGGTGTTCATCGAGGGCTTCGAGAAATCCAGGAAAGGCTGGCGCAAGGGCACGATCTACGACCCGCGCGACGGCAAGACTTATCGCTCCGCCATGTCGCGCGACGAGGACACCCTGAACGTCAAAGGCTGCGTCGGCCCCTTCTGCCGTACGCTGACCTGGACGCAGACGTCCGCGCCTGCTGAATGAGCCTGCGAGCCTGACGCCGTCCTTCGTGACGGCGCTTCGCGCCTCCTCAGGACGAAGTTCTGTTCTGTAGAAAACCGAAAAGCTCTTCGTCCTGAGGAGCCCGCGCAAGCGGGCGTCACGAAGGACGGCGGCGGGCGCCTCTCGTGTCGGTCAGTCCTTGCCGCCGTCGATCACCTGAAAGCGCGGGCGCGCGGCGGGTTCTGATGGAGGCTCGGAGGCTTGCGAAGCGGATCGAAGCTCCCGTGGCGCTTCTTTAAGCCCGTTCGAAGGCGTGACGGGCTGCAACCGCTTTTTCAGGATCGGCCGCGGCGCAGGCGGCTCGCTTCTCTCGTCTGCAGAGGCGCCGCCTTCGCGCGCTTCTTTCGCTTTCGCCGCGATTTCCTTCAGCTTCTGCTGCTGAAGCCGCGAGAGCGCTTCGCCCGGCGTCCCTTTCTCGAAATCCCGGAACGCCGCGCCGAATTTATCCAAGCGCGCATCGAGACTTTCGAGGAACTCCGCCTCCCATTCGGATGCGTCCTCGCCGATCTCCGCGGCGAGTTTCTGGACGCGCTTCAACGCGCGAGCGGATTTGCGCGCCCGCGCTTTTTCGCGTTTCGCCTTCATCTCTTCCGGCGTCGGCGGTTTTGATCGGAACCCCATGGCGCGATTTCGCGTGAGGTTGCGCGGGAAAGCAACCCGAGCGGCTATTCGCCCAGCGCCGAGAGATAGAGATCGAGGAGCGCTTCCTGCTCCTGACGCTCGGCGCGGTCCATCTTGCGGATGCGGATGATCTGGCGAAGCACTTTGGTGTCGTAGCCCTCGCCTTTCGCTTCGGCGAAGATGTCTTTCACATCGGACTGGATGCCGGCTTTTTCTTCTTCCAGCCGCTCGATGCGCTCGATGAAGGAGCGCAGCCGCTCCGCCGCCACGCCCGCTCC
>CAYFIB010000007.1:0-108703 GCA_964342855.1 uncultured Caulobacterales bacterium
CTTCGAACAAGCCATTCTTTCAATCAGAGTGGCTGCGTTCAAAGGGGTCGGGTCAGTTCCCTGAAAGACGGATACCCGCTGGCTGTATGCCGATTTGTCTCAAGGGGGAGACGTCAGAGACCACGAGACCCGGGAGGATCCATGACGGAGAAACACAAGCATTTCGGCCTTGGGGCCGCCGCTGGCGTGGTCGGCCTCATCGTCCTTGCCGGGATCATCGGGCTGATCATTGTCTATTCCGGCGGCTACAATGTGGCGGCGACGGAGGATCATTCCGCTTTCGGAAGGTGGGCGGCGTCGACCACGCTCAAGAATTCCATCCAATCCCGCGCGCCGACGGACGATCCGCCGAGCTTCACTGAGGCCATGGTCGAGGTGGGCGCGGGCGAGTACAAGGCCATGTGCCAGCATTGCCATGGCGGCCCCGGCATCGACCGGGCCGGGTGGGCCGAAGGCATGCTGCCCCAGCCGCCGCATCTGACCGAAGCGGCCGCCCATGGGGAACCGAACGAGATCTACTGGATCCTCGATCACGGCATCAAGAGTTCCGGCATGCCCGCCTTCGGTCCGTCCCATGACGAGGAGGCGCTCTGGAACATCACCGCTTTCGTCACCGACCTGCCGGGAATGACGCAGGCGGAATATGAAGCTATGGGGGAGACAGACGGTCATGGGGACGGCCATGACCACTGACGATACGAACGAAGAGAAGGACCACGATATGCAGATGTCCTATTGGCGATTCGCCGCGATGATCGCGACCTCGACCACGGTCATGTTCATCCTGATGTATTTCAACACCTATGCGTTCGAGCACATCTTTTGGAGCGAGACGCGCTTCTGGATGGCCTTCGTCATGGGCGCGGCCATGGCCGTGATCATGCTCGCCTTCATGCTGTCCATGTACAAGAACACCAAGGTCAATATCGGCATCTTCGTCGGCAGTGCTTTCGTCTTTGCGCTGACCTTGTGGCTCGTCCGCAGCCAGGCGACGGTGAACGATCAGGAATATATGCGGGCCATGATACCGCACCACTCGATCGCCATCATGACCAGCGAACGGGCGCAGATCACCGACCCGCGCGTGCGCAAGCTCGCCGACGAGATCATCGCCGCCCAGGAACGCGAGATCGCCGAGATGAAATACCTGATCGCCGATCTCGAAGAAGTGGACGACTGAGGAGGGACCGATGACCAAACGAGCGATGATCCACATTCCTCTGACCGCAGCCTGTGCCGCAGCGCTCGCTGGTTGTGGTGGGCCGGCGCCGGGAGAGGGAATGGAGAGAGGGATGGCGCCGTCACCGATGCCGGAAATCGTCTCCGCCGACGAGGCCATTCACACCGCCGCCATTCCTGCGATCGATCCCGAAACCATGCAGACGGCGGAGATCGACAAGGTGCTGCCGCCCGGCGCGCGCTGCGGTTTCGCCTACACCGCGTCGAGCAGGCCCGTTCTTTCGGGCAGCAATGGCGCTGGGGTCGTGAAGATCCACGGACGGCTGGTTGAGCTGCGCTCCGATGCGACGACGGCCGAGGCTCTGGCAGGCCCGACCACTTTTCAGACGGAAGGGATGCGTCTGACGATGAGGCCGCTGGAGGAGAAGCCGCGCGTCCAGAATGGCGAGAGCCAGCAGAAGGCCGAGATGCATTTCGAGATCGAGGACGGCCTGACGGTCGGTTATCGCGGCTGGTATCGCTGCAGTTCTAGGGACACTTGATTCGGCAACGCATCGCTCGGTGCGTCATCGCGCCATGGTGAAGCGCGGGATTGAGGGTCCCGAAGTTTGCTGACGGCTCCCTTGCTACATACCGTGGGCGGGTATATGCCTACGAGGTCAAGGGAGATCACACAATGTCCGTGACCAAGGCCTTTCTCGCCGTAGTCTTGTCCGCCGCTTTTTTGGTTCTTGGACAGGCATTTGCCCATGTGACCATCAAGGCGTCGAGCATTGAAGACGGCGCCACGCTCCGCGTCGCACCTGATGAATTCAGCTTCTCCTATTCTGCGGATGTGCGTCTCGTAGGTATCACCCTCTCAGGTCCTGAGAGTGAAGACGAAGCGCTGTCGTTCGCACCGGACAGCGGATTTGCATCGGCCTATCAGGCAAGCCTCCCGGAGCTCGGTCCAGGCTCCTACCTGATCGAATGGCGTGCGATGGCAAAAGACGGTCATGTGATGCAGGGAAGTATCAGCTTCGACATTGTGGACTGAAGTCGTGGCGCTCGACGCGCTTCTGATCGCCGCAAAAGCGTTACTCTACGCGTCGACCCTCCTGGTCGCGGGCTTGGTTGTCCACCATCGCTCAGGCATTGTCCGGACTGTGCCTTTAGTCGCTACCCTAGGAACCCTGATTCTGATCGCGGTGTCCTTGCGCTTCATACTGATGATGATGCAGCTCAGTGGCGGTCTCGGGGAACCGATAGATTGGGCCATGGCCCCGATCATTTGGGAAGTGAACAGGGCACAAATCTTGGCTTTTCTGCTCGGCGCAGGATCACTGATTCTCGGTCGGTTCGTTGCTCATCGAGTGCTTCCGCCCGTCGGAGCGGTGGTGCTGATCGTGGGGTTCGGTCTCGGTGGCCACACCGTGGCGGTCGATGATCCGCTCCTTCCGGTGGTGGTGATGGTCCATGTCGGGCTTGCGGCGTTCTGGTTTGCGGCCCCGATGACGCTGTTTCCACGAGAATCGGCCCCCACCCCTGAATTGCTTGTCAAACTTGAACGCTTCAGCCAGCTGGCAATATGGGTCGTACCGCTCGCGTTGGCGCTTGGAACAGGTCTTCTGCTGCGGCTCGCAGGAGGGCTTGAAGCCACGTTCGCCACGAACTACGGCCAGCTGCTGCTGGTCAAGCTCGCTTTCGCGCTCGTCGCCCTCACTATTGGCGCTTACAACAAGAAAGTGGCGACAGCCCGGCTGCGTTCCGAGCCCGAGATCGGGTCACGACTTCTACAGCGCACACTGACGGCGGAAGCGGTCTTGTTCGTGTTCATTCTCGTCTCAGTCGCAGTGGCGACGACGATCCTGGGGCCCGAGAGGTAGAAAACAGAGGAGAAGGGCTCGAGCGAGCACTGACACCGGCTGCGGCTCGATTTGCGTTCACGGCGTCACTCTCGACGTGTATCGTCGCCGCCTCGAGGAACACGTCCTCCGATCACGCGGACGGAGATCGAGGCCCTGTATTGGAGGGGCAATTTCTACCGATCAGAAGAAAGGCCGGCGTTCCATGCGAGCAGCCGCAACCCAGGGGGCGTCCTCGCGGAGCGGCGGAAAAAGGGGGCATCCTCCCGATGAACACGGGGTTCCCGACCCTCCGTTATGAGGTCGGCTGGAGCTTCCTTGGCTGTCGCTAAGTTGATGACTTCGTCACCTCCGGCATCAGCTTGAACAGCATGGACGCCGACATTGAGATGCAGAGAAAGCCATTGAACGCCTCGACCCCGGCGATGAAGGCCAGATGCCCCTCGGGCATCGCCTTGCCGAGCCCGAGCGTGGTGAAGGTCGCGAGCGAGAAATAGTAGACATCCATGAAATCGGCGCCGGGCGGCTTGCTGAAGGTTCCGATGCCGACGGCCCGGCCCAGCTCGAAGCCGGCGGCGTAAAGCCCGACTTCGGCGAAATGCAGCAGGATCAAGCCGAGGCAGATGATCCCGAACCGCGGCGCGGTCAGCTTGGCCGTCCGCACACTGACGCGGTTGAGGATCTCCCAATGCAGCATCAGCGTGCCGACAAAAAGAGCAATGGACAGAAGGATGGCGAGGGTCAGTGGAAACCTCCTTTCGTGGCGGTGGTCATAGCGTCTTGCTCCTGAGGCGGAGAGCGTTGGCGATGACCGAGACCGAGGACAGGCTCATGGCCGCGGCGGCAATCATCGGATTGAGGAGAATGCCGAAGAATGGGTAGAGGACGCCAGCGGCCACGGGCACCCCGACCGCATTGTAGACGAAGGCAAAGAAGAGGTTCTGCCTGATGTTTCGCATGGTGAGGGTGCTGAGCCGGTAGGCGGCGGCGATTCCGCGCAAATCGCCCTTCACCAGCGTGACGCCGGCGCTTTCCATCGCGACATCGGTACCGGTGCCCATGGCCACCCCGACATCGGCCTTGGCAAGGGCGGGGGCGTCGTTGATCCCGTCACCCGCCATTGCGACCTTGGCACCCTCCGCCTGCAGCCGGGAGACGATCTCGAACTTGTCTTCGGGCGAGACATCCGCATGCACCTCGTCGATGCCGAGCGTCCTGGCCACCGCTTCGGCCGTCGCCCGTGCATCTCCCGTCAGCATGACGACCTTCAGCCCCTCGCGGTGGAGCGTCGCGATGGCGTCAGGGGTCGTCGTCTTGATCGGGTCAGCGACGGCGAGAAGCCCCGCGGGTCGTCCGTCCACCGCCACGAACATGACCGTCTCGCCCTCGGTGCGGCGACGGTCGGCCCGCTCGGCAAGGGCCGCGTCCTGGGCGCCCTCGGCGGTCATCAGCTTGTTGTTGCCAATCGCCACACGGCGACCCTCGACGGTGGCGATCGCGCCCTGTCCGGTCACGGACTGGAATCCGGAGGCGTCGGGCAGGGCGAGGCCCCGGTCGGTGGCACCCCGGACGATCGCCTCAGCGAGGGGATGTTCCGAGCCCCGCTCGACCGCCGCCACGAGGGTGAGAAGATTGTCTTCGGAGAACGCCGCCGCCGGTTCGATGCCGACCAGGGCCGGGCGCCCCTCGGTCAGCGTACCGGTCTTGTCGACGACCAGCGTGTCGACCTTCTCGAAGGTTTCAAGCGCCTCGGCGCTCTTGATGAGGATGCCTTCCCGGGCCCCCTTGCCGGTGCCGACCATGATCGACATCGGCGTCGCGAGCCCCAGGGCGCAGGGACAGGCGATGATCAGCACGGCCACGGCGTTGACGAGCGCATAGGAGAGCGCCGGCGTTGGGCCGAGGATCCACCAGGCAATGAAGGCGATCACCGCCACCGCGATCACCGAGGGCACGAAGATCGCCGACACCTGGTCCACCGTCTTCTGGATCGGCGCGCGCGAGCGCTGCGCCTCGCTGACCATGCGGACGATCTGGGACAGGACGGTGTCCTCCCCGACCCGGTCCGCGACCATGACGAAGCCGCCCTCCCCATTCACCGTGCCGCCGGTGACCCGGTCGCCCGGTTCCTTGGTGACGGGCAGGGGCTCGCCGGTGATCATGCTTTCATCGACCGTGGAGCGGCCTTCGCTCACGGTGCCATCGACGGGCACCTTGTCGCCCGGGCGCACGCGGAGGCGGTCTCCCTCGCGGATGTCGTCGACGGGCACACGGACATCTTCGCCATCGGGGCCGATGCGGATCGCTTCGGGCGGCGCCAGTTCAAGGAGGGCGCGGATCGCGCCCGAGGTGGCGCTGCGGGCGCGGAGTTCTAGGACCTGCCCCAGAAGGACGAGGGTCACGATGACCGCGGCGGCCTCGTAATAGACGGCGACATTGCCGTCACGGCCGCGAAACGCGTCGGGAAAGAGGCCCGGGACCGCCGTGGCGACCAGCGAGTAGGCGAAAGCGACCCCGACGCCGAGGGCGATCAGGGAGAACATGTTGAGATGGCCGGTGCGGAAGGACCGGATCCCCCGGGCGAAGAACGGCCCGCCGCCCCACAGGACCACGGGCGCCGCGAGCAGGAGCTGGGCCCATTGCGCCCAGTCTTCCTCGATCAGCCGCCCCAACGGCCGGCCGGGCAGCATGTCGCCCATTGCGTAGAGGAAGAGGGGGATGGTGAGGATCGCGGAAAGCCAGAACCGCCGGGACATGTCGCGCAGCTCCGCATCGTCTTCCTCGCCGACCACCACGCCTTCAGGTTCCAGGGCCATGCCGCATAATGGGCAGGGGCCTGGCTTCGGCGCCCGCACCTGCGGGTGCATCGGGCAGGTATAGACCGTTCCGGTGAAGCCGTCCGGAATGGTGTCGTAGGCGCCTTTGTCCGTCGCTTTATCGTCATGAGCGTGGGGGGGGTGGCCGCTGTGATGGCAGTGATCATGGGACGTCATGGTGCAGACCTCGGAGAAAGGGGCGGCAGAGAAGAACGATGCCGAAGGGCAGAACCAGCCATTGAAGGAACGGGGTGAGGCCGGTGCCGAGAACGGGAATGACCGGCATCCCGTCTGCATACGCCCAGCGGCCGAGAAGGTCGGTGAACACCCATTCCGCGGCGATAGTGATGCCAAGACCGGTGAGGACGAAGACGACCATCCCGCGCCGATCCTGCTCCAGGATCCAGCGGCGCGAGCCGGTGGCCAAGCGGGCCGCGAGGAACGCCGTCACAACGATCACCACATCGCCGATCGTGGCCATGGTGCAAATCCGGACACCCTGCCAGTGGCTAATGTCCGGCATGTCGGCATAATAGGGGACCTGCCAGAATTCCCATACGAAATGCAGAAGAAAGCCGAAGAGCGCCACGGCCATCTCCGGCGAGGAGAAGATGCGCCTCAGCCCATCGCTCATGGCGCTGCTCCCGCTGCTTCTCCCTGTCTTCGCCGAAGGAAGATCCGTTCGCCGACGAAGGTGAGGACAATGCCCCCAAGGGCGATGGCTACCACCAACCAGTCCTGCTGGGTCTTCATGACGACGAAGGCGAGAAGCGCGACGGTGTCGAGAATAATGGCGGTGACCACTACCCACGCCTTGGCGCCGACATCCTCCCGGAGATGACGCAAGAGGCCCCAGTGGATGATGATGTCCATGACCAGGTAAAAGATGGCGCCAAGGGCCGCGATGCGGGTCAGGTCGAAGAAGGCGGCCAGCGTGCCGGCGAGCACCACGGTGTAGACGAGGAGGTGGCGGTGGATCGGCCCGCTCATCCCGAAGTGACGGTGCGGGATCAGCTTCATCTCCGTCAGCATGGTCAGCATACGCGATACCGCGAAGACGCTGGCGAGAATCCCCGATGCGGTGGCGATCAGCGCCACGGCCACGGTGAAACCGACACCCAACGATCCCACGGCCGGCCGGGCGGCCTCCGCCAGTGCGTAGTCCTTGGCGGCGACGATCTCCTCAACTGTCAGGGTTGAGGCGACACCGAAGGCCACGACGAGGTAGACGAAGGCGCAGATGACGAGGGAGATGATGATGGCCCGGCCGACATTCTTCTCGGGGTTCTTCACCTCGTCGCCGGAGTTGGTGATCGTCGTGAACCCCTTGAAGGCGAGGATGGCGAGTGCCGTCCCGGCGAGAAAGCCGAAGGCGCCGGTGTCGTTGGCGAGCCCGTTCTCATAGGGCTCGAAGGAGAACCCCGCGGCCGCCATGGCAACGATGCCGAAGATCAGGATGCCGCCAATCTTCAGGATGGCGGCGATCTGGCTGATCCCGCCGATCCACTTGTTGCTCGCCACGTTCACGACGAAGGCGAAGACCACGAGCCCAACCGCGAGGACGGGGATCAGCACGCTGTTGTCGGCCACCCCGAACGGTCGCAGCGCATAGCTGCCGAAGGTTCGCGCCACGAGGCTTTCATTGATGATCATCGAGAACGCCATGAGGAGGGCGGCCGCCCCCGTCACGGCGGTCTGGCCGTAGGCTTTCTTCAGGATCATCGCGATGCCGCCGGCGGACGGGTAGGCGCTCGCGACCTTGATGTAGCTGTAGGCGGAGAATCCGCTGATCGCCGCGGCGAAGAGGAAGGCGAGGGGGAAGAGGTCACCGGACAGCTCGGCGACCTGCCCGGTAAGGGCGAAGATGCCCGCCCCGATCATCACGCCGGTCCCCATGGCGATGGTGCCCCATAGGGACAGGCTGCCTTGTTCGTAAGACTGATCTTTTGTCATCGACGGTGCCTCCCTAGAACCAGGCCCTGAGACCGGCGACGAACACCACTTCGTCCGTCTCTTGACCAAGCCGTTCCTGGAGGTCCGCGGTCTCCCCGAAGCGCGACCGCCATTCGGCGCCGACATAGGGGGCAAAGGAGCGCTTCACCTCATAGCGCAGCCGGGCCCCGAGGCTGACATCCGTCAGACCCGCGCCGAGATCGCGCTCCTCAATGCTTTGGGCACTGAGGCCTGCTTCGAGACGCGGCTGAAGGATCAGTCGCTGGGTCAGGAACCATTCGACTTCGGCCTCCACGCGACCGGTCATGTCGCCCTCTTCGGAGAGAAAGAGCGCGGCGTCGGTCTCGAACCAATAGGGAGCGAGCCCCTGAATGCCAAGAACCGCGTGGGTCAGCCCGTCGGGTTCGAGGTCCTGCCGAATACCGGTCTGAAGGTCGAAATAGGGGGAGATCGCGCGCGAATAAAGGAGCTGGACCTCCGCTTCCTCGACATCATCATCGGTGAGCGAATAGTCGCCTTCGGACTTCACCCAGACCTTGTTGATATCGCCGCCATAATAGGCCTGGACATCCCAGGCGAGCGTCCCGTCTCCTCCGGTGTCCTGCCATTCGAGGCGGTCGATCATGGCGAGGCCATAGCGGATGTCGCCGTTCTCGTCCTGGACCCGCCTACGGGCCTCGCGCATGGCCTCCGGGCCATAAACGCCATCGGCCGTTTCCCAAGGGGGATCTCTTTGCTCCTGGGCGTGAAGGGGTGTGAGGGTGAGGGGGGCCAGAAGGCCGATCAGAAAAGCGGTTCTCATCAGTGCGTCCCTCCATGCTCGCCATGGTCCATGTCGTGCTTGACCGGCGTCTCCGCTGGATGGGTGGCCTGAGGCGGTCCTGCCCCGATCTCCCTCAGGGGTGGACGGTCGTCGCGTGGCAGCACGCTGACGACCTGCATCATGCCCGCATGCATGTGGTAGAGAAGGTGACAGTGAAAGGCCCAATCACCACGTTCGGGCGGCGTGATGTCCACGGACAGCTTCTCGCCGGGCTTGGTCAGGATGGTGTGGAGGCCAGGAAGGTAGCGCTCGCCGTCCTCGTCCTCATCATAGTCCGGGATGAGCAGATCGAAGAACATCCCGTGCAGGTGGATCGGATGCGGCATCATCGTGTCGTTCACGAGAGTCAGCCGGACCCGCTCGCCCTCGTAGAACTTGATCGATTCTTCGACCTCGGAGAATTTCACGCCGTCGAAGGACCACATATAGCGCTCCATATTGGAGGTCAGATGGATCTCGACTTCCCGCTCGGGCGGTCGTCGGTCCGTGTTCGGACGGAGGCTCCGCAACTGGGCATAGCTGAGGGTGCGGTGCGGGACGCGCTCAAGGCCAAGCCCTGGTTCATGCAGGCGACTGACGGGGTTCATCGCGACATTGGCAACGCCGGGGCCCATTGGGTGATGGTGGTCGGCCATCGTCATGTCCCCATGATCCATCGCCATACCCGCCATGGCGCCGCCCGGTTCCGCATTCTCGGGATAGGTGAGGGCATGGCCCTGACCCTCCATGCCGGGCTCTGCGGGCGTCGCCATGTCGGACGCCATCATGCCGCTCATCCCCATGTCCTTCATGGTGAGGAGCGGCCGTGGCCGCAGGGGTGGGGCCTCCGCGGTCTCACCGAGACGTGGCGTCAGCGTCGCCAGCGCCTGGCCCGAACTGTCGATCGAGGCGGCGACGAGACGGTAGGCCCGGTCCTTTGGCTCCACGATCACGTCATAGGTCTCGGCGGTGCCGATCTGGAATTCCTCGAAGGTGACCGGCCGTACGTCGAGCCCGTGGGCGTTGATGACCGTCATCGGCAGGCCAGGAATCCGCACGTTGAAGATCGACATGGCGCTCGCATTGATGATCCGGAGGCGGACGCGTTCACCGGGCTCGAAAAGGCCGGTCCAGTCATCGTCCGGACCATGACCATTAACGAGGTAGGTATATTGCGCCCCGTTCACATCGGCGAGGTCGGTCGGCATCATCCGCATGCGTCCCCACATCTCCCGGTTCCGGAGGGCGGCGCCGAGCCCGTCCTCACGGGCATCGGCCGCGAGATCCGCCGCGGTGCGTTTCTGGTAGTTGAGCGTGTCGCCCATCTTCTTCAGCTGGGCGAAAAGCCGGTGGGGATCGGCAAACGTCCAGTCCGACAGGACGATAACGAATTCGCGGTCATAGCTCTGGGCCTCGGCCCGGGCAGGATCGATGACCAAGGGACCGTAGAGGCCGAGCTGTTCCTGAAAGGCCGAATGGCTGTGGTACCAATAGGTGCCCGCCTGCTTGAGCGGGAAACGATACTCGAAGGTCGAACGGGGCGCGATGCCGGGAAAGCTGACCCCCGGCACGCCGTCCATCGAGGCCGGCACGAGAAGGCCATGCCAGTGGATCGAGGACCATTCGTCGAGCGTGTTGGTCACGCGCAGAACGATGTCCTCCCCTTCCTGCATTCGGATGAGCGGCGCGGGCAGGGTGTCGTTCACGGTGACGGCGTGCCCCGCTCGCCCATCGATACGCACGGGCGTTCGTCCGATGGTCAGGTCGAATTGGTTCCGCGTCAGCGGGTCGAGGCCCCGATTGCCTTGCCGACCTGACTGAGCCCAGGCCGGAAGGAGGGAGTGCGCCGCAAGGGCGGTAGTGGCGGTTCCGATGAAATGGCGTCTGTTCAGCATGCTGATATCCTGTCTGGTGCGGTGTTTTCTCCTGGGGACTGCCAAGACAGGATCACCACCGAGTCAAATCGAATAAGGTGACCGGATCGGGAAGGCGCCCGAAAGGGGCTGCAACACGCGGAGCCCATGTCTTTTCGCTGTGCGCCAACTGTCGGTCGCTTGCTGTGGGCGACATGACACCTGGATCAATCGGGGCAGTTTCGGCGCCCGGTGGTATTTGAGCGGGGCTGGGCAGGCAAAAGATACAGGCGCCGCGGCAAGCCTTGTGAGACCCGGCATGGATCTCGGTCTCAGCAGAAGGGATAACGGTCGTGTCAGCGGATGTCGGCAGTGCGACAGCGCGCCCTGGACGGCCCAGAAATAGGCCAGCCAGAATCAGGGAGGCGAGAACAAGAAGACGTTCCCCGTGATCGGGTAGAGCCAGCGCAGTGATCCGTTCTTGCGATGCGCGACACAAGTCGAACGCTCCTCTTCAGTTTGCGTTTATACCCATGTGGGGTATACGTTTTGCAAGACAAGCTCAATCGCGTCCTTCAGCTGCGGTAAGACATGCCCCTTTGGTGGACGCCACCTTGTTCCTCGCTGAAGACGAATGCTCTGACAAAAATGTCGTTCCGAAGGGCAAAGCACGGGAGCTGACCGCTAAAAAGTCCTAAACCCCGGTTGCGTTGGGCGCATTCACACATCAACTATACCCCTAACCGAGTATGCAATGAGAGCTGACACCAAAACCGCTGCCATAAAGCGCCTCGCCCGTATCGAGGGTCAGGTGCGGGGTGTCGCGAAAATGGTCGATGGCGACCGCTACTGTATCGACGTCGTCCGTCAGGTCCAGGCCATCAAGGCGGCCCTTACCAGCCTCGAAAAGGTGGTTCTGGACGATCATCTGGACACCTGCGTCGAGCACGCCCTCGGTTCGGACGATCTCGATGAGCGCCGGGAGAAGGTAGAGGAACTGGTGGCCGTACTGGGGGGGCGAAAGAAGTGACAATGCACCCAGGGGGTATCGGCGTTAACGAATTCCGGTTAGTCTGCCTTCCATGACGCTTTCGGCTCGCCTTCTCGGCCTGGTTGCGGCGCTGCTGGTGATGGCAGGGCCGGTCATGGCCTGTTGCCTGACCGAAGGCGGTCATGCCGAGTTGGCTAGCGCTGCGGAGGCGGCCCCGCCCTGCCATGGCGAGGCGGAGCATGCGCCGCCCGATCCGGCAGAATGTCCGGGATGCGATGCGTGCCTGACCAAGGTCTCGGCGACGCCGACCCAAACCCTCAAGGCCGCCCATGAACGGGCGCCGGTGGTCGTCGCCCTGCCGCCCGTGGCGGATCTTGCGATCCGTATACCGCCGGTGACTTCAGGCTTTGTCCGGCCCCCCGGTACCGCGCCCCCGGCGCAGACGCCGCTGACCCTCAAGCAACGCCTGCTTTTTTGATCCGACCCTGAACCCCTCGGATGCGGCTCCGCGCGTCCGCTTCGTTCGTTCAGCTGTCGGATTTTTTATGTCTCATTCCCTATCGCTCAGCCGCGTGTTCTCGGCCCTTCTGGCCGGGCCGCTCCTGCTCGCCACAGCCCACGGTCAAACCTTCGAGGATCTCGAGGCACGCCTTCGTGACCATCCCGCGCTTCAGTCCCTCGAATGGCAGACAGAAGCGGCGGGGGCCGAAGGCCGTGCGGCGCTTGGCCTGCCCGATCCCGTCATCAGCCTTGGCATCAACAATCTGCCGGTCGAGGATCCGGCGTTCGACCGGTTCCTGCCCACGAACAAGGCCATCGGCGTGCGGCAGGAGATCCCCAATATGAAGGGCCGACGGGCAGGCGCGGCCCTGTCCGACGGCGAAGCGGCGCGGCTCCGGCTGATGGCCGAGCAACGCTTCGCGGCCCTGCGCGCCCGTCTCATCACAACGCTCGCAGAGCGGCAGCGGGTTGGCGAGCAGCAGGACGTTCTCGACGCGCAGGCAGAAGCCCTCGATGCCCTGACGGAGACAGTGCAAGCCGACCTTGCGGCCGGGCGGGCGGTGGCCTTCCGTCTGGCCCAGATCGATGTCGAACGCGTTGATTTGGGTCGCCGTCGGGCAGACCTCTCCGCCGAAATGGCCGCCGTCGAGGCCGCGCTCATCGACCTTGTGGGAGATGTGCCGCAAACGGATCTTCCGCCCGTCGAGCCGCGGCAATGGAGCGGGGAGGCCAGCGCTTTCCATGCTGTCCGCCTCGCCGATGCCGGGATCGACATTGCCGAAGCGGGCACGATGCGGGCCGAGGCAGCCTATCGCCCCAATTGGGGCGTCGGGCTGACCTATCAGCAGCGGGAAGAGGGCAGCGGTCTGCCGGGCGAGACTTTCCGGGGCGATGACTGGGTCTCGGCGCAGGTGACCTTCACTGTGCCGCTTTGGCAGCGAAACAATCAGAACCCGAAGCTTCGGGCGGCCAAGGCGCGGGAGGCGGCCGCGCGGTCCGACCTCGCCACCGCTGCCCGGGCGGCGCGGGCAGCCTGGAGCCGGCTTGATGCGGCGCGGGCCGCGGCAGAGGAAAGCGTTCGCCTGCTCGATGCGAAAATCGCGGGGCTTGGCGAGCAGGCCCGCGCCGCTCGCTCGGACTACGAGGCGGGGTATGGCGCCTATTCATTCGTCATCGATGCAGAGCTTGCCGCCCTCGAACTCCGGTCTCAACGTTCTGCCGAACGAGCGCGGGTTATCGCGCTGACGGCCGAAGCCAACAGCCTTCTGGTGACGCCATGAAACAGCTTGTCCTTATTCTGATCGTCCTGTTCGCGGGCGTCGCCCACGGGCAGGAGGCCGCGACCTACACGTGTCCCATGCACCCCCATTACATCTCGACCGATGCCGACGGGGTTTGCCCAATCTGCGGCATGGACCTGGTGCCCGTCTCCGAAGCGCCCTCGGGCGATAGCGGAGACCAGGCCGGCATTGCCGTGTCCCCCGCTATGATCCAGACCATGGGCGTACGGACGGCCCCGGCGGAGGTCGTCTCCTTCGCCCGGCAGGTCCGCGCCTTCGGCCGGGTCGAACCGAGCACACGGGCGGAGACGGTGGCCGCTTCCCGCGTGGAAGGATGGATCGAGGATCTTTCGGTCACGGCCGAGGGGGATCGTGTCGAAGCCGGCGACCTTCTCTACCGCGTCTACAGCCCGGACCTGATCGGGGCGCAGCAGGACTACCTCGCGGCGCTACGCAGCGGCGCGGGCGGGAGGATCGAGGCGGCGGCGCAGCGTCTGCGCTCCCTCGGCATGCAGGACAGCGTCATCGAGACCCTGCGCGAAGGCCGAGCCGTGATCGAGCGCATGCCGGTGACCGCGGAAGAGAACGGGGTGGTTTCGGCGCTGTCCGTGCGCGACGGAACCTATGTCACGCCGGGCGATGTGATCCTGCGCTTACAGCGTTATGACGAGGTGTGGATCATCGCCTCGGTGGCGGAACAGGACCTCCCCTCGATCGACGAGGGGACGCCCGCGACGGTCAGTGTGTCCGCTGCCGCCGTGCCGGAGCGCGAGGCGCGGGTCGACTACGTCTACCCCACGGTCGATCCCGACACGCGAACGGGCCGCGTCCGCATCGTCCTATCGAATGAGGATGAGGCCTTGAGGCCCGGCGCCTATGCCGATGTCACCTTTGCGGTCGATGACCGACCTCGGCTCTCGGTCCCGTCGGAGGCGATCCTTCGAGATAGCCGCGGGGCTCATGTGGTGATCGCCTTGGGCGGCGGACGGTTCGCGCCGCGACCGGTGCAGCCCGGGCTGTCAGGCCTCGGACGCACAGAGATCGTCGCCGGGCTGGAACCGGGCGAGCAGATCGTCACCAGCGGGCAGTTCCTCCTCGATTCCGAGGCGAGCCTCCGGGAAGGCTTCTCGAAGATGAACGGTGGCCTCGGCCCGGAGGTTCCCCTTTCGGATCTGCCGATGACGGACGAGACACTTGCCATGGTGGATCACTTCGTTGACGCCGCGCTCTATTTTCACGAGGCGCTGGTGGATGGGTATGCGGTGCAGCCGAGCTTCCTCGACCCTACCCTCGGTGTCGGGGAAACGCTGCGCGCGCGATATGCGAACACGCGTCTCTCGCCGATCCTTCTTCATGCGGAAGGTGCGGTCCGGGCCGCGCAGGCAGTGGAGGGCCCCGCGGAGCTGGCAGATGCGCTGTCCGATCTGATGGAGGGCCTGCGTCCGTGGCTCCTCGAAGGGGCCCCGCAACACTATGCCGAAGAGGGACTGACGCTTTTCCGCGCTGGAGAGGATCGGCTCTGGGTCCAGGAAGGCGGCGATCCGGTCAATCCCTACGGCGACGGCGACGCCGAACGGATCGTGTGGCCGGACGCCATGGCGATGGACAATGTATCGGATCGGCCTGCCATGGCCGGACACAATCACTAGGGCGGTATCATGAGCGATCACGAACCTTCCCTCACCGGCCATGACCCGACAAAGAGCTGGGTGGCGGCGATCATCGACTGGTCTGTCCGTAACCAGCTCATCGTGTTGGCCCTCGCGGCGGCGCTGGCGGTCTCGGGATGGCTGGCGGTCCAGCGCACGCCGCTCGATGCCATTCCGGACCTCACCGACACCCAGGTGATCATCCGGACGGATTTCCCCGGCCAGTCGCCGCAGATCGTCGAGGACCTGGTCACCTATCCTCTGTCGACGCAGCTTCTTGGCCTGCCGAAGACCAAGGACGTGCGCGGCGCATCGATGTTCGGGACGAGCTTCGTCTACGTCATCTTCGAGGACGATGTGGACCTCTACTGGGCCCGCTCGCGAGTGGTGGAGGCGCTCTCCCGGCTCGGTGACGTCCTGCCGGAAGCGGCAACCCCGCAGATCGGGCCCGACGCGACGGGCGTCGGTTGGGTCTATCAGTATGCGCTCGTCGACCGGACGGGCGGGACGGACCTTGCTGAGCTGCGCTCCATTCAGGACTGGTTCCTGAAGCTCGAACTGTCGGGTGTGGAAGGGGTCGCGGAGGTCGCCTCCGTCGGCGGGTATGTGCGCGAGTATCAGGTGCTGATCGACCCTAACCGCCTGCGCGCCTTCGACGTGCCCATAGGCCGGATCGCCGAGACTGTCCGGACCGCGAGTGCCGAGGTGGGGGGGCGCGTGATCGAACAGGGCGAGACCGAATTCATGGTCCGCTCATCGGGCTATGTGGATGAGCGGGAGGATCTCGAACAGGCGGTCGTTTATGCCGAGGACGGAACGCCGGTGACCCTCGGCGACATCGCCCGCATCGTCGAGGGCCCCGCCCTGCGCCGCGGCGTGGTGGATCTGAACGGCGAAGGCGAGGTCGTCGCCGGGATCGTGGTTATGCGCGACGGCGAGAATGCGCTCGAAGTGATCGACCGGGTCGAAGCGAAGCTCGACCAACTCCGCACCGGCGTGCCCGAGGGCGTCCAGATCGTGCCGGTCTACAATCGCGCGCCGCTTATCGAAGGCGCGGTGTCCTATCTCGAGCACAAGCTGATCGAGGAAGGGATCGCCGTGGCGCTCGTCACGCTGATCTTTCTCCTCCATGTGCGCGCGGCCTTTGTGGCGATCATCACCCTGCCGCTTGGTGTGCTGGGCGCCTTTCTGGTGATGTCCGGCCAGGGCGTCACGGCGAACATCATGTCGCTGGGCGGCATCGCCATTGCCATCGGGGCGATGGTCGATGCGTCCATCGTCATGGTCGAGAATGCCAGCCGGAAACTGTCGGGCCTTGACGATCCGTCCCCGGCGGAGCGGCGCGCCGCGATCCTCATGGCGGCGAAGGAGGTTGGGCCAGGGGTCTTCTTCTCCCTCATGATCATCGTGGTCTCGTTCCTGCCGGTCTTCGCCCTGACGGGGCAGAGCTTCCGTCTGTTCTCACCGCTCGCCTTCACCAAGACCTATGCCATGGCATTCGCCGCGCTCCTGTCGGTGACTCTGGTTCCGGTGCTGATGATCTGGCTCCTGCGCGGGCGGATCCGGCGGGAGGAGGCCAACCCGGTGAACCGTTTCTTCGTCGCGGCGTACCGGCCTGTCCTGGCGCTGGCCATGCGGTTCCGGTGGGTGACCATCGGGCTCACGGCGCTCCTGATGCTGAGCGCCTTGATCCCGCTCTCGCGGACCGGGTCGGAATTCATGCCCGCGCTCTACGAAGGCGAGCTTCTCTACATGCCCTCGACCCTGCCGGGTGTGTCGCAGACCAAGGTGAGGGAAATCCTGGGGCAGACCAACAGGGTCATTGCCGCCGTCCCGGAGGTCGAGAGCGTCTTCGGCAAGGCGGGGCGGGCGGACACCGCCACCGATCCGGCGCCGCTGACCATGATCGAGACCTGGATCCGGCTGAAGCCCCGCGAAGAATGGCGCTCCGGCATCACGCCCGATGCCCTCATCGACGATCTCAACCAGCGGCTTCAGATGCCCGGCCTCGTCAACAGCTGGGGGTACCCCATCAAGATCCGTATGGATATGGTTTCAACCGGCGTGCGAACGCCGGTCGGCATTAAGGTGACGGGGGACGACCTTCAGGAGATCGAACGCATCGCGCAGGAGGTCGAAGGCGTCGTGGCCAACGTCCCGGGAACGCGGTCGGCCTTTGCCGACCGGGTTCTGGGCGGACGCTATCTCGAAATCCGCCCGGACCGGGCCGAGCTCGCGCGGCGCAATATCGACATGGGGACGTTCCAGATGGTCGTCCAGACAGCCATCGGGGGCATGCCCCTGTCGCAAAGCGTCGAAGGCCGAGAGCGCTACGACATCCTTCTGCGCTATGATCGTCCGTTTAGAGAGAGCGCTGAGGATCTGCACAATATCCTGGTGCCCGGCGTGTCGGGCGCGCACATTCCTTTAGGCGAGGTGGCCGATATCGTCTTCGCCGAAGGCCCGCCCATGATCCGGTCGGAGAACGCCCGGCTGACCGGCTGGGTCTTTGTCGACATCGCGGGCCGAGACATCGGCGGGTATGTTTCCGAAGCAAGAGAGGTGGTCGCAGGCGCGATCGAACTTCCCACCGGCTACGCCATCGAATGGTCAGGGCAATACGAGCAGCTCGAGGAGGCCGCCGCCCGGCTGCAGATCGCCATTCCGGCCGCGGCGGGGCTGATTTTCCTGCTGCTCATGCTGCATTTCGGGCGTCTCGACCGGACGCTGATGATCATGGCGTCGCTCCCCTTCGGCCTTCTTGGAGGGCTTTGGGCGCTGTGGATCGCCGGGTACGATTTCTCCGTCGCCGTCGCGGTCGGTTTCATCGCGCTCGGCGGGATCGCGGTGGAGACGGCGGTGGTGATGCTTCTCTATATCGATGCGCAGGTGCGCGAGGAGCGCCCCGGCGATCTCACGGCCCTTGTGCGGGCCGTCAGTCACGGCGCGATCCTTCGCGTGCGGCCGAAGCTGATGACCGTCTTGACGATCATTGTCGGGCTGGCGCCGATCTTCTTCACCGAGGGCCTCGGATCGGACGTGATGCGCCGCATCGCCCTGCCCATGCTGGGCGGGATGATCTCGACAACCCTCCTGACGCTGATCGTGATCCCCGTGATCTACACGGTCTGGGTCTCCCGCCAACTGGAAGATCGGCACGCTTCCGCTCTTGGCGACCGCCGTCCCGTGCCGCATAACTGACCCCTGAGGAGACATTTCATGAAAGCGAACATCCTACTCACCGCATCGATGCTGACCGTCGCCGCTTGCGGTGGATCCGGTGAGGCGACTGCGCCGGACAGCGCCGCGACGTCATCTGCGCCCTACGACATGGCGGACCACGATATGTCCGGCCACGGCGAATCCATGGGCGACGGCGTGGCACATGGGGAGGGACGCATCGTCTCCGTCGACCTCGAGGAACGTCGGATCGAGATCGATCATGGACCGCTCAATGGCGCCGATATGGATGCGATGACCATGTTCTTCGGCACCACGCGCGATGTCGATCTGGCGACCCTCGCGGCCGGTGACGAGATCATGTTCATGGTCAAGCAGGGCCGCGACGGGTCCTGGCGGGTGACCCATTTATGCGATCAGGGGGCAGAAATGAGTGACTGCATGGCTGAGATGGGTCACTGATCCATGGCGCTTCTGCGATGGGCCGTACGCGTTCACAAATGGCTCGCCTTGATTATCGGCGTCCAGGTCTTGCTATGGATTCTCGGCGGCTTTGTGATGAGCGTGCTGCCCATCGAACGTGTCCGCGGTGAGCACAAGATCGCCGACCACCCAACTCAGGCCGTCCTGCCCGGCGCCATTATCTCCCTGCAGGAGGCGGCGGAAGCTGCGGGTATGGACGCGGTCGACCATGCGGTCCTGACCCGTCTTCTTGGCGAGCCTGTGTGGGAGGTCCGTCAAGGCACGCGAACCGCGATCGTCGATGCGGAAGCGGGCATCGTCCTTTCGCCGATATCCGAAGAGATTGCGAGGCGAGTGGCGGCGTATGACTTCGCGGGGGATGGGAAGGTTGCCACGGTGACGATCGTGAGTGATCCGCCCTCTGAGTACGGACCCGGCGGGCCCGTCTGGCAAGTACGGTTCGACGATGACGGAAACACGCGTCTGTATATCGATCCTGATACGGGGGTCGTCCGTGCCCGCCGTTCAGATACCTGGCGGCTGTTCGATTTCTTCTGGCGCCTTCACGTCATGGATTATGACGACGGCGGCGACTTTAACCACCCGCTGCTCATTATTTCGGCAGGACTTGGTCTAATCGTGTCTGTCTCCGGGCTGACGATTCTGGTGTTCCGAATGCGCCGTTCCTACGGACATTGGCAATCCACACGACGGCGGCGCTGATGCGCAGCATACTTTCCGCTGCTTTGGTGCTCGGCGTACTTGTTCCTGCTCATCTCCTGCTGCCGCAGGAAGCATCGGTTGCCCTCGGCGCCGTGACCCTGGCGGTCATTGCCGGCGCCTATATCGGTTTCGCCGCTGCCACCGGGCAGGTGAGGGCGCTGGTCGAAGAATTGGGCGGGGCCAGTCTTTTCGGGATCGGGGCGCTTCTCGGTCTGCTCTGGCATCCTGTCGTCATTCCGGTCGCGCTCATCCTGCATGCGGGCTGGGATCTGGCCCATCACAGCAATCTCTTCCGGTCTGACGTGCCCGGATGGTATATCCCTTTTTGTGTCTGGGTGGATATCGGACTCGGTGCGGTTCTTCTTGCGCTCTATCTGGTCTAACGATGTCAAGCCTGATGCGGGAGCGCTGTGCGTCGGTCGTCACGGCTACAGGAAGGGATTCTCGATCCTGAGACCTGCCACGTCCTGTCCGTGCTGCAGATCCTCCGAATACAGCGTTTTCGCGCCACAGCGGTGCGCGACGGCAAGGATCTGCGCATCCCACCAACTGAAGCGATATCGTTCGGCGAACTCCATCGCGGCGTCCTGGTCGTTACTCAGAACGGTTTCGACGGCGCAGACGAGGCGAATCGTCTCGATGTGAACGCGGATAGTCGGCCAGTCGAGACCCGCCTTGCGGTGTAGATTGACAGCGAATTCGCCGATCACCTGTGTCGAGACCCGCCGGTTGAGCCGATCCGATCGCAGGATCTCCTCGGCTCGGTCCGCTTTTCGAGTATCCGCGGAAACGAGGTAGAGAAGGACGTTAGTGTCGATGAAGACCGGCGGCTCACCGCTCATGGGTGGCGTCGCGATCTATCTCGACAGCCATGCCCAAGCGGCCACGCGCCTGGCGGAAAAGCGCGAAGCGCTCATCGAGGGTCAGAGCGCGCTCGACGCCGAACTGATGCTTCCCGAGAGAAAGAAGCTCGATGTCGTCGCCTTCCTTCAATCCGAGTTTGTCGACGAGATCGGCGGGCAGGCGCACGGCCAAACTGTTTCCCCATTTCGACACCTGCATGGTGATCTCCGATCTGGATATACGTTTCCTTGCATGTATATCATGTTCTGCTGGTCACATGTCAATGTCCAGTCTGTTCGCCGGTATCGGAGCGTCCTATACCGGCCGAGAAGGCATGCCTTGGGCAGTAAGAACTGTGCCACAAATCGGCCGGGGACTGTGCTACAAAATTCGTCTCGACATGCATTATGTCATTGATATATAACAGAAAAAAGTTCGTTTCTAGGCCCGTCACTGGGCTCGAACTCGGCCGCTAGCAGAATAATTTCCCCACGGATTAGGCAGGGAAATACGCCATCAATATTGCACTAATAATTGTACTAAAAAATTACCTACCACGCTCGGTTAGGCTTTTGAATTAGAGCAATATGCTGCTGAACTGGAGACTTCTCGACAGCCTCGTAGTGAGCTTCGACCGATCAATCTGCCGGAGACAGTGAGGTTCGATGTTCCGCGCTAAATGGGTTTTGAAAGGGGGAGCGCTGGGGCTGCACTACAATAAGCAAAGTGTTGGCGTCACAGTCCGTGCGCTGATGATCGTTAAGTCGTCGAGAGTGCCATGGTTTGGGGGCTGATTTCGAGCTCTGTCACCCGCACCATTCGCTTTGAAATACTGTCGAGATTGCTCCAACGATCAGGCTGATCGTTGATGAGCTGGTGGGCTCCTCATTGATCGGCTGCGATCTTCGGCGTCCACGCTTTTTTGTTCCAGAGCTTTTTTAGCTCGTGGCATATGTGAAAGATGCCAAAACTTTCAATCGCACTACGATTCAAGGTGCCGTTATGGGCTATGCCCTACGAAACCCGCGACGCAAGTGGAGGTGCCTACCTGACAGGCATCCGTTCCCATCGGCGGATCGCCGTCAGGGGAGTGGAAAGATGCACAACTTCAAGGCACAACGTAAAGGAGAAGGCGAAGGGGCCTATTGTGAACGGAAAAAGAGGCGTCATCCGGCTTCGTATCGCCGTTGCAGCGCTTGTTACCCTAGGCGCGGCCATTGTTGATGTGCCTGCTGTTGCCCAGGACGCCTCTCTTAAACTTGTTCAGGAACGTCTCACGGAAGCCGGTTACGATCCCGGCCCTGCCGATGGCTTCGACGGTCCGCGGACGCGCCGCGCGATTGAAGCCTATCAGCGTGATAAACGACTCGCGGTGACCGGCACGGCGGATGCAGCGACCCTGGACGCGCTGCGCGTGCTGCAAGAGCCTCCGACCCCGACAGTAATCAACGCATCATCGGACGCGCCGTCCTTGCGCGACAATGCAGCTGGCTCCGCTTTCGCCCAGACAGCCGAACGCGCCTCGACTACAACCCCCGACGCCTCCAGCCGTCTCGCCTTGGTGGCCGCCCTGATCGCTGTCGCCATCGGGGTGTTTTGGATGCGGCGTCGGAAAAGAGCGTCGGCAATCAACGCGCCGCCAGCGCCTGCTCCTAAGACACGCGCCGAACGCGAGGGTCAGAGGCGATCCGAAGCCGCAGAGCTGCTAGACCGAGCTCTTGGTCGCCTCGATGCTGGCGGGCACACCAGCGCCGCTGCACAGCTTTCAACGCGGGGCGCCGACGCCGTTCGCAGCGCCAGCGATAAAGCGACGCCCTCAAATCAAACGAAAGCGAGAGGGTGGGTGGCGGCGGGCTCGACGGCCACTGTTGCCGGGCGCGCGATCGGCGGCATGGTCTATCTCGGCCCGGGGCCGCGCGATAAAAGAGGCGGCGCGCCCTGCGGGGCGTTCATCGATCCCTCGCTCTCAGTCGCCAAAAAGGGCGGTGACCTCGATGGGTCCGGCATGTCCTATTGGCCGAAATACAGCCAGATGTCGGCCGTTTCGCGAGCCACGTATCTCGATTGGCTCGCTTCGGGCCGCCAGGATCCCGGCTACAATGTCGGCTATATGTTTCTCTATTTCTACGGGCTGGAGCGGCGTTTCTTGGTCGATGATCCGGACCGCGATGAACGTGAGCAGATCGTCAGGGAAGTCGAGCGGCTCTTGTCAATTTATGGCGGGAACGGATCGGTTTCGACCTATCTCGGGCGCTTCCTCGATGTGGCGCGGCTCGCGCTTCTGGACGATGACACCATTCCGTCCGTCAGCCGCACGGCCTTTGAGTTCCCGGTCGTGCTCGCCGTCGCGCTTGGGCGAAAGATCGCGCGGGGCGAGGCTTTGAACGCCGATTGGGTGCGGGCGTGGTGGCGCGCCCATCCGGAAGCGCAGGTCCGCACCCCGGCGCGCCGATGCGAGGCAGAGTTCAACGCGCTCTTTAGCGTGCTGTTCGCCGAAGCCTACCCGAGCGGAATGGCGATCACGCGCCCGAAGCGAACCCTAAGCGGCGCTTACAGGGCTGCCTCCGGTGAATTCTCCGCCGACTATGCGCCGCTGGAGGCCGGCGAAGCTCTTCCTGATGTTTCCGGGCTCCGCAAACCGGTAACTGACGCCCAGCGGCTCGCAGACCAGGCGATGGAGCGGCTCGACAAATTCAGCCGCTTTCTGGGCCGAACGCCCGATGGTCGTGGATCCTTCGAAGCTTTCGCCCTATTGCCTGCCGAGATCAGAGACGCGTTTCCGTCTTCGGGAATCGACGCGATTGCCTCTTGGGCCAAAGATATCGTTACGAACGGCGGCGACATCGGCGCCGGAGCGCTGATTCAACGGTTAGAAGGCGCGCGGCCGGAAAAGCTCACCCGCAAGCATTTGACCGGTGCTGCCGATGCTCTGGCGATGGTCGGCCATGGCCTCGCGCCGGATCCGCGCTTTGCGCTTCGACCGCCACGACTCGACGAGCCTGTCATTTTGTTCCGCCTCCAGGACCAAGCAGCGGTGGCGGAAGGGGCCAGCGACGCTTACCGCGCAGCCCTTTTGCGCCTGGGGCTCGGCGTTTTCGTGGCGCAAGCCGACGGTGATGTGGCGACTTCCGAACGGGAGGCGCTCGCCGAAGCGATCAAGAACGCTGACGACGTGACAGCGGACGAGCGTGCCCGCTTAGCAGCCAATCTGCGCTGGATGTTGACGGTGCCGCCGAATATGACGGCGTTCCGCGCGCGGTTGAAAGCGCTCGGCGCTGAAGAAAAAGGCATTGTGCGCGCAAGCGTCGTCGCGATGGCGCATGCGGACGGCGTCATCCGGCCTGGCGAGATCAACGGTCTTGAAAAGCTCTACAAGGCGATGGGTCTTGATCCCCACACGGTCTATAGTGATCTGCATGCGGGCACGGCGAGCGATGCACCGGTCCCGGTGCGCACGGCGACGGGCGGTCTTGGCGGCGAAGCCATCCCGGATGAGGCGGCGCCTGCGAACGGTTTATCCCTCGACCGGTCGCGGATCGCCGACATCGCGGACCAGACTGAACGTGTCTCGCGCGTGCTCGGCGACATCCTTGGCGCGGAAGAGCCAGACGACACTGAAGAGACGGACGATGAAGGAGCGGTCCTTGGTGGTCTCGCGCCCGTCCATGCGGGCATTGTCGTCGAGCTCCTCGCCAAACCCCATTGGACAGATGACGAGATGCAGGAGCTGATCGGGCGGCGTGGGCTGATGATCGACGGCGCGCTTGAGGCAATCAACGAATGGTCCTTCGACCGGTTCGACGACGCGTTGATTGACGCCTATGAAGGCTACGATCTGCACCCGGATATTTCAAAACAGATAGAGGAGGCGCGTGCGGTCAGCTATGGTTAAGATCAAGCGGCGAGAGCGGGACACTATCATTCAAGCGTTGCGGGCGGGGGTGGTGCCGCGTCTTGGTCTGCAACACATCCAAGTCGGCCGCGTGCGCGAGATCGAACAACTCGTGGCGGATATGGACCGGATCGCCGACGGCGGCGCGGCAATCCGCTTCGTGATCGGTGAATATGGGTCGGGGAAGACCTTTTTTCTCAACCTCATTCGCCTGGTGGCGCTGGAGAAAGGCCTCGTCGTCATGTCCGCCGATCTCGCTCCCGATCGGAGGCTCCATGCGACAGGCGGCCAGGCTCGCACTCTTTATGCGGAGATGGCCCGCAATTGCTCGACCCGGACAAAACCTGACGGCGGCGGTCTTGCCAGCGTCGTTGAGCGGTTCGTCGGCGAGGCGCACAGGGACGCTGAGGCCGAAGACCTCAACACCGGCGATGTCATCAAAGAACGCCTGGGGCATCTTGAGGAACTGACCAACGGCTTTGAGTTCGCCGAAGTCATTCGCCGCTATTGGGAGGGGCACGAACATGGAGACGAGGACCTCAAAACAGCGGCCTTGCGATGGCTGAGGGCCGAGTTCGCAACGCGCACCGATGCCCGTCAGGCGTTAGGCGTCCGCACGATCATTGATGACGCCAGCGTCTATGATCATCTGAAACTCATGGGCGTCTTCGTTCGCGAAGCGGGATATAAGGGTCTCCTCGTTTCGCTCGATGAGATGGTCAATCTCTACAAGCTGACGCACTCCCAGGCCCGCAACGCCAATTACGAACAAATCCTCCGTATCTTGAACGATGTGCTTCAAGGAAGCGCCGCGCATCTCGGTTTTATCTTCGGCGGGACCCCGGATTTCCTGATGCATACGCGGCGCGGTCTCTACTCCTATGAGGCCCTTCAGTCGCGCCTCGCGGAAAACACGTTCGTTCGTGAGGGGCTTGTCGATCTTTCAGGTCCCGTGATCAAGCTCTCCAATCTGACGCCTGAGGACCTTTTCGTGCTGTTGTCAAACGTCCGACGCGTGATGCAGGGCGACGAGGGCGCGTTGCCTGATGAGGCCCTTGAAGCCTTCATGATGCACTGTGATCAAAGGATCGGCGAAGCCTATTTCCGAACGCCGCGCAACACGGTGACGGCCTTTGTGAATCTGTTGTCCGTTCTCGAACAAAATCCGGGGGTCGATTGGCGGGACCTTGTCGACGCGGTGGAGATCGCTGCGGATGGCGGCGATGATCTGAGCGACATCACCGATGACGGCGCCGCTGCTCCGCCGAGCGAAGACGACGATCTGGCGAGTTTCAAACTCTAGTGGGCGCGTTCGACCTCTTGGCCCGCCCGGTCCAGAAATGGGTGCGGGCTCAAGGCTGGACGGAGCTACGGGATGTTCAAGCGCGCGCGATCGAAACGATCCACGGAAAAGAGGCCGACGTCATCATCGCTGCGGCCACCGCGGGCGGTAAGACCGAAGCCGCTTTCTTGCCGCTCGTTTCGGAAGCGCTGCAAACGCCGCAGCCCGGAACCGGACGCGGCTTTGATATCCTTTATGTCGGCCCCTTACGCGCCCTCATCAACGACCAGCACCAAAGGTTACAAAGCCTCTGCGTGGATGCCGAAATCGAGGTGACGCCTTGGCACGGGGATGTAAGCCAGTCGGTAAAGGGACGGGCGATGAAGAGCCCCAGCGGCGTTCTTTTGATCACGCCGGAATCGCTCGAAGCGCTCTTTGTACGGCGCGGCCCGATGATACCGGGCCTCTTTGGGGGCGTGAGGGCCGTTGTGGTCGACGAGCTCCATACGCTTCTTGATTCTGACCGCGGCGTGCATCTGCGATCCCTGCTGACGCGCCTCGAACTTGCGGCCTCCCGCCGTATTCGGCGGATCGGCCTCTCAGCCACATTGGGTGATATGGACTTGGCGCGCGTCCATCTTCGTCCGGAGGAGCCCGACGCCGTGCACCTTCTCGAAGCTCAGGGGGGTGACGCTGAGCTGCGGGTGCAGTTGCGAGGCTATCTGTCGGGCGGTGACGCAGAGCGCGCCGCGGAGGATGAGGTGGCCCGACACCTGTTCGAGAAACTTCGCGGTGCGAACAATCTCGTCTTCGCCGGCGCCCGCCAGAATGTGGAGGCGTATACAGATCGCTTGGCGCGCAGATCCGAGGCTGAGAGCCTGCCCCAGGAATTCTACGCGCACCATGCGAACCTATCGAAGGAGCACCGCGAATTCGTCGAGCATCGCCTGAAAGAAGGGCGCCATCCAACAACCGCTGTTTGCACCTCGACCCTCGAGCTCGGCATTGATATCGGCGATGTCGAATGCGTCGCCCAGGTGGGGGCGCCGTTCACTGTTGCCGGCCTGCGTCAGCGACTCGGCCGGTCCGGACGCCGTGAAGGCAAGGCGTCCGTGCTGCGCCAATACGCCGTGGAGGCCAAGCTCGACCGAGACTCGAACATCGTCGACCGGCTTCGTCTGGGTCTCGTTCGCAGCGTCGCGATGATCGACCTTCTCATTGAGGGCTGGTGTGAGCCGCCGCGTTCCCAGAGCCTCCACCTCTCGACGCTAGTGCATCAGATCCTTTCTGTGGTGGCCGAGCGCGGCGGGGCGAGCGCCAAGCGGCTCTACGTCGTCCTTTGCGAGAAGGGTCCTTTCACGGCGGTCACCCAAGAGGTTTTTCTCCGTGTGCTGAGGCGATTGGGTGAGCCGGACATCGGGCTCTTGGAGCAGGCCGACGACGGCACGCTGCTTCTCGGCGGAAAAGGTGAAAAGCTCGTCGAGCACTACTCTTTCTACGCCGTCTTCATGACGCCGGAGGAGTATCGGGTGTTGAGGGAAGGCAGCGACATCGGAACGCTGCCCGTGGACAATGTTCTGGCCAAGGGCATGACTATCATCCTCTCAGGCCGCCGGTGGGAAGTGCTCGGCGTCGACGATATCGAAAAGGTGATTACGGTCACACCGTCCGCCGCTGGGCGCCCGCCTGTCTTTGGGGGCGATCCCGGCGACGTTCATGATCGCGTGATCAACCGTATGAAGACCGTCTTCGAGGAGGAGCGGTCGCCCGTCTATTTAGACGACACGGCGCGCGAGCTCCTTGGCGAAGCGCGGCGCGAGTATGAGCGGCTTGGTCTTCGAGACCTGAGAATCCTCAAGTCTGGCGCCGGCGAGGCGGTCCTGGCGACGTGGGCGGGAACAACGAAAACGTGGACGTTAGGACTTGTTCTCGGCGCAATGGGTTTCAAGTGGACCGCCCATGACGGTCTTCTGGAGATCTCCAGCGGGGGCCAGCGCTTGGATATCCGCGACGCGCTGCAGCCCCTCGCGGCCGGCGCTGAAACGCCGACCATCGACGCCGGCAATCTGATGTTCGAGAAGTTTCACGCCTATCTAGGTCGTGATCTCCTGATGCGGGACGCCCAATCGTCGCGATTAGAGGTGGCCGCGCTGCCGGGTTTGGCGCAGGCGCTGCTCGTCGATGCCGAGGCGACGTAGACCAGCGCTGGCGATGAGGCGTATTGATCAAGTGAAGAGCGAGTTTTGCCCCCGCCTCTGGTCGAAGACGGCGCGCCATTCGGAGGGGGCTAGGGCTTTATTGGTCCCGCCGCGCCGTACGAACAAGCGGGGGTCTTTGAGCATCTCCGCGGGTTCGTTGAGAGATGCCGGCACGCGCACGACCAATACGTGCCCCTCAGGTCGTTCGACATACTCTGAAGAAGCCCCAATCGGTGTGCGGACGATATCGGCAAGAGCCTGCATCAGGCCGCGCCGATAAAACAGGCGTGCCTCGTCATCGGGATCGCGGCGTATCGATCTTTGAATGCGTCCCTCGTCGCCAATCACGACGGCGTTATCGTCGACGCCGAGAAAAATGCAGCCGCCGCGATGGTTCTGCATCGCGGCGATGCTCTTGCCAATCTCATCAAACTTGTTACGCGCTTTACGGGCCTCGCCGTCGTTCCCATCACGCGTCCCGGCGATGGGTACAAAGACGAAAGGTTTGAACTCGACCTCGTCGCCTTCACCGGATTCAAGAGCACGCTCGAGGAGCGCTTCAGCGTCTGACAGTTTCCGACGCGGTGGCGATATTAGGCGGTCGCGGCTTGTGACGCGATCAAGAAACGCGCCGTCATTGGAGAAAAGCGCGATGTCCCAGTCCATCTCGATCTCCGCGATCTTGATAAGCTGGTCGTCGTGGGTCGGGCGTTCCTCGATCTGCCGAACTTCGGAGGGCCCCGTGGCGGCGCCGTTCAACCTCAAGAGACCGGCTTCGAGGTCGGTCCCTGCGCAACGAACGCGCACGCCGTCAGGCACCTGAGAAATGTCAGAAATCCAGCCGCGGGTCTCCGGCAAAAGGATATGAAGCGACCACATGCGCCCATCTCGTTCGCCGCTGAAGTCTTCGATCGGCGCCCAGTCCTGAAGAGCCGCCTCAAGGCTCGGATAGTAAGGCGCGCCCGCCGCATGCATCATATCCACCGCAGCGTTGAGCTGGTCATTGCGTTCGAAGCGTGTGGTCACCAAAAGACCGGCTTGAGGTAAATAACGATTGGTATGCGTCAGCCTTTCGGTCTCCCAGTAACGATGGGGCGCCATGGAGATGCTCTGGCCGGAAATCATCGCGTCCCCGCGATCGAAGGCCTCAAGGAGGTTCGCAAGCTCGTCCTTGGTCAGCGCTTCTTCAATCAGAAGAGCGGTGTCATATTCGAAACGCTGTGAAGGAGTTTCATCAGGGGCTTCCTTAGGACGGATGATCACAAAGCCGGGCGTCCAACTCTCGTCGTCCTCTGATCGCAAAAAACAAGCGCGCAACTGAAAGACCTGATCATTCGGCAGACGCGCAAGAGCGTCGTCGAGTTCGGACGGTTTCGCACGAAGATTGGGTCGCTTCAGTTTCATTCGGCGGATTCCCGCGACGCGGCGCGGGCCGACGCCGGGCGGAGCTCATGCACCCGCACCGCGGATCCAGACGCCTGTTCCGCGATTTCGATGAGATGGCGGTGATGGGTCAAATAGATCACCTGACCTTTGCGGGACATGTCATGGAGCAAACGAAACGTCGCCAACGCCCGCTGGTCGTCGAATGGTTCGAGAATATCATCGGCGATGAACGGGAGAGGAGGGCGGGTGCGCGAGAATTCGGCATGACCGGCGATTCGCAGGGCCAGATAAAGCTGCGTTCGGGTGCCTTCTGACAATCGGTCGACCGCGATCGTTCCGTCATCGGCGCGCTCGGCGACCAAGGTTTCGTCGTCGCCCGTTGGAACGGCCACCAGTCTTGGATAGCGACCTGCCGTCATTTGAGAAAAAGCGGCGCTCGCGGCCTCCATCATCGTTCCGCGATGGGCGTCGCGATAGGCGTGCATGGCGCGTTCGACGATCATCTTGCCGGCCCGCAGTTCAAGATAGGTTTGGGCGTGCTCGGCCATTGTTTCGAGCAGGGTCGAGCGTTCCTGTTCCAGAGCAGCGGCGGTCTCGTCACCCTTCACGGCCTGCGTCTTCATCGCGGCGGTTTTTTTCTCCGTGTGGAGCTCTTGCAGCGCTGCGAATTCCAGCTCCGCTTCGCGTTCGGCGGCCGCCAAGTCAGCTTTTGCCGTGGCCAAGGCCTCGTCTGATGCCACGAGCGGCGCGAGCCGCGCACGCCATTGGCCTTCGTCGTCACTGTTGAGCACGTCCCGCAAGGTTCGGCGATGACCGTCGATGGCTTTCTCAATCGAAGCCGCCTCCCTCGCCCTTTCAAGATGTTCGATCGTGTCTTGAAGGTCCTTCGCGCCCGTGCGGGCGCCAAGAGCACCGATTTCCTGGTCGACGGTGCCTGCTTGGCGCTTCGCCTCGCGCAAACGCTCGTGGCTTTGCGCAAGGCGTTCGCTGACGGTTTCTCGTTTGTTTATCAGTACGCAGATCTGTTCGGCCTCTGACTTGAGCGCTGCGGCGATCTCAAGCGGCGGATCGTCGGCTTGGGAATCGCCCGCCAAAGAAGTGAGCCTTCTGACGATGTCCGTGAAAGCTTCTATATCCGATCGCATAGCATCAATGCGCCGACCGAGCTCGTGGGCGGCGTCAATCTGGGGCGCGAGTTCTTGCAGACCTTCGAGAAGAGAGAGAACCGCTCCCGGCTCTGTATGATCGAACCAAACCTCGACCAACGCATCGTCCCACTCAGTACGCCAGTCATCGAGCGCCGCTTTCGCTGTCTCTCGGTCGACGGCTCGTTTTTTGGCGGCCCGGCGCGCTTCCTCCATTCGATCCTTCGCTGCCTGCCGCGCCGCTTCGTTCTCCGTCAGGGTTTTGGCATGGCGGATCGCCAGATCGAGAAGGTGTCTGTCATCGTCCGGCAGTGTGCATCCGGACTCATCGGCAATTCGGCGAAGTCGGCTTGCGGCCTCGGTGAAGAGCGTTTCGCGCTGGCGGAGCGTTTCGGTGTGATCTTTAGCTTCAGCAGCTAACGCTAGGACGCCCTGGCGTTTGGAAAGCCACGTCTCAAGTTCGGGAAGGCTCGTTGTTGTCGGGAGACCAAGGTCCTCCGCAAGGAATGCGCTCGCTTCGGAAAGCTTCGTTTGTTCGGCGCGCAAGGCGGTAAGCTGTTCCGTACAACGGCGCTCCTCGCCTTCGTTCGTTTTAAGGAGCCGCGACCACTCGCGCATTTGACCAAGATCAGCGCCGCGTAGGGCGCGTTTTTCCGACGCCTGATCGAATTCCGTACGCGTTGCCTCGTAGGCATCCGCTGTAGCGTCGAGGCGACCGGTAGCTTTCTCTGACAAAGCCTCTCGATGGGCGAGCCATGCTTCATCACGACGATCGCGAAGGCTTCTCGCGGCATCATCGCTCACGATATCCGGGTCGGCCTCCCACGCGGCGAGAAACGATCGGTGTTCGTCGATCGCCCGCGCGATCTCGTCTAGCCGACTTTGGAAATGGGCGATCTCGTTGGCGACTTTGTCCAAATCCTTGACAAGGCCCGACAATTTCTCTCTCGAAGGGACGAGGAGCGCGCCAAGTGCATCCACGTCGCCGACCCAAGGGCGCAATCCCTGAAGCGCCGCCATCAGCGCCCGATCTGATTGTCGACACCGTTCCCGCTCTTCTTCGAGGCGGGTGAGATCAAGATAAGATCGCTCGGCTTCGATCGCCGCTTCGAGGATGCGGGCGTCTGGCGGCAGCTTATGCAAAGCAACACCCGCCTCAGCTTCACGCTCGGCTTCATCGGCCGACATCGCTTCGCTGTTAGCCGTTTCATACGCACCGAAGATCTGCTCGCCTCGGCGAGCGAGATCTTTCAGTTGGATCAACTTGGGAGCGGCAAGGACGAGCGATGAAGGATCACTGTCTTCTTCTTCGCCGATCTTGCGGAGGGTTGCAGAAATCTTGTTCTGCGCCGCGGCGTGCTCCGCCTGACGTTTGCTAATGTCCAGAAAAGCCGTTCGAGCGCGGCTCTCGAGTTCCTCGACGCCTAATGCCGCCATTCCTTGCAACAGGTCATCAGCATACGCGGGGATGGTCGCTTCGTTGAGTTCGGCTTCGAGACGGTGAATATCCTCTTCCGCCGATTTGACCTGGCTCGCAGTCTCAATTTGCGCCGTCTGCAACTCCCTCGCGCGATCAAGGTCTTCTATCGATGCGCGCGGCGTCGCGCCAAGCGCGGCAAGTCTCTGTTTGCTTTCCTCAATGTCCCGCCAGGGACCGACCGCCGCAAGGTTCGACTTCATCTCAGTCATGGCAGCCTGGCGTTCGTCATAGGCGGCTTTTGCTGCATCGTATCGATCCGCCGCCTCTTGTTCGGCTTCGACCAAGCGGCGAAAAGTCGGGGCGTCGATATCGATTTCGCCGTGACGCTGCTTGATGGCGTCGATCGCCTTCGCCGCCTCAGCGATTTTGGTCGACTGGGCGCGCGGTCTGAAAATGGCGTCCGCCTCATCTGCGATTTCGTCGAGTGTTGCCGAAGCGGAGGTCAATCCCGAGGCTCCAGCGAATAGAAGCGCGCCGAGGCTGCCTTCAGCACGCAGAATATCATCACCACCGCGCACCAATTGATCCCGATCAAGAGAGAAGAGTCGCAGAAACTCTTCCCGATTGATGCCGGTCAGTAGACGGAGTAGTGCGGCTTCATCGGCAGAGCCGCCGGTCTTGTCTTTGAGCGTGCCGCGGCGCCCCTTGACCCGGATCGCGGAGAAGGGGCCATCCGCTGTGGTGAGGGATGCTCCGATCGCGAGCGCCCTGTTGTCATGAAGGAAATTGTAACGCGTTCGCTCCTCGACGCCGTAGAGGAAATCGGAGATCGCATCTCTGAGGGTGGATTTGCCGGCTTCATTGTCGCCGTAGATGACATGGAAATCAGGGCCTTCTCCGGCAGATCCGAAATCGATCGCCTCGTCGGTGAAGCAACCGAAGCGTTGAAGGTGAAGATGATCAAGCCTCATCGGCGCCGCTCGCTTCGCTGAGGCGCGCCAGGATGCGCTCCGCGCCTATACCCACCGCCTTCGCCAGGATGTTGGGATGGACCATCGGGTCGAAACGGTCCCGGAGTTCCGCCGGGAGTTTCTTGACGAGCTGCATGGCGTCATCGCGGAGCATGTCTTCCACAGTTGAGGCGGGCACCTCTCCCTCGGTGATCAGCGACTTCAGCGCTTCAATCTCGCCGCTTTCATCGCGGGAAGACGTTCTGTCGACCAGTTCGGCTTTCTCGAAATACAGCGGGCCAGAGCGATCGGCCGCCGAGGCCAATTCTTCGTCACGCTTATCGGCGTCCCGCATCAGCTCCCGCATGAGGGAAGTTTCTCCGCAGAGCTCCGCCCGCACCACGCCGTGATCGGTCTCCATATCATCGGCGAAACGACCGAAAGCCTCTCCTGCGCGGCTGACCAACGATGCCCAATCCTCGACCCCGTCGAGGTCGATGCGGATACGTTCAAAACGGACTGACGCCACGCTGCGTTCTTCGACGTGGACGGCTCCGTTACTCTTTATGGTCACGAGGCTGACGGATCTTGCCCCATCCTCATTGATATGGCGGCCTTGCGGGATGCCAGGCATGACAATGGTGCAGTCCGGTTTGGAGTGTACAGAGCGTTTATGAATATGGCCGAGCGCCCAGTACGCGTAGCCGTGACAGGCAAGATCGGCGACGGGGCAGGGCGCGTAATCATCGTGAGCGGGCGATCCGCTTAGGCTCGTATGCATCACGCCGATATCAACGATCCCATCAGTCCCGGGTTTGTACTTCGGGAGGAGACTGTCAGGGGCATGAGGTTTCGCATAGCTAACCCCGTGAAGGTGAACCGCCCCGCCTTTTAGGTCCACCGGTTCGTCACGCCCCTTGAATACATGGATGCCCTCCGGAAGCGTCATTTCCTTCGTGATCACTGATTCTGCGTCATGGTTGCCACGGAGGACAAAGCCAGCAATGCCCGCGCCCGTCAGACGGCGCATCTCCTCCGCGAAGAAACGTGCTGTCTTCATGCTGCGGAGCTTGCCGTCGTAGAGGTCGCCAGCGATGATCAAGGCGTCAACGTCTTCGTCAATACACAGGTCAACAGTCCGGCTAAACGCGGTTCGGGTTGCAATGCCGACGGCTTCCGCTGCCTCAGGCGCGCGGAGGGCGAGTGACCTGAGAGGCGAGTCCAGATGGATATCTGCGGTGTGGACGAAGCGAAACATTGTTTCTCTTTAGCCTTCTTTTGGACAGCGCGTGATCAACTGCTCAGAATGTTTTGGCTGTTCGCGTATTCTGGCGATCCGTCCCAAGAGGGTTTTTCACCCGGCGCCGGGAAGAACGTTCTGGAAGACATCGGGCTGGACGGCTACGAGGTGCTAGCCACCTTGCCGATGCCGCGGCGTATAGACGAGGCCGAGATTTGGTCTTCGGAATTGAGCCTCTATCCTTCCATCAACGAAAGAGACCAGATTCCCTTACTCGAACTGGACGACGTTTCACAACCCAGGCCACCGGGATCGAGGGCCAGCCACAACAAGGATGGCATCTCGTATCTCCTGTTCGGTGGTTTAGCCGCTCAGGAATAGGGGGCAGTTGCTTTGTTGCAAGAAACTGGGACGACGCTGATCCCGCTCACGGGCTTTAGAGATCAGCAAGGAGATGAAAGCGCATTTCGTGCACCAGCGGGTCCCTTTTGGCGATCTGCGGGCCGCGGGGAGGCGCTGAGCCGCGGAATCTCGAAGTAACTCAAACACCGGCATAGGGATTCCGGACGCAAATGTACGCTGTAAACTTTATCTCGTACAGTTTCAACGAATTCAACACGTTAGAAGGCACATAAAGACATCCTTATTTCGACATACCCCAAAATAGGTTCTGGAATCGGAAAATCCGCATTTTGAAAAATCCCATATCGGTTCTGTCGATAGTAGTGTGATTGCGATATTGCGATTTCGAGATATTGCGATTTCAAGCGTCACTGCGGCAGGTGATACAACTTTTGACTTGTATCACAACTTGTATCAGGAAAATCCCTTTAGTTTCAATGGGTTGATACAAGTGATACAACTGATACACCAATTTCCGGGTTAGGCCATATAGGGTAATGGAATCCGGGAATTCTTGGACTCGTAGGAACGACTGACTCAGTTGTATCACTTCGTATAAAGCATCAATGAAATCAGCGTGTTAGGGGTGATACAACTTCGAACGGCCTTCGCCGACGCCCTGGCAGAGAAGGCCGCGGAAAACGAAAAACCCGTCGAACGGAAGCCCGACGGGTTCTGAGATTGCGATTTTGCGATTTTTAGATCAGCGAATTCGTTCGTAATACCGTTGTCGCCCGTAGCTCGGGAAAGAGCGAAGGCCGTTCGCCCGTTTCCACCCACCTACGTTCCCCATGGCGTTTCGGATGATGTACCAATCTGGTTGAGACATCTTAGTGGTGTCGCGTCCGAGGCAGAGTTCGGCAATCTCCATGTGACAGGTGTATTCCCGGTAGATCGGAAGTCCGGCGTCGACGAACCCGAGATCATCCTTAACAGGTTCGTCGAGCCATGCCGCGATCTTCCCGGCCATGGTCTCCTCGACAAGCTCCTCGCGGCGGCTCTCCTGGAGATCGAGCGCGGTCTGCTGCGCTTCCTTGTTCGTGAGGTGCAGCGGCAGCCAGCCGGTAGGCTGCGCCTTCCGGATCGCTCGATAGCGATGCACCGCCTCGGCGTAGACCATGTTGATCTCGCTCTCGACGGCGTCGATGTCGATTTTCTCCCCGTGCGCGAGCCCGAGCTTGCCGGGCCAGAAGCGTCGGCCACCGGTGAGGTCGCGGAGATAGACGTCGTCGTTCGTGGTGCCGATGAAGATGATCTGCCGCGGCATCTCGTAGGACTCGCGCGCGTAGGCGAGGCGACCGATGTCGACCTGCCGGGAGAAGAACGCCTTCAGCGCGCGGATGTCCGACCGGGAGAAGCCGTGAAGTTCGGGGATCTCCGCGACGATCTTGCCGCTCATCTTCTCGACCATCTTGTTGGTGTCGTCGAAGTCGCCTTCCAACTCGGTGAACCAGTGTTCGTTAACGGCGAGCTTTTGAACGAAGGTCGACTTCCGGCAGCCCTGCTCACCTTCGAGGACGAGCACCTGGTCGTACTTGGCGCCGGGCTCGTAGATCCGGGCGACGAGGCTGAGGAACGTCAACGTGCTGATGTCGAGGTGGTAGCGGTTCTCGTCGAACTTAAGGTGCCGGATGAAGAAGGTGTCGAGCCGGGGAACGCCGTCCCATTCTTCGGCGATATAGTCGAGGTATTCCCGGACCGGATGGAACTTCCGGGTTAGGCCGCTCAACATGACGCCATCTTTGAGCGAGTCCGAGGTGATCGTGAAGTCGTACCCGCCGCGGCCCTTCTTCGGCGCGATGAGTTCCTTCAATTGGGCGTGGTGGCCATCGTCGAGCAGATCCCCGTTGATCGGGTCCTTTACGAACCAGTGGCCGTATTTTCGCCCGTCAAGCTGAATGGGGTCGGGGCGGCTCCGGGTTTCGGGCACGCCCTTGCGCGGCTTCATGCGTCGAACGACTTTCCCGCGGAACTCGTTGAACCAGAGAACCCCGGCGGTCCGGCGATCGTTGTCGAGGATCAGTCGGACATTCGCCGCGAGGTTCTTCACGCCGCCTTCGGAGTTCAGGGTAAGGTCCGACTTCCACTCTTTCGCCGGCGCCGGATACTCCAAGAACGGAACGTAGGGCTGCCCTTCCGGAATGCTTCGGTCGGCGGGCTCGCCGAAGATCTCCGCTTCGAGCGCGATGAGTTCGGGGTCGCTCTCTATCCCGAAGAACTCGTTTTCGAGGGCGACGAGTTCCGTCGACGGCTCGGCGAGGGGGTCGTCCCAGTCCTCGACCTGAAGATCCGGGGCGATGTTGTTGACCGTATCGACGTTCGCGTCCGCGATCAGGGAGCGGAATGAGCGCGGCTTGGATGACTGGCGTCCAAAGCTGCGCCATTTGTCTTCGACGCTCAACGCGTCGTACGCGTCGCCGCCGCGCTTCGAGAACTCGTGCGCGATCTCCAGCCCGCGTTTAGAGCCTTCGAACTGGTGGTGGATCGCGGCGAGGGTTTCGAGCCAGTTATCGTAGTCGACCGCCCGGTCGTCATCCAAGCGCGCGATGTAGCGCAGCGCCTCGTCCTCGGTGATGTCGATGGGCTGTTCTTGAACTTGACGCTCAAAGTCACTGGTCGGCGCGCTCGACGCTTCGTCAGCGCCCCATCCTGCGACGATCTCGCGATCGATGAACTCGGCGTCCTCGATCTTGATGTTTCCGACGCTCTCGTAGGCGCGCCCGGTGTCGGGGTGGATCGACGGTGGCAGGACGACGTTCGACCCGGCGGCGAGGAGTTGGATCTCGGCGGCGCGCTTCTTGGTCGGCGCGCCCGTCTCCGGGTCGTGAAGGAAGTCTGCCGAGCGCCACAGCTTCTTGCCGGTGAACGCGCCGTCGGACCAAAAGAACAGGTGGTGTGAGTGTCCGCCTGAGCCGGACACGACCTTGCTCATCCGTCGCGCGACGGCGCGCCCGATGAGCTTATCGCGCGCGGTCAGGCATTCGTCCTTGTAGTCCGCGTCTTTGATATCGACGTCGAGCACGTAGAGGCAGCGGTCGCCGTGGTGCGAGTGAACACCCGGTCGGAAGCCGATGTTCGCGCCGGCGCGGTAGGTCGCGACGAGATCTTCGACCGTCTTCTTAGGCACGGACGACCACTTGTCCTCGATCGGGCTCTTCTTCGCTGGGTTTAGCCAGTGTACTGACATACCGAGCGACACGTAGCGCCGCATCGCCTCTAAAGCGAGCTTGCGGCCAAGCGTTTGCAATTGGTCAGCGTGCCGCAGTTCCATTGAGTACGATTTTCTCAATCTCATCGGATCGCCACGCAACAGTGCGCTTACCAAGTTTTACGGGCTTGGGATAAATTCCACTGTTGATTCCCTCCCACCACGAACTCTTGGAAATCGGCAGAGGTCCGTCCGGGGCGAGGACGTCTCTCAGTCGGAGTAATCGGACACCATTTGAGCTCTGCATTTTATTCGGACCCCAATTCACGGTGTTCACTAACTAAGCTTACGAACGGCTTTAGGAGACTTGATAAGTCAAAAACTGAGTAATACTGCTCAAAATAGCCTTGTTCAGTCTGGACAATTCTCCGTCTCCTAACTTCCGCCAATTCGGGTAAGTTGAAACGGACGCGCGCTGAATACGATGCGGAGTTATTGCTAGGTGAAAAGTACGTAATTAGCTCGAGAAACCAATTCTCGCCGGAGATTAATCCGTCTGCGACTATATCAATGGAGTTTGCAATTCGAACCGTGTTGTCGGACATTTTCATTGACGGGGGCAAGGCGGAACGTCGTTCCGACGAATACCCAAAAACTTCCCCGTCCAAGGCTCTGCTGAGCTCAGCACACACTCGCGAATCCAAATTCCCGTTGGTGGCGCAGGTGAGGACGGCTATCCGGATGATTTCGACCGCTTCGTAGAGGCGGTGCGCCGTTCTGCCAGGAGATGAGCGGCGAGACGGGATGAGCGACGATATCGCCGGCGTTTTCAGTCGCCTAAGCAAGACGTCGTATTCAATCGAGTACGATCTGGAGATGGTTCGCGCGAAATCAGATAGCCGATAATGAGTCATGAATGACTTTTGTTAAAAAAATAAACAGTAGTCAATAAATTTTTTGAAGCTGATTGTACGCTCTCAACCGGCAAGGCGGCTCAGCTGCAGGATAGGCCGATGTCGAGGAAAAAATTCGGTATGAAGCATCAGCCCAAAGTGGGCTGGAGAGTGGGTCGGATTGGCTTTCCAAGCCAGTAATCTCTTTGAAAACAATGGCTTAGGTAGGATTTTTGGCTCCCCGAGTAGGACTCGAACCTACGACCCAGCGATTAACAGTCGCTTGCTCTACCAACTGAGCTATCGGGGAACAGCCGGAAGCGGGGCTATAGCAAAGGGCGGGGCGCGAATCCAGCGCTTGGCGCGGGTTTTTTCGCGTAGCGAAAGAGCTTTGTTTTCAAGGGATTGAGAAACGAAGGCCCCAAAAAGGTGCGACCGCGCCGTTGGGGGGGACGGGGCGCGGTCGCGGACTTACGCTTGGGGTATGGTGGGCGTCCTTTTCAGGACGCATTCAACCTATCCCAACACTTATTAAGGGAAGGTTAACGCCGACATTACTCCGCCGGCGTATCCTTCATGCCCGGTTGCAGGTCCTCCACGGAGGGGCCGTGGCCCTCAGCCGAGGCGCCTTCGCCGAGGGCGGGTTGCTTCTCGCCCGTCCAGCGCGCGCGATAGAAGCGCGCGATGTCCGCGCCGACCGCATACATGGACGGCACGAAGAACAGGGTGACGAAGAGCGCGAAGGCGACCCCGAAGGCGAGAGAGATGACCGTCGGCTTCAGGAACTCCGCCGCATAGGACGTTTCAGAGAGGATCGGCGTGAGGCCGATGAACGTCGTCACCGAAGTAAGAAGGATCGGCCGGAAGCGGTAGGTGACCGCCTCGACAAGGGCGTGGAAGGCGCCGGCGCCCTGAGCGCGCAGGCGGTTCACCATGTCGATCAGCACCAGGTTGTCGTTGATGACGACGCCGGCGGCCGCGCCGATCCCGAAGAAGGCGAACAGGTCCATCTGTACGCCCATGATCGTGTGCCCGAAGACCGCGCCCATATACCCGAACGGGATCGCCGTCATGATGAGCACCGGCTGCCAGTACGAGTTAAAGGCGATGGCCAGCAGCATGTACATCAGGAAGAACGCGATCGCGTAGAGCACGACGAGGTTGCTGAAGAACTCCTGCTGATCCTGGCTCGCGCCGCGACGACGAACGTTCACCCCGGGATTGCGTCGTTCCAGTTCCTGAACGAAGGACGAATAGAACTCTTTGTAGATCGGGCCGGCGTCGATGCCTTCCACCAGCCGCGCGGACACCAGAACCGCACGCTGACGGTCGGAACGGTTGATGCGGTTGAAGCTCGGCGCAAAGCGCAGCTCGGCGATTTCCGAGAGCGGCACTTCCGCGCCGTCCGGCGTGCGAATGCGCAGGGAGGAGAGGCTGTCCAGCGAGGATCGGTCGCTCAGCGGGTAGCGGACCATGACCCGCACGTCTTCGCCGTCCCGCGGCAGACGCTGGGCTTCTTCGCCGAAATAGGCCTGACGGACCTGACGGGAGACTTCCCCGAGAGTGAGGCCGAGCCGTTCGGCGCCGGGGCGCAGTTCGATCCGCAGCTCTTCCGCCGACGACTGAAGATCGTCGGAGATGTCGTAAGAGCCCTGTATCGAAGCGAAATAGTCCTGCACCTCGTCGGACGCCTTGCGCAGCGCGTCAAGATCCTTCGATTCCAGGCCGACCTGAAGGGCCGGCGGCGGATTGTTGAAGGATGAGTTGCTGACGATGTTCTCCGCATCGGGAATGTCGCCGACCTTTTCGCGCATGCGGTCGAGGATTTCCGACGACGAAATGCCCGGCCGATCGTCGGCGTCGACGACCGTCAGGAAGGACTGCGACTGCGTGCCGAAAGCGTCGGAATAGACGGAGATGATGACCGGGTAGCCGAATTCCTCCTCCAGCTCGTCGCGCAGCTCCAAGCCAGACGTTGAAGCGAGCTGATAGATCTCCTCAACGCGCGAGTAGGGCGTGCCCTCCGGCATCTCGATCCGGAACTCCAGGAAATTGCCTTCGACATTCGGCTGGAAGGCGAACTGCACCCAGCCGGTGGAGACGAGGGTGACGGCGATGGAGAAGAGGCCAACGAAGAACGCCACGGTGAAATACCGCACGCGGATCGCAAAAGATGCGAACGGACGCACGAGCGTTTCGGCGAACCAGACGAGCGTTTCCGCGATCTGGTCCTGAAGTTTGATGAGGCCTTTTTTCTCGCCCTCTTCTTTCATGTGGCTGAGGTGCGCCGGAAGAATGAGGAAGGACTCGATCAGCGAGAAGGTCAGCGCGGCGACGATCGTCAACGAGATGTGCTTGGTGAACTCGGAGGTGTTGCCCGGCATCACCAGCCACGGGCCGAAGGCGATCATGGTCGTCAGCACCGCGAAGAAAACCGGTTTTGCGACCAGCTGCGCCCCGATGATCGCGGCGTCGACGCCGCGTTTCCCGAGTTCGACCTGCCGGTGGATGTTCTCGCCGACCACGATGGCGTCATCGACCACGACCCCGATGACGAGGAGGAAGGCGAAGAGCGACAGCATGTTCAAGGAGACGCCGAGAAGCGGCATCAGGAAGAACGCGCCGGCGAAGGAAATGCCGATGCCGACCGACACCCAGAACGCGACGGCCGGACGCAGGAAGAGAACAAGGATGATCAGGACAAGGATCAGGCCCGAAACCGCGTTGCCGCCGACGAGCTCCAACCGGTCCCAGAAGAGGGTGGCGGTGTCGAACCAGAGATAGAAGGTGACGCCTTCCGGAAGGGTTTTCTGGCGCTCCTCAATGAATTTCTCCACCGCGTCGGAGATGGCGACGATGTTCGTTTCGTCCGGCGCGCGGACGACCATGCCGACCATGCGCTCGCCGTTCACGGTGGCGATGAACTCCTGCTGCTCCAGCCCGTCGATGACGACGGCGACATCCTTGACGCGCACGACGGCGCCGTCGGGCGTCTGGCGCACGATGATGTTTTCAAACTCGCGCGCGGTGTCGGCGAGGTTCTCCGTCCGCAGCGCCACGTCGCCGGTCGCGAGGCGCACCTGGCCGGAAGAGCGGTTGATGGACGTGCCGCGTACGGCGCGGGCGACGTCGTCGAACGTGAGGCCGTAGCGCTGGAGTTGCGATTCGGAGACCTCGATGGAGACCTCTTCGCGGCGCTGGTCGAACACCGCGACGAGCGGCGAGCCGCCGGGCTGCTGCGCAAGCTCGTCGCGCACGTCTTTTGCAAGACGTGTCAGCTCGCGGTCGCCGAGCGGTCCGTAGAGCGCCAGATAAACCGCGTCGTTATTGAAGCGCAGCTCGCGGACGACCGGTGGAAAGGCGTCGACCGGGAATTGCGAGATGCCGTCGATCCGGCTCTTCACCTCGTCGACGAAGGCGCGGACCTCCACATTGTCCTGCGCGATGACCGTAACGCTGGCGGAGCCCTCGCGGGCGGTGGAGTTGATCTCTTTCAGACCGTCAATGTCCGCGACGGCTTCCTCGATGCGCAGGATGATCTGTTCCTCGATCTCCTGCGGCGCGGCGCCCTGCCAGACCATGGAGACCGTGGCGGCCTTCATCTTGAAGGTCGGGAAGACCTCCCGCTCGATGTTGAAGTACCCCCAGATCCCGCCGACGAAGATGGCGATCATCAGAAGGTTGGCGGCGACGGTGTTCCGCGACCACCAGGCGATCAGTCCGTTCACAGCCGGCCCTCCCCGGCGTCGGCGGCGGAGGCGACCTCGGATTCAGCCGCGTCGGCGTCCTCTTCGGTTTCATCCGTTTCTTCCGGCTCCGGATTGTCGGGATCGTACGGCGTCACGGCCATGCCCTGGATCGGGCTGCGCACGACGGAGACGATGAGGCGCTCGCCCGGCTGCAGACCAGCCTGCACGAGCAGGGTGTCCTCATCGATCGAGACCACCTCGGCCGTGCGGATATCGAGGGTGTCGTCTTCCATCGCCACGAACACGCGGTTGGAGCTGCGCAGCGCCGTCCGCGGGATGAGGATCGCCTCGGGGATCTCCTCGCCGTTGATCTTCGCTTCGACGAAGAGGCCGATGGCGAGCGGCGCGCCCGCTTCCTGCGCGGCTGCGCCGTACGGATCATCGACCTGCGCAATGGCGTAGAGCTGGCGCGTCTGAGCGTCGATGGCGCCGTCCGTGCGGACGACGCGGCCGGTCCAGGCGCGCAGTTTGCCCGCAAGGACGGAGGTGAACTCCACCACCGCGCCCGGCGTCTCGTCGCTCTCGACGAAGGCGAGCGGCATGTTGAGGAGCGCCAGCTCGTCATCGGTCAGCGGCAGGCGGATCTGGGCGACGTCGGTCGCGAAGATGCGCGCGAGCGGCGTGCCGGTGCCGACGAACTGTCCGAGGTCGGCGCGCTTCTCACGCAGACGGCCCTTGAACGGCGCGACGACTTTCGTGCGATCGAGATTGAGCTTCGCGACGCGCAGGTCCGCTTCCGCGGCGGCGTAGTCCGCGCGCGCCTTGTTCAGCTGCGGGATGCGCAGGGTGAGGGCGGAGGCGTCGCCTTCGCCGCCAAGATCTTCCCAGTCGCGTCGGGCGAGCTCGGCTTCGGCTTCTTCCTGCGCGAGGACCTGGCGCGCCTGTGCGACGGCGGCTTCAGAGCGGGTGACGGCGAGTTCGTAGTCGGCCGCTTCGATCTGGACGAGGGTGTCGCCCTTGTTGAAGGAGCCGCCGGTTTCGAAGGCCGGCGTCACGTAGACGATCTTGCCGGAGACCTGCGTCGTAAGATCGATTTCCGTGCGCGGACGAACCTCACCGCGGGTGCGGACGTTCAGCCGAGCGGGCTCGGTTTCGACCGTCCGCACGACGACGCGCGGCGCTTCGAAGACGGGCTCGACCCGCTCCTGCTTGGGCGCGTTCATGGAAAGCAGCGTGATGATCAGGACCGTCGGAACGACAGCCGCGACGATCGAGATGATGACGACGAGAAGCTTGCGGATCATGCCGCGCCTCCTTCTTCAGCCGCCGCGAGGGCGGGCGGGGTTGCATCCTCCGCCGTGCGGGCGGGGTCGGTTTCATAAGTCGGTGCTTCAAAAGCGCCGCCGACGGCGAGGTGGAGGCCGACGCGGTTGGCGAGCCGGTCACGCACGATGGCGATGTACTGGCTTTCCGCGTTGATGCGGCGCTGCTGGGCGTCGAGCAGTTCGAAGATGGTCGCGCGCCCGGAGGAATAGCGGCGCTCGGTCAGGTCCTGCGCCGCGGCGGCTTCCTCGAAAGCGAGGCGAAGCGCTTTTTCCTGCGCGGCGAGGAGTTTTTCCGCCGCGAGCGCGTTTTCGGTCTCCTGAAAGGCGAGGAGCGCCGATTGCGCGTACAGATAAAGCGACTGCTCCATCAGCTGCTTCTGCTGCTGCACCTGCGCCCGCAACCGTCCGCCCTGAAAGAGCGGCTGCACGAGACCAGCGACGAGGGAGGCCGCGATCTGGTCCGGATCGAAGATCTTGGAGAAGTCGAGCGCGGCGAGAGCCGTCGTGTCGTCGGTCGCCGCGGTCAGAATGTTGGAGCCCGCCGTGCCGGTCAGCGTGATCTGAGGCAGAAGCGCCTTGCGGGCGGCGTGGACGCGCAGGCCCGCGGCGCGCATGCGGCTTTCCGCGGCGATGACGTCCGGCCGGCGCTCCAGAATGTCCGAGGGCGTTCCAATATGCGGCAGCCCCGGCAGGGAGGGCAGGGCGTCGGCGCCCTGAAGCTCCGCCGCCGGATAGCGGCCGAGCAGCACCTCCAGCGCGCGCGCCGCTTCCTGCTCGACGCGCCGACGCAGATACATGGTTGCTTCCGCTGAAGCCTGCGCTGAGCGCGCAAGTCGCAGTTCAAGGCTCGAGGAGACGCCGCGATCATAACGGCGCTCGGTGATGCCGAGGCTGCGCGAGCGGATGTCGAAATCGCGCTCGGCGAGTTCGCGCTGCTGGCGCGCCTCGACGAGATTGAACCAGGCTTCCGCCGTGCGACCGGCGATGGAGAGGCGCGCCGCATGCAGATCGCTGCTGGCGGCGGTCGCGTCGAGATAAGCGGCGCGGGTCTGATCCGTCAGCCGACCCCAGATATCGAGTTCCCAGGAGAGCGACACGCCGAGCGAGGCGGTGCCGACGAAATCGCGGCTCGCGACGCCCGTCGGCGGAGCTGCGCCGCCGCCGGTGGTGCCGTCGTTCACCTGATTGACGACGTTCGGCACCGGCGCGGAGCGTCCTTTGGTGATCTGACCGGTCAGTGACGGCAACAGCCCGGAGCGAACCTGACGTGCGACGGCGCGCGAGGCGCGGAACGTCGCGGCGGTCGCGGCGAGCGAATTGTTGCGCGCCAGCGCCTCGGCGACGAGCGCGTCGAGTTCCGGGCTCGAAAAATCCGCCAGCCAGTTCGGCGTCTCGGTCGCGCCCGTATCCGCATCGGCGGCGAAAGCGGCGCGCTCCGGCAGACGCGCTTCCAGCTCCTCCCGGTCGACCGTGGAGCAGGCGACCGGCGCCAGACACGCAGCGGCGATCAATAAGACCCGCATGAACCCTCTCAACTTCCGCGTCGCGACCGGCGGTCCGACGCTCTTATTCTTGTCCAGTCGCTCCCGCTCGACGCGCGGTTCGATCCCGTTCGATCACGGCTGGCCCCTCGCATATCTCCTGTGCCTCCGCGCCGCGCCGCGCAAGCGCGGCTGCGACCGACCGCGCGCATTGTGCGACGACGCGTTGCCGCGCGCGACGAACCGCGCGGCGAAGCGCAGGTCAACCAGCTTAATTTTATGGCCGCCGCATGGTTAATGTTTTCACGCGACAGCCGCGTAACGGTCGGCGAGGAGAAAAAATGACGAACCTGATCGCATCGCTCGCCGCGATGCTCGCCCTCAGCCCGGCGCTTGGCGGCGTCGCCCTCGCACAGGAAACCGACGCGGCCGGCCTCACCATTGACCGGCTGGTGGCGAGCCCGTCGCTCTCCGGCCCGACGGCGCGCGGCGTGAAAATTTCCCCGGACGGGCGCTTCGTCACATTTCTGCGCGGCAAGGACGAGAATTTCCGCCAGACCGATCTGTGGGCCTACGAGGTCGCGACCGGCGAAACGACCATGCTGGTCGATTCCGATCTTCTCATTCCCGAAGGCGGGGAGGAGCTGGACGAGGCTGAACTCGCCCGCCGCGAGCGCCAGCGCATCACCACGACCGGCATCGTGGAGTACCAATGGAGCGCCGACGGAACGGCGCTTCTCTTCCCCGTCGCCGGCGACATCTTCTATTTTCAGATCGGCGGCGCCGTGCGCCAGCTGACCGCCACCAAGGAGACCGAAACCGACCCCCGCGTTTCGCCCGAAGGCGGTTATGTCTCCTATGTCCGGGCACGGAACCTGTACATCTACGATCTCGCCTCCGGCGTGGAGACGCCGATCTCCACCGGCGGCGGCGGGGCCATCGCCTTCGGCGTCGCGCAGGGCGTCGTGCAGGAAGAGCTCGACCGGTTCACCGGCTACTGGTGGTCGCCGGACGATGCGGCGATCGCCTTCACCCGCATCGACGAGAGCGGCGTCGCGGTCGTTCAGCGTCCGGAGTTCACCGAGACGGGCTCCGGCATCGTCGAGCAGCGCTATCCGTTCGCAGGCGAAGCGAACGCGAAAGTGCGCCTCTTCGTGACCGGCGTCGGCGACAACAAGCCGATCTCCGAAATCGATCTCGGCGCGAACGAAGACATTTATCTCGCGCGCGTCGATTGGACGCCGGACGCGACGTCGCTGTTCGTTCAGCGCCTCTCGCGCGACCAGAAAACCCTCGATCTTCTGAAGGCGGACGTCGCCTCAGGCAAAACCGCGCGGCTTCTGCGCGAGACGTCCGATGTCTGGATCAACCTTCACAACGATCTTCGCTTCGTCGACGAGGGCCGCAAGTTCATCTGGTCGTCCGAGCGCGTCGGATACCGCCATCTTGATCTGCACGCCATCGACGGGCGCCGGCTTGGCCGCCTGACGCGCGGCACGTGGGTGATGGATGAGCTTCTTTCCGTCGATGAGGAAAAGGGGCTCGTCTACTTCGCGGGCTACGCCGACACCCCGCTGGAGCGCCATCTCTACTCGGTGACGCTGGAGCCGAACACGCGCTCGCTCACCCGCATCACGCGGGAGGAGGGGTGGCACTCGCCGACGGTCTCAAAGGCCGGAGGGTCGGTGTTCGTCGACAGCTGGTCCGACCCGCTGACGCCGCCGAAAGTCGCCATCAAGAAGCTGGAGGACGGCTCGGTCGCTTCGTGGTTGGAAGAGAACCGTCTCGACGAAAGCCATCCGTACCACCCGTACCTCGCGCGCCACGGCATGAAAGAGTTCGGGACGCTCAAAGCCAAGGACGGGCAGAGCCTCGACTACTGGGTCATGCGCCCGGCCGATTTTGATCCGGAAAAGACGTACCCGGCCATCATCTTCACCTATGGCGGCCCCCATGGACGCACGGTACGCAAGAACTGGTCCGTGGGCATTGAGCAGATCCTCGCCCGCAACGGCTATGTCGTGTTCTCGGTCGACAATCGCGGCATGTGGGACCGCGGCGTCAAGTTCGAGGCGCCGATCTACCGCAATATGGGCGGCCCTGAGGTGGAGGACACCTTGCGCGGCCTCAACTGGCTGAAGTCCCAACCCTATGTGGATGAGGCCCGCGTCGGCGTCTGGGGCTGGTCCTATGGCGGTTACATGACCCTGATGCTGCTCGCCAAAGCGCCTGGCGAGTTCGCCGCCGGCGTCTCCGTCGCGCCCGTCACGGACTGGCGGCTTTACGACACGGCGTACACCGAGCGTTATATGGGCATGCCCCAGGCGGAGCAAAAAGCCTATGACGAAAGCTCGCCGCTGACGCACGCGATGAACATTTCCGACCCGCTTCTCGTCATGCATGGCATGGCGGACGACAATGTCTTCTTCGACAACACCGTCCGCCTGCTGGCGGTGATGCAGGAGAACCGCGTGCCGTTCGAACTGATGACCTATCCCGGCAAGAAACACGGCATCCGCGGCGAAGCGACGAGAGCCCACCTCTGGGGCCGCTACATGGAATTCATGGACCGGAACGTGAAGGGGGCGGAGTAGGGCGCGCGCTAAAGCCCCTCTCCCCAGGGAGAGGGGAGGAGATTGCTCCCGTTCGAACCGTCACCCCCATATCGAGCTCGCCGCCACAGGCGAGCGCTATGAAACCGACGCGTCGCTTTCGCGATGGACAGCAAACGGACCGAAAGCCTGACTGGTCGGCATGATTTCAATCGTGTTGACCGATACATGAGACGGCAGCGAGAGAATTCCGACGATGGTTTCAGCGATATCGCTCGATGTCAGCGGTTGCATGCCCTCATAGACTTTCTGCGCCTTGGCTGAGTCTCCGGCGAACCGAACCGTTGAAAACTCCGTATCAACCATGCCGGGCTCGACGGAGGTCACGCGCACGTTCGTTCCAAGCAGGTCCGCCTTCAGTCCCAAAGAGAACTGACGGACGAATGCTTTTGTAGCGCCATACGTGTTCCCGCCGGGATAAGGGTAGGATGCGGCCACTGAACTGAGGTTCATGATGTCCGCTCGCGGCGCTGCGATCAGCGTCGGCAGCAGGCGGTGTGTAAGGCGAACGAGCGATGTGACGTTGGTGTCGATCATCGTCAGCCATTCGTCCAGGCTGCACTGCGGCGCCGGAGCCGTTCCAAGAGCCAGCCCTGCATTATTGATCAGGATATCGGGTGCGTTCCATCCTTGAGGGATGGCGTGCAGGATTTCGTCAGGAGTTTTCTCTTCCCTGACGTCGAGGCTCAGCGCCTGAAAATAACCTTCCCGGAGCGTCTCGCCCAGCGCCTGCAAACGATCCGCACGACGACCGACGCCGATGCATCTGACGCCCGCCTGAACAAGTTGCTGCACGAGAGACGCGCCGATTCCCGATGATGCCCCGGTGACGATCGCGACGCGACCGTCCAGGGAATTCTCTGCTGCGGGCATGCCAAATCCTCCTGATGAACAACGGCTGAATACAGCCTGACGACCGACGGCGCGATGCACAGATGAGTTGAAAGTGGACCTATACAGTTAAATGGAATTTGCGTTCTGAGGAGATTAACCCGTACAGTTCATGATCGCACGATGGAGATGGATGTGAGCGATCACCTTGGACCTTTATTGGCGTACAAACGATGGGCTAACGACAGGCTTTTCGCCGTCCTGAGCGGCGCGCCTGCGGCCACGCTCGTGAAACCGCGCCCCATCAAGTTCGGTTCCGTGCACGCCACCGCGCAGCATGTATACGACATGGATGTGGTGTGGCGGGCGCACCTCACGGGCGCCCGGCACGACGTTCGATCCCGCGTGCCGGAGAACCTGCTTCCGATCAGTCAACTCCAGGCACGACAGTCAGAAATGGACGATTGGCTGATCGAGACTTATGCGGATGCTGACGGTCTGGATCAGGAATGCACTTTCACGTTCCTCGATGGTGGAGAAGGGCGAATGACCATCGCTGAAATTCTCGTTCATCTGGTCAATCATGGAACCTATCACCGGGGGCACATCGCTGACATGCTGTATCATGATGAGATCCTTCCGCCGATCACTGACTACCCGGTGTTCTTGCGAGATGGGAGACCATGACGACAAAGGCGGAACTGCTGGCCTCATCGCTTCGCGCCTCTATTTCATCCGGGGCGATAGGACCCGGAGAGCGTTTGAGCTCGATCCGTCGACTGGCCGCGGTTCATTCAATAAGCCCGCCTACCGTCCTGTCTGCTCTTCGGCGGCTTGAGCACGAAGGAGTCGTGGAGGCGCGGTCCCGAAGCGGATTTTATGTTCGTTCTGCGAACCGCACTCAGATAAAACTGGTCAGGCCTCATGAGGCGCCTCGCGATGTTGGCGTCACATCAGCAGTTCGTAAGCTCTTTGACGGTTTGTCCGAAGGCGTGACGCCACTCGGAGCGGCGCTGCCCGATCCTGAGTGGCTGCCGATCGATGAGCTGCGAAGCGTCGTGGCGTCGGTTCAAAAACGCCTTGGGCCGGGAGGCCAAGGTTACAGCATGCCGCCGGGGCGTTTCGACGCGAGGCGACAGGTCGCTCTTCTTTCCGCCGAACGCGGAACCAGCTTCGGGCCTGACGATGTCATCATCACGCACGGCGCGACGGAGGCGTTGTTCCTCGCGCTGCAGGCGACATGTCGGCCCGGAGATACGGTGCTGGTCGAAGCGCCGACATATTTCGGGCACCTCTGCCTTCTTGAGCGACTTGGCATGAAGGCCCTTGAGGCCCCGACGGACCCGAGGACGGGGCTGGATCCGGATGCTGTAGAGCGTCTCCTCGAAACACAGCGGGTCGCCGCGATTCTATGCACGCCTACGGTCCAGAACCCTCTTGGCGCGACGATGACGCCAGAGGCGAAACGCAAACTCATCAGGATTGCAACGCATGCTGATGTGCCGGTGATCGAGGACGATGTGTATGGTCTGCTTCATGACGACATGGGCCAGCCGCCGCTGAAGGCCTATGACGCGAACGGTCTGGTGCTCTATTGCGGGTCGGTGTCCAAGTGTCTGGCGCCGGGCTGGCGGATAGGATGGGTGGCGCCCGGACGATACAGATCGAACGTGATGGATCAGCGGTTCGGGGCGCAGCTTTCGGGCGCGCCGGTGATTGAAGCTGCGTTGGCGACGTTTCTTGCTGATCCCGCTTTCAGCCGGCATCTCAAGCGCTTCAGGCGGCGAGCCATCACTGCGCGGTCTGAGTTCACGGCCGCTATTGAACGGAGTTTTCCGGCTGGAACCGAGATCTCTCGGCCGACGGGGGGATTTCTCCTCTGGCTGCGGCTTCCGGTCGGATCGAGCGCGATGGAAATCGCCAGATCGGCGAATTCGCTTGGCGCGACGATCAGCCCGGGCCCGCTTTTTTCAGCTTCCGGACGCCTGAAACGGTACATGCGCTTGAACGCGGGTCACGATTTCACCGAGCGCTATCGCAAAGCGCTGGAAGCGATTGGTTCTGTCGCAACATCCGCGATCGCTTGATGGCGCCGCTTCGAATTTAGGCGTCGCATTTCTGGCTCATCCGACCCGGCGTAGCGACGTGTAATGACTGCAGAGCGTGCTCCGCGCCCGCATGGCGCAGATACCATCCGTGGTTGGCGTCAGGGGTTCGCCTCGTTAACGTTGAAAGAGATGTCGTTTTTGAGGGCGGAGCCCTCGGGCGTTCCGTGCTTGAAGCGTCGCTCCTGAACGACCGGGCGCCTGACCTCTGCTCGCCGTGACTTCGCGTGAAGTGTTGGGTGGGGTGCGCCGGACGGATCACTTGCGATCGCGCGTGGACGCCGCTCTTGGTATCTGATTGAAAAACCGCTCCCTCTCACCCTCGTCCCCCTCTCCGTTGGGAGAGGGGTGAAGGAGATTTACTTGACCCCCACTTTCACCACCCACCTCGAGTGTTCCGCCGAAGGCGACCGCTATGACGCCGACGCGTTGCAGACCCTTTCCAGGGCCGGCAAACCGCTACTCGTGCGCTACGATCTCGACGCCATGCGAGGCGCCGTTTCGCGCGATGAAATCTCCGCGCGGCCGGGCGGGTTCTGGAAGTATCGCGAGCTGCTCCCGGTGCGGAAGGACGAGAACGTCGTCTCCCTCGGCGAGGTGATGACGCCGCTTGTCGAGATGCCGAACCTCGCCGACGCCGCAGGCGCGGCGCCCGGATCGCTGATCGTGAAGGACGAGGGGCGGTTGCCGACGGGCTCCTTCAAGGCCCGCGGCCTTGCGCTCGCCGTCGCCATGGCGAAGGAGCTGGGCGTCGAACACATGGCGATGCCGACCAACGGCAACGCCGGCGCCGCGCTCGCCGCTTACGCGGCCGTCGCGGGGATCAAAACGACCGTCTTCTGCCCGGAAGACACGCCGGAGGTGAACGTGCGCGAAATTTCCGTGCAGGGCGCGGACGTCTACCGGGTCGACGGCCTCATCCATGAATGCGGCGCCATGGTCGGAAAGGGAAAGGAGGCGGTCGGATGGTTCGACGTCTCCACCCTGAAGGAGCCCTACCGGATCGAGGGCAAAAAGACCATGGGCCTCGAGCTCGCCGAGCAGTTCGGCTGGGAGCTGCCGGACGTCATCTTCTATCCGACCGGCGGCGGCACGGGCCTCATCGGCATGTGGAAAGCCTTTGCGGAACTGAAGGCCCTCGGCTGGCTGAAATCCGACAAAATGCCGAAAATGATTGCCGTGCAGGCCAAGGGCTGCGCCCCCATCGTGCGCGCGTTCATTACGGGCGCGGAGGATGCGGGCGTCTGGGAGAACGCCTCCACCGTCGCCGCCGGCATTCGCGTGCCGAAGGCGATAGGCGACTTTCTCATTCTCCGCGCGGTGCGCGAGTCCGGCGGCTTCGCCATCGCCGTCGATGACGAGGCGATCCTCGAAGCCCGCGACCGCGCCGCGCGCGAGGACGGACTTCTCCTCTGTCCGGAAGGGGCGGCGACGCTCGTCGCCTGGGAGCGCTCGGTCCGTTCAGGCCGCATCGGCGCGGATGAAAAGGCGGTGCTCTTCAACTGCGCGACGGGGTTGAAATATCCGCTGCCGGATACGTCACGCACGTTGAAGAAGGCGGGGCCGATCGACTACGCGGCGTTCCGCTAGGGCTGAAGCGCCGTCCTTCATGACGCCGCCAAACCGGCGGCTCCTCAGAACGACGTTCAGAGCAATCTTAGTCCAGAGAAGCCCGCGTGAGCGAGCGTCACGAAGGAGGGCGTGGCGAGCGGATGGAGGGGAGGCCGCACGGACCGGTTTCCCGCACGCGAAAACGCGCTAGCATCCTCCAAAACAGGAGGAAACGATGTTCGACACGCCGGAAACGGAGCTTCGTCAGACGTTCGACGCGATGAAAAGCGCCTTCGCGGCGGAGCCCAGGAGATCCTATGAGCAGCGCATGGACGATCTTGATCGCCTCGCAAAAGCGATTCTGGCGCATAAAGACGAAATTGTCGCGACGGTCTCGGAAGACTTCAACGGCCGCTCGGTCGCCGAGACGATCCTCGCCGAAGTCGGCTTCGTGCTGACGGACATCCGTCATACGCGCGGTCAACTGAAGAAATGGATGAAGCCAAAAAAGGTCGCGGTCGGTCTGACGACGGCTCCGGGCAAGGCGTATATCCGTTATGAGCCTCTCGGCGTCGCGGGGATCGTCGCGCCCTGGAATTATCCCGTGCAGCTCGCTCTCGCGCCGCTCGTCGCCGCTCTCGCGGCCGGGTGCCGGGCGATGATCAAGCCGTCCGAAGCGACGCCCGGCTCCTCGGCGCTCCTTGAAAAGATGATCGCCGCGACCTTCGCGCCGAACCACGTAGCGGTGGTCACTGGCGGGCGCGAGACGGGGGAGGCGTTCACCAGCCTGCCGTTCGACCGCCTGTTCTTCACCGGCTCCACCCATGTCGGGCGCCTCGTTGCGCAGGCGGCGGCGAAGAACCTGACGCCGGTGACGCTGGAGCTCGGCGGCAAATCGCCCGCCGTCCTCGGCGACGACATGCCCGTCGAGAAGCAGGCCGAAATCGTCGGCTTCGGGAAGATGTTCAACGCCGGGCAGACCTGCATCGCACCGGACTACGTGCTTGCGCCCGAGGGCCGCGCGAAGCCCTTCGCCGAGGCGGTGATGCGCTGGGTCGGCGCGACCTATGGCGAAACGTCGACATCGGAGGATTACACGGGGCAGATCACCGGCCAGCATTTCGACCGTATGTCGGCGATGGTGGAAGAAGCGTGGGACAGAGGCGCGGAAGTTCTTCAGTCTTCGACGGACCTTCAGAAAGCCAAAGAGACGCGAAAGTTCCCGCTTACCATCGTCATCGATCCGCCTGCGGATACGCGCATGATGCAGGAAGAGATCTTCGGGCCGATCCTGCCGATCCTCACTTACAGGTCGCTCGATGACGCGGTGCGGATCATCAATGACGGCGAGCGTCCGCTCGCGCTCTATGCGGTGTTCAAGGAGAAGCAGAAAGCCCGCGAGGTGCTGGAGAAAACCATCTCCGGCGGCGCCGGCGTCAACGCGACGCTCATCCATCTCTCTGTCGCAGAGCTTCCCTTCGGCGGGGTCGGCCACTCCGGTATCGGCGCCTATCATGGCCATCGGGGGTTTCTGGAGTTCACGCACCAGCGCTCCGTCTTCGAGGCGCCGAGCTGGCATCCGCACACGAAGCTTGTCCCGCCCTTCGGCAAGCTCTTCGAGTTCGTCGCCAAACAGGCGACGCGGTATTGATCGGCGTAAAAAGAAACGGCGGCCCGAGGGCCGCCGTTTCCGAGCCGTGAAGCCCCCCGCTCAGAAGCTGAGCTTCAGGCTGACCGCATAAACCCGCCCGAGGGTGTCGTAGATCGACGGGAAGGTGTTGCCGGAGTTGAACGACGTCGACCCCGTTTCGTTGCCGAGGATCGGCGGTTCGGTGTTGGCGATGTTGGTGATCAGCGCCGAGAAGTAGGCGTTGTCCGTCACCTGAGCGCCGAACGTCAGATCGTAGTAGTTCTGCGCGTCCACCTGCTGGAAGGCCGGGAAGAGGGCGGCCGCCTCGTTCGCCTGCGCTTCCATGGAGCCGATGCGGCGCCACAGGAACGAGGCGTCGAGCATGCCCTTGTTCCAGCCCGCGCGCATGGTGTGGCGGTACTGCGGAACCGGGTCGCAGGTGGTGCCATACCTGCCGTTGCAGTCGACGACCGGTTGGGTCGACGTCGTCTGTAACTCGTTCGACAGGTAGAAGTTGGCGTTGTAGGCGAGGTTCAGTTCGCCAAGGGCGCCGAGATCGTTCGTGAGGCGATAGCCGATCTCGATGCCTTCCGCGCGGAAGTACTCGAAGTTGGTGAAGTAGGCCGGAGCGCCCGTACCGGAGACCGTCAGGGCGCCTCCGATCCGAACGACGCCGGCGCAGGCCACCGGATCGCCGATGACGTAGCAGGCGTCGAGCGCCTCCTGGCCCGTCGGCTCATCGATATAATCCTCGATGTTGATGCGGTAGTAGTCCACCGACAGCACCATGTCGGCGAAGCTCGACGGCAGGCCGAAGGATTGCGGATCCATCTGCCAGACGAAGCCGGCCGTCCGTGTGCGGGCGGTTTCCGGATCAGCGATGTTGTTCGGGTCGGTGCCGTTGAAGACATTGACCTGACCGGAAATGATGTCCGGAACGACGCCGACGAGGGACGCCGGAACGCCTGTCGCGACGCAGAGATTGAAGAGGTCCGAACCCGGAGCCGGCGGCGTCGGGTTGCCGACGGAGCAGGGGTCGAAGGTTGCGTTGTCGAGGCCGGTGGTGACCGGAGAACCGATCTCGCCGATATTCGGCGCCCGTACGGCCTGTTGCTCGGAGTACCGCAGACGGAAGCCGTCGAAGATTTCCCAGTTGAGGCCCGCCTTCCACGTGTCCGTCTCGCCCTGCACGGAGAAGTCGGAGTAGCGGTAGCCCGCCTCGACGGAAAGGCTTTCAAAGCCCGGTCGACCTTCGATCAGCGGAACGATGATTTCGCCATAGCCTTCCCAGACGGTGAACTCCGACTGGATCGGCAGACGGTTGCCGCCGGCGCCGCCCTGACAGCTGGTCGGGGCTTCTTTCAGGCAGTCATCCGGCGAGGAGCTTGCGAATTCACGACGGAACTCGAAGCCGCCCGCGACGGCGACGGGGTTTTCCGCCGCCGGGCTGACGACGCCATTGAGCGGACCGTTGATCGAACCGCCGACGACCGTCTGCTTCGCCAGCCGAACATCGTTGGCGATGGCGACGAAGAAGCCGCTATCGCGCTGCTCGGCCGTGATGGAGCCGACCGGACCGAAAATGTTGATCGGCGAGCAGGGGGCGTCTGTCGTCGCGCCTGTGACCGAAACGCACGCATTCGGATCAACCGTGTCGATGCCGAGCTGCAGGTTGCCGAGATTGGTGAAGCCGTCGCGCGTTTCGACGAAATCGCTTTCGCCATACTGCCACGAGAAGTCATACCGCCACTCGTCCAGCCCCGGCACGGCGCCTTTCACGCCCCAGACCAGCTGGAACTGGTCGGTGTCGAAGATGCTCGTACGCGGACCAAGCTCCAGCGTCCGACGGCGCGCGGTGGAGAGGAACGCGTCGTTCTCATCGAAGACGCCGTCATTATTGACGTCCACGATGCCGGCGGCGGTAAAGCCGTTTGCGTCGCCGGGCGTTACGCCCGCCTGGCTGGCGGCGAAGGTGTTGAGGTCGTCGAGGATCGTCTGGCGTGTCGCCGTGGTGAAGAACGGGTTCATCACCGGGATGGTGAACGTCGCGCCGAAGGTACCGGACGGCGCGATCTGCGAGTCTACCGTCGTCGATGAGAAACCAGCGCGAATGTAAACATCCGCATACTCGTTGATCTCGTAATGCGCGGTCGCCATCGACTGCCAGCGCCGTTGCGGCGTCTGGTAGTAGTTGAACGGATTGAAGTTGAAGCGCGCGCACTCGCCCTGAACGAGCGAGAGATCGTCGCGGAACTGGTAGTTGTTGCCGCTTCTGAGGTTCAGGGTGGCGGGGATCGCCGTCGTTGAGCCGACGCCGCTGGAGTGCGCCGTGGTGAAGCCGGTGTTTCCTGAACAGTCGGCGGCCGGCGCAGGAGGCGCGGAGCCGAGGCCGGACCCGGTGGCTGAGGAGACGCCGAAGATGCCGTACTCGCGGTCAGCGAGAAGCACCGGGTTGCGGTCCGTGTAGCCCGCAGCGATCACCGCATGGCCGCGGCCGCCATCGAGTTCGGCGCCCATAAGGACGGAGACGTCGTAAATCTCGCCTTCGCCTTCTTCAGTCCATGAATAGCCGGAATCGACTTCAAAGCCGACGAAGTCGTTGCGCAGGATGAAGTTGGTAGCGCCGGAAAGGGCGTCAGAGCCGTACACGGCGGAGGCGCCGCCGGTGACGATGTCGATCCGCTCCAGCATGATGACCGGAATGAAGTTGGTGTCGACGATGCCGTCGATATCGTGCGGATTGACGCGCTTGCCGTCGATCAGGATCAGGTTCCGCTCAGGGCCAAGGGCGCGCAGGTCGATCTCCGCGCGGCCGGCGGTGCCGTTGTTCACGTTCTGCCCGTCGCCCGGAATGGTGATCGGCAGGTCGCGGAAGACCCGTTCCACGTTCGAGGTGAATTTCTTGTCGATCTCTTCGATGCCGATCGTGTTGATCGGGCTCGTCGAGGTGATGTTCGGCTGCTGGATCCGCGTGCCGGTGACAACGACGACATCGCCTTCGGCGTCGTCGTCCGCATCCTGCGCGACGGCCGGCGCGACGACGGTCATCGCTACGGCGATGGCGCTGGCGCCCGCGCCGAGGAGCAGTCGTTCGAACTCGGATTTTCTGGTGTGCGACATTCAGGCCCTCATGGATTTGCTGCATGGGGGCGGATCCCGACGCCAAAGACCCCTCTCGCGCCGTTCCGCCCTCAAGGCCCGGACACGCGAGGCGCGAAGTCCCGTAGTGGGACGCGACGGATCAGGCGCGGGGAGGGGACGAATGTGTCGGTTTTGCAACAGCGCCGTGGCCGGAGACGCTTGCGGGCGCGGTCATGCGCTGTCTAAGCTGAGCGAACAAAAAAAGGCCGGTCCGCGCAGGACGCGGAACCGGCCATAAAGTCCATCGTTAACAGCGGGTCGTCCCTGAGGGTCCATTGACGTCCCGACATGAAAGACACGGGAACGGCCGCTCCCCTCAAAAGAGCCGCGGTTTTTTTCGTGTCGGTTTGTGTTCGGGCATGCGCGTTGCTGGTGAGCGACGTGCGAACGATGGATGGCGCAGGTGCGGCAGAACCGATCAGATAGGCTGGAAGCCCTGGAAAAGGCCATTCGCGAGCATGACGGCATGCTCGTGCGCTGGCTGACCGCGCGCTTCGGCGACCGTGATCTCGCCCGCGATGTGGCGCAATCGGCTTACCTCCGCGTCTGGCGCTTCGCCCAGGAGGGCGAGGTTGAGAACCCGCGCACGCTCCTTTTCAAAACGGCCTCAAATCTCGCAGCGAACGAGTTCCGCTCCCGCTCCCTGCGACGGCGCCATCACGCGCCGCTCGCGAACGGAGCGGAGGATGAGGCGCGCGAGATCCCGTGCGACGCCCCGTCGCCGGAGCAGGCGGCCTCAGCGCGCGAAGACGCGCGGCTTTCGGTCGAAATCATTCGGGGACTGCCAGACAAGGTGCGCCGCGCCTTCGTCATGAGCCGGTTTCAGGACATGTCGTATTCGGAGATCGCCGCCGCCCTCGGCGTCTCCGTCAGCAGCGTGGAAAAATACATAATTACGGCGCTGAAAACGCTGCGCAGTGCAATGGAAGCCCAAAAAGACGCCGACGTCATCGCGTTCCCCGAGAAACGCGAGCGATCGGCGCGGGCTGATGAGCGATGAGGACTGGTATGAGCAAAGAGACGCAGGCGGATCGCCGCCGGGAAGATGAGGCCGCCCGTTGGGCCGCGCGCCGGCTCGGCGGGCCGGCTTCCGCGCGCGAGGAGCGGGCGTTCGAAGCCTGGATGCGCGATGAGGCGAACGCTGACGCCTATCGCGCGTTCGAGCAGGCGTCGGGCGCGCTCGATCATGCGGCGGACGATCTTCTGGCCGAAGCGCTCGCTGAGGACCTGGAAGACTTCACTCGCGAAACGGAGCGTCGGCGCCGACCGCTGGTTCTCGGCGCCATGGCGATGGCGGCTTCGCTCGTCGCGGCGGTGGTCGTGACCCTCGGCGTCTTCGTCGATCTGAACGGCGTTTCGGAGCCCGCCCATTACGCGACGGCTCTTGGCGAACGGCGGACGGTGACGCTGGAGGACGGAAGCCGCGTCGCGCTGAATACGGACAGCGCGGTGGAGGTCGTCTATTCGCGCGCCGCGCGCTCGGTCGAGTTCTCCTCCGGCGAGGCGATGTTCGATGTCGAGCGGGACGAGACGCGGCCATTCCGCGTGGCGACGGCGTTCGGCGCGGTGGAGGTGCTCGGCACCAGCTTCAACATCCGCGCGGATGCGCGCGAGACCGTCATCTCCGTCGTCAGCGGCCGCGTGCGTGCGACCGGCGCGGATGGCCGCGATGTCGTGCTGGGCGCGGGCGATCGTCTGGTCCTCAACGTGAACGGATCGAGCCCCGTCACGCGGTTCGACGCTGACCGGCTGCTCGCCTGGCGGCGCGGCGTCGCGCGGTTCGAGGCGCGCCCTCTCTCGGAGGTGACGGCGGAGCTCAACCGGTATTTCGATCCGCCGATCCTCGTGGGCGATTCGTCGCTTCGGGACTTCCCCGTCACCGGCGAGTTCGACCTCAATGATCGCGAGACCGCGATCCGCGGGCTGTCGCTGGCGTTCGGACTGGACGTTCTGGAGACGGATGCAGGCGCGGTGCTCGTTCGGGGCCCTGCGCTGAAAGACTGACGGGAGGCAGTGGCGGCATGTTCTTCGCCGGACCCATGGCGATCGCGATGATGCTGGCGTCGGTGAACATCGCCGAGCCGGCGGAGCCTGCAGCCGCGAAAACGGCGGCGCCGGCGAAGCTCCGTCCGTTGTCGGAGGTCATCTCATCGGTCAGCGAGCGGACGGGGTATTCCTTCATTGTCGACGCGCGCCTTCTCGATGGTCGCGTCATGCCGCCAATCACGCGGCGGCGTCCGAGCGAACGGCTCCTGCGCCAGCGGTTCGCGCAGCTCGATCTCGATCTCCACCGCGTCGGCGCGACGACCTACGCCGTCACCCAGGCGCCGAAGCCGGTGGTTCTTGCGGCGGCCGCTGCGAGCGCGCCGTCCATGGGGCCGGAAACCATCATCGTCACCGGCGCGGCCGCGGCGGGTCTCGCCTCGCGCTCGCTCTACGACGTCGATGAAGACCTCCTGGCAGCGCTGGCGACCGGCTCGACGGCGGATGCGGTGTACGACATACCGGTTTCGCTCGCTTCGGTGACGGCGGCGAATACGGCGCTCTACGGTACGACGGCGGGGCTGAACCTCATCGACCTTCGCGGATTCGGACCGGAGCGCTCGCTGGTCCTCATGGACGGCCGCCGACGGACGGTTTTTTCCGGCGGCAACGGCACCATCGCGGGCGTCGACCTCAACTCCATCGCCGCGCCGTTTCTGGAGCGTATCGAGGTCGGCCCGTCTGCGGGCGGCGCGTGGATCGGCGCGGAGGCGGTGGCGGGCGCGGTCAACTTCGTCACGCGCGATGATGTCGACGGCGTCGAAATCGGCGCGCGGTACGGGCTGTCTGAGCTCGGAGACGCCCAGGAAATCGAGGCCTATGTCCTCGCGGGCGGCGGGTTTTCAAACGGCGCGGGGGCGATCACCGCCGGCCTCGCTTATGCGCGCGAAGACGGCCTTCTGGGTCGGGACCGTCCGTTGACGGAGGAGGCCTATGGCTTCGCCCTCGACGGTCGGACATCAACTGACCCGAACGCGGAGTTTCTGCCGGGTTTCGGCGGCAGTTCGCTGACGCCGAACGGTCAGATCGCTGGCTTGGTCGTCGCCGGCGAGGTCTACCCGACCTTTGGCGCGCTCGTGCTCGACGGCGCGGGCGGCGCGGAGCCGAATGAGGGCCGCCTCGACCAGCTATACAACTGGGCGGGCGTCTCGAGCTTGATCCTCCCGAATGAACGCGTGACGGGCCTCTTCAAGGTCGCCCGTGAATTCGCGGACGGCTTCGAGGCCAGTCTTTCCGTGCACGCCGGGTGGTCGCGCACGGACGTCACCCTCGCGCCGACGCCGACCAGCATCTTCCGCGGCGGCGACCCTGTGGTCGCTGACGCGATCATCCTCCCCATCGACCACCCGAGCGTGACGTCCGCCGTGCGCGACGCCGTGACCACGCATTACGGGCCGGGCGTCGAAGGTCTGGCGATCACCCGCCGGTTCCTCGAACTCGGCGCGCGCCGTCGTCAAACCGACCGGTATTATGGCGATCTCTACGCCGGGTTGGAGCGCGTCGGCGAGACGTCCCGTTTCGCGCTCGGATACCGATACGGGCGCAACGAAGCTGTCTCGAACCAGTTCAACCGGATCGACCGCACACGATTACTGACCGCCGCCGATCCAGTCGCCTGCGCCGCCGACGCCGCTTGCACGCCGGTCGATCTCATCACCCTCGGCGGCGTAACGCCCGCCGCCGCCGACTATATCCGTGCGGAAAGTCTCGGTCGGCGGATCCTTCTTCAGGAGCATGAGGGAACCATCGACGGCGAGCGAGAGACGGGGCTCTTCACCTTCCGCGCGGGCGCGGTCGGCCGCTGGACGCAAATCGACGACGACGGCGCCGACTTCACCGCCAGCGACGTGATCGGCGCTTTCGACAGCCCGGAGCAGACGGCCGATCTCGCCACGGGCGAGCTGCATGGCGCTGTCGAGCTATCGCCGACGAGCCTCGGTGCTGTCGGATCCATCAGCGGCGTCGTCGGCGCCCGGCTGGTCGCGACCGATGCGACCGCCGCCGCGCCGATCGTCGCGGGATCGCTTGAATGGCGGCCGGTCGAAGCGTTTGCGCTTTTCGCCGAAGCTGAACGCGGCGCCCGTCCCCCCAATCTCTGGGAGCTCTACGCTGTCGGCGTCGTGGAGCAGCAATTTGTGCGAGACCCCTGCGGCGCACCCGACAAGCAGGTCGTGATCGACAATTGCGCGAGCGCGGGGCCCCTCGGCGTCTCGACCGGTTTCGCCCAGTCAGATTTCCTGGCGGCGGGCGGTTTTCTCGGAAACCCCGATCTGAAATCGGAAGAAACACGCTTCTGGAGCGCGGGCTTTGAGGCCACGCTGAGAGAAGACTTATGGATCGCTCCCGGTCGACTTCATGTGCGCGCGGCTTGGCTCGATCATCGCATCGACAATTTTGTCAGCGGCGTCGACGACACCCTGGACAAGTGCTTTCAAAGCGTCGGCCTGAGCGATCCGGCATGCGGCGCGAACGCGTTGTCCGGCGAGCCGCTTATTCAACGCGATCCGCTGACGGAGCAAATTTCGTTTGTCGGCACGACGCTTCGCAACAACAGCGTGTTCGAATGGCGCGGCGTGGACGCGGAAGTGAGCCTGGAACTGGAGCCGGCCGGCCTGCCCATAGTCGACCGGCTCTGGCTGAGCGCGCGCCACGCCTATCTGGAAGAAGCGCGCCTCGACATGGCGGACAGCGCCGAGGAGTTGACCGGCGACCCGAATTTTCCGCGTCACCGCACGCTTATCGCAGCAGGCGCGGAAAGCGGCGATGTCGCGCTTTCCGCACTGGTCACCCGCCGCGGCGCGGTGCGCAGTGCGGACTACGAAGGTCCGATTGCGGATATTCCGGCATTTACACGCGTTGATCTGTCCGCCCGCTATAACGGCCTTGAGCGCACGGCGCTCATCGTGACGGTCGAGAACCTTCTGGATGTCGATCCGCCCATCGCGGCGACGAGCGAAGCGGGAAACGTGCTCGCTCAACACTATGATGTCGTCGGGCGACGTTTTTCGATCGCACTCACGACGTCGTTTTGACGCTGCAGGGTTCAGTTCAAATGGATAGCTTGGAGGCCACGGCCGGAATCGAACCGGCGTACACGGCTTTGCAGGCCGCTGCGTCACCACTCCGCCACGTGGCCGCCCAAGGACGCGAGTGATAGCCCGCTGAAGCGGGAGGGTCAAAAGGAAAGCGGCGGCGGGGGCGAGGGGGCCGCATTGCAGTCCGCGCGAACGGGCCATAATGAAGAGCGCCGCTCGCTTCGGCTGCGTTTTACGTACGAAACAGCCCCGAGAACCAACCCTGAGAGAGCTCCGATGGATTACGCCCGCGCCCGCAAGCACATGGTCGACAGCCAGGTTCGTCCGGACAACGTGACCGACCGTCGGCTCATTCACGCCATGAGCGATGTCGCGCGTGAACGCTTCGCGCCGTCCGATCAGGCGACGCTCGTCTATTCCGACACGATCCTGAAGCTTGCTGACACGCGAGCGATGATGGCGCCGCGCGATTTCGCGAAACTGGTCGACGCCGCCGAGATTGGCCCGGGCGACGCCATCCTCGATATCGCCTGCGGGCTCGGGTACTCCACGGCGGTTCTCGCCCGTCTCGGCGAAGCGGTGGTCGCCGTCGAAGCGGACGAAGCGCTGGCGACGAAAGCGGAGGCGAACCTCGCCGCGGCGGGCGTCGACACGGCCGCCGTCATCACCGGCGATCTGGTGAAAGGCGCGCCGGATCAGGGGCCGTTCAACGTCATCATCATCGAAGGCGCCGTGGAGCGCGAGCCGGACGCCCTGAAAGCGCAGCTCGCCGACGGCGGCCGGCTTCTTTTCGTGCGCCGCGACGGCGCCGTCGGCAAAGCCGTTCTGGTCGTGCGAACCGGCGACCGCTTCGGCGAGCGAACGCTTTTCAACAGCGCTGCGCCCCTCCTTGCGGAATACCGTCGCGAACCCGAATTCGTATTTTAACCAAGGCGTGGTCTGTACGGGCGGGCGGCGCTAACTATATGGCGTAAAGATCGACGGGCGCGCGGCGCCCCGCAGGAGAGTATTATGGGCCGTTTCGCATTCGTTTTGACCGCCGCGACGGCGGCGCTCGCCATGACGCCGCTTTCGGCCGTCGCACAAACGGCGGCTCAGCCGTTGAGCCTTCAGGAAGCCATCGCGCGCGCGCTCGGCGACAACCCGACGCTGGCCGCCGCCGAACAGCAGCAGTACGCGACGCGCGAAAGCATTTCGCAGGCGCGGGCCCCGGGGCTGCCGCAGGTGACCGGCTCGGCGAGTTATCAGAGTTCAGAACAGGTCTTGCCAGACCTTTTCGGCGGAGGAACCGGCACGCTCGATACGACAAGCTACCAGATAGAAGCGACCCAGGCGATTTTTGCGGGCCTCGCGAACTGGAACGCCATTCGTCAGGCGAAAGCGAACGTGCGCGCCGGCGAGGCGAACCTTCATGGCGTCCGGCAACAGATCATTCTCGACGTCATTACGGCGTATGTTGACGTTCAACGCGATCGCGCGGTGCTTGATCTGCGCAACAACAACGTTTCCGTTCTGACGCGCCAACGTGAAGCCGCGCAAGCGCGTTTCCGCGTCGGCGAAGTGACGCGCACGGATGTCGCGCAGGCTGAAGCGCGCCTCGCCACGGCGCGGGCGCAGGTCTTCGCCGCGCGGGCGCAGCTCGCCGCGAGCGAAGCGACGTTTGAGGCTATCGTCGGCGTACCGGCAGGCTCTCTCGCCGCGGCGCCAGCGGCCCCTGCCACGCCGCCGGACACCGGCGAGGCGCTGAATTTCGCGCGCGAGAATGCGCCGGCGATCATCGCCGCACGTGAGACCGAGCTTGCATCCCGTCGCGGCGCGCAGGCGGCCAAGGGCGCGCTCGCCCCGCGTGTCGAAGGCTATGCTCGGTATGCGGAGGCCGAAAACCCGTCCTTCTTCCAGGACGAGTCCGAAGAAACGACCGTCGGCGTGCGCGCGACGATCCAACTCTTCGCTGGAGGACAGAACTATTCGCGCATTCGTCAGACCAAGCGCCAGAACTCCGCGGACCGTCTGCGGATCGTCGAGGCGGAGCGCCTGACGCGTCAGCAGGTGATCTCCGCCTGGACGCTTCTCGATTCAGCGCGTGAGACGATCCGTTCCGCGACCGCCTCGGTCGAGGCGAACGAGATCGCGTTCGAGGGGGTGCGTCAGGAAGCGCAGGTCGGCGCCCGGACGACCCTTGACGTGCTCGACGCCGAGCAGGAGCTTCTGGACGCCCGCGTGCAGCTGGTTTCGGCGCGCCGGGATGAAAATGTGGCGGCGTATTCGCTGCTTTCCGCAATCGGCGCTTTGACGCCGGAGAGATTCGGTCTCCAATAGGGCGTTAGCGGCCTTTTGAACGGGGTCGCGCCGATTTCAAACGCCCGTCGCGCGGCGCGCCGCGCGACCCCAAAAACAAGCCTTCGAAAGGGGCGACGGCGCCATGGATAACGCCCAACCCGAGCCGAGCATGGAGGAAATCCTCGCCTCCATCCGCCGCATCATCGCTGAGGACGAAGAAGACGGCGACGCCGCCGTCGACGCCTCAGCCGAGGAGGCGGAGGTTTCCGAGCCCGTCGAGCCGACGCCGATTTCCTCGGTCCGCGCCGTGGAGCAGGAACCGGAGCCGACCTCCTCGCTGACGCCTCCGACGCCGGTCCCCCCGACGCCGCAAGCGACGCCGGCCTCGCGCTTCCAGCCGACGCCGCAGCCCGCGCCGGCGGCGCCCGTTTCCGCGCCCGCTCCGGCGGCGAATCCTGTTACCGCTCGTCCAGCGGCCGCCGCGCCGAGCCCTCAGAAGGAAGCCCCCATGTCCGAGCCCGCCCGCACGTATGCGCAGGAAGACGACGAAAACTACATGACCGAGACCAGCGCCGCCGTCGCGGCGAGCGCGTTCGAGCAGTTGTCCGCCAATGTGCGCGTCAGCGACAACGGCGCGACGCTGGAAGACATCGTCGCGAAAATGCTGCGCCCGATGCTCCAGCAGTGGATCGACGAGAACCTGCCGGTGATCGTTGAGGAGAAAGTCGAAATGGAGATCAAGCGCATCGCCCGCCGCCGCTGAGCCGTGCGTCTCTTCGATCTGAAAAAGCGGCCTCCGGGCCGCTTTTTTGTTGTCTGGGCCGCCGCCATTTTGCTCCGCGGCGCCCCCGGCTATAAGGCCCGTTCACGCCGCGACGATCCGGACTTCAACACATGCTCGACAAGACGTTTGACTTCAAAGACGCCGAACAGCGCCTCTATGCGAAATGGGAGGAGGCCGGGTGCTTCCAGCCCGCCGCCGATCCGGACGCGGACCCCTATTGCATCGTCATTCCGCCGCCGAACGTCACCGGCAACCTGCATATGGGCCACGCCCTCAACAACACCCTACAGGACGTGCTCTGCCGGTTCGAGCGCATGCGCGGGAAATCCGTCCTCTGGCAGCCGGGTACGGACCATGCCGGCATCGCGACGCAGATGGTCGTCGAGCGCCAGCTCGCCGAGACCCAGTCGCCGACGCGACAGGAGATGGGGCGCGAGGCGTTCGTTGAGAAAGTCTGGGAGTGGAAGGCGCAGTCGGGCGGGGCGATTCTCAACCAGCTGAAGCGCCTCGGCGCCTCCTGCGACTGGTCGCGGGAGCGGTTCACCCTGGACGAGGGGCTGTCCGAAGCCGTCCAGAAGGTGTTTATCGCTCTTTATAAAGAGGGCCTCATCTACCGCGACAAGCGGCTCGTGAACTGGGACCCGAAGTTCCAGACGGCGATCTCCGACTTGGAAGTGGAGAACACGGAGGTTCAGGGCCACTTCTGGCACTTCAAATACCCGCTGGAGAACGGCGAGACGTACAAATTTCCCATCGCCCATGATGAGGAAGGCAATCCCACCGAGTGGGAGGAGCGCGATTACATCGCCATTGCGACGACGCGGCCTGAGACGATGCTCGGCGACGGCGCCGTCGCGGTGCACCCGAGCGATGTGCGTTACGCCCCTATCGTCGGCAAGCGCGTCCTCCTTCCGCTCGCGGACCGCTATATCCCCATCATCGCCGACGAACATCCGGACCCGGAGTTCGGCTCCGGCGCGGTGAAGATCACCGGCGCCCACGATTTCAACGATTTCCAGGTCGCCAAACGTCACGACTTGCCCATGTACGACATCATGGACGACGCCGGGCGCATGGCGGGGCCGATCCCGGAGAAATACAAAGGGATGGACCGCTTCGAGGCGAGGAAGCATGTCGTCGCCGATATCGATGCGCTGGGGCTCCTCGAGCACGTCGAGGATAAAGTGATCCAGCAGCCCTTCGGCGACCGCTCCGGCGTCGTCGTCGAGCCGCGCCTGAAAGACCAGTGGTTCGTAGACGCTGAAACCCTCGCCAAACCCGCCATCGCCGCGGTGGAGGAGGGGACGACCAAGTTCGTCCCGGAAAATTGGTCGAAGACCTATTTCCAGTGGATGCGGAACATCGAGCCCTGGTGCATTTCCCGCCAGCTCTGGTGGGGCCACCAGATCCCGGCCTGGTTCGGCCCGGACGGCGCCCATTTCGTCGGAGATAAAGAAGCGGAGATCATTGAGAAGGCCAAAGATCACTACGGCCATGACCTTAAGGTCACGCTGGCGAATGAGCATCTCCGTGACGGCGTCGTTTTCGGAAAACAGGACGGCGATACGGCGATGCTCTCTGAAGTCGTGCTAGTGCGCGACCCGGACGTTCTCGACACCTGGTTCTCCTCCCAGCTCTGGCCGTTCTCGACGCTGGGCTGGCCGCAGGAAACGCCTGAGCTGAAGCGCTTCTACAAAACGGACGTGCTCGTCACCGGGTTCGACATCATCTTCTTCTGGGTGGCGCGGATGATGATGGCGGGGCTTCACTTCATGAAGGAGGTCCCGTTCCACACGGTCTATATCCACGCGCTTGTCCGCGACGAGCACGGACAGAAGATGTCGAAGTCCAAGGGCAATGTCGTCGACCCGCTGGACCTTGTGGAAAAGTACGGCGCCGATGCGCTGCGCTTCTTCCTCACCGCCATGGCGGCGCAGGGGCGCGATATTCGCCTGTCGGAGCAGCGCGTCGAGGGCTACCGCAATTTCGGCACCAAGCTCTGGAACGCCGCGCGCTTCTGCCAGATGAACGAATGCGCGTACGGGGACGATTTCGACCCGGCGACCGTGAAAAGCCCGCTCAACCAGTGGATCCTGCACGAGGCGGCGGTCTGCGCCGAGGCGGTGGAGCGCGATATCGACGGCTTCCGCTTCAACGACGCGGCGGCGGCGGTTTATCGGTTCGTGTGGAACGTCTTCTGCGACTGGCATCTGGAGCTCGCCAAGCCCGTCCTTCAGGGCGAGGACGAGGCCGCGAAAGCCGAAACCCGCGCGACGACGGCGTGGGTTCTCGACCGCATCCTCATCATGCTGCATCCGTTCACGCCGTTCATCACGGAAGAGCTCTGGGGCGCTCTACGGGCGCGCGATGGGTTCGTCATGCAGCAGCGCTGGCCGCAGCTTGAAGGGCTGAAGAACCCCGCCGCCGCGGAGGAGATCGACTGGGCGATCCGCCTCATCACCGATGTCCGCTCCCTCCGGGTGGAGATGAACGTCCCGCCTGGCGCAAAGATCCCGCTGCAGATGATCGGTGCCTCCGCGGAGAGCGCCGCGCGTCTTGAGCGCCACGCGCCGCTTCTGAAATGGCTCGGGCGTTTTGAGGGCGTCGAGCTGGCGGCCGAACCCGCCGCGGGTTCCGCGCAGATGGTCCACGACGAGGCGACCATCGCGCTACCGCTCGCCGGCGTCATCGACGTCGCGGCGGAAAAGGCGCGCATCGAGAAGGAGATCGCCAAGGCGGTCGCCGAGATCGAGAAAATCGACAAGAAGCTTGGCAATGAAAGCTTCGTCGCCAAGGCGCCGGCCGCCGTGGTCGAGGAGCAGAAAACGCGGCGTACGGAGCACGAAGGCGCGAAAGAGAAGCTGGGCGAGGCGCTGGAGCGCCTGGCGGCGCTGGGGTGAGCGTCAGCGCTCCTCTCGAAGGGAGAGGGGCCATGCCCGAACTCGACTTCCCGCGGCTTGACCGCGGGATCCATGGTGCGTTCAGCAACAGGATGAATTTGGATTGCGAGCGTGCGGCGAGCGTCGGAGTCCGACTTCGCTGCCCTCAAGCCGGCGCGTTTGGCGCCATGGGCCCCGCGGTCAAGCCGCGGGGAGCCGGACTAAACTGCTGAATACATCTCTTGATGGGAGATCGTTCCCCCTCACCCCAACCCCTCTCCCGTAGGGAGAGGGGCTTCTTTAGGGGGATCTTACCAGATGCGGACCCGATCTTCCGGGGCCAGATAAAGCGCGTCGTCTTCGCTCACCTCGAAGGCGTCGTACCAGGCGTCGATGTTCCGGACGACGCCGTTGATGCGGTACTGGCCCGGGGAGTGGGAGTCGGAGACGAGCTGCTGCAGGAGCGATTCTTCGCGCCGCTTGCCGCGCCAGACCTGCGCCCAGCCGAGGAAGAAGCGCTGGTCTCCAGTGACGTCGTCGAGCACGGGCGCTTCTTCGCCGCCGAGCGACAGCTTGTAGGCGTGGTAGGCGACGGAGAGGCCGCCGAGATCGCCGATATTCTCGCCGAGGGTCAGCCGTCCGTTGACGAACTTGCCGGGGATCGGCTCGAAGGCGTCGTACTGCGCGACAAGGGTGTCGGCCTTCGTCTCGAAGGCGCCGGCGTCTTCCGCCGTCCACCAGTCGCGCAGGTTTCCGTCGCCATCGGACTTGCGGCCCTGATCGTCGAAACCGTGGCCGATTTCGTGGCCGATGACGCCGCCAATGGCGGCGTAGTTCACCGCCGGGTCCGCCGCGGGGTCGAAGAAGGGCGGTTGAAGGATGGCGGCGGGGAAGACGATTTCGTTCCGGGTCGGCGAATAATAGGCGTTCACCGTCTGCGGGGTCATGCCCCATTCGGTCGGGTCCACCGGCTCGTCCAGCTGCTTGATGTTCTCGGCGCGCGCCCATGCGCGGGCGCGTTTGATGTTGCCGAAAAGATCGTCGCCGGAAATGGCGAGGGCGGAATAGTCCTCCCATTTCTCCGGATAGCCGATTTTCGGCGTGAACTTCGACAGTTTGTCGAGGGCCTGGGCTTTCGTTTCGTCGGTCATCCAGTCGAGATTGGTGATCCGCACGCGATAGGCTTCGACGAGGTTGCCGACCAGCTCCTCCATCTGCGCTTTGGAGGAGGGCGGGAAGTAGCGTTTCACGTAGACCTTGCCGACGGCCTCGCCGAGGCGCCCGGAAACGAGGTTGGAGGCGCGCTTCCAGCGGTCCTGCTGCTCCGGCTGGCCGCGCAGGGTTTTGGAATAGAACTCGAAGTCCGCGTCGTCGAACGCCTTGGTGAGATAGTTGGCGTTGGAGCGCAGATAGGACGCGGTGAGATAGTCTTTCCACGTTTCGATATCCGTCTCGGCGAACAGCGCCGCGAGGCCCTGAATGGCGTCGTTCTGGCGAAGAACGAACTTCTCCTGATCCGGCGCGCCGATTTCATCAAACGCCGCGGCCCACGGGAAACCGGGCGCGTACTCGACAAGGGCCTGCGGGGTGTAGGGATTGTAGGTAAGGTCGCGGTTGCGGCTCTTCGCGCGCGGCCAGTGGATCTCCGCCATCTGCGTTTCAATGGCGAGAACGCTCTGCGCTTTCGCTTCCGCCTCGGCGACGCCCGCGAGGCCCATGATGGTCGTCAGGTACTCGACGTACTTCGCGCGATACGCGACGAATTTCTCATCATCGCTCAGGTAATAATCCCGATCCGGAAGGCCGAGACCCGACTGCGACACATAGAACGTATGGAAGCCCGGGTTCTTCTGGTCGACGCCGGCCCCGCCGCCGAAGATCGAACCGGTCCCGAGATCGGCGCGCGTCATCAGCCGCGCGATGTCTTCCGGCGTTTCAGCGCTGGCGATTTCGGCGAGGTCCGCCTCGATCGGCGCGATGCCGAGGGCTTCAAGCGCCGCTTCATCCATGAACGAGTTGTAGAGATCGCCGATCTTCTGCTCGTCGGTTCCGGCGGCCGCCTCCATGGCGGCGAGGTCTTCAATGATGATCCGTACACGTTCGGTGGAGCGTTCGCGCAGGACGTCGAAGGCGCCCCAGCGGGAGCGGTCGGAGGGGATCACCGTCTCCTTGATCCACGTCCCGTTCGCATAAAGATTGAAGTCATCGCCGGGCTTCACGGACAGATCGCGCGCGGTGAGGTCGACGCCGAAATCGCCGAGCTCCGGCGTCGCGGTTTCGGTTTTCGCCGCGGACGTCGTGGCGGAGGTCGTGTTGGTGACGACGGTCGCGTTTTCGCCGCAGGCGGCGAGGAGGGCGAGCGAGGCGGCGCTCGCGAGCAGAGCTCGGGTCATGGATGTCCTCATCTACTGAATGGGCGACCGTTCATCGGCCGCGCAGGTTCTTGGAATTCGACACGCGGACCTTCCCGCGTCCGCAAGCGGGAGCCAAGTCTTGCGCCGGTTCGCGCGACAAACCGACCCTCAGGCGCGATAAACCGCTTGCTAAATCGTTTTAACACGATAATACAGCACCATGGAACCGAGCAAAGACGCCACCCTTGGAACAGCGCCGCGCATTGAGGTGGAGACCGGCGAGAGCGATCTCGCCGCGCTGTTCGACGCGTTCCGCCGCCTTGAAAGCGCGCCGGAGGCGGCGGCTTTCCTGCGCGATCTCTGCACGCCGGCGGAGCTGCGGGCTTTCGCGGAGCGCTGGCGCATCGCCCGGCGGCTCGCGGACGGGGCGTCCTATCGGGCGATCGCGGAGGAGGTCGGCGCCTCGACAGCGACGGTCGTCCGTGTCGCGCGTTTCCTGCGAGATGAGCCGCATCAAGGGTACGCGTGTATGCTGAGGAAAGTGTCGGGCGAAAGCCCTTCTCCCCAACGGGGAGAGAAGAATGAAACGAAAGACTGAACTCATGACCCAATCTCCCCGTCTTCGCCTCGCCATCCAGAAGTCCGGACGCCTCGCGGACGGCACGCAGGACCTCCTGAAGCGCTGCGGGCTGACGATGGCGCGCGGGCGCGACAAGCTCTTCGCAACGGTGACGGAGCTTCCCATCGACGTTCTCTTCGTGCGCGATGACGACATACCGGGCCTTGTCGGGGACGGGGTCTGCGATATCGGCGTCGTCGGCGAAAACGTCATGCGCGAAGTGGATCTGAGCGACCATCACGAGGCGGCGCAAGTGGAGCTGAAGCTCGGTTTCTCCCGCTGCCGACTGATGCTGGCGGTCGAAAAATCATTCGAATACGGCGGAGCGAAGGATCTCGACGGCCTGCGCGTCGCGACGTCCTATCCCGGCATATTGGGCGACTTTTTTGAACGTCAGGGCGTCGGCGCCCGGATCGTCGAGATGCAGGGCGCGGTCGAGGTCGCGCCGCGGATGGGGTTCGCGGACGCCGTGTGCGATATCGTCTCCACCGGCGCGACCCTGGACGCGAACGGGCTGAAACCGGTCGAGACCGTTTTCGAGAGCGAGGCGGTGCTCATCCGGCGCCCCGCGCCGTTCGAGGGGCGGGCGGCGGAGACGTTCGCCTCGCTCCTGATGCGGATCAACGGCGTCATCCAGTCGCGCGATGCGAAGTACGTGATGATGAACGCGCCGCGTTCGGCGCTTGATGCGATCACGGAGCTTCTACCGGGGGCCGACGCGCCGACGGTGCTGGAGCTCGCGGGCGAAACCGACAAGGTGGCCGTCCACGCGGTCTGTTCGGAGCGGGTGTTCTGGCCGACGCTGGAGAAACTGAAGGCCGCGGGGGCGAGCGCGATCCTCGTTCTGCCGATCGAGAAAATGATGCTCTGAGGCGCCCGCGGGCGCGCCGAAAAGCGCGGGCGCCGCTTCTCGCGCGCGCATCTGGTTTCGGTCCCGAACAGGGGTATGGTCCGCCTTGTTCGCGACCGGGGAAACTGTTCCCAATGAGCTTTCGACTGCGCGTCATCGCCCTCAGCCCCGAGGCGGAGGATGTCGTCCGCCGCCTCACGGGGCCGGAGCCCGACGAGATCGCCCGCCGCTTCCGGCGGGAGTTCGGCGGCGCCCTGCGGGGGCGGCTCATCGGGCATGTCTATTCCGGGGATAAGTATCTTCTGCGCCAGTCCTCGCCGACGCCGACTCCCGGCGGTCGACCGCTGGAGCACGCCCTAGCCAGCATCCTGTTCGAGACCGAGCTGACCGACGTTGCGGGCGTTGTCGATGTCCGCGCGGCGAGCCTTTCAGCCCTGTCGGATATCTTCGGCGGGCGGGCGGACGTCTATGAGGCCTTTGCGCGGGTCTACGCCCCGAAAGCGGTTGAGGACGTACTGCGCGAGGCGGGGTTGGAGGAGGCGGCCGGCGGGATCGAGTGCGATGTCGCGCTTTCGCCGGAGACCCGTTCGGGCTTTGCGCCGGCGGTTGTCGCCGCCGCGCCGAAGCGTCGGTTCTGGCCGGTGGCGGCGCTACTCCTCGCCCTCATCGCCGCGCCGTTTCTGGCGATTTCGCTCCTGCCGAGCGGCGAGACCGTCGTCGTCGCCGAGCCCGTCGACGCGCCGCGGATCGTCGCCGCGCCGACGCCGGAACCTGCGTCCGAGCGCGAAACGTCAGAGCCGACCGCCGAGGATAATGCGGCGCCGGAGGCGGCGGGAGACCCCGCGCCCGCGGTCGTGCGCGGACCGCCGAAGCGCGACAAGCCGGCCTGAGACGCCATCGAATCGCCTGAGTTACTCGGTTTCACCGGTCTCGAAGGGCGGGGATAATTGTTCAAAGGGGAGCCAGCCATGCGCCGCACCGCACCCATTTTCATCGCCGCCGCGCTCGTTGTCGCCGCCTGCGGCGGCGAGCCGGAGCCCGCGTCCGCGCCGTCGGATAAAGTGTCCGCTAGCGAGCCCGCCGCGCCGCCCGCGCCCTCCATCGCGGACTTCGACCTTGGCGAGGCGGACTTCCTCCTCGTCCTAGACGCCGAGGGCGCGACGAAACTTATCCGACCCGAAGGCGCCCGCATCGCGCCGGCGGAAGGATCCCCGTTCCCCGCCGTCGCCCTCTCCGGCGTCCCGACCGACGCGACCTCCCGCGGCCTTACCGGCGGCGTCGCGATCCGCATGCCCGACGCCCTGGAGGACGCCGCGGGCGGCAAGGCGGTCGTTGTCCGCGCGCTCGCCCGCTCGGCCGGATCGCCCGCGAGCCTCGGCCTTGTTTATTCGACAAACGAAGCCGGCACTTCGGGCTGGAAGACGTTCACCCTGACCGACCAGTACGCGGTGTACGAGCTCTACTGGCCCGTTCCCGCTGGGACGTCGGACGCGGGCGACTTTGTCGGCCTCAAGCCGTTCGTCGCCGTCGATATCGCGGCGGTCACGGTTTCGGTCGTGGAGCGGCGCGAGGACTAGCTATCGCCTTGACTGGCGGGGCCGCGCTCCATAAACGCAGGCTTTCCGATCTCGCGGTTCGCGATGGATCGGGCGCGCTGCCGTAGCTCAGGGGTAGAGCACTCCCTTGGTAAGGGAGAGGTCGAGAGTTCAAATCTCTCCGGCAGCACCATTTTCCGGTCTGGCGACCAAGGCCGTACGTTTCTGACGCCTAGAAGCCGAGCGATGAAAGCGCCGTGTCGAGACGATCGCGCGCGATGGGGTCGCTGAACGGGAACGCGCGAAAGAAATCCGCACGGGACAGGTCTGGTCGGCGCTCCCGGATGAGCTGAGCCCACCGCAAAGCCTTGTCTTCATCGCCGTTCAATTTCTGCGCCGCTGCGGCGATGGCGGCGATCAGTACATGTGCGCCCGGGCTTCGCGCCGCTTCGTCGGCGAACGACGCGCCGGACGCGAAGTCATCGTTCTGTATATAGATGAACGATTTGACGCCGAGCATCGCATACCGGAAAGGATCAAGCGGGCTCAGCGCCAGCGCGTGGTCCATTCCGTCGAGTCCGTCGCCTTCGAGCCCGGCGATGGACTCCGTCCATCCGCGCGCGTAAATGCCCTGCGCATAGTTTGGGCACAGACTGACAGATCGATCCAGCCATGCATGGCCGCCGACGACATTGTCCTCGACCCAATGAACGCGACCCAGAGCGAAATTTGCAAACGGATCGAGCGGATCCAGTTCGACGCTTCGTTCCGCCGCCGCCCGCGCGGCGCGAGGCGCGTCGGTTGGCGCGTTCGAATATTTCAGAAAGGCGTTCTGAAAATGCGCCGAAGACAACGCTGCGTGTGCGCGCGCGAAATCCGGCGCGCGCTCGATCGCCAATTCGAACATCCCCGCGGCGGCGGCGTTGTCGCGCTGATTGAAGCGATTAAAATGCTGCAGCCCGAGATGATAGGCCGACCACGCGTCAAGCTGGTCAAGCGGCTTCAGGCGCGCCGCCATCGCTTCATGAGCGGGAATATGCAGCTCCAGCGCCCCGATGATGCTGGAAATGATCCTGTCACGGATTTCATGAACGTCATCTACGCGAGCGGGAAAGCGTTCGCCCCAGAGCGCGGCGCCGCTCGCCGTATCGGCGAGTTCGGCGGCGACGGTGATGCGGTCCCCGACGACTTCGACAGACCCGCTGAGGCAATATCGAACGCCGAGGCTTTTTCTGACGTTGTCCAGATCCACATCGTTTCCGCGAAACCGGAACGAAGAGGCGCGGGCGATGACGAACAGCCAGCGCAGGCGCGAAAGCGCCGTTATCAGATCGATGGGCAGGGCGTCGGCGACGATTGCATGCGGCCCCGCCGCGCCGATCAACCGGAAAGGCAGAACGGCGATGGACGGTCTGCCGGCTTCCGCGCTGGCGACCGGGGGCTTTTCGGGCTCGTGAATGACGATCCGTTCGTTGCGCAGCTGCGCCTGCGCCACGAAACGGAAGCCTTGCCCATGCAGGGTGCGAATGAACTTCTGGGACTTGCCGTCGTCGCCGAGCGCCTGTCGCGCCGACTTCACGCGGCTGGAAAGCGCCGCGTCGGAGATGATCCGACCGTCCCAGATTTTTTCGATCACCTCGTCCTTCGGGACCAGCCGGTCCCGATTTTCGAGGAGCAGAAGGATAAGCGCGAAGACCTGCGGCTCGACCGCGACAACGCCGCCAGCCCGGCGCAGCTCCATGCGCGCTGTATCGAGTTCAAAGTCGTCGAACGCGTAGATCATCGCTGTTTTATAGCGGAATCCGGAATTTCTGCAGAACTTCTCCAGATCGCCTTCAAGCATCGCGGCGCGCGGGCCCGTACCTTCCGCTCATCGCCGCTGGAATGGTCCGGCGGTCAATCATTAAAAGGAAGAACCCCATGCCGCTCGTCACCATCGATGTCATTGAAGACGTGTTCACCCGCGCTCAGAAGCAGGACATGATCGAGAAAGTCACCGACGCCATGCTCGCCGTTGAAGGCGAAGCCATGCGCAACGTCACCTGGGTCCGCATCAACGAAGTCAAAGGCGGCGACTGGGCGATCGGCGGCAATCTCCTGAACGCTTCTGCGGTTCACGCTCTTGCCGCCGGTCAGGCCGCGTAAGTGTCGTCGATCAAGCGCGCTGCGTCCCTCCGCGGCGTCGCTCCATCGCCCGCCCGGAACCTCGCCCGCGTCGGACGTTCCCGTTTAGCTGAAGCCTAGCGCAGCGCGTTCGGGCACGCCGCGAGGAGCGGGTCGCCTTCATCCGGGATCAGATCTTCTTCGTAGGTGGAGAGCGTCCCTGCCTCGCGCGAGGCGTTCCAGCGCGACAGTCCTTCGGCGAGTTCGGAACACGCGCGCTGGTCTTCGCCTGCGGCGAGAAGGATCTCGGCGAAGGTCACCTGCGTCTCGGCGACCTCGTCGGCGAAGGCCTGATCGTCCGGTTGACCGTCTGCAAGCTGTCGTCTGATGGCGAGGCTTTCGGCGGAGACGGCGACTGCTTCGTCATGGCGTTCGAGGCCGGAGAGCGATCGCGCGCGCTGCAGGGTCAGGATCGAGATGCTGCGCAATGATCCGTAGTCATCGGGATCGAGCGCGTAGAATTTCCGGAAGACGGCTTCGGATTCTTCCAGGTCCTTGATCGCTTCCAGATTTCGGTCGATCCCGTAGAGGACGCTCGACCGTTTCCAGAGGCTGACCGCGACGGTGCGTTCGCGATCGAGGTCGTCCGGCGCGGCGGCGGCTAGGCGGCGCTGGATCGCAAGCCCGGCGTCGATGGCGCTGACCGCCTCTTCGTACTCGCCGCCGGCGAAGTCGCTTTCGCGCGCGAGGCCGTCGCCATAGTCCACCGACAGCCGGGCGCAGGCGGCGGCGATGTCGTCTGATCCCGGATACTCCCTCTGAACGCCGTCGCATCGTGCTATGGCGGCGCGCAGTATGGGCAGTCCTTCCGCGCTGCGGTCCTCCCAGACATAGGCGCTCGCCTGCAGGGACATCATGTCGAGATAGACGATCTCGTCCTCGATGCTGAGGGGCTCGACAGCCGAGAGCGCGTCATAGGCCGCGCGTCCGATCTCGGCCTTGGCGATGGTCGCGAGGGAATCATCGGATGCGATCCATTCGTAGATCACGTACTCATAAGCGGTGCGCGCATAAGCGCGTAAGACATCCGGATCGCGCGGGCGCTCCGCCCGCAGCGCGTCCAGCCCATCGAGAGACCGCGCCAGCAAGTCGCCGGCGTCGTCGCGTCGTCCGAGATTGATCCCGCTCGGCACGCCGACGATCTCCGCCAGCCGTCGGAAGCCGATGGCGGTTTCGAGACGCACGTCGAACGGCGCGTCGTCGCCGACGGCGAGAGCATCAAGATAGGACTGCGCCGTCGCGGCGAGACGTTCGCGCGCCTTGATCGATCCGGGTACGCCCGCGATGTCGTCGTGCAGTTCGAACATCAGCGTTTTGGCGAGCGTGCGGACGTCTTCAAAGCGTTTGACGGCGCGCGCTTCCGCGGCGTCGACCTTCACGTAGAGAATGCTCACCGTCACGGCCGCCGCAAGCACGCCAAGGAAGGCCGCGGCGGCGGCGGCGACGGCGAATTTGCGGCGTTGCCCGAAGCGCAGCGCGCGATGGCGCCAATCATCCGAGAGCGCGTCGATGGAGCCGCCTGCGCGATAACGGTCGATCTCGGCGCTGAGCTCGCTCGCGCCCTGATAGCGCTCGGTCGGCGCGTCGCTCTGCGCTTTGCGGGCGATGGCGGCGAGATCGCCTTTCCGAGGCGCATCGGCGCGGTCGATCATCCGCTCCAGGAGCACGCCGAGGGAGTAGACGTCCGAGAGGGTCGTCGCGGGTTCGCCGCGGGCGCGTTCCGGCGCGAGGAAGCCGCGCGTCGCCGCTTTGCTTGACTTCGCATCGTCATCCGCTTCGCCGATGGCGTAGGAGACGCCGAAATCAATGACTTTCGCTTCGCCTTCGTGCGTGACGAGGATGTTCGAGGTCGACAGATCACGGTGGATGACGAGGTTGCTGTGGGCGTAAGCGACCGCGGCGCAGACCTGCTGAAAGAGGCGCAGGCGTTCGGTAAGGCTCGCGGAGCTCTCCCGTAACACATCCGTCAGCGTGCGGCCTTCCACGTATTCCATGGCGAGGTACGGGTCGCCGCGCTCGGTTTCGCCGCCATCGTAGAAATGCGCGATGTGCGGATGTTTGAGGCGCGCGAGCAGGCGACGTTCGGAGCGCAGGCGCTCCAGCGCCGCGGCGTCGCCGCTGCGTCCGCCGACGAGTTTGATGGCGGCGCGGTGTTCGAAATCGGCGTTCATGCGCTCGCCGAGATAGACGACGCCCATGCCGCCGCGCCCGATCTCGCGTTCGATGCGATAAGCGCCGATGGTTTCCGGGCGGTCCTCGTCGGCGATGACGGCCGCGCCGCCGCCGGTCATGAGAAGGGCGTCTTCGTCTTCGGCGGCGTAGCGGGCGAGATCCATGGCGCGGTCGCGCAGCGCGCGGTCGCCCGCCGACGCGGCGATGATGAAGTCCGCCCGCTCCGCCAGCGGATGGTCCAGCGCGTCTTCGGCGATGGCGAGGGCCTTCGCTTCAAACGCGTCGTCAGGCGAAGTCGCCAAGGATCGCCTCCTTCAGCCAGGCGCGGGTGACGCGCCAGGATCGTTTGACCGTCGCCTCGGAGACGCCGGTCACCTCTGCGATCTCTTCAAGGGTCATGCCGCCGAAATAGCGCATCTCCACGATCCGCGCCCGGTCCGGCGATATCGCCTGCAGGCGGAGAAGGGCGGCGTTGAGCGCGCGCGCTTCGACATCAGGGTCGCCTGCGCCGTCATTGGTCATCAAGGTGACCGCGTCGCCATGTCGTTTCGCGGCGCCTTTCTCGCGCAGCCGGTCGATCAGGATGAAGCGCATGATGCGCGCGCAGAGGGCGAGAAGGTGCGCCCGGCTGGTGACGGAGACCGTTTCCGACTGAATGAGTTTCAGGAACGCCTCGTTGACGAGATCGTCCGTCACCATGGAGGCGGGCCCCGCATTCCGGCGCAGAACGGCCGAAGCGATGACGTTCACCTCGTCATGGATGACGGAGATGAGCTGGTCTCGCGCCGCCGGGTCGCCGGCTTCCCATCGCGCCAGAAGGGACTGAAACTCAAGCATAACAGGGCGTTCAGGGGCTCTTCACTCGTTGCAACGCGCTCGTCGCGCGAGCTTAGCGGACCGCTGGCGAAAAAAAACTGAAGGCCCCTGACCCGGTTTCCCGAGTTCTTACGAATTTATGAATGAGGGCGCTGTGTTGCGGATGGGCGCTCTCGACCTGACCCCGCGCTCGGGGCGGGCAGGGCGCCATTCGCGAACGGTTCCAATCGGGGGCGTGACATGAAGCTGAACGTATTTGCGGCGGGGCTTGCGGCCTCGACTTTTCTAGCGGGCGGCGCGCAGGCCGGCGTCCTCTATGCGATCGACAATCAGGGCGATCAGATCATCACCATCGACCCGACGACCGGGGCGACCAGCGTCCATGCGAGCCTTGCGAGCGGGAACTATTCCGGTCTCGCGCTCGATGGGGCGGGAAATTTCATCGCCTCAAACAACAATCCGTTCGGGCCGGAAGGCTCCATCGTCACATTCGACGGGACGACCGGCGCGACGTTGAACAGCGTCGCTTCGACGCCGGCGGGCTCTGGCGAATCGTTCGGGTTCGTCGGGCTGGAGTTCGCCTCGGACGGAACGCTGTTCGGCAATCTCGGTCAGTCGATCGATGATCTTGCGACCATCGATCCGGTTACGGGCGAGTATACGACGGTCATCTCCGTCGGAGCGCCGGGGCCTTCGGGCGGCTTCATCGGGCTCATCGAGATCGCGATCGACTCCAACGACGTCATCTACAGCTACGACACGCTGACCCAGTCGTTCCTGACCGTGGATCCGGTGCTCGGCGTGAGCGTCATCTCGACGGGCGCCTACTCGGCCTCCTTCGAGAGCGCGCTCGTCTTCGGCGACAACGATGTTCTGTACATGGTGACGACCGGCTTCACCGATGAACTCATCACGATCGACCCGACCACGGGGGCGGTCATCAACACGCTGGTGCTCGGCGACGGGTCGCTCAATCTGACGGGGCTCGCCTTCGCGAAATCCGATGGCGGCGATCCGGATCCGGAGCCGCCGGTCGAGACGCCGGTTCCGGCGTCCATCTGGTTCCTGGCGGTCGGCGCGGCGGGAATCGCCGGCGCGGCGCGGCGCAGGGGCCGGTAAACAAGTTCGGGGGCGCGGTTTCGCCGTCGAAAACGGGGGAGAACTCGGGGGAGGTGAGGGCGCCGTCGGCGGGAGATAGTTCCCGCCCGCCAGCGGCGCCCTCTACTATTTCGTCCGTTTGGCGAGCGTTCTTAAACGCTCAGGCGCGGCGACGGGCGAGGCCGCCGAGGGCGATGGCGAAGACGCCGATGACCATGAGGCCCGCCGGCTCGCTGACCGTCTTCGTGCCGATGAACGCCGTCAGAACGCCCTGTTCGTCCTGAATGAAGCCGACGACCGTTTCGGCGTTGTTGTTGCCCTGAACGAAGGTCGAGCCGCTGGCGATAAGATCGAAGGTCGTCGTGGACCCCGGATAGCCGGCGTACCCCATCGTCTTGCCGGACCCGTCGATGAACCAGCCGGCGATGGAGCCGAAATCGTTGATCCCGCGACCGGCGGTCCGCAGCGCGCCCGGCAGGTTGAAGTCCACCCGCGTGCTCGTCCCGATATCGAAGGTGAAGGCCGGACGATCGAGGGCGAAGGTCGGCGTGACGATGAGATCGCTGCCGACGACGACGCCGGACGAATTGACGCCCTGCACGATGGTGAATGCTTCACCCGGATTGGTGACGAGCCCGCCCGCGCCGATGAGGGTCACGACATTGGTCGTCCGATCAAGGATGAAGCCCTGCGCCAGGTTGCTCGCGTCCGTATAGTAGCCGGTGACGATATTGCCGTCCGGCGAGATGCCGCGCAGGCGCGTTTCATCCGCGCCGGGGATGTCGAAGGTCTCGTAAGTGGAGCCGTCGTAGATATAACCGCGCGTCGTGCCCGTGCCGGCGTCCGCGTACGAGCCGACCACCGTGCCGGCGTCGCTGATGCCGAGCGCAGACATGCCGGATGCGCCCGCTGGACCCGTGAGCGTCGTGAACGATCCCCCGGCGTAGGTGAACGCATCCGTGTCGGTGTTTCCGACGACCGTGCCGGCGTCGTTGATGTCCCAGAACTGGGTCGACGTCGCGCTCGGCGCGGTGATGAAGTCGATGGAGAACGGACCGGCGAGCGCCGCACCGCAGGAAGCCGCGGCCGAAACCGCGAGCGCGAAGAACTTTCTGATCATACTGGGACCCCCAAATTTTCTTAAATGAGATCAGCATTTATCGATGCGCGCAAGTTAACCGTAAGGCTCGCCACTGCCTCATCGGTTGCGGGGCCGGCTGGTGCGCAGGGCGCGTGCGATCCGATCAGCCTCGGAACGCTTCCGACCACGGTCTGAGATCAAGCTCGTGGGTCCAGGCGTCCCGCGGCTGGCGGTAGAGCCGCCAGTATTCGTCCGCGATGTGGTCCGGGTTGAGGACGCCGCCCGCGGCTTTCTTCGCGTACATCTCGGGAAAGTTCTCGCGGATGAACGCCGTGTCGATGGCGCCGTCGATGACGATGTGGGCGACGTGAATTCCCTTGGGGCCCAGTTCGCGGGCGGCCGCCTGCGCCATGCCGCGGAGGGCGAATTTCGCCGAGGCGAACGCCGCGCCGCCGGAAAACCCCTTCATGGAGGCCGAGGCGCCGGTGAGGAGGATCGTCCCGCGCCCGCGCGGCGTCATGCGCCGGGCCGCTTCGCGGGCGGTGAGGAAACCGGCGTAGGCGGCGAGCTCCCACACCTTGCGGAACTTGCGCTCCTCGATCTCCTCGAAGGGGAACCGCACGTTCGCGCCGATATTGAAGACGGCGAGATCGACGGGACCAAGCTCGGCTTCCGCACGATCGAAGACGGAGACGACATCCGTCTCCACCCGCGCATCGGCGCCGATGGCGAGCACCTCGCCGCCGGTCGCCTCGATCTCGTCGGCGAGGGGCTCCAGCGCCTCGGCGCTGCGGCGGACGACGGCGACGGGCATGCCTTCGCAGGCGATGCGCCGGGCGATGGCGCCGCCGGTCGCGTCGCCGGCGCCGATGATGACAGCGGAGTTTTTTATGGCGGGAGGCTACGCCCGCCCGCGCGGCGTGTCTTCAGTCGCGCGCATTGAACTCTGGCGGGATCGCCAGGCTGCGGCTCACGGGATCCGCGCTCATGATGGCGAGAGCGGACTGGACGAGAGCGCCCGGAATGGCGGCGCCCGCTTCGGCGCGGTCCTGATGATCGCGCCAGAGCTCCAGGCCCATGACCAAGGTCGGATCGGCGTCGTCGAGCAGAACTTCGCAGCGGATGCATCCGGCATGGCGGCGGATGATCGATTGGCCTTCCGCGATCAGGCGCGCGAGCTGCGCGCGATCTTCCGGACGAGCGGCTTTGAACTCCGTCATGCGAACGGCGATGGGGCGGGGCATGGGCGTCTCCTTTTGCGCGGTTGACGCTTCTCCTAACTCATCCGAAATTCGGAGCATACGATCATAAATCGCACGAACTGTGCAGAAAATGGGACAGTATGGATCTCGTCGGACTGGAGGCGTTCGTCGCCATCGCGGACTGGGGCTCGTTCTCGGAAGCCGCGCGGCGGACCGGCGTGCCGAAATCGAGCCTTTCGCGACGGCTGGCGGAGCTGGAGCGTGCGCTGGACGCGCGCCTGCTGGATCGCTCGCGCAGCGCCGTGCGTCTGACGGAGGAGGGCGAGGCCCTGCTTGCTCCGGCGAAGGCGTTGCTCGAAAGCGCGGCGGACATTGAAGGCCGTCTGAAAAGTCGAGCCGACGAAGCGGCGGGGCGTCTGCGCGTCTCCGCCCCGAACCTCCTCGGCCAGACGGCGCTCGCCGACATCGCCGCCCGGTTCGCGCGCGAAAACCCGTCCGTCAGCCTCGAGATCGCCAGCACGGACCGCTATGTCGATCTCATCGCCGAAGGCTTCGACTGCGCCATCCGCACCTCGGACCCGAAAAATCCCGATCTCATCTGTCGGAAGATTTTTTCCTCCGACCTCGTCCTGGTCGCGCGCCCCGCCTATGCGGCGGCGCTCGGCGCGACGACGCCCGACGATCTCGCCGCGCTTGATCGCCTTGAGTTTTCCCGCAATGCGGATCGGCGCTGGACATTGCGCCGCGATGCGGAGGTGCGACGACTGCAGAACGAGGGGCGGCTCCGGTTCGATAGCCTCATCGCCCTGCGCCGCGCCGCGCTCGCCATGGATGCGGTCGCGTTGCTGCCGGAATTTCTCGTCAGCGCCGATCTCGAAAGCGGTCGGTTGATGCGCGTTCTGCCGGAGTGGTCCGGCGACACCCATGACGTGTTCGTCGTTTTCCCGTCACGGGCTTACATGCCGGCGCGCTTGCGGCGCTTCATCGATCTGCTGGCGACATCCGCCTCCAGCGGCGCTTTCGGCGCTCCGGACTGACGGCTGGACATCTCCCCGCATTCCCGGCGACCATCGGTTGAGGCGCATCAAGACGCCCGGCCGGGGAGAAGACGATGAAGAGATTACTGGTGCTGGCGGCGCTTGTCGCCGCATGTGGGCAGGGCGGCGGCGAGCGCGACGTTTCGAACGCCGATGCGAGCTACGCTGAAACCCTGCAGCTGCAATTGCTGGATGCGAAGCCGGGGGACGTCATCGAGATCCCCGAAGGGGTCTTCGCCTTCGAGCGTTCGCTCTCGCTGACGGTCGACGGCGTCACCATCCGCGGCGCGGGGATGGAGAAGTCCGTCCTCACCTTTCAGGGGCAGATCGCGGGCGCCGAGGGCCTCCTCGTCACCGCGAGCGATTTCACCATCGAGGATCTCGCCATCGAGGACACCATCGGCGACGCCCTGAAGGTGAATGAAGGCGAGAACATCATCATCCGCCGGGTGCGGACCGAATGGACCGGCGGGCCGAAGACCGAGAACGGCGCTTACGGCATCTATCCCGTGCAGACGACCAACGTGCTGCTGGAAGAGAACGTCGCCATCGGCGCGTCGGACGCCGGCATCTATGTCGGGCAGTCGCGCAACGTCATTGTCCGGAACAATCGGGCCGAGCGCAATGTCGCCGGCATCGAGATCGAGAACACCATCGGCGCGGACGTCCACGGCAATGTCGCGACGGAGAACACGGGCGGCATCCTCGTCTTCAACATGCCGCAGCTGCAGCAGCCGGGTTATCGCACCCGCGTCTATGACAACGACGTCTACGAGAACAACACGAAAAACTTCGGACACGAAGGAACGCCGGTCGCGAGCATTCCGGCGGGCTCCGGCATCGTCGTCAACTCCAATGACGAGGTGGAGATTTTCGAGAACCGCGTCTCGCGCAACAAGACCGCGAACGTGATCATCTCCAGCCTCTTCTCCGCCGGGTATCAGGAGCTCGATAAGGCCGACGACTTCGACCCGTATCCGGAGGCGATCTACATCCACGATAACGAGTTCGAAGGCGGCGGCGGGTCGCCGGACGGGGTCGACCTGCAGGCTCTGCGCATCGCTCTGTTCGGGCCGACGGGCCGTCTGCCGGACGTTCTCTGGGACGGTTATGTCGACGCCGCGAAGATGGAAGACGGCGTGCTCCCGGACGCCTTGAAGATCTGTCTGCGGAACGGCGAGGCCGGTCTCATCAACGTGGACGGCCCGAACGGCTATACAAACCCGCGCGTCGCGACCGAAGAGCATGAGTGCGCCCATGATCCGCTGCCTGCGGTTTCTCTCCCGTTCTAGCGCCATCGTCGCCGCGCTCGTCCTCGCCGCCTGCGGCGGGGAGGGCGCGCGCGAGGCTGCGCCGTCCTATCTCGACGAAACGCCCGCAAGCCTCAGCGAGTGGGGACAGCTGATCGTCGCGGGCGGCGAGCTGCGCCTCGCCGCGGGCGTGGAGCCGTATGCGCTCGCGACGCCGCTCTTCTCCGACTACGCCGGAAAGCTGCGCACGGTGTGGACGCCCGAGGGCGCGGCCCGCTACGAGGCGGACGAGACGTTCGAGTTCCCCGTCGGAACCGTCATCACCAAGACATTCTATTATCCGGAAAACGACGACGGCTCCGTTCGTCGCGTCACGGACGAGGGGACGGCGCATCTCGGTCTTTCCCTCGCCGACGTCCGCCTTGTGGAAACGCGGGTGCTGGTGAGACGCGCCGCAGGCTGGGAGGCGATACCCTATGTCTGGAACGCCGAGGAGACCGAGGCCGTTCTGAAGCCCGTCGGGGCCGCCTACCGGCTCGCTTTCGCGGAAGAGGACGGCGGGCGAACGGAGTTCGCCTATATCGTCCCGAACCGGAACCAGTGCGCCGGCTGCCACGCGACGAACAACACGACGCGGGCGATCCGCCCCATCGGCCCCAAAGCGCGCCACCTCAACAGGACGCTCGCTTACGCCGAGGGCGAAAAGAACCAGCTCGCCCGCTGGGTGCGCCTCGGGCTTCTGAGCGATGCGCCGGAGGACGCGCCGCGCGCCGCCGACTGGGCCGACGCCAGCGAACCTCTCGCCGCCCGCGCCCGCGCCTATCTCGATATCAACTGCGCCCACTGCCACAATCCGGTCGGCCCCGCGGACACCTCTGGCCTTTATCTCGACGCCGGGACGCCGACCGGCCCCGCCTTCGGGCTCTGCAAACTGCCGATCGCGGCGGCGCAGGGGACGGGCGGGCGCAAGCACGACATCGCGCCCGGCGATCCCGAGGCCTCAATCCTCGTCTATCGGATGGTCTCCGAAGACCCCGCCGAGATGATGCCGGAGCTCGGCCGCGCCGTCGCGCACCAAGAGGGCGTCGATCTCATCCGCGCATGGATCGCCGCCATCGACGGCGCGTGCTGAGCGCGCCTTGACCTCCGCGAGGGGGCGGGCCATTTCGCGAGGCATGACAGACGCCGACGAGCGCCCGTCGCCCCGCCCGAAAAACCGGCGCAAACCGGAAAAAGGCGCGGACCGCGAAGCGCGCCTCTCAGAAGCCCTCCGCGCGAACCTTCGTCGCCGCAAAGCCGCCGCGCGCGCCGCGCAGGGGACGGGCGAGGGGGCGGACGCGCCCGACGACAGCTAAGGAACGACAGGCATGGACCGTTTGGCGATCATCGGCGGGCGACCGCTCTATGGCGATGTGGACATTTCCGGCGCGAAGAACGCGGCGCTGAAAGTCATGGCCGCCGCGCTGCTGACAGGCGAGCCTGTTCATCTCAACAATACGCCGCGCCTCGCGGACGTCGCCATGCTCGTGCGGCTGCTGGAGGAGCTTGGCGTGAAGGCCGACTGGTCGGGCCCGAACGCGCTGACGCTGGACGCCGGCGACATCACCTCGACGACGGCGCCCTACGATCTCGTGCGGAAGATGCGCGCCTCGTTCAACGTGCTCGGGCCGCTGCTCGCCCGCTTCGGCGCGGCGAAGGTCTCGCTGCCCGGCGGCTGCGCCATCGGCGCGCGCCCGGTCGATCTGCACCTGAAGGCCCTGACGGCGCTGGGAGCCGAAATCGAGCTGGAGGACGGCTACGTCATCGCCGCCGCGCCGAACGGCCTGAAAGGCGCGCGGATTTCCTTCCCGTTCGTCTCCGTCGGCGCGACGGAGCACACGATGATGGCGGCCTGTCTCGCCGACGGGGAGACCACCCTCATCAACGCCGCGCAGGAGCCGGAGATCGCCGATCTCGCGGGCTGCCTTCTCGCCATGGGCGCGGACATCGAGGGCGCGGGAACGTCGACCATCCGCATACGGGGCGTGAAGGAGCTGAAGGGAACGACCCACGACGTCGTCGCCGACCGCATTGAGACGGGCTCCTTCGTCGCCGCGGTCGGCGTCGCTGGCGGGGAGCTCACGCTCAAAGGCGGGCGGCTCGATCTTCTGGGCGCCGCCGTCGGCGCGTTCGAGGAGGCGGGCCTCGCCTTTGAGGAAACGCCCGCAGGCCTGCGCGTCTCCAAAACGGTTGATCGCTGCCGCGCCGTGGACATCGTCACCCAGCCCTATCCGGGATTCGCGACAGACCTGCAGGCGCAATTCATGGCGCTGATGACGACGGCGGACGGCGTCTCCTTCATAGAAGAGACGATCTTCGAGAACCGCTTCATGCACGCGCCGGAGCTGGCGCGCATGGGCGCCAACATCGCCGTAGACGGACGCAAAGCCACCGTGCGCGGCGTCGAGCGCCTGAAGGGCGCGCCCGTCATGGCGACGGACCTGCGCGCCTCGGTCAGTCTCGTCCTCGCCGGTCTTGGCGCGGAAGGGCAGACCATCGTCAATCGCGTCTACCATCTCGATCGCGGCTTCGAACGGCTGGAGGACAAACTCTCCGCCTGCGGCGCGCTCGTCGAACGGGTGTCTTCATGAAATCATACGAACCGCTTCGTCTCGCTGCGGAGGATGAAAACGATCTGCAGGTGATGTCTGCCGTGCTGCAGGACGCCGTCGCCAAGGTCGGCGACTTCGCGCACCTGCCCGCCGAGCGTCGCTTCGCATTCGTCGCCAACCGCTTCCTCTGGGAGGACGCCGCGACCCGCAAGCGCGGCCCCTTCGGCCGCGTGCGAGCGGGCGTTCACTTCGACGATGTCCTTTCGGTGAAAGCGAAAGCCGTGCGCATGGACGCGGGCGAGGCGGTCGTCTCCATCCTCGCCGTCCAGTTCGAGCCGGGGGAGGACGGGACGGGCACGGTGACGCTGGAGCTTTCCGGCGGCGGCGCCATCGCGCTGGAGGTCGAGTGCCTCAACGCCAAACTCGCCGACCTCACCGAACCATGGGCGGCGCGCGCGAAACCACAGCACCCGGAGGGGTGAGATTCGTTCTTGCGTCGGTCCTTCGTGACGCCTCGCGGCGCGAGGCTCTTCAGGACGACGTTCGTTATTCAGAGTCACCAGCACCATCTTCGTCCTGAGGAGCCGCGAAGCGGCGTCACGAAGGACGGCGACAAGAGCCCGAGTTCGACCATGGCCCGAAGACTGAACGCATCCGACCCCGGTTTCGACGTCGCATTCGAGAACCTCCTCTCGCTGAAACGCGAAATGTCCGAGGACGTCGACCGCGCCGCATCGGAGATCATCGCCGATGTCCGCCAACGCGGCGACGCGGCGCTCATGGACCTCACGAAACGCTTCGACCGGTTCGACCCGGCGGAAGCGGGCGGCCTGCGCGTCTCCGAAGCCGAGATCGACGCCGCCGTCGCCGCCTGCCCGAAGGATCAGATCGCCGCCCTCGAACTGGCGCGGGACCGCGTCGTCGCCTATCACGAGCGCCAGAAGCCGGAAGACCTGCGCTATACGGATGAAGCGGGCGTCGAGCTCGGCTGGCGCTGGGGCGCCGTCGAGGCGGCGGGGCTCTATGTGCCCGGCGGCCTCGCGTCCTATCCCTCCAGCGTTCTCATGAACGCGCTTCCCGCCAAGGTCGCGGGCGTCGAGCGCCTGGTCATGACGGCGCCGACCCCGGACGGAAAGGCGAACCCGCTCGTTCTCGCCGCCGCCCGCCTTGCAGGCGTCGATGAAATTCACCGCGTCGGCGGCGCGCAGGCGGTCGCCGCGCTCGCCTGGGGGACGGAGACGATCCGGCCCGTCGATGTCGTCGTCGGGCCCGGCAACGCCTATGTCGCCGCAGCCAAGCGCCTCGTTTTCGGCCGGGTGGGGATCGATTCCATCGCCGGTCCGTCGGAGATCCTCGTCGTCGCGGATGCCGAGAACAATCCCGATTGGATCGCCGCCGATCTCATGAGCCAGGCCGAGCACGACCCGTCGGCCCAAAGCATTCTTATTACGGACGACGCCGCCTTCGCCGACGCGGTTGCCGAGGCCTTCAGCCGTATCCTCAAGACGACGCCGCGCGCCGAAATTGCAGGCGCGGCGTGGCGCGAGAACTCCGCCATCATTCTCGTCAAGGACCTCGCGGCATCGACGTCGCTCATCGACCGCATCGCGCCGGAGCACCTCGAACTCGCCGTCGCCGATCCGGAGGCGCTTCTCGGAAACATCCGCAACGCCGGCGCCGTCTTCCTCGGCCGCTGGACGCCGGAGGCGATCGGCGACTATGTCGCCGGGCCCGACCACGTGCTGCCGACGGCGCGCGCGGCCCGCTACGCCTCGGGGCTGTCGGTGCTCGATTTCATGAAGCGCACGTCCATCGTGCGCTGCACGGAGGAAAGCCTCCGCGCCATCGGCCCCGCCGCCGCGACCCTCGCCGACGCCGAAGGGCTGACGGCGCACGCGCTGTCGGTGCGGGTTCGGATGAAGAAGAGCTGAGCGCTCTGTCGCCGTCCTTCGTGACGCCTCGCTGCGCGAGGCTCCTCAGGACGAAGATCGGTTCCAATTCGTACAGTCTTCGTCCTGAGGAGCCGCCGCAGGCGGCGTCACGAAGGACGGCGGAAAAGAACCGGCCACGGCCGGGCTGCGCGCCGCGGATGACCTCACGCTGCCCGCGGCCTATCCTCCGCCCTAAACCCGGAGGACGCCATGGGCTTCTACCAACGCCATATCGAGCCGGCGCTCGTCAGCTTCGCGTGTTCGACCAAGCCGATCCGCCGCCAGCGCGCGAAGATCGCGCCTCGCGCCTCGGGCGTGGTGCTGGAGATCGGCTTCGGATCCGGCCACAATCTTCCGTTCTACGACGCGGAGAAGGTGAAGAAGCTCTACGCGCTCGAACCGTCCGACGGCATGCGCCAGCGCGCGGCGGAGCGGCTGGCGGCGAGCCCCCTTGATGTGGAGATGCTTGACCTGCCGGGCGAGCAGGTTCCGCTCGGGGACGGGGAGGTCGACAGCATTCTCGTCACCTACACCCTCTGCACCATCCCGGACGCGCTGAAGGCTCTCGGCGAAATGCGTCGGGTGCTGAAGAGCGATGGCGTGCTTTATTATTGCGAGCACGGCAGAGCGCCCGATGCGGGCGTCGCGAAATGGCAGGACCGCATCAACGGCGTCTGGGGCGCCATCGCCGGCGGCTGCAATCTCAATCGCGACATCCCGGGGCTTGTCCGCGAAGGCGGGTTCGAACTCGACGATCAGGAAGAGCGCTATCTTCCGAGCACGCCGAAAATCGCAGGCTACAACTATTGGGGTTCAGCGCGACCGGCTTGAGGGCGGTTCGTTGATTCGGCGCGCGTCGCCGTCCTTCGTGACGCGCGGCTGCGCCGCGCTCCTCAGGACGAAGTTCAGTTCTGGTAAGAAATAAATCTTCGTCCTGAGGAGCCCGCGTAAGCGGGCGTCACGAAGGACGGCGACGGAGCGCTCAGCTTACCCAGGAAACGCGAAATCGCCGTCGGTGAAGACGCGCTGCTTGTCGAACGCCCATTCCGCATTCGGGCCGTCGCGATCGACCCAATGCAGAAAGAGGTGGGCGGACCAGCGGTTGGGGTTCGGATCGACGCGGCCGTGGCGGCGCTCGCAGCCTTTATAGAGAACGCCGTCGCCCGGCTGCATCGCGAAGCCGGAATAGGCCTCCTCACCGAAATCGTCCGTCATCGGATGCGCCTTCATCGCCTCTTCCGTCCACTGCTTTTCGCCGACGCAGAGCGCCCACGGCTTGTCGTCGGAATAGCCGATGGTGAGGGAGAAGGAGTGCTCGCAGGAGGGCCGGTCGATGTGGATCTTGCAGACATCCCCGCGCTGATAGGTCCGGAAGTAGGAGTAGGTCGGCAGAAGCCGCACGCCCGCCGCCGCCTCGATCGCCGGAGTGAGACCCCAGTGGAACCCGAGGAGGGACGGCCACAGAAAGCCGTAAATCTCGATGGTGGATTTCTTGCTCACCGGCGCCTGGGTGAGGGCGGGACCCTTCGGTTTCTTCGCGCCCACCTGCGCCTGATAGGTGAGGCCCGCCGCGACTTCCGGCGGCACCACGCCGTCGAGGAGCACGCGGCCTTTCTCACGGAATTCCGCCGCGCGGTCGGCGAGATCGCCCGTGTGGAGCGTCGGGGTGAGCGGGCGGTCAAGCGTTTCGGTCGCGGACATGGGAGCTTTCCTCTAGAACGCCGCCTCCATATCAAGGCGAGCCCGCGCCCGCAAAACGCAACTCGCCACGTGACGCGGAGGGCCGGGCGGCTTTAGGGTCGCCTGACGCCATCCCGCCTCAAGAGGCCGCCTCCGCCGCCGTGACCGATCCAGCCGAGACCCGCACCGACCGCCTCATCCGCGTGGAGCTGGACGAGCGCTCGCTCGCCCCCGCGCCGGCGGACATCGAGCATGAGCGCAAGGTCGCGATCTACGATCTTCTGGAAGAGAACGCCTTCCAGCCGGTCGGCGCGGAGCCGGGGCCCTATATTCTTTATCTTGGCGTGGTGGAGCGGCGGCTCGCTTTCGACATCCGCTATGCCGACGACAAGCCGGCGGCGGGTTTCGGGCTGTCCATGTCGCCCTTCCGGAAGATCATTAAGGACTACTTCCTCCTGTGTGAGAGCTATTACGACGCCATCCGCAACGCCGCGCCCGCACAGATCGAGACAATCGACATGGCCCGTCGCGGCATGCACGACGAAGGCTCGCGCATTCTCATCGAGCGCCTCGAAGGCAAGATCGCCGTCGATTTCGACACGGCGCGGCGGCTCTTCACCCTTATCTGCGCGCTGCACATGCGCTGACGGAGCGATGGCCCCATGACATCCGACACCCGCCAGCCGCGATCTCTTCTGTTCGCCTGCAACATGAACTCCGTGCGCTCGCCCATGGCGGCGAGCCTCGCCGCCGCCATGCTGGGCGACGCGGTGCACGTGGAATCGGCGGGCGTCTATGAAGGCGCCGTCGATCCGTTCGCGGAGGCGGTGATGGCCGAGATCGGCCATGACATTTCCGGTCACGTCGCGCGCGCGTTCGACGAGGCGGACCCCGCGGGCTTCGATCTGGTGGTCGCGCTGACGCCGGAAGCCCAACGCGAAGCGGAAAGCCGCGTCGACCCTGCCCGCGTCGAATTCTGGGCGATCGACAATCCGTCCGAGACCCGCGGCAACCGCGAGCAGGTCATGACCGCCTATCGCGCGACCCGCGAAGCCCTGAAACGGCGCATCGCGGAGCGCTTCGCCGCTCAGGCCGCGGGCTGAAGGGCGGCGAGTTTCTGCAGGTTCTCGACCGCCGGGAAGGCGGCGTCCTTCAGGCGTTTCATGATGGCGAGCTTCTCGTGGTCGTCCTCGGCGATCTCTGAGGAGAGCTTGCCGAAACCGTCGAGGCGGCACTCGCGGATCCATGTGCGCACCTCCGGATCGCGGCCCCAGAGGAACTGGTTGGTCATGTTGACGATGGTGGACGCCGGCCAGTCGTAGATCGAATCCGTCAGCGGCGTCGGTGTCGCGAGGGCGTTTTTCTCCTCATCCGTTGCTTTGGTTGCTTCAAGGTGCGCGATGAGCGCGCCGCTGAAGGTCGGTTGCGGCAGACGGATCATCTGCACCGTGAGGAGGTCGCCGTCGAAGACGGGCTTCGGCGGGCGGCGCGTCGCGCCCGCGGCGGTGCAGTCAATGAAGAGGGCGTCTTCCGGCACGGCCTCCTCGCCCGTCTCGAACATCATGCGGCCGGGCTCCAGCGCCCTCACGCGATGGCCGCGGATGACCTGCGTGATCCGGCGCAGCTCCGCGGCTTCGGCGCGGCTCAAGGTCGGGAAATGGAACATGGTCGGGAAGACGTCATCGAAAATGCGGTGGATGACCTTGCCCGCCTCCAGCCGCTCGAAAAGGTCCTCGATGGAGGTCGCCGCCGCGCTCGACTCGAATTGGGCGGCGGTGCGCCCGAAGACGTCGGCGAAGAACTGCGCGCCCGGCTGCATGCCGGCCCGGTCGAACACCCAGCCGTCGCGCGGAATGACCCAGGTGATCGCGTCCGGATCGGCGCCCGCCTCCAGAAGCCAGCCAGCCGTGTCCATCGCCGTCTTGCCGCCGCCGAGGAGGACGAAGCGCTGATGGGCGCGCGCGCGGCGCGGCAGATCGTTCGGCGGGACGCAGGCGACGCCGTCGGCGACCGAAAATGACCGCGCGTGCGTCGAGGGGACCGTGACGCCGAGATAGGTCGTGTCCACCGTCCGCTTGGCCGCGCGCACCTCAAACGCCGCGCCGCCGAGCAGCGGTTCGATGCGCCCGCCGTCGGCGTAACGGTGCATCGGGAAGTACCGGACGCGGCCGGAGGGCAAAAACACCTCGCGCATGGCGCGGTCGAAATGGGCGGCGACTTCCGAACACGAGGCGAGTTCGAAAAAGCCTTTATTGGAGCCCGCTCCATCGACGCGGTTCTGACCGAGCGGAAGGGAGGCGACGCCGTAAAACGAGGACGGCTGGTGGAGGCGCACGAACGGGTAGGCGTCGCACCAGTGGCCGCCGGGCGCGTGGTGCTCATCGACGATGACGATGTCGGCGTCGGATTCCGTGAGGAGCGTATCAACGAACGCCATCGCGACGGCGCCTGCGCCCACCACGAGAAAATCGGTTTCGAGGGTCGTCATTAGGGGCTCCTCCGGTTCGCAATCCAAGGTACGCGCGGGCGTCCTGTCGCGCACCTGCGGGATGCAGCGCCCTCAAAGCTTGATTTTGCAGGCGGGCCGACCCAAGTTCCCGCCTCGCAAACGGGGAGCCGCATGGCCAAGGAAGAATTGCTCGAGTTTTCAGGGACGGTGGAGGAGCTTCTGCCGAACGCGACATTTCGCGTGAAACTCGAGAATGACCACGAGATCATCGCCCACACGGCGGGCAAGATGCGCAAGAACCGCATTCGCGTGCTCGCGGGCGACAAGGTTCTCGTCGAGATGACGCCCTATGACCTCACCAAGAGCCGCATCACCTATCGCTTCAAATAATCCGCCGCTGATCCTCGCCAGCGCCTCGCCGCGTCGTCGCGCGCTGCTGGGCCTGTTGGGGATCGCGCCGGACGGGATCGTCTCGCCCGATATCGATGAGACCGAGCGGCCGGGGGAGACGCCTCAGGCGCTCGCCGGACGGCTCGCGGCGGAAAAAGCCGAGGCCGTACGCGCGGATCAACCGGGCAAACTCATTCTGGCGGGCGACACGGTGGTCGCCGTCGGCCGCCGCATTCTGCCGAAGACCGAGACGGAGGAGGAGGCGCGGTTTTGCCTGGATCTTCTCTCGGGCCGCGCGCACCGTGTTTATTCCGGGATCGCCCTCTATGGCCCGGGCGAAGAGCGCCGCACACGGACGGTGGAGACGCGCGTGAAGGTGAAACGCCTCTCGGACGACGAAATCCGCACCTATATTGAAAGCGATGAATGGCGCGGAAAGGCGGGCGGCTACGCCATTCAGGGACTCTTCTCCGCACATATCATCCAGATTGTCGGTTCTTTCTATTCTGTCGTCGGACTGCCGGTCTATGAAGCCGCGCAGCTGCTCGCGGGCGCCGGTCTGAAGCCGCGAACCGGAGCTCTCGAGTGAAAACGCGCGCTCTTGTTTTCGAGCGCTTCGCGCTGGAGACCCGTCTCGGCCTTTTCATCGACGACCGGCCTGTCGCCATCGCGCAGGAGACGCCGCTGATCGATCGCGGTCCGCGCGCCGGCGCGATTTACCGCGCGAAGGCGGGCGAAACGACGCCGGATCGTCGGGGGCAGTTTTTCGATATTGGCGAGGGCGAAGCATTTCTGCCTCTCGGTAAGTCTGATCGTCCGCACCCGCAGGGCGCCCGGCTGCTGGTTCAGATCCGGCGCGAGCGGGAGGACGGAAAGTCGCCGATCATCACGGCGGACGCAAAGCTCGTTGGCCCGTTCGCGGTGCTTTCCCTGTCAGACGGCGAGGCTACCGTCTCCACACGCATCAAAGGCGGCGAACGCGAAGACCTGCGCGCCGTCGCAGCGAAAGCGGCGAGCGGTCGCGCTGTCGCCGTGCGATCTGAAGCGGCGGGACGGTCGGACGCGCTGGCGGCTGATATCGCGCGGCTTTCAGCGCGCGCGCGCGGCGTCTCCGCGGTCGGCGATATCGGGCTCGCGCTCGGCGTCGATGCGCCGATCGCAGACGCGCTCGCGCAATGGGGCGCGTCCGGGCTTGAGCTTGCGGGCGCGGATCGGGAGCTGTCGCAGATCGCCGAACTCTATGACCTCGATGCACCGATGACGGAGCATGAGAACGATCTCGATGAGGCGTTCGAGTTTGCCGCCTCGGATCACGCGGCGATGCCGGGCGGCGGCGCGCTCTGGTTCGAACGCACGCGCGCGTTCATCGCGGTGGATGTTGATCTAGGCGGACGGGCCTCATCGCGCGATGGCGGCCTGCGGCCCATCGCGAATGAAATCATGCGGGGGTTGCGCCTGCGCGGGCTCGGCGGTCAGGTCGTCATTGACTTTCCGGCTCGGCTCGCCCGGGACGCCGCCGCCATTCGGTCGGTGTTCGCCGCCGCGAGCGCCGATGATCCGGATACGATGGGTCGGGTCGAGGTGGAGAAAAGCGGGCTCGTCACTCTGACCCGGCGGGCGAGCGCGCGCGACTGGCGCACGCTCTGGACGGCGCCGGCGCGCGGCACGGCGGCGGCGGGGCGCGATTGGTCGCTCGCTTACCGGGCGCTCGATGCTGCGCGCAGTCTTGAACGCGCATTGCGCGCGGATCGCTCGGCGCGCTTGCGCCTGCAGGCGCCGACGCCCGTTTTCAATGCGCTGAAGGCGGCGCGACTTGAGGCGTCGCTCGGCGAGCTCTATGGCGCACGGATGCAGATGGAGGAGACGACCGATGGCGCGATCGATATCGCCAGCTTCTGAGGCGGGACCGAAGTGCCCGATCTGCGAAGAACCGCGGTCGGCTGAGTACAAACCGTTCTGCTCAAAGCGCTGCGCCGACCGCGATCTGCACCGCTGGCTATCCGGCTCCTACGCCATCCCTGCGACGGAGGCCGAGCCGCCTACGGACGATGATCTCGAGAACTGATCGGTCAGGCGACGGCGGATTGGTCGTCCGCGTCGACGGTCACGGTATTGATGGCCGCAGCGAGATCCGGCATTCGCGTCGGCTTGGCGACGCAGGCGTCGAAACCCATGACCTTGTAAGATTCCGTCTGTGACTTCAGCGCGTTCGCCGTGAACGCGATGATCGGCGTCGCGGCGCGCCCGCTTCCGTTTTCGAAGGAGCGGATCGCGGTGAGGGCTTCGACGCCGTCCATATTGGGCATCTGAATATCCATCAGCACCACATCGAAGTCGCCGGCCTTGAACGCCTCGACCGCCTGCGCCCCGTCTTTGGTCACCTCCAGATGCACGCCGTGCGGGGCGAGCAGGCTCTGCAGGACAAGGCGGTTCACCTCGTTATCGTCCGCCGCCAGAATGCGCAGATCGCTCTTGGCGAGCCGGTTCGCCGCCGGCATGTCTTTCGATGCGGAGGCCGGTTCGTCTTTTTTCGGCGCCTGCGTCGCCCGCGACGGGATCTCGACGCGGAAGGTCGTGCCGTCGCCCGGCGTCGACGTGACGGCGATCTCGCCGCCCATGCCTTCCACGAGGCCTTTTACGATGGAGAGCCCGAGGCCCGTGCCGCCGAAGCGGCGCGTGGTGGAGCTGTCGGCCTGCGCGAACCGGTCGAAGATGCGAGCCGCCTGCTTTTCGGTCATGCCGATGCCCGTGTCCCGCACGGTGACGACCAGGCGATTTTTGTCGCTCTCATGTTCTTCGAAACCGACGGCGACTTCCCCGATCGGCGTGAATTTCAGGGCGTTTGAGACGAGATTGTTCAGCACCTGCAGAATGCGGTGTTCGTCGCCGACCCGCCATTCCGCGACGCCTTCGGCGATCGTGACGTTGAAATCGACGCCCTTTTCGCGCGCTTTAAGCGTGTGCAGACGTTCAATGCGTTCGCCGGCCATGCGCAGGGAGAATGGGGCGTCTTCGAATTCCAGCCCGCCCATCTCAATCTTCGAGAAATCAAGAATGTCGTTGAGGATCGTCACAAGCGACTCGCCGCTATCGCGCATGACCTGCAGCATACGGCGCTGTTCGTCGTCCAGATCGGAGCGGGCGAGGGAGTGCGCCATGCCCAAGACGCCGTTCATGGGCGTGCGGATTTCATGGCTCATGGTGGCGAGAAATTCGGACTTGGCGGCGTTCGCCGCGCGTTCGGCCTCCTGCGCCGCCAGAAGCGGTCGGACGAGCAGATTTCGGGTAATCAGTACAAGCACCGCGACAAGCAGTGTGATCGATACGAAGGCGGCGAAGGCGGCGGCGACGCCAAAATCGCGAAGCCCTGCGTACAGCGCCGAACGATCAAGATGGACCGCCACGTACCAGTCGCGCCCCGGCAGACCATTGATCGGAAAGCGGACAAGATCGTCGCCGAGCGCCTCGGCGTCGATCAACGACTTCTCCAGCGTCGCCTCCGAACCTTCAATATACCGACGAGGCTCGGCGATGACGTTCCAGCCGCTGTCGACAATGAACACGCGCCCCAGAACGTTCAGCTCATTGCTTTTCAGGATATCGGTGACGTCGGCGATGTCGATATCGCCGCCGAGAACGCCGATGAGCGCGCCGGATGCGTCATATATCGGCGAGGCGATCGTGATGATCTCGTTCCCTGCCGGCGCGCGATAGGCCTCCGTCAGCGCAGTGTCGCCATCTGCAGCCGCTTGTTGGTACCAGCCGCGCACGCGCGGGTCGAAATCATCTGGGACGAACGCATCCGGACGTACCTCAAAGCGCGCGCTCTCGTAGCCGTAGAAAACGTGGATAAACTCGCCGTGCTCGACCATCTGGGAAAACTCTGTTTCCAGACGGCTGTCAGAGAATGCCCGATTGAGCCGCCAGCTCGCGGCCTCGACCTCGGCGCTCTTGCTTTCAAACCAGTTGCCGACGCCCCACGCGAGCGTGCGGCCGAGCAGGCCGACCTCTTCTTCGATATGCGCGTCCATGCGCGCGCGTTGATCGAGAAAGACCCAGCTGGCGAAACCGCCAAGTACGGCGATCACGACGCCGACGGCCGCAAAAATGGAACGTCGCTGCGCCTGCGCCGCCGAGAAGGACTGGCCGCGTACGCCGGTACCGGTGGTCGAATTCACGCCGCCGCCTCCCAGACCTCGAAAATGAACCCTCAACTTCGGAGCATGGAGGGCGGATGGTTTCGAAAATCTGAAGAGTTTTTCGCATTGCATCAGAGGCCACTGCTATGTGGGCCGTCGTCGTTTCAATCAGCGTTGGTTGTTCCTTAATCGGGATGTCGGATGCTGCATGCCGATTGAAGGCTGCGGACGCATGCGTAAGCGACTGGTCAAGGCGGGTTCATTGATAGGCCTCGCGGCGGGGTGGATGCTCGCGCTCGCGGCGCCGGTCGTCTTCGCGGCGCCGACCAGCGACGGGCCGACGGCGGTGATTTTCGGGCCGGGCGTCAGCGCCGATGAGGCCCTCGACATCGTTGCGAGAGCCGGGTTCGCGCCGCTCGAATTCGGACCGGGAACGGTGATCATCGCTTCCGCGGGGGACCACGCGGACCACCAGGAACTGAAACGCCGCGCGCTGCTCGTGGTGGATTTCGGCGGCGCGCCGATCTGCTCCAGTGCGCTGAAGATCAAGACGGCTATTCGTACGGAGACGACTTATGACGACCTCGCTTGATGCACTTCAGAACCTCGCCGCGCGCGTGCTGATCGGCGCGCTCGCCGCGTTTGTCGTAGTTGCTCCGGCGGCGGCGGTCTTCATCGATCCTGGAAAGGCGCTTCCGGCCGGCCTCATCGCATTGCTCGTCGCGGGCGGGGCTTTCGGGCTCTATCGTGCCGCGGGCGCGGATTCCACGACGCGCATCGCCATCGGCGCCTCCATGTCAGTCGGCCCGGCGCTCATGCTCTTCGTATTCGCCGGGCATCCATGGCAGCTCGACATCCACATGATGTTCTTCGCGACACTCGCAGTGACGGCGATGCTGTGCGATTGGCGAGCGGTTCTGGCCGGGGCCGCGACGACGGCGGTTCACCACCTGGCTTTCAATTTTGTCGTACCGGCGTTCGTCTTTCCAGACGGCGCGGATTTCGCCCGCGTCGTTCTGCACGCGGTCATCGTCGTTGGCGAGACGGGCGCGCTCATTTGGCTCTGTCACAAACTGACGACGACTCTCGCCGCGGCTGACGCGCAGGTCGTCGAGATCGAGCGCCAGATCGAAAAAGTCGAGCGTCTCGGCAAAGAGCGCGCGGAGACCGAACGTGTCGCTAAAGAACGCGAACTCGCCGAGCATCGCCGCAAGCTAGAAGAAGATCGAATCCGGGCCGAACGCGAAGAACGCGAACGCGCCGAACGCGAGGAGGCGGCCGCAGCGGCGCTGGAGGCCGAACGTCGCAAGGTCATGCATGACATGTCCGACGCGTTTTCATCAGTCGTCAGCTCAGCCAAAAATGGCGACTTCGCTGTTCGCGTGACGCGCACGTTCAACGACGCAGATCTCGACGGACTTGCACAGTCGCTTAACGACCTCCTGTCCGTCACGGAGCGGAACATCCGCGGCACGGCGGCGGCCGTGAAGGCGATCGCCGCCGCTGATCTGACGCAACGCGCGGAGAACAACGCCTCGGGGCTGTTCGGCGATCTCTGCGGCGATGTTAACGCCACGATCGACTTCCTCGACGGGGTCGTTTCCGAGCTTCGTACGTCCTCAATGCGTTTGGCGGCGTCTACGAAGGAGCTCGGCGGCGGCGCCGACGAGCTCGCCGGCCGCACGATGCGTCAGGCCGCGGCGATTGAAGAGACGAGCGCGTCGCTCGAGAGCTTCACGACCGCCATGCGCGAGTACGCGACGCAGGCGACCTCGGCGCGCAAAGATGTCGAGGAAATTTCCGGCGCCGCGCAGCGCGGCGGAGAGACCATGCGTTCCGCGACGGACGCCATGCGCAAGATCGAAGAATCAACGACCGAAGTCACCGCCATTCTGGAGACAATCGAAGCGATTTCCTTCCAGACGCGGTTGCTCTCGCTTAACGCTTCCGTTGAGGCCGCGCGCGCCGGTGAAGCGGGGCGCGGGTTCTCGGTCGTTGCGGAAGAGATCCGCACGCTGGCGAACACGACGCAGGAAGCGAGCCGGAAAATCCGTGATCTGGTCGAGCGCTCAAACGCCGATGTCGGCGAGGGCGTAGGACGCATCGACGCCGCCCGTCAGGAGATCGAAGGCGTGCTCGAAGGCATGAGCCGCGTCATCTCGGCGGTCGGCGGCATTGCATCGTCCTGCGATTCCCATGTTGAGACCTTGAACGAAGTCGGGTCCGCCATGCGCCAGCTGGACGGCATGACCCAGCAGAACGCGGCCATGGCGGAGGAGACGCAGGCCGCGGCGCAACAGACCAGCGGCCTCGCCGCGACCCTCGACGATCTGTGCGGACGGTTCACCACGCGCAACACGGCGTCGAACAAACGGGCGGCTGCTTAAGCCTATCGATCAGCGAAGCCGAAGGGCGCCGCGGTTCGGCGATAGTCGTCCGCGGCGACGGGGCGGCCCATGGGCGGTTCGGCGCGGGCGATGCAGTCTGCGCGGTGGCAGAGCCGACAGGCGACGCCGATGGGCGTCGATCGATCAGCCGACAAAGTTGGATCATCCGTATAGATAAGGCGGGAGGCCTGGTCCTGCGCGCAGCCGAGCGCGATGGCGCGCACGACCCGCGCCGCGGCGAACGACCCGCCGCCCGCCGTGACCGTTCGCGCGACGGTGAAGAACCGCTCGCCGTCCGGCAATTCCACCCATTGCGCGACCGTTTTACGCGGCGTCTGGAAGACGTGGTGGACCGACCAGAGCGGGCAGGAGCCGCCATGACGCGCGAAGGGAAAGCCGGCGCCGTCGAGGCGCTTGGAGATGTTCCCGGCCTGATCGACGCGGATAAAGAAGAACGGCACGCCCTCCGCGCCCGGCTTCTGCAGGGTCGTCAGCCGGTGCGCGGTCTGCTCGAAGCTCGCGCCGAAGCGACGCCCAAGACCTTCGACATCGTAGCGCATCTCCTCCGCGGCGGCGAGGAACTCCTTGTACGGCATGATAAGCGCGGCGGCCGCGTAGTTCGCCAGAGCGCGCCGGGCGAGGCGGCGACCGTTCTCCGCGCTGAATTCGCCTTCGGCGAGGGCGGCGTCGATGGCGTCCGTCAGATCGAGATAGGCGATCTGCAGGGCGAGTTGAAAACTTCGGCTCGCCGCGTCGAGAGTCTGGTCGAGAGCGATCTCGCTCCGGTGGCGGTCGAGCCGACGCACGGCGCGCGCCATGACGTCGGCAGGGAGGAGCCGGACGCCGAGCCCGTGCGTTTTCTCCAGATACTGCGCGAACGATCCCGCTCGGCGCACGGCGCGCGCGGCCGCTTCGGCCTGGGCATCAAGGGCCGGGAAGAAATTCCGGCGCGCGGCGAGGAAGCGGCGCGCTTCGGCGACCGGGTCCGGACCGGGGGCGTCCGTTTGGGTTCGGTCGGCGAGGGCGAGCTGGCCTTCCGTGTAAGCGGTGTGAAGACGCAGGAGCGCCTCGGAAAGGACCGGATAGGCGCCCGCGAAGTCCGCCAGCTCGCCGTCCGGCGGGTCGAGATCGGCGAACAGCGGGTCGCGCAGCGCCGCGCGCAGGCGCCCGCCCGCTTCCGCGCCGTCATCGCGGGCGAGATCGGCAATGTCGATCCGATAGGTTTCCGCCAGCCGCAGCAGCATCTCCGCCGTCAGCGGGCGCTGGCTGCGCTCGATGAGAGCGATATAGGACGACGAGACCCCGAGCTCGGCCGCCATCGCCGCCTGCGTGAGGCCGAAATCACGGCGCAGCCGACGGAGCCGGGGGCCGATATAAAGGGCGCGATCGCGTGCCATGGAGCCTGTTTTGTGTAGTGCTGCACAAACTTACAAAACAAAACTGTAAAAATATACACCTTCACGGAAACCCGTTCGATCTCCACGAAAAATAGAGGCTTTGTGCGTTCCATGAGCCGCCGCCCCGCGGCGCGTCCTGTAAGGAGAGAGCGCACATGAGCTACCAGTCGGACATCAACGAAATTTCGCAGCTGATCAAATCCCATGACGGAACCTGGGACGGGATCAGCGCCGAGAGCGTCGCGCGCATGCGCGCCCAGAACCGCTTCCAGACCGGCCTCGATATCGCCCGCTACACGGCGAAAATCATGCGCGAGGACATGGCGGCCTACGACGCGGACCCGGCGAACTACACCCAGTCTCTCGGCTGCTGGCACGGCTTTATCGGCCAGCAGAAGATGATCTCCATCAAGAAGCATTTCGGCTCGACGAAGCGCCGCTATCTTTATCTCTCCGGCTGGATGGTCGCCGCGCTCCGCTCCGATTTCGGTCCGCTGCCGGACCAGTCCATGCACGAGAAAACCTCCGTGCCGGCGCTTATTGAAGAGCTCTACACGTTCCTCCGTCAGGCCGACGCTCGCGAGCTCGGCATGATGTTCCGCGAGATCGACGCCGCGCGCGCCGCCGGCGACGCCGCGAAGGAAAAAGAGCTTCTCGCCGCCGTCGAGAACCACCAGACCCATGTCGTTCCGATCATCGCCGATATCGACGCCGGCTTCGGCAACGCCGAGGCGACCTATCTTCTCGCGAAGAAAATGATCGAAGCGGGCGCCTGCGCCCTGCAGATCGAGAACCAGGTCTCCGATGAAAAGCAGTGCGGCCACCAGGACGGCAAGGTCACCGTTCCGCACGAAGAGTTCATCGCCAAGGTCCGCGCCTGCCGCTACGCCTTCCTGGAGCTCGGCGTGGAAGACGGCGTCGTCGTCACCCGGACGGACTCGCTCGGCGCCGGTCTCACCAAACAGATCGCTTTCTCGCGTACGCCGGGCGATATCGGCGATCAGTACAACGCCTTCCTCGATTGCGAAGAAGTGACCGCCGATGAGCTGTCGCCGTCCGACGTCGTCATCCAGCGGGACGGCAAGCTGATGCGTCCGAAGCGTCTGCCGTCGAACCTCTTCCAGTTCCGCGAAGGCACGGGCGTCGATCGCTGCGTTCTCGACTCCATCACCTCGCTGCAGAACGGCGCAGACCTTCTCTGGATCGAAACCGAGAAGCCGCACGTGGAGCAGATCGCCGAGATGATGGACCGGGTTCGCGAGGTCATCCCGAACGCCAAGCTCGTTTACAACAACTCGCCGTCCTTCAACTGGACGCTGAACTTCCGCCAGCAGGTGTTCGACGCCTGGAAAGAGGCGGGCAAGGACGTGTCCGGCTTCGATCGCGCGAACCTCATGTCGGTCGAGTACGACGAGACGGACCTCGCCAAGGAAGCCGACGAGAAGATCCGCACCTTCCAGCGCGACGGTTCGGCCCGCGCCGGCATCTTCCACCACCTCATCACCCTGCCGACCTACCACACGGCGGCGCTGTCGACGGACAACCTCGCCAAGCGGTATTTCGGCGAGGAAGCGATGCTCGGCTACGTGAAGAACGTGCAGCGCGAAGAGATCCGTCAGGGGATCGCCTGCGTGAAGCACCAGAACATGGCCGGCTCCGATATGGGCGACGACCATAAGGAGTACTTCGCCGGAGAAGCGGCCCTTAAAGCCGCTGGCGAAGACAACACCATGCACCAGTTCGACTGATCGATCTGACGTATCAACATTCGTGAAACGGCGCGCCCTCGGGCGCGCCGTTTTCGTTTGGGCGGTTGACGGTCGAAAGCGAGATAATTAGTTATCAAGATAACAAATGAGGTGACCCATGTCGGAGACGCTTTTCCTATTTGCGACCATTACGCCGAAACCGGAGTTTTTCGCTGAGGCGCGGGCGGCGCTCATGTCAATTCTCCCGGATACGCGGAAGGAAGAGGGCTGCCTTCTGTTCGATCTGCTTGATGACGAAGAAGGCGGCGGCCGCATCTATCTCTGGGAAGAGTGGGCGAACGACGCCGCGCTGCAGGCGCACTACGCCGAGCCCTACACGCGGGCGGTTTTTGAGAAGTACAAGAACTGGTTGGCGGAACCCGTCGCGATCGTTCGATTGAAGAAGGCTGGGTGAGGCGGGGGCGAAAGGCGCACGGATGTTCTTTCTGAAAGACCTGCCGACCCGACAGATGATCGACGGGTACGCCGCGCGCTATCCCGGCGTTGAAAGCGAGATGGTCGGCGAAGCGTTGGCGATGATGCGTCGCGCCAGCCTGCTGATCCGGGAGCTGGAGCGGTATTTCGCTGAACATGAGCTCTCGCAGATCCGCTTTCTTATCCTCATGGTGATTGATCGGGAGATCGATGGGGACGGCCTGTCTCCGCTGGAGATCGCGACACGGATCGACGTCTCCAAGCCGGTGACGACCCGCACGCTGAAGGTGTTGGAGGAGAGCGGGCTCATCGGGATCAGCGATAATGTCGATGACGGCCGTTCCAAACGTGTTCGCCTGACGCGGTCGGGCCGCGCGAAGCTGAAGCAGGTGTTGCCCGGCTATTTCCAGATGATCATGGCGTTCATGCACGAAGACGGCGACTGAAGGGCCTCATCGCAGGGCGCCGTTCTGAAAACAAAAAAGCCGACCGCTGACAGGCGGTCGGCTTTTTCAGTGCGTGCGAGCCCAAGCTTAGGCCGCGTCGCGTTCTGTTACGACGTCGCCGGAGAGAACAAAGCCGGCGACCAGCCGATCAAGGCTCGTGAACTGATCGTTGGCGCGATCGACCGAAGTGCTGTTCTGATCGACAAGGGCGCTGTTGCGTTGGGTGATGTCGTCCAGTTGGCGCATGGCGTGGTTGATCTCGCGAAGCGTATCGCCCTGCGTGCGGGTCGATTCGGAGACGCCGCCCATGAGCCCGACATTCGTCGAGACCGACTGGACGATCTTCTCCAGACGCTCCGACGCTTTGGAGACAAGCTCCACGCCGGACCCGATTTCGGTGTCGGCGGTGCGGATGAGGGCGCCGATCTCGCGCGAGGCGTTGGCCGTCGATTGCGCCAACGTACGGACTTCCGCCGCGACGACCGAGAAGCCCTTGCCGGACTCGCCCGCGCGCGCCGCTTCCACCGAGGCGTTGAGGGCGAGCAGGTTGGTCTGGAAAGCGATCGAGTCGATGAGGGTCGTAATCTCGGTGATCTTGCGGGAGGTGTCCGAGATGCGGCCCATGGCTTCGGTCGCCTCAGTCATGACGTTGCCGCCATCAACCGCATAGCGTTCCGTGTTCTGCGTGTTTTCCAGCATCTCCGCAGCGCGGGCGGCGTTTTCGTCCACCGTCTGCTGGAATTGCTGAAGCGAAGCGGTGGTTTCCTCCAGCGTCGCGGCCTGGTTCGACGTCTGGTCGGACAGATCGCGCATGGAGCGGAGGATGTTGGAGAGGCCATCGCGAACATCACGCGAAGACGACTGTAGTTGCGAGACCACTTCGGCGAGGCCGTCGGCGCTGAAATTGACGCCGTCTTTCAGCTGTCCGAACGCACCCTGATAGTCGCCGGCGACGCGCTTGGTGAGGTCGGAGTTCTTCAGCGCCGTGAGGACATCGATTGTTTCTGCGAGACCATCGCGCACGGTGCGGACGAGATCGTTGAGATCCGACGCCAGCTCGTTCAGTTCCGCATCCGCGAATTTGGCGTTCACGCGTTTTGAGAAGTCGCCGCGCTTGGCCGCGAGCACGACTTCGCCGATGCTGTCGCGAAGTTCGCCCATCATGCGGCGCCGCTCGGCTTCCATCCGGGCGTCGGCTTCTTCTTTTTCACGGCGAGTGCGTTCATCCGTCGCTTCTTTTTCTTCACGCGCACGTTTTTCAGAGGCTTCTTTCTCTTTGCGGGCGCGTTCGTCTGCTTCATGAGCGCGGCGCTCGGTTTCGAGTTTCTCGGCGTTCAAGCGGTTCACGCGCTCGGCGTTGGCGCGGAAGACTTCGAGCGCGCGGGCCATGTCGCCGAGCTCGTCTTTCGCGTCGAGACCCTTGGCCGATTTCTCCAGGTCGCCGTCGGAAACGAGCTTCATGACTTTGCCAAGATCGTCGATGCGAGCGACGACGACGCGTGACACATAAAGCCAACCGATGAGAACGGACGAAATGGCGCCAACGCCGACGAGCCCGATCAGCATGACGAGAGACGTTCGGGATTCAGAGATGGCGTTGCTCGCCGCAAAGTCCACGGCGCCGGCGACGCGATCGACGTACGCGTTGACGGCGTCGGTCGCATCGGCGAGTTGCGCCATGGCGGCTTCAGCGGCGATCTCCGCCGAGGCGCGCGCTGCGAGTTCGTCGCGGCGAACGCCGAAGACGCCAGTGTCGCCGTCGCCAAGTGCGATATAAGATGCCACGACGGAGCGAAGCGCTTCAGGCGCAGCATCGCCGAGAATGGCGAAGTTCACGGTGATCTCATCGACCTGATCGAGATAACGTTCTTCGATCGCCGAGATCGAGCCGGCATCGACAGCGAACGCAGCGTCTGAGTAGGCGGACGCGATCAGGTTCGCGGCGAGGCCGACGCGCAGAAGGAGTTCGATGTTTTCTTCCGCGGCGCTGTCGATCGTCGTTTCAATTTCGGCGAGAACGGCGTCGCGCTGCACGCGCGCCGCGTCAAGAAGTTCGGTGCGTTGTGATTGGGCCGTGAGAAAGCGGGATTGGCCAGCATCGACATCGGCGCCGATTTTGGCGACCGCGTCTCGCGCTGAAGAGAGTTCCTGGGTCGCGGTCGGCTCGCCAGCGAGGGTCGCGAGTTGCTCCAGAACCACTTCTGTCGCGCTCATCAGTGAATTGAATTCACCGGCATGCTTTGCGCGATCATCGGCGGTTTGGGCGCTAGCGAGATTTCCAAGGGCGGCGGAAAGTTCCGAATTCAGAACAGAAAGTTCATAGGCGGTCGTGGCTTCGGGAAGCTTTTCGCCGCTGATGCTGGTGACGGCATGGCTGGACTTTTCCAGCCCGAACGTCGCGGCCGCGGCCGCTAGTATCAAGATAGCGATGACGAAACCGAACGCCGAAAGTAGGCGCACACGGATGGAATTTAAATTCGGCATCTAACGCCCCCAAGCGTGAAGCCCGCCGCTTCGAACGGCGGGCGGGTCGATCTTACTGAAGTTTATAGGAGATTTTCTTTTTCACGCCGTCAGTCGGCGAACCGGCTTCGAAACGCCATTGCTCGACAGCTTCAATCGCCGAGCGGTCGAAAACGCCCTGCGGATCCGCTTCAACGACTTCAGCGCCTGAGACCTTGCCGTTGGCGTCGATGGAGAAAGCGACGGTTACATAGCCTTCAAGCTGGCGGCGTTCGGCCGCGCGCGGGTACTCAGGCGGGACCGCCTTGACGAGTTTCGGTTCCTGGGCGTCCGCCGCCGGAGCGGTTGCGATACCGGCGAGGGCGAAGGCTGAAACGACAGCGCTCTGAATGATTGTCTTATACATCGCCTGACTGATCCCTGTTCGATGTTCGCCGAAAAGGTCGACGAAACATGGATATGACAGGGGCAGCCTTACCCGGCTTGCATCAACAACCAGTAAAGCACATTGATTCAAATGCGCGCTATTTTATGTCCCGCAGATAGGTTTGATTGGGAGATCCCGAAGCACGGCGCCGTTCGGATCAACACGTAGGCGTGCCGTATCCGGAATTTTAATAGTCTGTTCACCATCTTTCATCGGCAGTCGCATCGAACGGCCGTCAATTTCGACTTCGATGGGCATCGGGAAATCGCCATCGACAGAAGTCTCCCATTTGAAACTCGCTCGTCCATTCTCCCTCTGAACTGCGAGATAAGGGAGGGTCGCTGCGTCCAGATAGGCGCTGAAATACCAGGTGAGATCGCGCCCGGCCGCGTCCGACGCGATCTGCACGAAGTCTTCGGTCGTCCGGTACACGCGGCCCGGATCGTCCCCGATTAAAGTGCGGACGGCGGTCCAGAACGCCTCTTCGCCGATGAAGTTTCGAAGCGTGTGCAGAACGCCGGCGCCTTTGTAGTAGACGTCCGTTCCGACGTCCCATCCGCGTCCATCCGGATCGGAGGGGACGACCGGCGAGCAGTTCTGCGTATTCAGACGGTACTCATAAAGATAATGATCGCGTGAAAAATCACCGATGACTTCAGCCGCATAGTCCGCCTGCATGTAGGTGGCGAAGCCCTCGTGCAGCCAGAAATCTTTGGCGCGCGCATGGGTCATGGCGTTGCCGAACCACTCATGCGCCAGCTCGTGCTGTAAAAGCCAATCGTATCCGTGCGGATCGACGCCGAAGGCGGATCCGTAAGCGTTGATCGACTGGTGCTCCATGCCGAGAAATGGAGTGTGTACGATGCCGACTTTCTCCTTGCGCCACGGATACGGGCCTAGGCGGGATTCAAAGTAAGGCAACTGGCGCATCAGATCGGCCATCAAGCGGCGTCCGTCTTTCAGATTCTCCGGCAGCACCCACAGGAAGACCGGAACCTCATCTCCGGAGATCGACATGAAGGTTTCTTCAATAACATCATACGGGCCGACGCCGACTGCGACATTGTATGGCGTAACCGGATAGTCGGTTTTCCAATGATGAACGGCGCGACCGTCAGTCACTTCTACGGACTGAAGGACCCCGTTGGAGGCGGCGAACAGTCCTTCGGGGACGTCGAGCGTGATCGTCATCGTGTCGGGTTTGTCGGTGAATTGATCCTTGCACGGCCACCACAAATCGCAGCCTTCGCCCTGAACGCTGGTCGCGATCCATGGCGCGCCGGAGGGCGTCGTCGCCCAGGTGACGCCTCCGTCCCACGGCGGACGAACCGCCTGGTGCGGCGCGCCAGAGTAGGCGACGCGCATGGTGAAAACCGATCCTTCAGCGATCGCTGCTGACGCGATGACGCGCCCGTCCGAACGCGAGAACGGGGCGGGGGCGCCGTTCACATCGACGGACAAGACATCGAATCTCGGATCCAGATCGAGCGCGATTTCAGCAAGATTGTCGGTCGCGAGGGACGTGGCGACGACTGACCCGTCGATCTCTCTGCTCTCCGGATGAAAAGCTATTCTGAGGTCATAATCGAGGACATCGAACGCGGTTTGTGACGCGAGGGGCGTTCTCCCTGTCATGGCTGTTACGTCGAGAAGCGGGGGCGGCGTGTTAGCGCATGCAGCAATCATGGCGAGCATCGATACGGCGGCGCACAAGCGAAAATTCATGGGCGAGATCAGGCTCCTATCGGGAGGAAACATTTATCCGGCTCTCAGAAGTGTTTCTTCTCTGTTCGCGCAAGGGGATGCAAGGCCAGACGAAACTCGCGTAACAGGATGCGTAAACTGGCCCGTTTTCTGCAATTTTAGAAAGCATGCGGACCGCCAAGGTGATCGGCTGTATCAAATCTATCAAAAACTATGGGTTCTTTGGTTGACATCGGAAAAAGGGCGCCGCACCGCTGCTTCTTCACTCAGTATTAAGAAAATCTAAGGTCGTGAATACACGAAAGAGTTCAAACACCGCTTCGGCGAGACGCGTCGGACAGCGAAAAGCTACGCCGATCGACGAGCACGTCGGTCGACGTATCCGTTCGCGTCGGAACGATCACCGTCTCAATCTGGAAACTGTCGCCGGCGCCATCGGCTGCTCGACGCAACAGTTGCGCAAATATGAGACGGGGGAGAACCGCGCGTCCGCGGGCGTTCTTCACCGTCTGGGCCGCGCGCTCGGCGCGAAGCCGAGCTATTTCTTCATCGACAGTGATTTCGTCCAGGACGATTTTGACGTTCCGAACCTCATCGGAACATCGGAACCGATCGCGGCGGGATTCGCGGAAGACGATGAAGAGACGGGCGATGCGGCGATCGTTACGGCCGCAGCGCATGCGGTCGAAGATGAAGATCTTCGACGAGCGCTGACGGCCTTGGCCAAGCTTCTCGAAAAGCGCGATTGATCTGGGCTCTGACGGCGTCGTTCAGAACGCCGCGAGTCCTGTCTGCGCGCGCCCGAGGATCAGCGCGTGGATGTCGTGAGTGCCTTCATAGGTGTTCACGGTCTCCAGATTGATCGCGTGCCGAAGAACCGGCCAGTCTTCCGAGATACCGGCGCCGCCGAGCACGTCCCGC
>CAYFIB010000008.1:0-105756 GCA_964342855.1 uncultured Caulobacterales bacterium
CGCGGTCGTGGTGCCGTCGCCCGCTTCGTCGTTCGTTTTCGAAGCGACTTCGCGGACCATCTGGGCGCCCATGTTCTCGAACTTGTCTTCAAGTTCGATTTCCTTCGCGACCGAGACGCCGTCTTTGGTCGTGCGCGGCGCGCCGAAGGATTTCTCGATGACGACGTTGCGGCCTTTCGGGCCGAGCGTGACTTTCACCGCTTGGGCGAGGATGTCGACGCCGCGGACCAGTTTCTCGCGCGCATCGACGTCGAATTTGACTTCTTTCGCAGCCATTCTCTGTCTCCTGAATAAAGTTTAAAGAGCGACGGATGGTCGACTTAGTCGACGATGCCGAGGATGTCGGACTCTTTCATGATGAGGAGCTCTTCTCCGTCGAGCTTCACTTCCGTGCCCGACCATTTGCCGAAGAGGATTTTGTCGCCGGCTTTGACTTCCAGCGGGATGATTTCGTTGTCGTCGCCGCGCGCGCCGGAGCCGACAGCGACGATTTCGCCTTGCTGCGGTTTTTCCTTAGCGGAGTCGGGGATGATGATGCCGCCGGCCGTCTTCGTATCTTCTTCGATGCGACGGACGAGCACGCGGTCATGAAGCGGGCGAAAAGCCATCGTTCGCGTCTCCTTGGGTGGACCCTCAAACGGGTCATGAATCATCTTGAGATAAGTTGCAGCACTCAGTTGGAGCGACTGCTAACGGCGAGGTAGGGGCGCCTCACATCCGCGTCAAGGACGCGGCGCCGTGGAAATCTCGGCATTTTTCGTCCGGCGGGCTCGGACGTCGCTTCGAATGAGAAACGAATGCGCTGTTTGGCGCATCCTTCGTCCCGAATTCGCCGAATTCGGGAAATATCTGCGAAGAACATCGGTGATTTGTTGGCGTCTTCAACCGCGAGTCGGCTTAGGATGACGACCGATCTCAACTCTCGCAACCGCTCCGAAGGGGGAGACCCATGCTCAAGATTTTCGCACCCGCCGCCGCCGCGACGCTCGCTCTTGTCGCCGCCGGCCCCGCCGCGGCCTTCGACCATCCGTCCTTCCGCTATTGCGAGGCGGGGTACGTGAACCAGAGCGTCGACTTCAATGAAGAGACGACGTCGGGTTCGGCGCTGGACCAGCTGAATGCCGACAGCGGCTCCGGCTTCCGCGGCGCGTGCGTTCTGGAGCTGCTCTTCGGTCTCTTCGTTCACGGCGAGTACACGCAGACCGACATCGATTTCTCCGCCGTCGCCACGGACCCCAATGACGGGTTCAATGAAGGTGGCGAAACGGCGTCGCTGCGCCTTGGCGCGGGCCTCGCGCTGGACGTGCCGGTGCTTCCGATCTCGGTCTACGGACAGGCGAGCTACACGCAGGTCGAGTTCGATGCGGGCTCCGTGGTCGATGATACGACGATGGCGGTCGAGAATTTTGAAAGCGACGACAGCGGTTTCGACGTTGAAGTCGGCGCGCGCGCGGTCTTTCTCAATCGCATCGAAGGCGGCGCGTTCGTGCGTTACACCGATGTCGGCGCGATCAAGCGGGTCGGCAGCCTTGACGATATCGAGAACGATGAAGACATCCGCGCCGGCGCGCAGGCCGCCGTTCGGGTCGTCGGGCCTGTCTGGGGAACCGTCCGCTACGAAACCGGCGATGTCGACACCGTGATGGTCGGCGGTCGCATCTCGTTCTAAGTCGGAATTCGGTCGAGGTTCGGACGCGAAACTTCCTTCGCTCCAGCGAATTTCGGTCGCAATTGGTCGCAGAATACGCATTCGGACCGGGGGGCGCTTCGGTCCTCCCAATCCGCGCGCAGCCCGAACGGCGCGCGCAAGTTCAGGAGAGAACCACATGAAACAGATCATTCTCGGCGCCGCCGTCGCCTCGTTCGCGCTGGCCGGCTGCATGACCTACGACCCGTATTCCGGCGAGAAGAAAACCTCGAACGCGACGAAGGGCGCGCTCGCGGGCGCGGCCGTCGGCGCGGCGACCGGCGCGCTGACGCAGACCTCCGACGGCAAGGAAGCCTTCAAGAACGCCGCCATCGGCGCAGCGGCGGGCGCGGCCATCGGCGGCGGCGTCGGCGTCTATATGGACCGTCAGGAAGCGAAGCTTCGTCAGCAGCTTGAGGGCACCGGCGTCCGCGTGGTGCGCAACGGAAACAACATCCAGCTCGTCATGCCGTCGGACATCACCTTCGCGTCCAACCAGTCGGCCGTGAACGCGGGCTTCTACGACACGCTGGAGTCCGTCGCGGTCGTCCTGAAAGAGTTCAACAAGACGCAGGTCGCCATCGGCGGGCACGCGGACGCGTCGGGCTCGGACACTTACAACATGACGCTCTCGCAGCAACGCGCTCAGTCGGTCGCTCAGGCGCTCGTCTCGCGCGGCGTCGAAGGCGCCCGCATTCAGGCGGTCGGCTATGGCGAGAGCGCCCCGATCGCGGATAACTCCACCCAGGCTGGTCGCGCTCAGAACCGCCGCGTCGAAGTCCAGATCATCCCGAACCAGTCGTAACGACTGATCCTGCTCCCCGATTTCCTGCGGCTTGACCGCGGGACCCAGGGAGCGGGATGATCAGCGGGAAACCACGGTAGACAAAACTCCGGCGCGCGCAGCGTGGCCGGAGTTTTCGTTTGGAGCGGCGGGACTTATGCGGATCATCGACGGAATTTCTGAGATCGCTGACGGCTACGAGGCGATGCTCTGCGACGCTTGGGGCGTCATCCACAATGGCCGCAGGGTGTTCGAGGGCGCCGCTGAAGCCATGGCCGCCTTCCGCCGCGAGCGCGGACCGGTCCTTGTGCTGACCAACGCGCCGCGGCCCTCGGAGATCATTCCCGCCCAGCTCGACCGGCTGGGGCTTCCGCGCGAGTGCTGGGACGCCATCGTCACCTCCGGCGACGCCACCATGTTTGAATTCGAGCGCCGCGCGCCGGGCCCGGCTTTCCGTCTGGGGCCGGAGAAAGACGACCCGATGTTCGAGGGGCGAGGTCTTTCCTTCGCGCCGATAGAGGACGCGGCGTTCATCGCCTGCACGGGCCTCTTTCACGATGAGACCGAAGAGCCGGACGCCTATCGCGAGCTCCTGCAGAAAGGCGCGGACCGGAACATCCCCATGGTCTGCGCGAACCCGGACATCATCGTCGACTTCGGCGGCAAGCGCATGTGGTGCGCGGGCGCGCTCGCGGCGATTTATGAAGAGATGGGCGGCGCCGTCATCCATGTCGGCAAACCGCACTCGCCGATCTACGGCCTCGCCTTTGAGAAACTGAAGCGCGTTGCGGGCCGGGATATCCCGCGCGGTAAAATCCTCGCGGTCGGCGACGGCCTCGCCACCGACATCAAAGGCGCCAACGATCACGATCTCGACGTCGTCTTCGTCGCCTCCGGCATTCACGGCGACGAGGCGCAAGGCGCGGACGGCTGTCTCGATGCGGAGAAACTGGCGGGCGTGCTGTCGGGCGAAGGGCGAACGGCGGTTGCGGGCATCGAAGAGCTGCGCTGGTAGCGGCGCTCCGTCGTTGCCGACCGTCGCGGCTCCTCCTAAAGAGCGAACATGGCGTATTTCCTTGCGGACAGGCCGGTGGCGGCGACGGCGCGCGGCGCGGTCGCGGTGCTTGGCAATTTTGACGGCGTCCACGTCGGCCATCGCGCGTTGATCGAAGCGGCGGCCGGGGCGGCGGAGGCGCAGGGCGCGCCGCTGGCGGCGGCGACCTTCGAGCCGCATCCGCGCCGTCTCTTTCAGCCGGACGCCGAGCCGTTTCTCCTGACGACGCTGGACCGCCGCGACGAGCTGTTGCGCGCGGCGGGCGCGGCGCATGTCGTCGCCATTCCGTTCACAAGGGACACCGCGGGCATGTCGCCGGAGGAATTCGTCGACGAGATGCTTATCGCCCGGCTCGGCCTCGCGGGCGTCGTGGTGGGGTCTGAGTTCGAGTTCGGCAAAGGACGGACGGGCAACGCCGACAGCCTCGCCCAGCTCGGCGCGACGCGCGGGCTCTTCGTCGGGGTGCTGGACCCGGTCGCGCCCGGCGCGGAAGCCGAGAAGTACTCGTCGACCGATATTCGGTCGCTTTTGGAAGCGGGCGACGTAACTTCAGCCGCCACGCTGCTCGGGCGGCCGTGGGACGTGCGCGGGACGGTGAAAAGCGGCGAGCAGCGCGGGCGCACCATCGGCTTTCCGACCGCCAACCTGGATCTCGGCGAACTCGTTCGCCCGAAAAACGGCGTCTACGCGGTGCGCGTCGGCGTCGATGGCGCGCCGATGGACAAGCCCGCCGTCGCGAACTTCGGGCGACGCCCGACCGTCGGCGGCGAGGGGCGTCTTCTTGAGGTCCATGTCTTTGATTTTACAGGTGATCTCTATGGCCGCCGGATGGATGTCGCCTTCATCGAATTCCTGCGCGAGGAGCGCAAGTTCGACGGTCTCGACGCTCTGAAAACGCAGATCGCGGCGGACGGCGAACAGGCGCGGGCGCTCCTCTCCAAGGCGTGATGCGCACGCGCTGCGCTGGCCCCATTTCCGCCCCCATTGACCGCCTTAATCTCATCTGACGGGGCGAGACATAGTGATGAAGGGAGCGCATCATGCGTCTGATCACGCGCGGCGGTATCGCCGCTCTGGCCGGCCTCGCCGGTCTGGCTTTCGCCGCCCCGGCTCTGGCCGACGGCCCGGTTTATAAGCACGGGCGCTATCACGGCGCTTACGGACATTACGGCAAGCACTACAAGCATGGGTATCACCGGTATCCTCGCGGGCGCGTCGTTTATCGCAACCACAATGACGGTAAGGGCCTTGCGGTCGCAGCGGGCGTCATCGCAGGCGCGGTGATCCTCGACGCGGTGCTCGACAGCCGCGCGCAGGCCGCATCGCCGAATTATGTCGCTTACGGACAGGCCGCCGTGCCGCAGCCTGTGGCGGTTTATCCCGCCCCGGCGCCGCGCGCGGTCGCCTATCAGCCTGCGCCCTATTACGAGAACAACGCCGCGTCCCAGCCGCAGCCTTACGTCGCGCCGACGCCGTACTATGAGAACAACGCGCCGCCTGCGCCCGCGCCGACGGCGGCCCCGGGCTCATACGAGCGTGCGTATTCCGACTGCGCCGTGCGCGCGCGTTCGGTCGCCGCGCAGCAGGGCGCGGCGAGCGTCTTCGTCTCCGACGTGACCGACGTCCAGCAACTGCCCGACGGCGCCTTCGAGATTTCCGGCTTCCTCTCGACGGACACGATCAGCGGCTCCTTCGCGCGCCGCTTCACCTGCGTCTCCGACGCCTCGGGCGTGCGAGAACTGTCGATCGATTGATCGACGGCTTCTCAGAAACGAAAAAGCCCCGCTCGACCGAGCGGGGCTTACTTTTTAGAGCGAGGCGCGCCCGATCAGTGGGTGATGATCGGGTCCATCTCTTTCGCCTGCGTGACCCATTTCTCGGTCTCCGAGAGGGCCGGGGCGCGACGGGCGAGTTTCTTCTCCTCGTTCACGGTCGCCATCGCCTCGGTGAGGTTGGCGGCGTTGCGCGTCGCGAGCTCCTTCACCGTATCGACGCCCGCGGCTTCAAGAAGCTCGGCGAACTCCTCGCCGACGCCCTTGATGCGCATGAGGTCGGCCTGGTTCGCCCAGCGCAGGATGAGTTTGTCGGAAATGCCGGTCGCGTCGGCGAGGGCCTTGCGGCCCGCGCGGCTCGCGGCCTTTTCGAGATAGTCGTCGGTGGTCTTGACGCCCTCAGCTTCGAGTTTTTCAGCGTAGGCCGGTCCGATGCCTTCGACTTCGGTGATCTTGTAGCTCACGGGTCTTCCCCTTGTTCGGCTGCGTGGAAAGGTCAGCAAACCACGGGCGATTCGTCCAGCGCGCCGACCCGTGCTAGGGCCCTTTCATGCGTATGTTCGAGGCGATTTTCCGAATTACCCGCCCGGTCGGGGCCTGAGGCCGCGGCCGGGACCGCTTTCGCTCATCGCCCGCGCGCTTTAAGACGCGCCTTCACTCGATTTTTCGACCGGATCTGACCCGATGCCCGACGCGACGGACGCGCCCGCAGCGCGCGACTACAAAGACACCCTGTTCCTCCCGGAAACTGACTTCCCCATGCGGGCCGGCCTGCCGAAGGCCGAGCCGCAATGGCTTGAACGCTGGGAGAAGATCGGCCTCTACGAAAAGCTGCGCGCTGACGGAAAGGGCCGCGCGCCGTTCGTGCTCCACGACGGCCCGCCCTACGCCAACAACCACATCCACATGGGCACGGCGCTCACCAAGGTGCTGAAGGACATGATCGTCCGCACGCGCCAGATGTCGGGCTTCGACGCCAACTACGTGCCGGGCTGGGACTGCCACGGGCTGCCCATCGAATGGCAAGTGGAGAAGGAGTTCGCCGAGAAGGGCCGCAAGAAGCGCGACGTACCCGCCTCCGAATTCCGCGCCCGGTGCCGCGAATACGCCGCCCACTGGATTGATGTGCAGTGCGAGGAGTTTCAGCGCCTCGGCGGGGCCGGGGACTGGAAGAACCCGTACACGACCATGGCTTATGAAGCCGAAGCAGTGATCGCGTCGGAGCTCTGGAAGTTCCGCGATCGCGGACTTCTTTATCGCGGCTCCAAGCCGGTCATGTGGTCGCCTGTCGAGCAGACGGCCCTCGCTGAAGCCGAGATCGAGTACAAGGACCATGTGAGCCCGACCATCTGGGTGCGGTTCAAGCCGGTCGCGGGCGCGGCGGACGATCTGAAAGACGCCGCGGTCGTCATTTGGACGACGACGCCGTGGACCATCCCGGGCAACCGGGCGGTCTGCTACGGGCCGGGCCTTTCTTACGGCCTCTACGAAGTTTCAGCTCTTGAGGAGGGACTGGAGTTCGATCCGTGGGCGGCGCCGGGCGATAAGCTGATCCTCGCTGACAATCTCGCCGCGGACGTCTTCAAAGCCGCGAAGATCGCCGAGGCGAAGCGCGTGCGCGATGTCGCCGCCGACGAGCTGGGCACCATGACGCTCGCGCACCCGTTCCGCGAGGCGGGGTTCGGCGGGTATGAATTCGACGTCCCCATGCTCTCCGGCGATCACGTGACGGACGAGGCGGGCACGGGCTTCGTGCACACCGCGCCATCCCATGGCCAGGAAGACTTCGAGGCGTGGATCGCGCACGGCAAATCCTTCGCTGATATTCCGCACCCGGTCGGACCGGACGGCGCCTATACGAAGGACGCGCCGGGCTTTGAAGGTCTTCAGGTCCTCAAGACCGAGGGCAAGAAGACGGGGCAGGAGGGCGACGCCAATAAAACGGTGATCGCCAAGCTGATTGAAACCGGCGCGCTGCTCGCGCGCGGGCGGCTCACGCACTCCTATCCGCACTCCTGGCGCTCTAAAGCGCCGATCATCTTCCGCAACACGCCGCAATGGTTCATCGCCATCGACAAACCGATCGAGGGCGGAGAAACCCTGCGCCAGCTTGCGCTGAAGTCGATCGACGAGACGCAGTTCACCCCCGCCGCCGGACGCAACCGTCTGCGCTCGATGGTGGAGGGGCGCCCGGACTGGCTCATCTCCCGTCAGCGCGCCTGGGGCGTGCCGCTTGCGATCTTCGTCCACAAGGAGACGGGCGAGGTGCTCGCCGATGCGGGCGTCGATGCGCGCATCGCCGAGGCCATGCGCGACGGCGGCGCGGACGCGTGGTTCGCGAAGCCGGCGTCAGAGTTTCTGGGGTCGGATTATTCGGAAAGCGAGTGGGAGAAGGTCGAGGACATCCTCGACGTCTGGTTCGATTCCGGCACCACCCATGCCTTCGTGCTGGAAGGCCGCGACGATCTCTCGTGGCCGGCGGACGTCTACTGCGAAGGCTCCGACCAGCACCGCGGCTGGTTCCAGTCTTCACTCCTGCAGGCCTGCGGCACGCGCGGGCGCGCGCCTTACAAGCACGTCGTCACCAACGGCTTCGTCGTCGATTCCGACGGCCGGAAGATGTCGAAATCTCTCGGCAACGTCATTGCGCCGCAACAGGTCATTCAGCAGTATGGGGCCGAAATCGTCCGCATCTGGGTGGCGCAGGCGGACTATACCGAAGACATGCGGGCGGGCGATGAAAGCCTGAAATCCGCCGCCGACGCCTACCGCAAGGTGCGCAACACGCTGCGTTATCTGCTCGGCGCCCTGAATGGGTTCACGGAGGAAGAGCGCCTGCCGGTCTCGGAGATGCCCGAGCTGGAGCGTTATGTTCTTCACCTCGCGGAGAAAACCGGACGCGAGGTCGCCGCAGCGTACGAACGTTTCGACTTCAAAGCGGCGTGGCGGCGGCTCTTTGATTTCGCGACGCTCGATCTTTCCGCCTTCTATCTCGATGTCCGCAAGGACGCGCTCTACTGCGACGCGCCGTCGAGCCTGCGCCGTCGAGCCGCGCGCACGGTCATGGATGTTCTCTTCGATCGCCTGACGGCGTGGCTCGCGCCGATCTGCGTCTTCACGACCGAAGAAGCATGGCTGACGCGGTTCCCGTCCGAAGACGGATCGGTGCATCTGCGTCAGTTTCCGGAAACCCCCGCTGATTGGCGCGACGACGCGCTGGCGGCGAAATGGGCGCTCATCCTGAAGGCGCGGCGCGCGGTCACCGGCGCTCTTGAGATCGAACGCCGCGAAAAGCGCATCGGCGCAAGCCTTGAGGCGGCGCCGACGATCCATACGGATGATGAGGCTGTTCGAGAGGCGATGGCGTCCGTCGATATGGCGGAAATCTCCATCACATCGGGCGTCACGCTCGGCGAAGGCGCGGCCCCGGATAACGCGGTGCGCATCGAAGACGCGCCGGGCGTCGCCATCGTCCCCGTCGAAGCGGTTGGGCAGAAGTGCGAGCGCTGTTGGCGCGTGCTGGAGGAAGTTCCAGCGGGCGGGATCTGCCAGCGCTGCGAGGCGGCGGTCGCGGAAGTCGAGGTCGCACGATGAACGAACACGTTGAGCGCGCGACGACGTTCTTGAAAGAGCGCGCGACGCTTGCGCGCTCGAACCCCTGGTTCATGCGCGGGATCATCGTGTTCTTCGCCGTGCTCGTCATCGATCAAGCGACGAAGCTCTGGGTGCTTCACGGGCTGGCGCTCTATCCCGGTCAGTCCATCGATCTCTCATCGATTTTTGACCTGACTTACGTGCAGAACACCGGCGTCAGCTTCGGGCTTCTCTCGGGCGGGTGGGCGCGGTGGTTCCTGACGGTCTTTTCCGTCGTCGTGACGGTCGGGCTGCTCGGCTGGCTCGCTTCGGCGCGAACTTTCCTGCCGGCGCTCGCCATGAGCCTTATCGCCGGCGGCGCCTTCGGCAACGCCATTAATCGCGGGCTCTACGGCTATGTGGTCGACTTCCTCGACTTTTCGGGCCTTGGCTTCGTCTGGGTGTTCAACATCGCCGACGCCGCGATCAATGTTGGCGTCGGCGCGCTCATTCTCGACGCCATCCGCGCGCCGCGAGAGGGCTCGACCGCCGACGACGCCTGATCGGCTTTGACGCCGAGGCCCCGCGCGGGCTAGGGATCGTTTTCGCTGGGGTTCGGTTCCGTTGGGGCCTCGAACAGGAATTTGTCGCGCATGACACGTCTCGCTTTTCACCGCCGCGCCGTCGCGCTTTTCGCCGTCGTCGCTCTGGGCGCCGGCCTTTCCGGCTGCGCCGGTCTCGGCAAGGCGCTCGGCGTCGGCAAGAACCCGCCGGACGAATTCGCGATCGTGACGCGCGCGCCGCTGGTGGTGCCGCCGGATTTCTCCCTGCGTCCGCCGCGGCCGGGCGAAGCGCGCCCGCAGGAGCTTTCGACCGCCGCTCAGGCGCGTCTCGCGCTGTTCGGCGGTGAAACTGCGACGGTCGCCGAAGGCCAGCCGAGCCTTGGCGAGCAGGTGCTCATGCAGAACGCGGGCGTCCTCAACTCCAACCCGAACATCCGCAGCGTCATCGATGCGGAAGCGGGCGGCATCGCCTCCAAGGACGAAGGTCTCGCCAACATGATCCTGTTCTGGCGGACCAACGGCATGGAGATCGACGACAGCGAAGCGCCGCTGCGCGTCGACAATCCGGAAGAGTGGCTCGCCGAGCGCCGTGACGCCATTGAGACCGTCGTCGGCGAAGACGCGAACGTGCGCATTTCGAAATCGCGCGTCCTCAATCTGCCGGGCGTTCGCTGAAGCCGACGCCCGCCGACTCGGGCGATGCTTGCGCCCATGTCAGCTCGTCTCGCACACGCCATTTCTGACCTCGCGCCCGTGATCCGTCGGTTGCCGCCGACGGCGGTGAACCGCATCGCCGCGGGCGAGGTGATCGAGCGTCCGGCGAGCGCGCTGAAGGAGCTTGTCGAAAACGCCATCGACGCCGGCGCGCGCCGTATCGACGTCACGCTGGAGAACGGCGGCAAGACGCTGATCCGCGTTGTCGATGACGGCTGCGGCATGGGGCCGGAGGATCTCGCTCTCGCCATCGAACGCCACGCGACGTCGAAGCTCGCGGCGGACGGGGAGGGCGGCGTCGATCTCCTCAACATCGGCACGCTCGGGTTTCGCGGCGAAGCGCTGCCGTCCATCGGCGCCGTCGCGCGGCTCGCCCTGACGTCGCGACCCGAGGGCGCCGACGAAGCGTGGAAGCTGCGCGTTGAAGGCGGTCGCGTCTTCGATATGGAGCCCGCCGCCTTCGCCGGATCGGGAACCGCTATCGAGGTGCGCGATCTCTTCTTCGCGACGCCCGCGCGTTTGAAATTCCTGAAGACCGATCGCGCGGAGGCGGGCGCGGCGGTGGACGCCATGAAGCGCCTCGCCATGACGCGCGAAGACGTGGCGTTTTCGCTGACGAGCAATGGCCGCAAGACGCTGTCGCTTCCCGCGGAAACGCCGGATGCGGACGGTCGGCTGAAGCGGCTTTCAGCGATCATGGGCGCGGCCTTCGGCGAGAATGCGCTCGCTATTGATGCGGAGCGGGAGGGTGTGCAGCTTTCGGGCTTCGCCGGGCTGCCTACCTTCAATCGCGGTTTGCCGGACTTACAATATCTCTTCGTCAACGGACGGCCCGTGCGTGATCGGCTGATCGTCGGCGCCTTGCGCGGCGCCTACGCCGATTTCCTCGCCCGCGACCGACACCCGGCGGCGGCGCTCTTCATTGATCTTGACTCGGAGCGCGTGGACGTGAACGTACACCCGGCGAAAACAGAGGTTCGGTTTCGGGATGCGGGGCTCGCCCGCGGACTGATCGTCACCGCCCTGAAGCACGCGCTCGCCGAAGCCGGTCACCGCGCCTCGACGACCGTCGCCCAATACGCTCTCGGTCGCGCGCAGCCGGGCGGCGGTTGGGCGCCAACGCCGTACACGCCCGATCCGCGCCCCGCTCCGGCGGAAACGCAGGCCTGGCTGCGGGCCGCCGCGCCGGAACCCTCCGAACGGCGGGGTTTCGCCGAAGCGCCGTCCGCGCGCTACGAATCAGAAGCTCACGGCGCGCCGACTTACGCCGACCACCCCCTTGGCGCGGCGCGCGCGCAGCTTCACGAAACCTATATCGTCGCGCAGACGGCGGACGGTCTCGTCATCGTCGATCAGCACGCGGCGCATGAACGCCTCGTCTATGAGCGCATGAAGAAAGACCTCGCCGCAGGCGGCGTCGCCCGGCAGGCGCTTCTTATTCCGGAGGTCGTGGAGCTGTCTGAAGATGAAGCCGACCGCGTCGCGGCGTGTGCGGACGAACTCGCGCAGCTGGGGCTGGTGTTGGAGCGCTTCGGCGCCGGAGCGATCGTCGTTCGCGAAACCCCGGCGCTGCTCGGCGAGGCGGACGCACAGGGCCTCGTGCGCGCGCTGGCGGACGACTTCACCGAATTCGAGCAGGGGCTTTCGCTGAAAGAGACCCTCGAAGAGGTCTGCGGAACCATGGCGTGCCGCGGATCGGTCCGGTCCGGGCGGCGTCTCAATGCAGATGAAATGAACGCGCTGTTGCGGGATATGGAGTCGACGCCTCATTCCGGCCAGTGCAATCATGGCCGACCGACCTATGTCGAGCTTAAGTTGGCGGACATCGAACGGTTGTTCGGTCGCCGTTAAAGTCGCCCGATTTTACTTGCAATCGGACAAAAAAGCGCAGACCTTCCCAGCCGCAGACACTGAACTTTCTACTCCGCTGACGCTCCTGTTCGTAAGCCAGCAGACGACGAAGGCCCTGCTGCAGACCCGCCGACGCAATCGTGCGCGCGGCGCTTACATGAAGGAGACACGCGGATGGCCACTGGCACCGTGAAATGGTTCAATTCCACCAAAGGCTTCGGCTTCATCGCCCCGGATGAAGGCGGCAAAGACGTTTTCGTCCACATCTCGGCCGTTGAGCGCGCCGGGCTGCAAGGCCTCAAAGACAACCAGCGCATCCAGTTCGATCTCGAGCAAGGCCGTGACGGCCGCGCCGCGGCTGGCAACCTCGCGCTGATCGACTGACCAGACGTCGCCGAAAGGTGACTCGCAGAAACGCGCCCGGCGCTGTCCGGGCGCGTTTTTTTGTGCGCGGAAACGGGTAGGCTTCGGAAAAATAAATAGGAGACGTCCCTTGGCCCGCATCACGCGCCCCGATCCGTCGGTTTATTCTGAAGACGCCATCGCGCCGGAAACGCGCGCGAACATCGATTATGTCGAGAAGACGCTGCTTGAAGCGCCGGCGATGTACGAGTTCGAGCCGGCGGTCTTACGCGAGCTGCGCCGTCAGGGCGCGGGCGTCGTTCCGCTCGAGCCGACGTCCGATATCGCCGAGTGGATCGAAATCGACGGGCTGGACGGCAATCGCGTGCCGTTGCGGGTGTTCGCGCCGCAAGGGCGGGGCGCCGTCTATTCTGGCGTCTACCTCCATATTCATGGCGGCGGCTGGACGCTCGGCTCCGCCGACGCGCATGACCAATTCCTCGAAAAACTCGCGCGCGATCTTTCGGCGGCGGTGGTTTCCGTCGAGTACCGGCTGGCGCCGGAGCATCCGTACCCGGCGGGGCCGAACGACTGCGAGGCGGCCGCTCTATGGCTTGTCGAGAACGCTGAGGCCGAATTTCAGACCAGCAATTTCGCCATTGGCGGCGAAAGCGCAGGGGGACATCTTTCCGCCGTCACGCTCCTGCGCATGCGGAACAAGCACAAGCTGACGCCGTTCAGGGCGGCGAACCTCGTCTACGGCGCTTTCGACATGCAGCAGACGCCGAGCCAGCGGAACTGGGGTCCGCGGAATCTGGTTCTGAACGACCGCATTCTTGACTGGTTCTCCAATCACTTCCTGCCGCCTGCGGAGTTTTCCTTTGAGAACCGCGGCGCGCCCGATATCTCGCCATTGAACGCCCGCCTGCACGATATGCCGCCGGCGCTCTTTTCCGTCGGCACGCTCGACCCGCTGCTGGACGACAGCCTGTTCATGGCCGAGCGCTGGGCGTCCGCGGGAAACGAAGCGGAGCTCGCCGTCTATCCTGGCGGCATCCACGCCTTCGATGCGTTCGATTTCCCGCTCGCACACGAAGCGCGCGCGCGCATGACGGCGTTTCTGAAGAAGGCGTTCGCGCGATGAAGCTGGAACGGCATGTTCCGCTGACCGAGCTGGGCGACTTCATCGAGCTGGAAGACGACGTGTCGGTGTCCTCCGCGCGCATGTTCCGTGATCGTATGAAGCGGCGCCATACGATCCGGGATTTTTCCGAAGCGCCGGTTCCGAAAGAGGCGGTGATCGCCGCGATCGAGGCCGCCGGGACGGCGCCTAATGGCGCGAACCACCAGCCCTGGCATTTCTGCCTCGTCGGCGATCGCGAGGTGAAGCGCCAGATCCGCGAAGGGGCCGAAGCTGAAGAGCGGGAATTCTACGCCGGGCGGGCAGGCGAAGAGTGGCTCGATGCGCTCGCGCCCATCGGGACGGATGCGGAAAAACCGTTTCTGGAAACCGCGCCTTATCTCATTGTCATCTTCGCGCAGCCTCGCGGCGGGCCGAAGCCGGGGGACGACAAGAAGAACTACTATGTCCGCGAATCCGTCGGCATCGCCTGCGGCTTTCTCATCGCGGCCTTGCATGAGGCGGGGCTCGCGACGCTCACGCACACGCCCGCGCCGATGAAGTTCCTGAACGAGATCTGCGGCCGACCGGCGCAGGAGAAACCGTTCCTCATCCTGGTCGTCGGCAAACCGGCGCCGGACGCGACGGTGCCGGAACACGCCATCGCCAAGAAGCCGCTTTCGGAGATTCTGAGCGAGTTTTAGGCGCATCGGCGGCCGCGCCCCGTTTCGGTCATTAACGCTTGTTAACCCTGTTTCGTCGGGCGAAAATCCGGCGCGGTCGGGATCAACCCGGCCGTTCAAGTGAGAATCACTGCGCCGCGGGACGCCCTCGCGGCCACGGGAGGAAAACCATGAAAAAACTCACCGCGCTCATCGCCGGTCTTGCGACCGCGTTCGCGTCCTTCGCCGCTCTCGCCAACAGCACCATGGACGTGCTGCTCGGCGGCGCGGAACTGGAGATTTCCAGCTCTGAAGGATCGTACACGGTTCAGTTCAGCGATGACGGCTCCTACACCACCAGCCTCGGCTACGGCGGCTCCTGGTCGCTCGACGGCGACGAACTCTGCTTCGAGCGCGATAGCGGCGAAGCGGGCTGCTCGGACCTGCCGGAAGGCATGGATGTCGGCGACAGCTGGGACGGCGATGTCGCCGGCACGGCCGTGACGTTCACGATCGTCTAAGCGCTTCTGAAGCTCAGAAATCCGAACTGGGCCGGCCCCATTTCGCGTCGGTCCAGTTCCTCATAGGCGTCGGTCATGGCCGGTATTTCGTCCGCACCCTGTTCGATGACGATGATCGCGCCCGGTACGAGCCAGTCGCCTTTGGCGAGGCTTTCGAGCGCCTCTTGGGCCAGCCCTTTGCCGTAAGGCGGGTCGAGAAAGGCTAGGGTGAACGGCCCGCCGAGACCCGCGGGTTTCTTGCCGAGGTCCGTCGCCGAGCGGCGATGGATGCGCGTGTTCCCGTAGAGTTTGAGCGCTTCGATATTGTCGCGGATCGCGCCGCGCGCCGCTGCATCCGTTTCGATGAAGAGACAAAACGCGCCGCCGCGCGACATGGCTTCGAGCCCCAGCGCGCCGGAGCCCGCGAAAGCGTCGATAATCCGCGCCCCCTCCATCTCAACGCCGATCCCGTGCGCGAGGATATTGAAGAGCGACTCCCGCGCCCGATCCGTCGTCGGACGGGTCCGGTCGCCCTTGGGCGCGATGATGGGCCGCCCCGAATGTTCGCCGCCGACTATGCGCATGTCGCATGACCCGAGCGCGCCGCCGTCCTTCGTGACGCCGCTGCGCAGCTCCTCAGAACGAAGATCGAGCCGGATTTCCTCCTGAAGAGCGCGCCGGAGGCGCGCGTCGCGAAGGATGGCCGGAGGCGCCGCATCATCAAACCCCCAGCTCCGCGGCCGCCTTCTTCCCGAGCTGCTCCACCAGCTGCTTGCGGGGGACCTCTTCAAAAGCGCGCGTCTTGAGCGCGCCGATCTGAAACGGTCCGTAGGCGGTGCGGATGAGGCGGGTGGTCTTCAGGCCGAGAAAGTCGAGGATCTTCCGCACCTCGCGGTTCTTGCCTTCCTTGATGGCGATGGTGAGCCAGGCGTTGCTCGCGCCCTGGGTCTTGTCGAGGGCGGCCTTGATCGGTCCGTACTGAACGCCGTCGATCTCCACGCCCTCGGCGATCTCGGCCAGCGCGCGCTCCGTCACCCGACCGTGGACGCGGGCGCGATAGCGCCGCACCCAGCCGTTCGCTGGCAGCTCCAGATGGCGCGCGAGGCCGCCATCCGTCGTGAGGAGGAGAAGGCCCTCCGTCGTCAGATCAAGCCGACCGACGGAGACGACGCGGGGGAACCGTTCGGGGAGCGCCTCGAACACGGTCGGGCGCCCCTGCGGGTCCTTGTGGGTGGTGACGAGCCCGTCCGGCTTGTGAAAGCGCCAGAGGCGGACGGGTTCGGCGGTCTTCAGCCGTTCGCCGTCGACGCGCACGTCCTGTCCGGGCCGCACCTTGAAGGCGGGCGTCTCCAGCACACGACCGTCGACGGAGACGCGCCCCTGTTCGACGAGCGTCTCCGCCTCGCGCCGTGAGCAATAGCCCGCTCGCGCGATGATCTTGGCGATGCGCTCGCCGTCGCCGGGAAGGGATGTCGTGTCGTTAACCATATCTTGCCTGCCGCCGCCCCATGGTCGGCGCGAACGCGTCACCGGTTACGAAACTCATGGACCTCAAGGAAGAAGAGGCGCTCGGCGCGGACGCGAGCGGCCACTGGTACTATGTCTCGAAAGCGCGCGCCATCCGCGACCTTGCGCGCTCGGCGGGCGGCGGCCGGGCGCCGCAGCCGGTGCTTGATATCGGCGCGGGCTCGGGCGTAATCGCGCGGATGATGCTGAAGGAAGGCGTCGCGAGCCGCGTGCGCTGCGTCGACCTTCACTACGAGGCCGACTGGATCGCCGCCCATTCCGACGACGAGATCAGTTTCCACACTTCGGTGACGCCGGGGGAGGAAAGCCTCGTCCTGATGATCGACGTCATCGAGCACGTCGAAGACGATGTGGCGCTCCTGAAAGAGGCGGCGGACAACGTGCCGTCCGGCGCGCGCTTCGTCGTCTCCGCGCCGGCCTTTCAGTTCCTCTGGTCGTCGCACGATGTCTTTCTGGAGCATCACCGCCGCTACACCGCCGCCATGATGCGCCGGTCGATCGAGGCGGCGGGGCTGAACCCGCTGACGGTCCGGTTCTTTTACGGCGGCATTTTTCCGGTCGCTGCGGTGGTGAAGACGCTCGACCGCCTGCGCGGCGGCGCGCCGAAAAGCCAAATGGGCGGCGTGCCCGGCCCCCTCAACGCGGCGCTGATCGCCGCGCATGATGTGGAGCGCGCGGTTCTGTTCCCGCTGAACGCGCTCGCGGGCGTCACGGTGTTCTGTCTCGCGGAAAAGCCGTAGACCCGGCGGATGCCGGAGTTTTCCGAAATCGAGATCGCCGCCATGTCCGCGGCCATGGACGCCGCCCGCGCCGCCGCCGAGGCGGGCGAGGCGCCCATCGGCGCGGTCGTCCTGTCGCCGGGCGGCGAGATGATCGCGGTCGCCGGCAACGCCCCTATCGCGACCAACGATCCCACCGCGCATGCCGAAATCCGCGCACTGCGCGCGGCGGCGGCGCGGCTCGGCAATTACCGGCTGACCGGCTGCACGCTGGTCGTGACGCTGGAGCCGTGCGCCATGTGCGCGGGCGCCATCAGCCACGCACGCATCGCGCGCCTCGTGTTCGGGGCGAGCGATGAAAAGGGCGGCGCGGTCGTCTCCGGCCCGCGGTTCTTCGAACAGAAAACCTGCCATTGGCGGCCGGAAACGGCGGGCGGTCTATCGGCCGAGGAAAGCGCCCAACTCCTGCGCGGCTTCTTCAAAGCCCGGCGTAAGTAGTTTTCCGCTGCGCTCCATCGTTTCGCAGCGCGGCGAGGGAGCCTATTGTCCGCGCGAAAACGAGGAGGAACCAATGGACTTTCAGCATTCCGAACGCGCCCGCGAATGGATCAGCCGCGTCGAGGCGTTCATGGACGCCCACGTCTACGCCGGCAATGAAGAGTACGAGCGCCAGCATGAGGGCTTCGGCCCGGACGGGCGCTGGAAAGTGCCGCCGGTCATCGAAGAGCTGAAAGCCAAAGCCAAGGAAGCGGGCCTGTGGAACATGTTCCATCCGGACCCGGAATATGGCCCGGGCCTTACGAACCTCGAATACGCGCCGATCGCCGAGCTCACCGGTCGCTGCCACATCGCGCCGGAAGTCTTCAACTGCGCCGCGCCGGACACCGGCAACATGGAAGTCCTCTCGCGCTACGGCTCCGACGCCCAGAAAGAGCAGTGGCTGAAGCCGCTCCTTGATGGAAAAATCCGCTCGGCCTTCCTCATGACCGAGCCGCGCGTCGCCTCGTCGGATGCGACGAATATCGAAACCGAGATCAAGCGCGATGGCGACCACTACGTCATCAACGGCCGCAAATGGTGGTCCTCCGGCGCCGGCGACCCGCGCTGCGCGATCTACATCGTCATGGGCAAGACAGACCCGAACGCCGACCGTCATGTGCAGCAGTCCCAGATCCTCGTTCCCGCGGACACGCCAGGCATCGAGATCATCCGCCATCTGCCGGTCTTCGGCTATGATGACGCGCCGCACGGCCACATGGAGATCGAGCTGAAAGATGTCCGTGTCCCGGTGGAAAACATGATCCTCGGCGAGGGGCGTGGCTTCGAGATCGCGCAAGGACGCCTCGGGCCGGGCCGCATTCACCACTGCATGCGGACGATCGGCTCGGCCGAAGTCGCGCTGGAAAAGATGGTGAAGCGCATCCTCAGCCGCGAAGCCTTCGGCAAGCCGATCTACAAGCATTCGATCTGGGAGCAGCGGGTCGCCGAAGCGCGCGTCGATATCGAGATGACCCGCCTTCTCACGCTGAAAGCTGCTTGGATGATGGACACGGTCGGCAACAAGGTCGCGAAAGACGAGATCGCTATGATCAAGGTCGCCGCCCCGCGCGTCGCCCTCAAGGTCATCGACGACGCGATCCAGGCCTATGGCGGCGCCGGCGTCACCACCGATCCGGGCCTCGCCCGCATGTACTCCGGCATCCGCACCCTGCGCCTCGCCGACGGCCCGGACGAAGTGCACTGCCGCTCCATCGCGCGTTCGGAGTTCAAGAAGCACTCCAACGCTGTCTGAGCGCCACCGAACCACCTAATCCGGGCGATGGCGGCGGTCTCAAGACGTCTACTTGAGATCGCTGGCCTCGCGCCGAGCGGCGCGAGGCCAATTAGCTTCGCGGTTCGATTGCATCGCCGACCAGTCGTCGCCGACAGAGGGACGCTCTGATCTGCTCAGCATGCGCGGCAAAACCAATGAGACGTCGCCACGTATTCTCGCGATGTCCGCCCGCTCTGGACGGCGAGAGCGCACGGAAGCGCCGTCGGCCGACTGCGCCGTTTGATATCGTTCCTGACGGTCGGCGACTAGTCGTCCCGTTTGATCCGAGTCGGCCAGCGGCTGATCGTGAACGTATCATCTTCACGGTTCACGCCGCGTCGTGAGCCGCGCGCGAACATCTCGTTGGAACTGAAATCGATCAGGAAGTCGGCGCCGATGAAGAGGTCCGCGCCCGCAACCATCAACGGTGCGCGGGGAGCGCCGAGAACATCCAGCGTCTCAAGTTCGAAAATATAGACATCGATCTCTCGCCAGAAGCGGTCGCCCAGTTCGACATACTCGAGCCTGACGCGCGTTTCCGGTTTGAACTCGCCGACAGCGCCGCGCGCGCGCCATTCGTCTTTCAGCCGACGGCGGATTTCAGACGCGCGCCAACCTTCGATCGCGCTCCAACTGAGCGCGGAGAAACCCGCCCCGGTGTCAATCAACGCAGGCAACGACTTTTGCTCGAACCGCGCGACGGCGAAGAGGAGGCCGTGATCCGGCCCGCCGAAAGGGCTGGGGCCGAGTGGAATCTTCGTCCACCGGCGCCCGGGCGCTCGTCGGATAAGGTTTTTAGGATAGATACGAATGATCTGGGGTTCGGCGAGCACTTCAAGAGCATGCTCAGAGAAGAAATCAATCCCGATCAGATTCCGGGCGCTTCGTTCGCCCGGCACATTCTCCAGGACGACGGTCGGCAGATCGGCTCGGCTTAGCCCGCCCAACTCAATTGAGTCGATCTTGGTCAACGGTCGGTCGGCGCGTTCAAAAAAGCCGTAGACGGAGGTCATGTTCTCATCGCTGTAGGGAAGAGCCAGCCGGTTCGCGACGCGCTCCGTGACGGTCGTCAGCGTCGAGGCGGTGTCGATGATGAACTCTTCTTCAACGGTTCCATTAAGGCGCACTGTAACAGCGATGAGGCCCGTCTCGGTGATCCGGTAAGGCGCTTCATAAACGCCGACGGGCGGACCGCTCGGCGCCGTCGCGCACGCGGAGAGCCACAGAACGAGCACGCCAAGTCGCAGAACAACGGACACGTGATCTCCTCCCCGCGCCGCGTTTTCGCTTCTGTAGGCGAAGCTGTCATTATGGATGACGAGGCGCGCGAAGACGGTAGCACGCGCGCGGCGCGCATCAATCCGGCTGCGCGGGGCGCTGGCGCCGAGGCGACCCCGCTGTATTCTCCGGCCAACATCAAAGGAGCGCCCCATGAGCACAGACGTTCTGCTGTCGTCCATTGAAGACGGCGTTGCGACCCTCACTCTCAATCGGCCGGACGCCATGAACGCCTTCACGCCGGAGCTGCTGGAGGCGCTGGTCGCCGGGCTGAAAGAGGCGGGTGAACAGGCGCGGGTGATCGTCCTGCAGGGCGCGGGACGGTGTTTCTCCGCGGGCGTCGATCTCAAGGTGCTGCAGAAGGCGACGCTCGATGCGGGCCGCGTCGGCGGCGTGTTCGACGGCCCGGCGGCGGAAGCGGCGGCGGTGGTGCGGGCGGCGCCCGTGCCGGTCATCGCCCGCGTGCACGGCGCCTGCTTCACCGGCGCCCTTGAAATCGCGCTGCACTGCGATCTTCTGTTCACGGCTGCGGACGCAAAATTCGGCGACACGCACGCGAAATTCGGCCTGCGCCCGACCTGGGGGATGAGCCAGACTTTGTCGCGCGCCGTCGGCTTGAAAAAAGCGAAAGAGCTGTCCTTCACGGCACGGACCTTCTCCGGCGTCGAGGCGGCGTCCTGGGGGCTCGCTAATGCGGCGTTCCCGACCATCGAGTCGCTGGACGCGGCGGTCGCCGATACGGCGCGCCGGATCGCGAAAAACTCCGAAGGCGCGATATCAGCGTACAAGGATCTGTTCCGCCTCGCTGCGGAGAACCGGCCGCTGGAAGAGGCGCTATCGGAAGAGGTCGCGCGGGAATACCCGCAAATTACGGATACGAACGAACGTCTCGCCGGGTTCGGTAAATAGGCGGCGCGCCGCACCGGCGGAACCGACGTCGAAGGAAGTCTTATGCCTAAAACTCTCACTCTTCTGGTCGTCTGTTTTGTCGTGACCCTCGCCGGGTGCGCTCATGAGGGCGAGCCGGACATTACCGTTTTTCCGCTGGCTCAGGACGCGATGGCGGATGTTGACCGCACGCTCGCCGCCGCGCGCGCTGAGGAGAAGCTCGCGCTCGTCGTCCTGGGCGCGAACTGGTGCCATGACAGCCGTGCGCTGACGGAGCGGTTCGACGATCCTCGAATGTCGGCGCTTCTCGCGGCGAGCTACAAGGTCCAGCTGGTGAATGTCGGCTATCTCGATCGCGGCTTTGACGTTGCGGAACGGTTCGGTCTGCCGGTTTATACGCACACGCCGACGGTTCTCATCATCGATCCGCAGACGGGCGATGTTGTGAACGTCGACGATCATTTTCAGTGGCGGGACGCCTACAAGATCTCCGACGAGGCGACGCTCGCCTATTTCACCGCCAAGACGGATCCGGCGAATTGGGCGTCGGAGGCGCCTCCCGCCGTCGTGGCGTCGCCCGTTTACGTCGAGTTGATCGAGGGCGTAGCAGAATTCGAGGCGGAGCAGGCGGCGCGCATTCGCTCCGCCTACGCTTTGATCGGGCCGCGCATGGAGGCTGACGCTCCGGATATGCGCGATTACTGGCGCCCGGTCGCCAAGCTCCGGTATCGGTTGCCGGATGATGTGAAGGCCTTGCGCGACGAGGTCGCAGAACGAGTCGCTGCAGGCGAGACGGAAATTGATCTGGCTTTTCCAACGTATCCGGCATGGCCGTGGGAAGTTGCGGCCGACTAGAGGTCCCGAAGCAAGGAGAGCATCATGAGCGACAAACCGCGTCTCGTCGTCGACATCGTCTCAGACACAGTCTGCCCGTGGTGTTATGTCGGCAAGCGGAGTTTCGACCGCGCGAAACTGGCGCTGACGCTCGAGTTTGATCTGGTCGTCCGGTATCGGCCTTATCAGTTGAACCCGGACACGCCCGAAGGCGGCGTCGATCGGGCGGCGTATTATGCGAAAAAGTTTCCGGACGCGGAGCGCCTCGCGCAAATGCGCGCCGCGCTGGAGGAAAGCGCCCGCGGCGTCGGGCTGATGCTCGACACCACCATGCCGCACATTCTGCCGAACACCCTCGACAGCCATCGCGTCATCCGCTGGGCGCATCTGGAGGGCGTTCAGGAAGAAGCGAAAGAGAAGATCATGGCCGCTTATTGGGGGCGCGGGCAGGATATCGGCGACCCGGACGTGCTCGCCGCCGCCGCGGCGGCCGCCGGCATGGACAAGGCGGAGGTTCGCGAACGTCTTTCAACGGACGAAGACCGAGCCGATGTCGCCGAAGAAGCTCAGCAGTTCCGACAAGGCGGCGTCGCCGGCGTGCCGACTTTTATCGTGAATGAGCTGACCGGCTTTTCCGGCGCCCACGATCCGCAGACGCTCGTGCGGGGGATCAAGCAATGCGCGGAGGCGGGCCCGCCGCCTGAAGACGCTTAGGCCGGCTTGAACGTCAGCGCCACGCCGTTGTTGCAGTATCTGAGCCCGGTCGGCGAGGGGCCGTCATTGAACACGTGGCCCTGATGGCCGCCGCAGCGCGCGCAGTGGTATTCCGTCCGTGGAAAGATGAGCTTGAAATCCGTCTTTGTTCCCAGCGCGCCCGGAATGAAGTCAAAATAGGACGGCCACCCGGTGCCGGAATTGAATTTCTGCTCAGAGGTGAAGAGGTCCAGCCCGCAACCGGCGCAGGCGTAGACGCCCGCTTCATAGACCTTGTCGAGAGGGCTGGAGCTCGGGGGTTCGGTTCCTTCCTTGCGCAGCACATAAAAGGCTTCCGGCGACAGGCGTTCGCGCCACTCCGCTTCTGAAAGCTGCCATTTCTCGTAGTCCGGGATCGTCGACGGATCGGGATCGCCCTTCGGCGGGCGGCTGCGATCATCGGCGCTCGCGTTCGCGCCGGAGAGGCCCGCACCGAGGGCGCCGCCCAAGAAACCGCGTCTGCTCATCGCACTTTTCCTCATCGGTAACGCCTCGTCGTTCTCTACATAAGACGCTTTGATATGGGCGCGTTTCGCTCACGGGCGAATGACGATCAGGCGAGGAAGGCGTTCGCCGCCGCCGCCGCGAACAGGATGAAGCCCGCATCCCGGTTTGACTTGAAGACCGCAAGACATCGCGCCGGATCGCTTATGTCCGTCGCGCGGATCTGCCAGACAAGGTGCAACGCGAAGGCGGCGACGCCGATGAACCAGAGGGGCCCCGCGCCGTTGAGCGCGCCTGCAAGCGCGGCCAGGATCGCGGCGCCGGCGTAAAGCGCGATAAGCCACGGCTTTGTCGCGTCGCCGAAGAGCAGCGCGGAGGAGCCGACGCCGATCAGCTCGTCATCCTCTTTGTCCTGATGCGCATAGATCGTGTCGTAGCCGATGGTCCAAAGAACGCCGGAGGCGTAGAGCGCCCAGGTCGCCGGTTCGAAACGGCCCGCCGTCGCCGCCCATCCGAGCACGTAGCCATAAGTCATGTTGAGGCCGAGCCATGCCTGCGGCATGGCCGTGATGCGTTTCATGAACGGGTAGGCCGCGATGAGGGCGAGGGCGGCGACGCCCGTCAAAATAGCCAGCCTGTTCAGCTGTAGAAGGACGATCAGCCCGATCAGCGACAGTCCCGCAGTGAAGAAAAGCGCCCCGCGCAGCGAAATCTGGCCGGAGGGAAGCGGGCGGGAGCGCGTGCGCTCCACTTCGGCGTCGATCTTCCGGTCGACGATATCGTTCACCGCGCATCCCGCCCCGCGCATGGCGACGGCGCCGATGAAGAAGAGGAGGAGGAGCTTCAGGTCCGGAACGTCGTCGCCCGCGAGGGCGATCGCCGTCCAACCCGGAAGCATGAGCAATTGCCAGCCGATCGGCCGGTCGGCGCGCATCAGGCGGAGAAAGGGCCGCCAGGCGCGCGGCGCGCGCGTATCGACCCAGTTCCCCTTAGGCGCGTCGGAGACGGCGATGTCGGCCGGTGCGGTCATTCCTGCGGTTTAGGCCGGGCGGACGCAGTTCGCCAAGGGACGTCGCGCCGCGGTTAAAACTTCAGGATGACGCCCTCGCGCGGGTTTACGTCGCCTGCCGCCATTTTGCGGTACTCCGCGAGCATGGCGTCGGGGCCTTCGACGTACCGAATGGTGTTGAGGGCGGGGGCCGTTTTCAGGAACGCCGCCCACGCTTCCCCGGATTTGGCGAAGAATGCTTCCGGCCCCCAGTCGCGGACGCGTTTTTTGATGCGGCCGGGCGCGAAGAACGGCTCCATGGGAACGGCGGGGTCGAACTTGTCCGCTTTTTCCGCATCCCAGTGGGACATGCCGACATGGAGGCTCCATTTTAGCGCGTCGCCAAACCGTTCGTGCACGGCGCGGGTGATCGGGCGCGAGCCGGCCATATCGACATAGGCGGCGGCCGGCGTCTCCATGCCCGAGATGTCGTCATAGGTGACGACCTCGTCATAAAACCCGGTTTCGCGCACGAAGGCGGCGTTACCTTTCGAGGTGAGGCCGACCCGTTGCGGGGCGCCGTCCATGCGGCCGATGCAGAAGGCGGCGGTCATCGCCGTCTTGCTGGAGGCGCTGGAGAGGAGAACAGCGTCCGCGCCGCGATAGCGCTCCTCCGCCAGCTGATCGGCGATCAGATAGCCGGTGATGAAGAGCGGGTGAAAGACCGGCCGCAGGTTCTCGTCCTCGGCGGCGATCTCGGGCGCGCCGGAAAGGCGGATGTACTGATTGTACGCCGCCGCGCCTTTCTGGCGGTGTTCGGCGCCGTCAAAGAAACCGTTCGGCGTCACGCGCGTAGGCTGCATGACAAGCTCCGACGCCATCGGAAAATACCCGTAGAGGCGTTCCCCAATTTTGATGTCGGCCACGTCGGAAGCGATCACCTCCGCATACCCCCACACGGGGAGAAGGCCTTTGGCGTCATCGCCCGAGGGGAAGAACGACCAGTAGCCCGGCATGTCCGTCCACGCGCCGAAGCCGTTCCCACAGACCGCATAGGTGATGTTGTTCGCGGTGAGGGCGGCGTGGGTCGGTATCACCGTGACGGTGGGCGCGTCCCCTGAAGGCGCCGGCGGCGCGCCCGCGGTCGCCGCCTCTCGGATGTCGTCCCTGTCGATGTGAATGCTCCAGCCCATGGCGTCCTCCCGAGGTTTGTTTTGGGCAGAGTAGCCCGCGGGCCGGGCGCTGGGCGAGGGTTTTGCGCAGGCTCAGACGGCGGTCGCCGCCCGGCATTCGGCCTCGAAAGTTTTCATCAGCTTTCGGTAGGGGAAGGGTCCGAAGCTCACGCGCGCGACGCCAAGTTCGCCGAGCCGCGCGATGGACGGCGTCGCGGGCGTCGTCATGATGTTTACCGGCAGCGGAGACTGCACGCAGACGGTTTTGATCAGAGCTTCGTCCGCAAGGCCGGGCGCGAAGAAGCCGTCCGCGCCCGCCGCGGCGTAGGCCGTCGCTCGGGCGAGCGCCTCGTCGAGGTGGCTTGCGTGCTCAGAAGGATCGGAGCGCAAAAAGTAGTCGGTTCGTGCATTGATGAAGGCGTTGACGCCCGCTTTTTCCGCACCGCGGCGAACGGCTTTGAGGCGCGCGACCTGCTCGTCTGCGGGGCGCACGCCGCCGTTCAGCCCGTCCTCGAAATTGACGCCGACGGCGCCTGCTTCGAACAGGCGCGCCGCGTTTTCTTCGATTTCGGCGGGCTCGTGCGCGTATCCGGCTTCAAAGTCTACCGTCAACGGAACATTGACGCTCGCGGCGATGCGCCCGGCGATCCAGACCAGCATGTCGAAAGGCAGCGCCTCGCCATCGGCATAGCCGTGCGCCGCGGCGACGGACCAGCTTCCCGTCGCGACCGCTTTCGCGCCCGCCTCAGCAACGACTTTCGCACCGCCCGCATCCCAGATGTTGTAGAGGGCGAGCGGTGTTCCCGGCACGTGCAGTTCACGGAATTTATCAGCGTTCACGTCAGGTTTCTCCCATTGGAAAAGTGTCTGGCCTCGTGCTCGATGAGCCATCGCTTGCGCCAGAGCCCGCCGCCATAGCCGGTGAGCGATCCATCCGCGCCGATCACCCGATGGCAGGGTACGGCGATGGCGATCTGGTTCGCGCCGTTCGCGCGGGCGACGGCGCGCGTCGCGGTCGGCGCATCGAGCGCGGCGGCGAGCTCGGCGTAGCTGCGTGTTTCACCCGCCGGAATGTCGATCAACGCACGCCAGACGGATTGCGTGAACGCCGATCCGTGGAAGGCGAGAGGCGTCGCGAATGTCGCCGACGATCCGTCAAAATAGGCGTTCAATTCGTGTTCGATGCTCCGGGTCGGACCGGTAACGCCGAAGCCGACCGTGGACTGAAGGGTTTTCTGCACTTTATGCAGCTCTGTCTTCAGGGCGCGGCGGTCGAGGAATTCCAGAACGTGCAGGGCGTTTTCGTCGGCGACAGCCACCATCAGGCCGAGCGGCGTGTCGATCGGCGCGGCTTTCAAGGATGCGCGGGATCGCGCCGTTGTCGGCGCATCACCGACCAGCGCGGCGAAGGCGTCGCGGAACCCGCTGGCGGACTCAAAGCCGGCCTCAAGCTGCGCATCCAGCACGTCGCCGCCCGCGGCCAGTTCGTCGGCGGCGCGGCCGAGGCGGGCGAGGCGCGCCATTTCCAGAAACGTCATGCCGTAACGTCGACGAAAGGCGCGACGTACGGTGGACGGATCGTATCCCATCGCGGCGACATCGCCTTCGCGCCATCGCCGACCGGGCTCGGCTTCGATGGCGGCGAGAAGCGCCTCGACAACCGGCTCCGCCCGCGCGGCGGCTTTTACGGGCGTGCAGCGTTTGCACGGCCGAAATCCTGCCTCCAGACACTCGGCTATCGTCTGAAAGAAGACGGTGTTTTCGCGCTTCGGCTTCCGGGCGGCGCAGGTCAGCCGACAGAAAATGCCGGTGCTGGTGACGCCGACGAACGCGAGCCCTTCATACGAAGGGTCTCTTGAGATGAGCGCGTCATAAAGAGCGTCGTCTGTCGGGCGGTCGAGCAGCATGAGGGCACGATAGCGGAAGGAACGCCGAACTGTCGCCGATTTCCGGGCGTCGATGTTCATGTGCGCGCGCGAGCTTGCGTCCGCCGCCGTCCTGCGCTAATTCCGCGCACATACGAATGTGAGAAGGATCATGATGACAGCCAACTTTCTCTAGCTGCGGGCCTGAACTGACGGGCGGCCCGCGCCGCGGCGACGCCGCGGACTTCTCTGACTTTCGCGACGACTGACAGGATCTGTCAGGAGCGAGAGACGAGCGGTCGCAGCCCTTCAGGCTCCTTGTCTTAGAGAATGCGCCGCGCCTTCGCGTGCGGCCCCGAAACGGGTTGCTGTCATGTCTTCTTCTCTGCCCGTCGGCGCGCTGCGTCGGCTTTTCCGACTTCCTTTGAAACGGCCATCGCGCGGGAACGCCCGCGCCGCCTCCAAATCAGAGGTGCGCCTCAGCGACGTCCTCACGTTCGTGTGGCGGCTCTGGATGGGCCGTCCCGCTCAGTTCTGGGCGATGATCGCGCTCATGACGGTCGCCGTCGTGGTCGACAGCCTGCTGCCGGCGGCGTCCGGGCGTCTCGTCGATGCGGTGAGCGGGGAGGGCGCGAGCGCCGGCCCCGCCTGGTCGGCGCTCTGGATTTTCATCGGCCTCTCGGCTGTCGCCAGCCTGATGCGCAACGCGTCGATCCGCGTGCTGCTGCCGTTCGCGTCGGGCAATATGCAGGATCTGGTGACGAACGCCTTCCGCCGTATCCAGAGCTTTTCCTCCGACTGGCACGCCAACGCGTTCGCCGGCGCGACGGTGCGTAAGGCGACGCGCGGCATGTGGGCGCTGGACATGTTCACGGACGTCGTCATCATCGGCATGTTCCCGCCGCTACTGGTCATCATCGCGCTCGCGGCGCAGCTCGGCGCGCGCTGGCCGTTGGTCGGGCTCTTCATGTTCGGCGCGGCGACCCTCTTCATCATCGTCAGCGTATGGATGTCCGCCGCCTATGTCGGGCCCAAGAACCAACTCTCCAATGAGGCGGACTCCAAGCTGGGCGCGTCGCTCGCGGACGCGATCACCTGCAACGCGGTGGTGAAAGCCTTCGGCGCCGAGGCGCGGGAAGAGCGGCGCCTGTCCGACGTCGCGGCGGACTGGCGGGCGAAAGCGCGCGTCGCGTGGCGGCGTTCCGTCGACATGTGGACCGTCCGCATCGTGTTCGATCTCGCCATTCAGGCGGGGCTGACGGGGCTCGTGCTCCTGTATTGGTCGCGCGGTCAGGCGACGGCGGGCGACGTGACCTTCGCGATCACGGCCTTTTTCATCCTGTCCGGCTATCTCCGCGCCGTGGGCGAATACATCCAGCAGCTTCAGCGCGGCTTCAACGAACTGGAGGATGTGGTCTGGTTCGACCTTCTGCAGCCGGACGTCGAAGACGCGGCGGACGCCAGGGCGTTCGTACCGGCGCGCGGCGAAATCGTCTTCGATGAGGTACGCTTTGGCTACAAACGTCAGAAGAGGGATCTTTATACGGATTTCTCACTGAAGGTGAGCCCAGGCGAGCGCGTCGCGCTTGTCGGGCCGTCGGGTTCGGGGAAGTCCACGTTCGTAAAGCTTCTCCAGCGGCTTTATGACGTGCAGGGCGGGGCCATCCGCATCGACGGGCAGAATGTCCGCGAAGTGACGCAGGCGTCCCTGCGCGCCGCCATCGCGCTCGTGCCGCAGGACCCGGCGCTCTTTCACCGCTCGCTTGCGGAGAACATCGCCTATGCGCGTCCTGATGCGACCGAGGAGGACATCGAAGCGGCGGCGAAGCGCGCGCGGGCCCATGAGTTCATCGTGGACCTGCCGGACGGCTATGAGACGCTCGTCGGCGAACGGGGCGTGAAACTCTCCGGCGGCGAACGCCAGCGCATCGCCATCGCCCGCGCTTTTCTCGCCGACGCGCCGATCCTTGTTCTGGACGAAGCGACGTCGAGCCTTGATTCCGCGACCGAGGCGGAGATCCAGGAGGCCATGGACGACCTCGTCCGAGGGCGGACGGCGATCCTCATCGCCCACCGACTCTCCACCGTCCGCGACGCCGACCGCATCCTCGTTTTCGACGGCGGTCGCATCGTGGAGGAGGGGACGCACCGCGAGTTGATGGCGCAGACGGACGGGCGGTATCGTCGATTGAGCCTTATACAGGGGGCTGCGTGACAGGGAGGAGGCCTTGATCGACTTCACGAATGCGGAGCGCGAAGCGCTTCAGCGAGAGCTGCAGGACAATTGCGCGCGCGAACTCGACGTTGAACTCGGCGGCTTTGACGCCGGATTTCTGCTCGATTTCATCGTGGGGCGGCTGGGAGTCCGGTTCTATAACAAAGGCCTCCACGACGCTCAGGCGATAGTGGCGGCGCGTGCGGATGAACTGACCGACGCGGTCCTCGCGTTAGAGAAGGACGTTTCAAGCGTATGAGCGCCCCATCACCTCGGCTTCATCTTTATGCGGCGCTTTCCGCTGGCGCAGCCGAGTTGTCGCGCGAGCAGGCGCACTATCTCGGCTCGGTCCTGCGTCGCGGCGCTGGCGATGTCGTCCGCGTCTTCAATGCGCGCGACGGCGAATGGACGGCGGAGATCGACGCGATCTCCCGAAAGGGCGGAACCCTCCGTCTACGTGAGCAGACGCGCGAGCCGTGCGCGGAACCCGGACCGCGGCTCGCCTTCGCGCCGATCAAACGGGGGCCGACGGATTTTCTCATCCAGAAGGCGACCGAACTCGGCGCCGCCCGGTTCGCGCCGGTGGTGACGGCGCGCACGATCGCCTCGCGCGTCAACGATGAACGCCTTGGCGCGATCGCCGTCGAAGCCGCCGAGCAATGCGAGCGGCTGACCGTTCCGACTTTTGAGGACGCGCAGAAGCTCGGCCTCTTTCTCGATCGGTTCCCCGACGACGCCCGTCTCATCTTCGCCGACGAGGCGGGCGATGATCCGGGCGCCGTCTGGGGCGGAGCTGCGGGCCGCGCGCGGCCGATTGCGGACGCTTTGAGGGCGGCGGGCGGCGAGGCGACGGACTGGACGATCCTCATCGGCCCCGAAGGCGGGTTTACGCCGGAAGAGCGTGCGCGCCTTCGATCCCTGGACTTTGTCACGCCTGTCAGCCTCGGCCCCCGCATTTTGCGGGCGGAGACGGCGGCGCTCACGGCGCTCGCCGTCTTTCAAAGCATATTGGGCGACTTCTGAGGCCCGCTTCACGCTTGCGCGACAATGCGCTGCGGTGTTGGCGCCGCGGGGCGCGCGCCGGTAAAGGCTCTGAACCTTCAGCGCGGAGCCCCGCCCCATGACCATGGACGCCGGAACGCCGGTCGACGACACGCCGGTCGAAAGCCTTCAAGACGCCGCCGCCTATCTCGCCACCGGCTGCAAGCCGCGCGACCAATGGCGGATCGGCACCGAGCATGAAAAATTTCCCTATATCCGCGAGGGGCTGCAACCGGTGCCGTATGACGGCCCGCAGTCGATCTCGGCGATATTCGACGGCCTCGTGGAGCAGTTCGGCTGGACGCCGGTGGTTGAGGACGGCCACGCCATCGGCCTCGTGCAGGACGGCGCATCGATCTCGCTGGAGCCGGGCGGCCAGTTCGAGCTCTCCGGCGCGCCGCTGCGAACCATTCACGAGACCTGCAGCGAAGTTCACACGCACCTGCATCAGGTCCGAACGGTCGCCGAGCCGCTGGACATCGGATTTCTCGGCCTCGGCATGACGCCCAATTGGACGCGCGCGGAGACGGCGCGCATGCCGAAAGCGCGTTACGGCATCATGCGCGCCTATATGCCGAAGGTTGGCTCACTCGGCCTCGACATGATGCACCGGACCTCGACGATCCAGGTCAATCTCGACTTTTCGAGCGAAGAGGACATGGCGCGTAAGTTTCGCGCCTCGCTCGCGCTGCAGCCGCTCGCGACGGCGCTCTTCGCCAATTCTCCGCTGACGGAGGGGCAGCCGAACGGGTATCTTTCCTGGCGCTCGCACATCTGGTCGGATACGGACCCGGACCGCACCGGCATGCTCGGTTTCGTCTTCGAGGACGGCTTCGGCTTCGAGCGTTATGCGGACTATATGCTCGACGTGCCGATGTATTTCCTGCGCCGCGACGGGAAGTATCTGGATGTCGCCGGCAAGTCCTTCCGCAAGTTCATGGCGGGCGAGCTCGAAGAACTGCCGGGCGAAAAGCCGACCCTGACGGACTGGAAAGATCATCTGTCGACGGCGTTCCCGGAAGTCCGCCTCAAGACGTTCCTTGAAATGCGCGGCGCGGACGGCGGGCCGTGGTCGCGCATCTGCGCCCTGCCGGCGTTCTGGGTCGGTCTTCTCTATGACGATGAAGCGCTCGCGGGCGCCTGGGAGCTGGCGAAGGATTGGACGACGGAAGAGCGCGAACGGCTTCGTCATGACGCTGCGCGGATCGGTCTCGAAGCGGAAGTCGGCGGGCGAACGCTGCAGGAGGTCGCAAAGGACGCGCTGGCGCTGTCGCGCGCCGGCCTCAAGCGCCGGGCGCGGCTCGATAGCGGCGGCTCGAACGAAGCCGGGTTTCTGGAGCCGCTTGAAGAAGTCGCCCAATCCGGTCGGACGATCGCGGAGGTCCTGTTGTCGGACTTTGAAGCCTCCGGTCGCGACATGGACGCGCTATACAAGGCGAATGCCTACTAAGCCGACGCCGCCCAAACTCGATGTGTTCGCCGACGTCTCCCGCGAGTGCCGCGCGCTCGCGGCGGCGGATCCGGTGCTGGCCAATGCCCTGAAGGCGATCGGCGAACCGGTGATCCGGCGCCGGGCGGGCGGCTTCGAGGGGCTCTTCCGCATCATCGTCGAGCAGCAGGTTTCGGTGCCCTCGGCGCAGGCGATCTGGGCGCGGTGCCTCGGCGCCTTCGAGCCCATCAGCGCGGACGCCGCGCACGCGGCGGGAGTGGAGGGACTACGCGCGCTCGGTCTTTCCCGGCCCAAGGCGAAATATGTCCATTCGCTCGCCCATGCCGTCCGCAGCGACGCGATCTGCTTCGATGCGATCTCCGGCTTGCCCGACGATGAGGCGGCGGACGGTCTGATTGCGCTCAAGGGCGTCGGCCCCTGGTCGGCGGCGATCTATCTTCTATTCTGCGAAGGGCGCGTCGATATCTGGCCGACGAACGATGTCGCCCTGCTCGCCGCCTACGCTGGGGCGGCGGGGCTGGAGCAGCGCCCGTCGATGGCGGAGCTCGACGCGGTTTCCGAGCGCTGGCGACCGCATCGCGGCCTCGCGGCGCATATCCTCTGGACCTATTATGCGCATATGCGCGGGCGGGCGCCGATCTGAGGCGAATTGGGCCGCGACGCTTCGCTTTATTGCAGTCGTGTCAAGATAGTGTCATGCGAACGTGGCTAGGGTCCGCCCATCGAAAGCGTTCTGGAATCGTCTACATTCCAAGCGTTCAAGAGTGGAGAGCGTGCGTTCAAGACCGACGCGACGTCATATCCGAGCCATAGACGCTCAAAAGCGCGTTTCAGACGCGCAGGCGCTCTCCCGTTTCTCATGACAATTTGGAGGAGGTGAGCGTGAGGGTTGATTGTCACGCGCCTGACGGGTGTCCCGCACTTGTCCTCAACGCCGACTTTCGGCCTCTCAGTTACTTTCCTCTATCGCTCTGGTCCTGGCAGGACACGCTGAAAGCCGTCTTTCTCGATCGGGTGGACGTGGTCGCGCAATACGACACGACCGTGCGCAGCCCGAGCTTCGAGATGCGTCTCCCGTCCGTCGTCTCGCTGAAGACCTTCGTCAATCACAAGCGCACGCCCGCCTTCACGCGCTTCAACGTTTTTCTGCGCGACCGGTTTTCCTGCCAGTATTGCGGGTCGCCGGATCGGGATCTGCTCACATTCGACCACGTCATCCCGCGCTCGAAGGGCGGCAAGACCACGTGGCAGAACATCGTCGCCGCGTGCAGCCCGTGTAATCTCAAAAAGGGCGGGCGCATGCCGCGAGAAGCGAAGATGCATCCCTTCTTCACGCCGCACCGTCCGACCATGTATGAGTTGAACGAACGCGGGCGGGCGTTTCCGCCCAATTATCTCCACGATAGCTGGCAAGATTATCTCTATTGGGATGTCGAGCTGGAAGAGTGATCCGGCGCCGAACCCTCACAAACTGACAAGGGGACTTTCAAATGCTTGCTGAACTGATTTCGACCGCCGCCGCTGCCACTCTCGCGCTCGCTCCGGCACAGGACGGCCCGGACTGCGGTCGTGATTTTCCGTGGACGCTCGACGCCAACACGGACAAGGCCGAGGTCTACAAGGGCCGCCGCCAGATCATCGTGACGGTCTGCAACGGCCCGAATTCGTCGCCCGTCCGCGTCAGCTATCGCGCGCCCGGTTCGGCGCTTCGTGGCGATGACCTGAAAGCCGGCGCGTGCATCACCCGCTCCGGCAACTGGATTTTCATTCGCACGCAAACGGTTGAGCAACCGAATGCGCGCGGCACCTACTGCATCGCTGACTAATTCGTTCAGCTCAAAAGCTGAACCCGCCCGAACGGTCGCTTCCGACAATGCGCAGGCATTCTCCGGAAACGACCGTGAGGGGACAGTTTTCCGGATTGTTCTCATCCTGGAATCGGATGCGAAGTTCGCCGCGCCTCGGTCCGGCGTAGTCGCAGGCGCCTGCGGTTACGTCGCGTACGGCGAATGTTTCAACCCGACCGCGGCCGCGCGCTGATTTCTCCATTGACGAGCCGTCTTCGCGGTCAAACACGCACGACATGGTCCAGCCCCGACCGCCCGACATCTTCAATATAAGGAGTCCGTTCTCGAAGGCGGATGCCGACGACGCATTCAGTCCTAATATGGACAAGGCGGTCGCGAGCGCGGTTTGCTTGATTTTCATGTGATCCTCCCATTCCGCAGGAGGACTATATATCAACAATTACTGCTGTTCAACGGTTCTTGTACTCTTGGACCATTTTCGTTAAACAGGCTCCTGGGAAGAACGTCGTCGAGCAACGAGGCGCAACGTTCGGGGTGGGCCTTGCAACAGTCGCTGACCAGAAATCCTAGCAGGGCGCGGACGGCGTCCAGATCGATCGCGTGGAAAATACGTCGTCCATCGCGACGTGAGGTCGTCAGCCCGGCGTTCGACAGCACCTGCAGGTGAGCGGACATGAGGTTTTTCCGCACGCCGGCGCGGTCGGCGATCTCCGTCGCCGGCATGCCTTGCGAACCGTACTCGATCAACATGCGAAACACGCGTAGGCGGGTTTCCTGTCCGAGGGCCGATAGCGCGGCGACTGCTTTCGCTTCATCCATGATCTTCGATCTAGGCAGGCTCGCGCTCTTTGGCAACGCAGCAATAAGTACTGCCTTGATTTCGTGTTGTTTTGGCGACGCCTTCGCGGCGGAGGGGAAAGCCGAGGCGTTCTGGCGTTTATCGGGCGAGGCGCGCGCGCGGTACGAAACGCTGGACGGCCAGTTCCGCGCTGGCGGAACCGGCGGCGATCAGGCGCTGTTTTTCAGAACGCTCGCGCATGTTCAATCGCGCGAGGCGTCGGTGCAGGTCGGCGTCGAACTGCAGGATAGCCGCGCCTACATCACGGACGAAGCGACGCCTCTTTCCTCAAGTTTCGTCAATGCGCTCGACGTGCTGCAGGCATACATCACCATCCAGGCGCCGGGCGTCCTGGGCGATGGATCGACGACGCGCGTTCAGATCGGTCGCCAGACCGTCAGCATCGGGTCAAAGCGCCAGATCGAACGGGTGACCTATGCGAACGTCATCAAGAACTATACGGGAGCGCACATCGTCTCCAGCAATCCGCGGGGGGACGAACTCCACATCTTCGGCGTCGCTCCAGTCGAACGAAAACCGAACGACCGTTCATCTATCGATGACAATGAGATCGTCGCCGACCGAGAGCAGTTCGGGCGCTGGATCTGGGGCGCGCACTATCGGCGCGCTGATGCGATACCGGCAATCGCCTCAGAGGTCTGGATGGAGGCGTTCGTCTACGGATTGACCGAGCGCGATACCGACCGCGTACAGACGCCGAATCGGCAGTATGTCGCCCCGGGATTTCGCATCTTTCGGGAGCCCTCATCGGGCCGATGGAACGTCGATATCGAAGGCGCGCTGCGCATCGGCTCGCGCCGCGAGACCAGCGCGCCGACCGATGTAAGCGACAAGGATGTCTTCGCCTCCAGCCTGATCGCCCGCATCGGGTATACGTTCGACCAGCCTTGGCGACCCAATTTGGCCCTGCAGTATTATTGGGCGAGCGGCGATGAGGATCCGACAGACGAGCGCTTCGACCAGCACGAACGTCTGTTCGGCGGGCGCCGGACCGATCTCAACAACACGAGCCTCCACGGGCCGCTGACCCCGGCGAACCTCTCAGCTTTCGGGGCGCGGTTGTCCGTAAAGCCGTCTGCACGAACGGATGCGCGCCTCACCTGGTCGGCGGCGTCCCTCGCATCGGCGACCGACGCCTGGGTGATCGGTCGGCTGCGCGACAATACCGGCGCCTCCGGCCGGTTTCTCGGTCATGTCATCGACGCCCGCGCGCGCGCCTGGCTCATTCCTGAGCGGGCGCGATTGGAAGTTGGCGGCTCGGCGTTCTTGTTCGGAACGTTTCCGAAGAATGTTCCCGACGGGCCCGAAGGCGCGCGGACGCTCTTCGGATACGCGCAAATCGAGTTTCCGTTCTAGGCGGCGTGCTTACAGCTTTTCGCTCGCCTTGATGGCGATCCGGCAACCGAACTGGATCATGGCCTTCAGAACAGGATAGCCGGGCGTAAGCTCCGCGCCTTCCTCCAGCGCCGTGTTCTTGTGCTGGGTCTCGTCCTCTCGGAACTGGGCGATCGTGTCGCCAAGTTCCGGATCGGTGTCGCCGAGTTCGATCTCCTGCTCGCGATAATGCTCCTCGATCACCTCTTCGACGGCGGAGGTGCAGGCCATCGCCGCCCGTTCACCCATGAGGGCGGTGACGGCGCCGAGGCCGAAACCCGCGGCGCTCCAGAGCGGCGAGAAGAGGGTCGGGCGCACGCCGCGATCGGTCGCGATTCGATTGAACGTATCCAGATGGTGCGCTTCGCCGTCTTCCATTTCTTTCAGGAGTTCCGCGATCCGCTCGTGGGCGGGGCGGTTCTCGAACACGGCGCGTTGACCGCGGTAGATCTGAACGGCGCCATGCTCGCCGGCGTGATCCACACGGATCATTTCGGCAGTGCGTTGCGCACGCGGTCCCGGGAACAGGCGTCTGGTGTCGGCGGCGGAGCTCATGCGGCGTTCATCCGGCGGGCGGAGATGACGGCGCCCGCGCCCGTCAGTGCAAAGAGAGCCGTGGAGATGAGGGCGTTGTAGCCCGCCATGGAGACGCCCAGCAGCCGCCAGGGCGCATCTGCGCAGGAGACCGGCCCCGGCGCCTTGTCGAGCGCGCCGAGAATGTCCGCGGCGTTGACGCCGTCGGAGGAGATGCCGCCGCAGGTCGCGGGGCCCGGCCAGAACCGCCATTCGACGCCCGCATGGAAGGCGGCGAGGACCATCGAGAACCCATAGACGAGCGCCAGTGCGCCTAAGGCGGCGGCGCCGATGTGGGCGATCGTCGTGAACCGCATGGCGGCGACGCCGAGGGCGGCGAGAGCCATCGCCGTCCAGTGGGCTTCGCGCTGGTCGAGGCAAAGCGGGCAGGGCGGCAGGCCGCCGACTTTCTCAAAGAGGTGGGCGCCGAGAACAAGCATCGCGCTCATCGCGAGGCCGAGAACGAGCACCTGCGACGGACGTGAGAGGATAGCGCGGACCTGATCCATGGCGTCGAGACTACCTTCATTCACGGGCGCCGTCCCCGCGCCCAGCGGTCACAGCCCCCGCGCCAAGCGGTCGCGGCGCCGTCACATCGCCTGCGATAAAACCTCGCGGAGGGAGCCGAGCGCGCTGAGGCCGAACACGGCGGCGACCGTGACAAGCGCGCCGACCCAAAGGAGGCCAAGGGCGAGGCCGGCGAGAATCATCAGCCCGTCGCGCTCCATGAGGCCGACGGCGATGATCGCGACTGCGACGCCCGGCGTCGTATTGGTCGCGGGCAAGGGCGTCAGGATCGACGCGCAGGGAATGAGCATGAGAGCGCCGACGACGCGCGCGCCCGTTGCGTCGGACAGGGCGAGGAGGCGCGGGCGGGCGATCCGCTCGAACCAGCCGACGTATTTTTCAGATCTGTCCAGCACGCCCTCCAGCGAGGAGATCGGCGCCCGGCGCGCGCGCAGGCGCTCCGGCAGCCATGGCGCGTCGCGGCCCGCAGCGAGCTGTCCGGCGAGCGCCAGCAGCGGCAGAGCCATGATCTGCGGCACCCCATAAAGGAACGGAATGCAGCAGGGCAGCGCGAAGAGAAGCAATAGAAGTCCGAAAGCGCGTTCGTGCAGGCCGTCGAGAATGGCGCCGAGGGTGGCTGTTTCGCCGGCGGTCTCCGAGGGCTTTTCAGCATCGGCGGCGTCCAGCGCTTCCGCCGGGTGTGGCGAAACGGCTTTCAGCTCGGCGAAGACGCGCCGCAGAGCGCCGATGGCGCCTTCACGGCTTTCGGCGTCCGGCGTTTCCGCGTGGCCGTCTTCGTGTCGTCCGTAAGCAGAAGTCGTCATTCGTGTTCCATTCAACCACGCGAAAGCGTTCTTGACCGGGCCTGCGACGTCCCTATCCTCCGCGCTCCGGTTCGTCGCGCCCCTGTGGTGGAATTGGTAGACACGCGTGATTCAAAATCACGTTTCTTCGGAAGTGTCCGTTCGAGTCGGACCAGGGGCACCACGACGGGCATGGATAAGGTCCTTCGCCGCACGTCGATAGGCCGAAGAGGTTAAGCCGCAACTTCCGGACGATTTGACGGCGTTGAGCCGCCCCGCCGACCATTGATTGAGCGATTTGCGTCGCGGCCAACTGACCCGCGGCTCGGGCGTCCGGTTTTCTGGCGCCAGCCGACAAACAAAAAGCCCGCGGCGAGGCGCGGGCTTTTCAAATTGGTCGTCGCAGCGGCTGCTTATTTCGGCAGGCCGCTTTCCATTAGGTAGTGGCGGCGGCGGCGGTCGCCCTGGTTCTCGCCAAACACGTTGTTGGTGCTGTCCGGCTTCTCACCATTGCGCACGAAAACCGCGCGTCCGTCATTGCCGATGAAGCTGGAGTCCGTGATCGTGCCGCGCAGACCGTTCGGCGCGTAAATGCCGTGGCTGGAGTTGTCCGAGACGATGTTGGCGCGGAACATCACGTTGCGGACGGTGCTCTGCAACTCGACGCCGATGCGGTTCGAGGTGAACTCGTTGCCGACCAGTTCGAGGTCGCCATAGGTGTCGGCGAAGAGGCCCATGGAGGCGTTCGCGTGGACCGTGTTGCCCGACATGGTGATGTCGGAATAGCCCGCCGCGTCGACGCCGACCACGTTCGAGGTGATCGTGTTCGACAGGATGAAGCTCGCCGAGTCAGACGATTGCTGATCGATCTCGATGCCTTTGGCGAGCTGCGTGATGCGGTTGCCTTCAATCACCGACGTGCCGCCGGTGACGCGCACGCCTACGCCGTGGCGGTTGCCGAGCACGTCGGAGTTCTTGATCGTGAAGACGCCGCCGCGGACGTCGATGCACGATGAAGAGACGGCATTCGCGTCGACGACGAAGCGGATGTTCTCGACCACGGCGGTGGAAGAGGTCTCTTTCGGTTCGTAGACGAGGCAGTTCGACGCGTTCGGTGGCGGCGCGATCTCGACGAGCGAACGGTCGCCATCGCGTTCGCCGATGATCTTCACCGACTTCGTGAGGACGACGTTCTCGTCATAGACGCCGCGACGGACGTGAATGATGCCGCCTTCGGCGATGTCATCGAGAGCCGCGGCGATCGTGCGATACTTGCCGGAGCCGTTCTTGTTGACGACGACTTCAGCTTCGCCTTTTGCGGACTTTTTCGACGGCGCTTTGGACGATTTCGTCGGTTCGTTGATCGGGTAGCCTTCAAAGGTCTGGGCGAGGGCGCCGCCCGACACGGTGAGGACGAACGCGCCGACCGCAAGGGCGGCGGCGTTGCGGATGGTCCGGCTGCGAACTTCGGTCTTGGCGGTCATAATCACTTCCCCAATTCGTCCCCTGAACGATGCGCCGGGATCAGCGGTTTCTCTCGAACTCGATCTGACGCAGCGGCTCTAGCGCCGGCGTATAGCCGCGCGCATAAGCCTGGCTGAGATAGAAGCGCGCTTCCGCGCTGTCCGGCTGGATCGGCTCCACGCCGGTCGTGCCGCGGATGTAGATCATGCCGAGCGCGTAGTTCGCGATGGCCAGGTGCTCGGAGGCTTTCTTGAGCTCTTTCACCGCCTTGTCGCCGTCTGCTTCGACGCCGATGCCTTCCGCATAAAGAAGGCCGAGCGTGTACTGCGATTTCGGATGGTCGCGACGCGCGGCGGCTTTGATGAGGTCCACCTTCTCAGCCGGGGCGAGCAGGCCGTCAACCTGAGCGCGTTTCTCTTCGGCCGAGATTTTCTTGTTCTTGACCTTGTCGAACTCCCAGCGGCGCACGGCGGCGCGGGTGGACGGGCCGAATTTGCCGTCTTCCACCCCGGCGCGGTAGCCGAGGGCGTTCAGCGCTTCCTGAATGAGAAGCGTTGGAATGCGGTCTGTCCGCTCCAGCGCTTCGCGCAGCTCGCGGGCTTCAGCTTCCTTGTTCTCACGCTCGAGCTTTTTCAGATAGGGCGTGTCGTCGCGGTAATCCGACGGCAGCGGCGGCTGCCAGTTGATATAGTCTTCCTCGAACTTGTCTTTCTCGGACTGCTTCCGCCACGAGACGCGACCGGCCAGAGAGTCGGCGTACGCCGCCGCGGTCGGGATCTCGCGGTCGGCGGCGAGGCGGAAGAACAGGAGCGCTTCCTTATCGTCCTTCGGCATGCCGAGGCCGCGCTGATACAGCTTGGCGAGGACGAGCATGTGATAACCGGAGCCGGATGAGGCCAGCAGGTAGTGGATGCGGTCCTGCGCTTTATCGACTTCTTTCTCAGTCATCGTTTCGCGCAGTTTGCCTACGCGCTCTTCCGCGATGATTTGAGCCGAGCGCTCTTCGGGGCCCATGTCGATTTCCGGCTCGTAGTAAGCTGCGAGCGTGTACCAGGCGAGAGCTTCGGCGAGATCGACGTCGATGCCGTCGGCGTCGCGCGGGATCGGCATGCCGGCGACTTCCGGCAGCTTGTCCATCGAATAGAGGTCGCCGAGAATTTTCATCGAGCGCACGTCGCCGGCGCGGGCGTACCGCAGCCACGTATCGCGCGCGGTATCGACCTGGCCTGACTTGAAGGCCTGCACGCCTTTGGTGTGGTCCGCATAGGCCGTCGGGGCCAGTGCGAGCGCCGAGATCGCAGCGGCTGAAGCGCCGCAAATTAGGGTCCGAAGGTTCGCCATCACCCCTGTCACTCCCCGCGCGGCCTTCTCGCCGCGTCCATTCCCCGTCAACACGTTCTTAACCAATAGCACGACCGACGGGAAATGGGAGCCCCGCCGTGACGCTTAGTTCGAGGGGGATTCGGGCGATTGCGGGGCGGATTTCACCGCGCGCACGGCCACGAGCGCATTCGGGTGGTCGATTGTTGCGACTTCGCACCCGGCGTTCTTCAGAAAATGCGGGAGATCGACGCTCGCGATCGGGTCGTCGGAGAGGAACAGAATACGGGCTCCGGGCGCAGCTTCCCGCACGATTTTTTCCGCACGGATGACCGGGATCGGACAGCGGTGACCGGTGAGATCGATGACGGTCTCACCGGATGCGTCAGGCGCGGACGTCAAACGCCGCGCCGTCCTTTAAGGATTTCCGCGACGTCCTCCGCCCCGAACGGGAAGACGATCGTGTTGGTGCGATCGCTCGCGATCTCCTGCAGGGAGTTGAGATAGCGGAGCTTCATCGCGCCCGGCTCGGCGTCCAGAATCTGCGCCGCCTCCGCCAGACGTTTCGACGCCTGATACTCGCCTTCCGCGGAGATGACGCGCGAACGGCGCTCCCGTTCGGCTTCGGCCTGTTTGGCGATGGCGCGGATCATCGATGAATCAACGTCCACATGCTTGATTTCGACATTAGCGACCTTGATGCCCCAAGCCTCGGTCTGCTGGTCGAGGATCTGCTGAATGTCGTGGTTCAGCTTGTCGCGCTCCTGCAGCATCTCGTCGAGCTCGTGCTTGCCGAGTACGGAGCGAAGAGTGGTCTGCGCGAGCTGCGAGGTCGCCGCCATGAAGTTTTCGACCTGCGTGACGGCGCGGACGCTGTCGATGACCCGGTAATAGATGACCGCGTTCACCTTCACCGAGACGTTGTCCCGCGAAATGACGTCCTGAGACGGCACGTCATGGACTAGGGTCCGCATGTCGACCTTCACCATCTGCTGGATCAGCGGGATCAGGAAGACGAGGCCCGGGCCGCGCCCGCGCTTGTTCACGCGGCCGAGGGTGAATACGACCGCCCGCTCGTATTCGCGCAGAACCTTGAACATCTGCGTCAGGAGGAAAATGAGGACGACGGCGACGCCGATATAGGGTCCGAAAACAGGCATGTGCGTGCGCTCCGTTCAGAGTTGCAGGGTCAAGCGAAGAGGCCGCCGGCTACGGCGCGTTTCACGATGAGTTCGATGCCGTCGATCCTGACGACCTTGATCTTATCGCCTGGTTCGAGCGGCTTGTCGGAACGGGCTTTCCAGCGCTCGCCGTCGACGACGACATAGCCATCCTTGTCGTCCCATTCCTGCACCACGCCCTCGCGCTTCTCGATTGCTTCAGCGCCGATGAGCGGGCCCTGACTGCGCGAACCCGCGATGGCGAAGAAGACGGCGGTGATGAAGAGGGCGAAGACGCCGACGACGGAAGCGATCACGCCGGGCGAGACGCGGAACTGTTCGGGAAAAAGAAGGTACATCCCCGCCGCGATCGTCAGGATGCCGATGGTTCCGGCGATCCCGAAACTGGGCGTGAACGCCTCGATGATGACGAGCGCCGCTCCGAGGCCCATGAGCGCGAGGCCGAAGCCGTTGAAGGGCAGAACCTGGAAGGAATAGAAGCCGAGCAGCAGGCAGAACGCGCCGAACGCGCCCGGGAAAATGGAGCCCGGATTCCACATTTCAATGATGATGCCGGTGGTGCCGAGGGAGAAGAGGATCACCGCGACATTCGGGTCCGCGAGGAAGGAAAGGACCATCTCGGCGAAGTTCATGGCGACTTCAACGATCTCGATATCTGTAGTCTCCAGCACGCGCGTTTCGCCGTTCTTGGTGACTTCGAGGCCGTCAAGCTGAGCCATGAGGTCGTCGAGATCGTCCGTGATGAGTTCGACGACGCCGAGCTCCAGCGCCTCGCGCGAGGGCACGTTCGCCGCCTCACGGACGGCTTTTTCCGCCCATTCGGCGTTGCGGCCGGATTCTTCGGCGAGCGCGCGGATATAAGCGACGGCGTCGTTGATGATCTTTTCGCGTAGCGCCGCGTCGTTCGCGAGGGGCGGAGCGGTCTCCTCCGCCGCTTCGTCGTCGGTTTCGTCAGAGGGCGTCGCCTCGTCGCTCTCGCTGGCGTCGTCTGACGGCGCGGCAGGCTCCGGCGCGGCGGGCGATCCGCCAATCTCCACAGGAGTGGCGGAGCCGGTGTTGGTGTTCGGCGCCATCGCCGAAATATCGGCGGCGTACATGATGTAGAGCCCGGCGCTCGCGGAGCGCGCGCCCTGCGGGCCGACCCAGGTGACGACCGGCGTGTCCGTCGCCAGCATCGCTTTGATGATTGACTTCATGGAGTCCATCAGCCCGCCCGGCGTGTCGATCCGCAGAACGATCACCTCCGCGCCGCTGTCGGATGCGACGCCGATTTCCCGCTCAATGTACCGGACGGTCGGCGGTCCGATGGCGCCGTCGATGTCGAGAACGACGGCCTGACGCGGCCCCGCGGCGCCCTGCATATGCGCCGAGACGACGGAAACCGTGGCGCAGAGCGCCGCCAGCGCCAGAAAAATTCGGGAAACTCGTCCCGCCCATGTGTTCAGCATCATGCGCCCCCGCTGCTTATCGTTAATATAGGGGAGCGCGACGCCGGCAGAAAGGCGCTCGGCGGTTTCGATCAGCCGCTTTTTCGCCAATCGAGACGCAGGGTGAGGCAGAACGCGCCGCCGCCGCCCATGGCGAAGGTCGAGAGCGGCGTTTTCACCACCGCGTAGCCGCGGCCTTCGAGGGCGCTCTGAAGCTCCGGCGTGCAGTCGTTGAGGATCACCGTCCCGTCGATCTCGACGCAGTTGATCGCGAACAGGTTGGCGTCGTCCTCCGAGACCGGCACGGCGAGAGCGCCAGCGCGGTCTCGGATTTCAGTGAGGCCTGCTTCATCGAACGCGCTTGGCAGATAAAGGACGTGCCCGCCGGAAAGGGGCATGAGGCAGACGTCCATATGATAGAACCGTGTTGAGACGAGGGGGAGAGAGACGACCTCGGCCTCGAAACGCTCGGCGATCGCGACATGCGAGGCTTGCGAGGATCGCGGCCCGTGCCCGGCCCAGAAAAGCTTTCGGACGGGGTCCCAGACGCTGTCGCCAAGTCCTTCCTGAAAAACGCCCTCCGCCTGTTTGCCGACATTCGGGAACGCTTTCCTGAACCAGCGCTCGGTGATGGGTTCCTCGCCGCGCCGGGGTTCCGCGCGGTAGCGGCCCAGGAGGACGTCGCCGTCCAGAACGACGGCGCAGTTCGCGGTGAAAACGAGATCGGGGAGGCCGGGCGTCGGCCCCAGCATTTCGACATGGCCGCCCGCCGCTTCGATCGCCGATTTCAGGCCTGACCATTCTTCGTGCGCGAGAGCTGAAAGCCGCTCGGCGTCCTGCGCCCAAGCATCTGGCGCCATGAATTCGTTGATGGCGTAGGCGACCTCGTAGTGGTCGGGCGGGCACATGAGGAAACGGGGCATGGGAGGGGGCTCAATGGTTTCTTGCGTGAATTCGGGTTAGCGTAATCGTCATGACCGACCAATCGACGAAACCGAGCTTTGAAGAAATGACGCGCCCCGCCGAGGCGGCTGACGCCGCCGAGTACGAGGCGTGGAAGCGCGCGAAGGTGCAAGCGGCGCTCAGGCAAGCTGATGCGGGCGATCTTGTCGATGCGGACGCGGTTTGGGCGGAACTCGGCCTTGAACATTAGGCTGACGCCGACTGCGGTTGACGATCTCAAAGCCCTTCGCGCCTATATCGCTCAGTTCAATGCAACGGCGGCGGAACGCATACTTGCCCGCATACAGCAATCGATCCTTTTGTTGGCGGAATTTCCGAATGCGGGCCGAGAAGGTGCGGTGACCGGAACGCGAGAATTTTCAATTCCTAACCTCGCCCACATCATTGTTTACCGGATCGCGTCGGCGACCGATCTGGACGTGCTCAGTGTTCTGCATGAGCGCCGTCAGTATCCGTGAGCGAGGCTGAATTGGCGCCGTTTCAGCCCTCCGCCGCCTTTTACGACCTAGGCGCCCCCGGCGGCGCGCCTTTCTGGGACGCCGTCGAGCCCGCGCGATTTCCGAAGCATCTCCTCCGCTATCGGAACGGCCGCGCCGCTGGGTCCATTGGTCTTGAAAGCCTGACGGATGAGGCCTGGATCGACCAATTCGGACGGTTTCAGCCGTTGCCCGGCGCGCAGGCGACGCCGATCGCGGTGCGCTATCACGGCCACCAGTTCCGCGACTACAATCCCGATATCGGCGACGGGCGCGGATTTCTGTTCGCTCAGTGCATCGACGATCAGGCGCGGTTGCTTGATCTCGGCACCAAGGGCTCCGGAACGACGCCATACTCTCGCTCCGGAGACGGGCGGCTGACCCTGAAGGGCGCCGTGAGGGAGATCCTCGCGACGGCGATGCTGGAGGCGCTCGGCGTCTATACGTCGAAAACGCTTTCGGTGATCGAAACGGGCGAGTCGTTGCGCCGGGGCGACGAACCCTCGCCGACACGTTCAGCGGTGCTGGTGCGCCTCGGACATTCCCATGTGCGCTTCGGCGTCTTCCAGCGGCTCGCCTTCTATAATGACGCCGACGCGATCGCCCGGCTCGTCGACTACTGCATCGCCAATCTGCATCCGGACCTCGCCGGCGCCGCCGACCCCGCCGCGGCGCTGTTCGAGCGCGTGGTTGAGGTGTCCGCGCGTCTCGCCGCGCAGTGGATGGCGGCGGGTTTCGTCCACGGGGTCCTTAACACCGACAATCAGAACGTGACGGGCGAAAGCTTCGATTACGGGCCCTGGCGCTTCCTTCCGGTTTTCGACCCAGGCTTCACCGCCGCCTATTTCGATCAGACCGGCCTTTACGCCTATGGCCGCCAACCGGAATCGGTCGGTTGGGCGCTGGCGCAACTTGGCGGGGCGTTGCTCGCCGTGACGGAGGAAGAGAGGCTGAACGCCGCGCTCGGTCGCTTCGGCGAGCTTTACGCCGAAGCCGCCGCGACGGCCTTCCATAAGCGTCTCGGCCTGAAACGCCTTGGCGGCGATGAGGATCTCCAGTTCGTGACCGACCTCTTCGGCTGGATGCAGGCCTCCGGCGCGCCGTTCGAGCAGGTCTTTTTCGACTGGTTCGGCGGCGAGGCGTCGGCGAACCGCGCTGAAAGCGGTCGGATCGCCGACATCTATCAGGGCGAGGGATGGGCGCGAGTGCGCGCCGGGATCGACGCGCGCGAGCCTGACCGGCCTGAACGCTTGACGCATGCTTACTTTGAACAGCGCAAGCCGAGGACCATGCTGATCGACGAGGTCGAGGCGATCTGGGCTCCCATCGCTGAAAAAGACGACTGGTCGGCCTTCGATACGGCGCTCGCGGAGATCGCGGCGTTGCGCGAAGCCCACGCCTTCGATCCGCTAGACGGTTTCTCGCGGCCCGGAATTCGTTAAGATGGCCCCGAAGCGCCGGACGCGGGGTCGGCGTGACGCTTGGATCAAGCGCGCCGGCTCGGGGACGAGGCGAGCGCCGCAGCGAGGGGACGCATGACCTCCGAAGTCGTTCTCATGAACCGTCAGGCCGTGGCGATGGCGGCCGACAGCGCCGTCACCATCACGGGCGGTTCGTACCTGAAGACCTACCAGTCGGCCGACAAGCTCTTTCCGCTCGTGGACGGCCAGCCCGTGGCGGTCATGATCTACAACAACGCCGAGATCATGAGTACGCCTTGGGAGACGGTGATCTCTCTCTATCGCCAACAGGTCGCGGGGCGCCCGCTCGATTCGGTCGAGCAGTACGCCGAGGATTTCATGGCCTTCCTTTCGGGGAACATGGATCTTTTCCCGGCGGGCGATCAGGACACCGAGTTCTTCAAGCTCGTCGCGGTGGTCTTCTCGGTGATTTTCGAGGAGTTCGACCACCAGATCGAAGAGTTCAAACGCACAAACGCCGGGCGTCTGCGCGAACACGTTCCGCACATCTTCGAGTTCGTCGTCAATCATCTGCACTACGACTATCAGCGCAATTTCGATGACAGCCAGCGCGCTGATCTGCCGTGCTTCCCGAAAGGCATGGAAGAGCAGCTGCGCCGCCGCTACGGCGCCGAGATCGAGGAGCTGATCGACTCCTTCCTCTCAGCCATGCGTCAGGAGCATGCCGGGTTTTCGGTCTCCGAAGACACGCGCCAGAAGCTGCGCGACATCTCCGTCTACGCCGTCACCAAGGACGCGTTCTTCGAGCACTATACGGGCGTCGTCTTCGCGGGCTTCGGGCGGAACGAGAAGTTCCCGTCCATGCGCTCCTACCTCACATCGAGCGTCGTTCTCGGCATTCTGAAGCGCCGGCAGGACCGCGCGGCGACCATGACGGCGGACGCCGGGCCGGTGATCCAGCCCTTCGCGCAGGACCGGATGATCCGGACGTTCCTGACGGGGATCGACCCCTATCTGCGGCTCTTCATGTTCGGCGAGACGCTGAAGCTCACGACCAACCTCGCCGCCGATCTCATCGGCAAGGCGCCGAACATGACCGAAGAGCAGCGCCAGCGGATGTTCCAGGATTATTCCGACAACACCATGATCCCGGTGATGCGCGAATTTTTCCGCACCATGGACGCCTACCAGCATGCGGTGCATACGGCGCCGATTTTCCGCGCCGTGCAGATGTTGCCGAAAAAGGAGCTGGGCGAGACGGCCGCCTCGCTCATCAAGCTGAACTCGTTCCAGCAGAAGGTTTCGGCCTCCATCGAAACCGTCGGCGGTCCGGTGGACACCGCCGTCATCACGCGAAACGGCGGCCTCGAAATGCGCCAGGAAAAAGCGGAGCTTTGAAACCATGAGCGATCGGTTGAAAGCCATCTGGGGCGGATTTGAAAACCGCACGAGCCGCGAGCTTTCGGGGCGCGGCGTCGACAAGATCATCGTGCCCCGGCGCGAGAACGAGCGCCGCGATTACGCACCGCTCGCGGAAGATGCGAATCTCGCCGAGGACCTTGCGCCCGCCAAGGCGGCCATGAGCGAGCTCCGTACCCGTCTCGCCGCGTCCGCCGCCGAGCGGTCGAAGTCGAAGAGAATGCGCCGCAGCGAGCCCGCCGAGGCCGCTTTCGATGCGGCGGACCTACAGGACCTTGAGGCCGACTTCGGCGCCGGCGATCCGACCGCGGAGCTGCGCGCCGGCCTCGCCTCGACCGAGCGCCGGGTGCGCCGCCGCGAGCTCAGCTACACCGAGCACCGCACGAAATTCGCTCAGTCCGAGCTTTCGCGGAAGCGGAAGAAATTTCTAGGACTTTTCTGAGACCGGGCGGCTAAGGCCAGCTTAAACAGAACGTCCACTCAATTGAAGGCGATGACGATCAGTCTGCGTCGCCGGTCGCTTCGTCGCGGATCGCTTTCAAAGTCGCGGTCATCTTTTCTCTGACCGCATCGAGTTCATCGATCTCGTGGCGGCGGAAGATTTCTTTCGGGTCGGACGTCGCGACGTATACGGACCCATTCGCTTTCTCATAGACCAGCGCCTTCAGCGGCAGGTCGATGCCGGCGGTTTGGCTTTCCAGCATGACGGGGGCGCCGACTTTCGGGGAGCCGAAGATGACGAGCGTCGTCGGGCGCAACTCTTTGTCAATCGAGGCCGCGCCCTTGGCGTGATCGACCACTGCGAACATCGTGAGTTTGCGCGCGTCGATCGCGTTGGTGAGGCGGCCGAGGGTCGTGTCGAAATCAGCGTCGCTCTTGGTCGCAATGAAGCCCGTCGGCGCGCCGGATTTGCGCAGATCGCTCACATCGCTCTCAACGCCGACGACGACGCAGGCGGACAGCGCGAGCGCCGCAGCGAGCGCGAGACCTGTGAGACGTGAAAAACCGCGACGCATCGAACACCTCGTTTCCTTTGCGGATATACCGTGAAGCTTTCCAAATCCCAATGGTGGTCACGCAATCGCGTTCGCGTGCGTCGGCTCGGCGGAAAGCAGCAGGCGCAGCCTTTCCTCTTGGGCGAGGATGGCGCGTCGGCCTTCTTCAATGAACTCGTCTGCGCGGTCGAACTCCGTCGGCAGCGCCTGTCGCATATCGGGTTTCAGGTGAATGTCCGGCGCCTCATAGCGGGCGCGGGCGGCGGTCAGGTGCATCTGGAAAATGTCCGCTGCAGCGAGAGCCGTCTCGAACAATTGCGGTTGAGCCTTCGTGCGCGCTTTCGCGGCGGCCAGCTGCCGATCAATGTAAGACCTTGTATCGGCGATGAGTTTCGACATCGCCGCAGGGAGCGGCGTCTCATCCTGCGGCTGTTGGTCGATCACGGCCGGCAGTCCCGGCGGCGGCGAATCAAACCGTTCCAGCGTGCGCGGCACGCCGGTGAGATCGACGCCGATGACGACTTCCGCGCCGAGACGCCGCGCAAGGCCGACCGGCATCGGGTCGGCGAGGGCGCCGTCGACCAGCCAACGACCGTCGTGCTCGACCGCGTTGAAAAGGATCGGAATGGCGGTCGACGCCCGAACGGCGCGAATGAGAGAGCCCGAAATCATCTCGATCGGTTGACCCGTGGCGAGGTCCGTCGCGACCGCCCCGAACGTGACGTCGAGATCGCGGATATCCTGCTCGGCCTCTTCGAACGCCGCGAAAGCGCGCTCCGAGCTGATGAGGCCGCCGCGCCCGATCGCGAAACCGAATTGCGACAGCGCGGTCAGCGGCGAGAGTTCGCGCGCCCAGACGCACAGATCATCCAGAACGCCCGCCAGGTGCGCCCCGCCGACGAGAGCGCCCACGGAACAGCCGGAGATGACTTTCGGCTTGATGCCCAGCTCGTCGAGGCCGCGCAGGACGCCGACATGCGCCCAGCCGCGCGCCGCGCCGGAGGAGAGGGCGAGACCGAGTGAACGTTCAGCCATGTTTCAAAGCTCCGTCCGCTAGCTGGTTGCGTCATCGTCAGAGGCTAATAGCCTATCCTCGGGGCATGTCGGAATGAGGGCCGAAATGGCGCGCGTCTTCGTTTTTATCGTTCAGCTGGCGGCGGTCGCGCTCCTCGCCTTCGGGCTCGTTCTTTCGATCACGCCCATACCATTCGGCCTGCCTCTGGTCGTTGTCGCGCTCGCGACGCTCATCATGACGACGCCGAGCGTGGCGGCGTATTTCAAGCGATTACGTCAGAACCATCCGAAAGCGGATGAGCGCATTCGCGCTGTCGAAGACCGACTTCCCGAACCGCTGCGCGAGCCGCTGCGCCGCACGGATCCATAGTTCCGGGCGGAGCCGTGTCGATGCGTGAGCCGAAAGGATGAGGCGTCGCGGCGTCCGTCTATCCGCTTTGCCGACGCTGCGAACGCCCGCATAGTCCGCAACGGAAGTCTATACGAACGATGGAGCGAACATGCCCGAAAAGGCGGACAACGCGCGCGCGAGTGCAGAGGTCGTCGGCGAGCCGGGCAGGGCGGTCGGCACGACGGCTGTCGATGCGTGGACGACGGGCGGCGTCGGCGTCGCATTTTCCGTCGCCATCGGGGTCACGATCTTCGCCATTCTGGATCCGACGCGGGCGGGCGGGGCGGGCCTTGCGCTCGCCGCGGGCGTGGCCGCCGTCGCCTTGTTCCTGAGCGCCGGGGTGCTGACGCGGTCGGTATCGCCGTCGCTGCTGCTTGACGTGCTCGTCGGTCGTCGTCCGACCCCGGAAGGCGCCGGCGCTGCGCGTCTCGCCGGCGCCGGCACGCTGGCCGCGCTGGGCGTCGCCGATCGCGTTTTGGACGCCGATCCCGATGGCTGCCTCGTCACGCGCCGGGACGGCATTCTGGTTTATGCGAACCCGGCCTATTCCGCGCTTGCGCGCGCCGCCGGCGCATCCGGGCTTTCGGGGCTGCCGCCGCGCATCGACCGCCTTTTCGCGGGCGGCGGCGATGAATCCGCGCGCATCTTCAAGCTCTGCCGCGCGGCGCTTTCTGGGCAGTCGGAGCGGGCCATCGTCTCCATGGTGATGGGCGTCGAGGCGCCGCGCCTTCGTCGCTTTGAAATCTCGACGCGCCCCGTCCCGAAAAATGAGCAGCTGGCGTACTGGCGCGTGCGCGAACTCGCCATAGAAGAGGCGATCGATTCCCTTGCCTCAGCGTATGCGGACTTTCCGCGGCCCGTGGCGGCGGTCGAGAAGTCCGGTCGGTTCGCCTGGCTCAATCTTGAGGCTCGAAAGCTGTTCGGCGTTGACGCCTCGGAGCCCTTCACGCTGGAGCGCGCCGCGCTCGGAGATATCGAGGGGCTTCTGAAAAGCCTTTGGGCGATCGACAGTGAGGCGCGTCCGGCGCGCCTGCGCATTGCGGGCGGGCGCTCCGGCGAAGCACGCCTGCGACCGTTCCGTCGCGCCGGCGTCGGCGAGGGCGCCGTGTGCGTCGAATTTGATGTGGAAGCGCCGGATGAAACGCCCGCGAGCGAAGCGGGCTTCGTCGAGCAGATCGTGGAGGCGCCTTTTGGCGTCGCTGTCGTCGATGGCGATCTCACCAAGTCGCCGAAGATCGTGGAATGCAACCGCGCTTTCTCCGCGGTGTTCGGGATCGCCAGCAAAACGGCGGCGCTGTCTTCCGCCTTCGACGCGGCTGCGGTGCGGGATCTGGTCGCTGCTTCGAAACGCAAGTCCTCCGCCAAGCGGCCCGCCGCGGCTGCGACGACGGCCGTGACGGTCGAAGGCGAGGAGCGGCACTTTCAACTCTTCCTGCGTCCCGGGCGCCGTCGTCGCGGGTCGTATGGCGGTCGGCGTCATGTGATTTACTCCGTAGACATCACCGATCACAAGCGGATGGAGGACGCCTACGCGCAGGACCAGAAGCTGAAAGCCATCGGCCAGCTTGCCGGCGGCGTCGCGCACGACTTCAACAACATGCTTCAGGTCGTGCTCGGGAACTGCGAAATCCTGATGCGCCGCCACGCCGCGGGCGACCCGGATCACGCTGATCTCGTTCTCATCCAGCAGAACGCTCAACGTGCGGCGAACCTGACCTCCAAGCTCCTCGCGTTCTCGCGCAAGCAGACCCTGCGCACCGAGGTGATCGCCATCGCCGACGTGTTGCGCGACTTCACGCCGTTCCTGAACCGGACGCTGACGGAGAAGGTGCGCCTGAAAATCGAGCACGGTCGGACCGCGCCCACCATCAAGGCCGACAAGAACCAGCTTGAAGTCGTCATCATGAACCTCGCGGTCAATGCGCGCGACGCCATGGCCGACGGCGGGGAGTTGTCCATCCGTACCGGGATGGCGAGTGCAGAAGACACCGCGAAGCTCGGCCTCGCGGAAGAAACGCATCTGGTCATCGAGGTCGCCGACACGGGGCCGGGCGTCCCGCCGGAGATTATCGACAAGATTTTCGATCCCTATTTCACGACCAAGCCGGTCGGCAAGGGAACCGGCCTCGGGCTGGCGACCGTGCATGGCGTCGTCGGGCAAATGGGCGGACGGGTCTTTCTGGAGAGCGAACCGGGCGCCGGGGCGACGTTCCGGATTTATTTGCCGGAATACGTTGACGATACCGGGACGGATGCGGACGACCAGCAACGCATCGCAGACGCGGGACCGAAAAAACCGGCCGCTGAGGCGGATCTGACCGGCGATGCACGGATTCTGGTCGTGGAAGACGAAGAGGCCGTTCGGGCCTTCGTCGTCCGCGCGCTCGCCATGTGCGGCTATACGGTCGATCAGGCCGAAGACGGTATAGATGCGCTGGATGTCGTCAAGGATCGTCCGGGTGAGTATGATCTCGTTCTGACCGACGTGATGATGCCCGATCTCGATGGTCCGGGGTTCGTCGTGAAGGCGGGCGACGCCCTCAAGGGCGCAAAGATCATCTTTATGTCCGGGTACGCAGAAGCCGAGGCCGGGGAAACACTTGCAGCCGTTCCGGATGCAACGTTTCTGAAGAAGCCATTCACGCTTAAATCAGTCGCTCAGGCGGTGAAGGAAGCGCTTGGCGCGCCTGCTGAAACTGACGTTAGTTCGACCGATTAGGCCGAACGGCGCGCATCCGTTCCTACAGGTGCGTTTCCGAATGCGTCCGCGCGCGCGTGACTATTCAGCTCCTCGTTCAGGAACTTCAGGAGCGTGCCGGTCGCTTCGAGGTCGATTGAGTGATAAACGCGCCGACCTTCACGACGTGTTCGCGTCAGACCCGCGCGGACGAGAGCGCTCAGGTGCGATGACATCAGGTTTTGCCGAACGCCCAGGCGCTCCGCAATTTCTGTCGCAGGAACACCCTCCGAGCCGCTTTTAATCAGCATGCGTAGCACGTTCAGTCTCGTCTCCTGAGCGAGGGCGGATAACTGATCGACAGCGCGGGAAACGTCCAAGCTCGACATGACTGAGTACTCTGTTTTCTATTCAACGAATCAAGATTGGACCGTGCATGAGGGGGGTCCTGAGGAACCGCACGTTAATTGGACGGATTCGTCCATAGGAAAGGGACACGATTTCACTCAATATCCACGGTACTAGAGCGATTGTGATATTTGATGCTGTAGATTGGCGCTCTGTGTGCGCCTTTTCCGTCGCGTCAACATACGGCGCAGCAGTTTCGCACACGGCGCTCGTGTGGTTAATTCCTGTTTGGGACAACCGCAGGACCGAACTCATGAAACGACCGACCATCGAATTAAGCCGCCGCGAAATTCTGCGCGGGCTGGCCAGCGGCGCTATCGTGGTCACGGTCTCGGGTTGCGTTTACAATGAAGAGCTTGGTCGCAGTCAGCTGCTGGTAGTCAGCGACGGACAGATTTCTCAGCTCGCCGTGCAGGCTTGGGAGCAGCAGAAGCAGGCCGAAAAGATCTCGACTGATCCGAAATACACGACGCGACTTGATAGGGTCGCCCAGCGGGTTCTGCGGGCCGCCGGCGAGAGCCCGTTTGAGTGGGAATATAAGGTGTTTGAGAGCGATGCGTTGAACGCGTTCGCCTTGCCGGGAAACAAGATTGGTTTCTACACGGGCATTCTCGACATCATGGAAAACGACGATCAGATCGCCGTCGTCATGGGCCATGAAGTGGGACACGTCCGCTTCCGGCATTCCTCCGAGCGCTATAGCCAGTCTTCGTTCGCGGGACTCGGCGCGCAGGTCGTCGAGAAAGTCGCCGGCGGAGAAGGGGCGTCGACATCCGCCCAACTCGCGGGTTTCTTCGGCATGAAAGCAGTGGAGCTCGGCTACCTCCTGCCGTTTTCCAGAAAGCATGAGCTAGAAGCGGACAAATTCGGGCTTCGGGTGATGAACCAGGCTGGCTACGATCCGCAGCAAGCTCTCGTATTCTGGCGAAAAATGGCGGCGGGCGGATCATCGACGCCGGAGTTCTTCTCGACCCATCCGTCCGATGAAACGCGGATCGCGCAGCTGCAACGGGAGATCGCGCTCCTGCCGTAAGCGCGCCGCCGAGAGCGAAGTCCGCTGCACTCGTGACTACACGCCTTATTCAGCGTCTAGGAGCGCCAAATCCAATTTTCGGCGCGTGACTGGAAGAATGGTACCGCCTCCCCGGTTCGAACGGGGGACCTCTTGATCCACAATCAAGCGCTCTAACCGACTGAGCTAAGGCGGCCCGGCCGCGGCCTAGGGGCTCGCGGAAGAGGGGAGGCTATAGCAGCGGGGGGCGCCCGCGCCAAGCCTCGCCTGAGGAGACTTTCTTCAGCGCCTCTTGCCGCGAAAGCGCCTCCCCGGTTTCACGGTTCGTAACAGGCGCGCTGGGAAATCTGGAGCCATTTTCGCCCTGACGGACGAACTGCTCACGACGTAAATGGCTCCAGGGTCTGGTCGATGCGCCCGAAGATCGAGCGGCCGTCGGGGGCCGCCATTTCGATGGCGACGCGGTCGCCGAAACGCATGAAGGGCGTGGTCGCGGCGCCGGTTTCGATGGTCTCGATCATGCGGATTTCGGCGATGCAGGAATAGCCGACGCCGCCTTCCGAGATCGGCTTTCCGGGGCCGCCGTCCAGCTTGTTGGAGACCGTGCCGGAGCCGATGATCGAGCCCGCGCACAGGGGCCGCGTCTTCGCGGCGTGGGCGATGAGGCGGCCGAAATCGAAGGTCATGTCGACGCCCGCGTCCGCGGCGCCAAAGGGTGCGCCGTTGAACTCGACTTTCAGGGGCAGGTGGAGTTTTCCCTCGCGCCAGGCCTCGCCCAACTCGTCCGGCGTCACGGCGCAAGGGCTGAAGGCGCTGGAGGGTTTCGACTGGAAGAAGCCGAAGCCTTTGCCGAGCTCCGCCGGGATGAGGCCGCGCAGCGAAACATCGTTCACCAGCATGACGAGGCGCACGCGCTTGAGAGCTTCCTCCGGGCTGACGCCCATGGGCGTGTCGTCGACGATGACGGCGACCTCGCCTTCCATATCGACGCCCCAGCCCTCGTCCGTCGGCATCAGAATCGGGTCGCGCGGGCCGAGAAACGCGTCCGAACCGCCCTGGTACATGAGCGGATCCTCCCAGAAGCTCGTCGGCATCTCCGCGCCGCGGGCCTTACGTACGAGCTCGACGTGGTTGACGTAAGCAGAACCATCCGCCCACTGATAGGCGCGCGGCAGCGGCGAGTGGCAGGCGCCCTCGTCGAACGCCTCGCCCGCACTCGGGTTCGCTTCCAGTCGCTCGGCGATCTCGCGAAGAGCGGGCTCCGAGCGCGCCCAGTCGTCGAGCGCGGCCTGCAGGGTCGGCGCGGCGTCTTCGGCGCTGAGGGCGCGGGTGAGATCTTTCGAAACGACGACGAGGCGGCCGTCGCGGGTTCCGTTCTTCAGGGTGGCGAGTTTCATCAGCGCTCCGGTCGGTTTCTCATCAGCCCTTGCGGGCTTCTTCGTGCAGCCACGCCGCGTGGCGCGGGGCTTTTTTCGTGCGCGACCATTCCTCAAGCATATCGGGTGCGACGCGGTTCAGCTCCGCCATCTGCTCCGGCGTGCCCGTATCGCAGGCGAGCTCCACGCGATGGCCGTTCGGGTCGAAGAAATAGATCGATTTGAAGATGCCGTGATTGGTAGGCCCGAGCACGTCGAGGCCGTGCTCCTCGGCGCGCGCTTTGGCGTCGAGCAGCTCGTCCATCGTCTTCACGCGGAAGGCGATGTGCTGAACCCATTCCGGCGTGTTTCCATCCCGGCCCATCTCCGGCTGCTCGGGCAGCTCGAAGAAGGCGAGCACGTTCCCGTTCCCGGCGTCGAGAAAGACGTGCATGTACGGATCATAAGCGCCTGTCGAAGGCACATGGTCCTCGGCGATGGCGAGTTGAAAGCCCATGCCGAGGACGTTCTGGTAGAACGTCACCGTCTCCTTGGCGTCTCTGCACCGATAGGCGACGTGGTGGACGCCGGCGAGCGCGAAGGGGGCGCCCGCCATTACGCCGGCTCCTCGACTTTCAGGGCGCCGCGGCGAATCTGGTCGCGCTCCATGGATTCAAAGAGCGCTTTGAAGTTGCCTTCGCCGAAGCCGTCATCGCCCTTGCGCTGGATGAACTCGAAAAAAACCGGGCCGACCATGGTTTCGGAGAAGATCTGCAGGAGGAGGCGGGGCTGCCCGTCCGTGGTCCCGTCCATCAGAATGCCGCGGGTCTGGAGCGCGTCGACGTTCTCGCCGTGGTTCGGCAGACGGTCGGCGAGCATTTCGTAATAGGTCGCGGGCGGCGCGGTCATGAACGGCACGCCGAGCGCTTTCAGCCGGTCCCAGCAGGCGATGAGGTCTGGGCAGGAAAAGGCGATATGCTGAATGCCTTCGCCGTTGAAGGCCTTCAGGAACTCCTCGATCTGGCCCTTGCCGCCTTCGCCTTCTTCATTGAGGGGGATGCGGATCTTGCCGTCCGGCGCCGTCAGCGCCTTAGAGGTGAGGCCGGTGTATTCGCCCTTGATGTCAAAGAAGCGGATCTCTTTGAAATTGAAGAGCGTCTCGTAGTAGTCGGCCCAATAGGCCATGCGGCCGTTATAGACATTGTGCGTGAGGTGATCGATCACCTCGAAGCCTGCGCCTTGCGGGTGTCTATCGACGCCCGGCAGGTATTCGAAGTCAATATCATAGATGGAAAGATCATCCCCGTACCGATCGACGAGATAGACGATGGCGCCGCCGATGCCGCGGATGGCGGGCAAGCGAAGCTCCATGGGCCCCGTTTTCACCTCGACCGGTTCAGCGCCCTTGGCGATCAGGTGCTCATAGGCCTTGCGCGCGTCCTTGACGCGGAACGCCATGCCGCAGGCGGAGGGTCCGTGCTCGCGCGCGAAGAACCAGGCGGCGGAACGCGGCTCATAGTTCGCGATGAGATTGATGTCGCCCTGACGCCAGAGATGGACGTCCTTGGTGCGGTGGCTCGCGATTTTGGTGAAACCGATGGTCTCGAAAACCGGCTCCAGGACGCCTTTTTCCGGAGCGGAGAATTCAATGAACTCGAAGCCGTCGAGGCCGGCTGGATTCTCGAACAAATCGGCCATAATCGCGTCTCCTGCTGTTTCTGGCGGAATAAGTTCCATTTGAAACTAAATGCCGGCGCGTGACAAGGACGCGCGGCTGCGCTCACCCTTCTGAGACTATGTCCCAAGACCGCGAACTCAACCTGTCTGAATTTCTGCCGTACCGCTTCTCGGTGCTCTCCAACACGATCTCGGAAAGCATCGCCCGCCGATATCGCAATGAATTCGGGCTTTCCGTACCTCAATGGCGGGTCATGGCGGTGCTCGCGCAGGCGCCGGGGCTTACAGCAAAAGCCGTGGGCGAACGCACGGCGATGGACAAGGTGGCGGTCAGTCGTGCGGTTTCAGCTCTCGTTGATGCGGGGCATGTCGAACGCAGGACCACGGAGCATGACGCCCGTTCCAGCGCTCTGACGCTGACGGAAGGGGGCGAGGCCATCTACGAAAAGGTCGCCCCGCTGGCGCTCGCGTTTGAGCGTGATCTCATCGCGGCGCTGAGGCCGGATGACAAAAAGGTGTTGGATGGGTTGATGGAGGCGCTGGCGCGCGCCCTCAGTCCGGATCGCCCGCTCTGGTGAGCCTCACGCGACCTGGCGGGCCAGCGCGCACTGGGACCAGATTTCAGAAAGCGCCGAGACCAGCCGATCAATCTCCGCATCCGTGTGCACCGGGGAGGGCGTGATGCGCAGGCGCTCGGTTCCCTTCGGCACGGTCGGGTAGTTGATGGGCTGAACATAGATGCCGTGATTGGTCATCAGCCAGTCCGAAATCATCCGGCATTTCACCGGGTCTTTCACCATCACCGGCACGATATGGCTCGGGTTCTCCAGCGTCGGGATGCCGATGGCGCGGAGCTTCGCGCGAACTTTGGCGACCGCCGCTTGATGAGCCTCGCGTTCGGCGGAGCTTTCCTTCAGATGGCGGATAGACGCCTCAGCGCCCGCGGCGATGGCCGGCGGCAGCGCCGTCGTGAAGATGAAGCCGGATGCGAACGAGCGAATGAAGTCGCAGAGTTTCGCCGACGCGGCGATATAGCCGCCGACGACGCCATAAGCCTTGCCAAGGGTGCCTTCGATCACCGTCAGGCGGTCCATCAACCCGCGCGCTTCCGCAACGCCGCCGCCGCGCGGACCATAGAGGCCGACGGCGTGGACTTCGTCGATATAGGTCATCGCGCCGAATTCATCCGCGACGTCGCAGATTTCCTCGATCGGCGCGATGTCGCCGTCCATGGAGTAGACGCTTTCGAACGCCACGAGTTTCGGCGCTTGCGGATCATCGGCGGCCATCAGTCGGCGGAGGTCTTCAACGTCGTTGTGCTTGAAAATCCGCTTCTGGGCGCGTGAATGGCGGACGCCTTCGATCATGGAGGCGTGGTTCAGCGCGTCGGAATAAACGATGCAGCCCGGAAGGCGCGCGGCGAGGGTGCCTAGCGCCGCCCAGTTTGAGACGTAGCCGGAGGTGAACAGGAGGGCCGCCTCCTTGCCGTGCAGGTCGGCGAGCTCGCGCTCCAGCCGGACATGGTAGTGCGTGGTGCCGGAGATGTTGCGCGTGCCGCCGGCGCCGGCGCCGGTGGCGTCGATCGCCTCGTGCATGGCGGCGAGCACTTTCGGATGTTGGCCCATGCCGAGGTAGTCATTGGAGCACCAGACCGTGACGTCACGGACGCCTTCGGAGGCGAAATTGCGTGCGCGCGGAAAGGCGCCCGCTTCGCGCTGAAGCTCAGCGAAGTAGCGGTAGTTGCCTTCCTTGCGCAGGGCGTCGAGCTCGCCCTCGAAAAACGCCTCGAAATCCAAAACGGCCTCCTGATATCAATAGAGACTAACTACGGACCTCGTTCCATGACGCAAGCGTCGCGTCGCCGCGGTTTGCTCACGATCAACAGGTGTCGCGTGAGCACGGCCGCATGAGTGCGACTAGAAGCTGAATTCAATGTGAATTGGTTAATTGAGATCGGGCCGACGCGGCGTTTGGCGTGGGCGCGGTGAGCCGCTAAACCGCTCGAACGATTGAGGGATTGCATCAACAATGTCGGACCGGCTGCGCATAGGCACGCGCTCCAGCGCCATGGCTCTCGCCCAGACCGAGGCGGCCGCAGAGGCGGCGCGCGCGCATCATCCGGGGCTTCAGGTCGATGTCGTGCTCTTCAAACCGGCGGGCGACCGCGACCAGACAAGCAAGCTGGATCGCCATGGCGGGAAGGGCGGCGCGTTTGTCGGCGAGATCCGCGAGGCTATGCGTTCCGGCGCGTTGGAAGCGGCGATGCACTCGCTGAAAGACATGCCGGGCGACGAAGAGGCTCCGGGGCTCGTCATCGCCGCCATGCTGACGCGCGAGCCGTCCGGCGACGCGCTTGTCCTGAAACCCGGGCTCAGCCTTGAGGAGTTCGAGAATAACGGCGGTGCGGGGTTCAAGATCGGCACCAACGCCGTGCGCCGAGCAGCGTTCCTGCGTCGCCTTTTTCCGAACGCCGAGATCATCCATTTTCGCGGCGCGGCGGACACGCGCATCCGCAAACTCGATGAGGGCGCGATGCAGAATTTGCCGGACGGCGGCGCCGTCGGTCCGGCCGACGCGCTCGTCGTCGCGGAGGCCGGGCTTCATCGCGTGAGGCTGCCCGACCGTATCGCGAAGGTCTTCGATGCAGCCGACATGCCGCCGGCGATCGGGCAGGGGGTCGTCGCGCTAGAATGCGCGGCGGGAGATTGGGAGACGCGCCGCCGCCTCGCCGCTTTGGACCATGAGCCGACGCGCATCTGCGCCGAAGCTGAGCGTGAAGTTCTGTGGATCCTCAACGGCCACTGCAATTCACCCATCGCCGGGCGCGCCAGGATCACAAGCGACCAACTGCATATTTCCGCCTGCGTCATTTCCGAAGACGGACGACACCTAGTCACAGTCGAACGAGCGGGGGCGACGTCCCGCCCGCGCGAACTCGGTCGCGATGTCGGTCAGGCGTTGCTTGACGCCGGCGCGCGCGAAATCATCGATGAAACCCGCCCGCATTTGGAGCCGACATCATGACCATTGACGATATTCTCTCCGCCGCCCGCGTCGTGCCGGTGATCGAAATCGACGACGCAGCGCGTGCGGGCGATCTCGGTCGCGCGCTCCTCGCAGGCGGCGTCCGCGTCGCGGAGTTGACCATGCGCACGCCGGCGGCGCTCGACGCGCTGAAGGCGATTAAGTCCGACGTGCCGGGTCTCATCGTCGGCATGGGGACGATCATCGCGCCGGAACAGGCCGACGCGGCGAAAGCGGCGGGCGCGGATTTTCTCGTCACGCCCGGAACGACGCCCCGGCTTGCCGCAGCCGTGTTGGCGACGGGGCTTCCGGCGCTCCCGGGAATTGCGACGGTCGGCGAAGCGATCGCCTTGCTGGAGGCGGGGTTCGCGCGTCAGAAGTTTTTCCCCGCGGAGGCGGCGGGCGGCGTCGCTTTCCTGAAGTCCATCGCTGGGCCCGTTCCAGCGATCACTTTCTGCCCGACCGGCGGCATCTCCGTTGAGAAGGCGCGCGATTATCTGGCGCTCTCGAACGTCGCCTGTGTCGGCGGCTCCTGGGTCGCGCCGCGGGCGATGATTGCGAGCGGCGACTGGGCGAGCATCGAGAACAACGCCCGCCAAGCGGCGGCGCTGTGAACATGAACGGGCCGTCGACGCGTCTTTCGAGGCGCCGCGCGATTGTCGGCGGCGCGGCGGTTCTGTTGACCTCCGTCGGAGCGGCGCGCGCGGCGGCAGCCGGACGAACGGTGCGGCTTCAACTTTTCATGACGCAGTCGGCGCTTCCGAAGTCGAGACGGGGCCTCGCGAAAATGCATGCGCGCGTTTATGCGCTGACCTCGCCCGACGGTTTCGCCGAGCGCTCGTTCCGTGATCTCTATCGGGACTGGTACGAACCGATGGAGACGCCCGTTCTCGCGCGGGCGCAGGTCGACTTTCATTTTCGGCGCCTGGCGACAGTCGATCTCGACGCTCCCGACGGGACGCGCTTCATCGGCGTCATCGCGCCCTACAGAACACTGTCGGGAAAAACGTGGCTCGCCGTCGCGTCCTATGACCCGAAGCGTCGAGACCCTGTCGAAATCGATATCGACAGGCAGCGCGTCTGGTTTCGCTAGCCGCGCGGCTGGCGGGGCCATCTTTAGACATTGCATCGACCACAAACGAAAAGGGCGCCCCGAAGGGCGCCCGATCCGTAGTCGGTTGGTCTCAGATCAGAATTCGAAGCCGAGACGGAAGTAGACCAGACGACCGCGCGGGTCGTGGGTCTTGGAGTCGAAGCCGCCGTTGGTGGCGACATACGGCGGTTCTTCGTCCGTCAGGTTGATGACGCCGACGGAGAGTTGCGCGGCGCTCACGAATTCCAGATCGACGATCGAGCCGAGCAAGAGGTTCACCTGCGCGTCGTAAGTGACGATGGAGTCGACTTCCGAGCCCGGGTTCTGATCGTCGTCATAGGACGAGACGTACCGAGCGAAGAAGTTCGCGCCGAGCGGACCCTGCTCGTATTGCAGGCCAGCGTTGAAGCGAAGCTCCGGAGTCGACGTGCCGATGTTGTTGAAGTTCCGATTGCCAGCGCCATCGATGGAGCCCGCCTGCGGGTCGTCGATGTCATACGTGATGACGTACGTACCCTTGAAGGATGGCGTCAGATAGCCGCCACCAAGGTCCAGCTCTTTGGAGAACGAGAAGTCGACGCCGCTCGTCTCCAGGCTGTTGGCGTTGACGAAGCTCGAACGAACGAGGGCGATGCCGCCGGCCGCATTGAGCACGACCGCGCCGCCATTGTAGACGCCGTCATCAGCAAAGTCGGCGTTGATGATCGCCTGCGCGGATTCGCGAACGATGTAGTTCTCGAAATCATAGCGCCAGTAGTCGATATCCACGTCGATGAAGTCCGGCGAGCGAACCGAGAAGCCGACATTGATGATTTCGGATTCTTCCGGTTCGAGGTCCGGGTTGCCCAGCGTACGGATGGCCGCGAAGTTGTTCGCGCCGACGGCCGGGTTCGCAACCTGACCAAGCGACGTGCCCGAAGAAACCTGCTGGTTCACGGACGGCGCCCGGAAGGCGGTCGTGTAGCTCGCGCGAAGCGACAGGATATCGTTCGGGCGGGCGATGACGGCGATCTTCGGATCGATCGAGTCGCCGACCGACCCGCCATAGTCTTCATAGCGCAGGGCCGCGTTCAGCTCGATAACGCCGAGCGGAACCGTGATTTCGCCGAATACCGCGTAGGAGTCCTGGTCGCCATCATAGTTCTGATCGCCAAACAGGAACGAGAAGCCGTCTGCCTGTGTGATCTCGTCGAACGTCGCGTTGAGGGATTGCTCGCGGAACGAGAATCCGAGCGCACCAGCTGCGGCGCCGCCGGACGTTTCGAAGAGTTCCGAGCTGATCGTCGCGTCAAACACCGACACGTCCGATTTCAGATTGCGTTCCTGACGGGCCAGAAGCCAGGACATCAGCTCCGGGCTGTTGGCCTGGTTCGGATCGAGGATCGAGGTCGCGAACGGGTTGAAGTATTCGCAGCCGTTAGCGCCCGGCGTGCCGGTGTTGGCGAGGAGCTGTTCCGGCGTGACGCCGCAGTCCGGGCCGCCGAAACCGTTGAGCGCAAGGCTCAGGCGATCGTTGACGGTGTCCGGCGTGGAGACGAGGAAGTCGTTCACGGCGTGCGTGAAAGCCACTTCCCAGTAGCCGTTCTTACCGAACGTGTCCGAACGCAGCGACGTCGACATGCGCCACGTATCGGATTCAGTTTTCGTGTCCTGACGACCCGTTTCCGGTTCGGCGCCGTTGCCGTTGATCCGGCCGAGGAAGATGACGTCGTCCGGGAAAACGTTGAACGGGTTCGACGCCGGCACGACCGGGGAGGTCAGCGACGGGAAGCTCGGCGAGTTGCCGCGGTTGGCGCGGTTGCGCGCATAACCGAACTCGAGCTCCGCGACGACATCGTCCGTCAGGTCGTAGGTGGCGTTGAAGTAGCCGTTGATCCGCGACTCGTCGGCGATGAGGTTGAAGTACTCGCCGAAGTCGTAGGTGCAGAGCCCCGGCGTGCCGACGCCCGGGATCGGCGCGCCAAGCGCGAGTTCACCGCCGCCAACTGCGGAGCAACCCGTCGGGTCAATGAACGGTGTGCCTGCCGGAATGCCGAGACCGTTGAGGACGCCGCCAGGAATGACGATGAAGGAGCCCGGGTTGCCGAGGCTGGACGTGTCGTCCGCCGGCTGGCTCAGGCGACGATCCGCGGTGTAAAGCGGTTCGCGCTGAAGGTAGCTGAGGGCCGCGATGATGGACGAGCGGTCGCCCTGAGCGCCGAACAGCGCTTCCAGTTTGTATTCGTTGACGTCGGAGTCGTACGACGCCTGCTGATAGTCCGCCGTAAGGCGAACGCCTTCGTAGTTCTCAACGGTGATGAAGTTCACGACACCGGCGACGGCGTCCGAACCGTACGTCGCCGAGGCGCCGTCTTTCACGATCTCAACACGATCAACCGCGATGAGCGGAACAAGCGAGGAGGTGTCGACGAACTGGACGCCAGCATCGTTCGAGGCGGCGGTGAGGACCTGACGGCGACCGTTCAGAAGAACGAGGGTCGACGACAGACCGAGGCCGCGCAGGTTGATCGACGAGGTGCCGACCGTAGCGTTCTGGGTGAAGGCGTCCGGACGGTTTTCCGCGCCGTTCGAGAAGGTAAGCGTCTGCGTGATGTCGGCGATGTCTTTCGCGCCGATGGCCTGAATTTCTTCAGAGCCGACCGTCGTCAACGGCGACGGCAGATCAAGCTGCGACTTCCGTTTGATGAGCGAGCCCGTGACGGTGATGACGTCGTCAGTCGCCGTGTCTTGCGCGAAAGCAGGGGCCGCCGTGAGCGCTACGGCGAGAGCGGTGGCCGACGCCGTCAGGCGCCGCGCGGTGGTGCGTTTCATAAAGTCCTCCCGGAAACGATTCACTCGCCGCGGTGTTTTTGTTTTCCGCGGTCCGTGCTGAAGATAACGAGTCCATTTTATCGGTCATGGTTCTTTTGCAGCAATTCGCATGAAAAGCGTTCCGCAAAAGCCGATATGTTGCCGTAGAGCGACATAAGATGGTGCGTATCCGTCGTGTTGCGTTGCAGCAATTTGTGCGTCTGCGTCTTGTTGCGCTGCGGCATTACGCCTGATCGACTCCGAAGCGTTCAAATCTTGCAACGCAGCACATTTAGGTTTTGTTACGTGGCGTGCGGTTCCTCCCGGAATCGCTGAATTTTCGGAGGACGACAGGAATGACGGAACGCGGCGGTTTTACGTTTACCGAGGGGTTGCAGCCGGGCGACGAGGACATCTTTGATGATGCGGCGCTGGAGCTGTTGGCGGAGCTCGTCGATGCGTTCGCGTCGCGCCGGGACGACCTTCTCGCCGCCCGCGCCGCCTGGCAGGCTAAGATCGACGCCGGCGCTCTGCCGGGTTTTCGGCCGGAAACGAAAGATATCCGCGAAGGCGACTGGACGGTCGCGCCGCTGCCGGCGCCGCTCCTTGACCGACGCGTGGAGATCACCGGGCCTGTCGACCGCAAAATGGTCATCAATGCGCTGAATGCGGACGTGAAGGTCTTCATGGCCGACTTCGAGGACGCGTTGGCGCCGACCTGGCGCAATGTCGTCGACGGTCAACGGAACCTCCGTGACGCCGTTCGCCGCGAAATCTCTTTCGAGGATCCGAAATCCGGCAAGACGTATGCATTGTCTGACGACCCGGCGATCCTGATCGCGCGCGTCCGCGGGCTGCATCTCGACGAGAAGCACATCAAGCGCAATGGAAAGTCCGTCCCCGGCGCGCTGGTCGATTTCGCCGTCTATCTCCGACACAACTGGAAGGCGCTGCTCGATCTCGGTCACGGCCCGTACTTCTATGTTCCGAAACTGGAGCACTATGAAGAGGCGACGTGGTGGAACGAGGTTTTCGTTCATGCGCAGACGAAACTTGGTATTCCGGTCGGCACGATCAAGGCGACGATGCTGATCGAAACGCTTCCGGCCGTGTTCGAAATGCACGAAATCCTCCATGCCCTGAAAGATCACGCCGCCGCGCTCAACTGCGGTCGGTGGGATTACATTTTCAGCTACATCAAAACGCTCAAAGCGCACCCGGATCGAATGTTGCCGGACCGTCAGGCGGTGTCGATGGATAAGCCGTTCCTGGACGCCTATTCGCGCCTTCTCGTGCAGACCTGCCACCGCCGCGGCGCGCTCGCCATGGGTGGCATGAGCGCCTTTCTTCCAGCGAAAACCGAGACTGAAGATGCGGCGAACAAGGAGAAAGTCCGTATCGACAAGCAGCGTGAGGCCGACAATGGCCACGACGGCTCCTGGGTCGCGCACCCGGCGCTCGCGCCGGTCGTGAACACGGTCTACTCCGACGCTTTCAAGGGCGGCGCGACGAACCAGCTGGACGTGACGCGCGATGGCGAAACGGTCAGCGCGGCTGACCTGCTTGCGCCCTCAGAAGGGGCGTGCACGGATAATGGACTTCGCTCCAACATTCGCGTCGCTCTTCAATACATTGAAGCCTGGCTGCAGGGCTCCGGCGCTGTCGCGATCTACGGCCTGATGGAGGACGCCGCGACGGCGGAGATTTCCCGCGCCTCTATCTGGCAGTGGATTCGCAACGGCGCGACGCTCGATACGGGCGAGAAAATGTCGGCCGCTTACTTCGAAAAGGCGCTCGCTGAGGAGCGGGAGGTCGTGAAGTCCGAAGTGGGCGAAGCCCGCTGGGCGGAAGGTCGTTTCGATGAGGCTGAAGCGCTTATGAAAGACCTGTGCCTGCAGGACACCTTCGCCACCTTCCTGACGCTCGGCGCCTACGAGAAACTCTGAAGCGCGCCTCGACGCCAAAAACAAAGAGGCGGCCTGCAGGCCGCCTCTTTCCGTTCCACTCGATTTATCGGTACGCGAGCTGTCACTCTAGCGAAGCCGCGGGGAACGTCCCCTCTGGCGCGTCCTGATCCCACGCAACCGGAGGCCTCGCCATGCGGCGGGCCCCCGGGGTCATGCCTTACGTGTCCTCCCGGAACGCAGTTCTTCGACTGCTATTCACGGTGCGAACGAATACCTGCGACATGCCGTCCGGGTCTAGCACGAGATCACCTTTCGCGACTTATAGGGTGCCGGGTGTTGTAAAAACGCACCAGTCCATGCTGCATCGCAGCGTTAACCGGTTTTTCGGAGTAATCCCCGGCGTCCAGGCGTCAGCGATCATTCGATCGAGTTCATCAGATCGGAGTTCGCTCATGCCACTCACCGTCGCCGCGTTCGGCGATTCCATCACCGCCCGCGGCCGCAACGACGCGGGCGTCACGCTCGCGACTAACGTGTCGGGTTACACCGCGTGGGCGGAACAGTTCCTCGGCGACGCATATGCGCGGCCGTTCCTCAATTTCGGCGTCGCCGGCGACACGACAACGGCGGCTCTCGCCCGGATCGGAGACGTCGTCTCCGCAGCGCCGGATGTCTGTTTCGTCCTGATCGGAACGAACGATGTCGCCCCCGGCGGGCCGAGCGCCTCCACGATCATCACCAACATCCGGACGATTTACACGGCGTTTAAGCTCGCGGGCGTCAGCATCATCACTGCGCCGATCCCGCCGCGTACGGGGCTGGATGCAGAACGCGAAGCCGTGCGCAATCAGGTCAACGCGTGGATCCGCGAGACGGCGGGGAGCTATCTGATAGACACGCTCGTAGATCTGGAAACCCTCTTCGGCGCGGGCGGAACGCCGCGGCCTGGATATTCCGATGACGGCGTTCACCCGACGCCGCTCGGCGCGCTCATCATCGGGCGCGCGTTCGCCGCCGCGCTGCAGCCGCAATTCTCGCCGCCGCCGCCCTTGCCGAACGGGGCGAGCCTGCTCGCGCCCAGCGGCGCGCTGCTCGGCGCGGCGGGAACGAAGCTGAACGGCGCGCTCGGCGATGTCGCGGACGACTGGGAGCTTCGAAAAAGCGCCGCCGCGACGGGGTTGGTCGTGTCCGGAGAAAAAGAGCCGCATCCGAGCGTGATCGCCGACCGGCAGGTCGTCACCGTCAGCGGCGCGGCGCCCTCAGGAGAGGCGGACGCCTACGCGAGCTGCATTCTAGTGACGTCGCCGACCATGAGCGCGGGCGACGAGGTTCAGGCGATCGCCGAATTCGACGTTCGGGCCGCTGAGAACGTCAGTCAGGTCGCGCTCCGCATGCAGATCGACGGCGCGACGAACGCCGCCACCATGGCGGGCGAGCGCTTCGGCCCGGCGGTGGAGGCGCCGCGCACCGGTTGGCGCTCCACGGTCGCGACGCCGGTCATCACGACGCCCGCAAGCCCAACCGCGCTCAAGATCTGGCTTGAAGCGAAGTTCATCCCGGGCGCGGACGTCGTTCTCGAGGCGGCGTTTTCGAGCGTCCGCCTCGTGACGATAACTTAGAACTGGCTCTCAAGCGGGCGCGTAGTTGAGGTTCAGCGCCTCCGCGACCGCTTCATAGCGCACCGCGCCACCGGAAATGTTGAGGCCGGCGGCGAGGTGGCGGTCGTCGGCCATCGCTTTCGCCGCGCCCTTGACGGCGAGCGCCTTGACGTAGGGCATCGTCGCCGCGCCGAGCGCGAATGTTGACGTACGCGGAACGCCGCCCGGCATGTTCGCGACGCAGTAGTGCACGACGCCGTCCACCTCATAAGTCGGATTGTCATGGGTCGTCGGTTTTGACGTCTCGAAGCAGCCGCCCTGATCGATGGAGATGTCCACCAGCACCGCGCCGCGCTGCATGGTCGAGAGCATATCGCGGGTGATGAGCTTCGGAGCCGCGGCGCCGGGGATCAGTACGGCGCCGATGACGAGGTCCGCGCGAGCGACGGCCTCGGCGACGGCGGCTTTGGTCGAGTAGACCATGGACGCCCGGTCGCCGTAGAGCGCGTCGAGTTCGGCGAGGCGCGCCGGCGACTTCTCAAAAAGAGTGATGTCCGCGCGCGCGCCCAGCGCCATCTGCAGGGCGTTCACGCCCGCGACGCCGCCGCCGAGAATAACCACGTTCGCCGGGGCGACGCCCGGAACGCCGCCGAGCAGCAGGCCGCGACCGCCGGAGGCTTTTTCAAGCGAGTGCGCGCCGACCTGTACGGACATTCGGCCCGCGACCTGACTCATGGGCTGAAGAAGGGGCAGGCCGCCGGTGGGGCTCGTGACGGTCTCATAGGCAATCGCCGTGCAGCCGGATTTCATCAGCGCTTCGGCCTGCGGTTTGTCCGCGGCAAGATGAAGATAGGTGAAGAGCGTTTGGTTCTCGCGCAGCATAGCGCATTCTGAAAGCTGCGGCTCTTTCACTTTCACGATCATGTCGGCGCGTGCGAAAACGTCCGCCGCGTCGCCTGCGATCTCCGCGCCGGCGGCGCGGTAGTCGTCGTCGGAGAGGTCGATACCGGCGCCTGCGCCGGTCTCCACGAGCACCTGCGCGCCTGCAGCGACAAGCTCCGCCGTCGCGTCCGGCGTCAGGCCGACGCGATATTCACGGGTTTTGATTTCCTTCGGAACGCCCACCAGCATGACCAAGTCTCCCATTGCGATGAGTGAACCGTATATCCGACGCTGTGAACAGGATTGAATTCTGGCCCGCCTCAGCTTGTTTTGATGACAAGGTGTTCTGCATCAAGTACGTATTTTCGAATGTCAGTCGAAATTCAACTCGATAAGCGCGATCAGATCCTCCTGAAGGCCCTGCAGGAGGATGCGCGGCTGTCGTTTGTAGAGCTCGGCGCGCGGGCGGGCCTGTCGGCCTCCGCCTGCCACAAGCGGGTGAAATCGCTCGAGGAGGCGGGCGTCATCCGCCAGTACGCCGCGCTTCTCTCGGAAGAGCGTGCGGGGCTGAAGACGAGCGTTTTCGTGCAGGCGACATTGAATGAGCAGACCGAGGAAACGCTTGCGCGGTTCGAAGCCGCCGTCTCGCGACGGCCGGAAATCACCGAGTGCTATCTGATGGCCGGCGCGTCCGACTACCTCATGCGCGTCCTCTGTCGCGATGCGGAAGACTTCGAGCGAGTGCACCGGGACGTGCTGACGCGGCTGCCGGGGGTGGCGCGCGTCATGTCGAACTTCGCAATTCGGAAGATTTTCAGACGTTCGGCCGTGCCGATCGATTGAAGCGGCGTCAGGACGCCGCTTCGCAGCGCACGGAAAGACGCTCCGGCGAGCCGTGCGCAAGGGCGAATTGCGCGCGGACGGTGTGCTTCGCCGTCACCTGCGCCACCATGCCTTTTGGTTTGACCGTGCGGAGCAAAAGCTCAGCCTCTTTCTCATCCATACGGATGATCGGCGTGACCGCCCAGCCCGGCGTCGGCATCAGAAGTTCGCCGGAAACGACCAGTCCGTTCTCGGTAATTTCCGATGACCAGCTGAGCGAGCGCAAGACGGAACAGGAACTGAGGTCGCCGACATCAATATCCGGTTCGGTCAGTTCCGACGGGTCCGGAATGGACGCCGGTTCGTCATTGGTGCAGGCGCCGAGAAGCGCCGCGAGGCCGATCCAGTAGCGGGTCATTGAGCAGGTCTCCGACGCCAAGCGAGAACAGCGTAACCGGGCGCCTCGCCGGTCTCAACAGCGGAGGCGCTGGAAAGCGAGGAGCCCGCGTAGTCGGCGACGGCGAACGAGACGCCCGAGAGCGTTCCGGTCAGTTCGAAATCGCCGTTGAAGTTCACCGGCGCCGCCGGGTACGTGCCGCACAGTTCGCCCACGTCGCAAACCGAACCATCATTGTCCATGTCAGTGCCGAAGACGAAGCGATAGACCCCGACCGGCAGGTCCGCCGTCGTGATCGTGTCGCCAACGCCGGCGAGGCCGTCATATTGCGCGACTTCGGTGTACGAGCCGTTCAACTCGCGCCGCTCCAGCCGGAAGTAGACCGGGGCGCTTTCGCCGGGGCCGCCGGACGCGGTGTCGACGACAAGCGTCACCGGAACGACGATGGTCGCGCCGGTCGAAAGCTCGAAGCGCACTTCGGCGACATAGGCGCCGTCAGCAAGCGCGGAGCGATTGACACGGAATGTGTAGTCGCCGAAGCCGGAACCTGCGACGCCGAACGCTTCAACCGTCAGCCAGCTGCCGCCGCCTGGCAGATCGGCGCCCAGAACGTAAAGGCGCTCGACGCTCAGATTTCCGAGCCCGACCTGCTCGGCGGTGAGCTCGATGGCGCCGAGGGTCGCGCCGAAATCGAGGCGGTTCGGCGTCGCGAGAAGATAGGCGCCGGTCGGCGCAGGGCCGCCGCCGGACGCGATCTGGAACGCCGCCTCAACCATTTTCGGCAACGACAGGAGTCCGTAGCCGGTCTCATTGTCATGGCCCGTCGCTTCGATGTCGACCGTGAGATCGCCGAGGGCGAGGAGCGCATCGAACTGATCGGGGGTCATCGCCGGCGCGATATGGCGCATGAGCGCAATGGCGGCCGCGACGTGCGGCGCCGCCATGGAGGTACCCTGATAACCGCTATAGCCGTTGGAGAAGCTCGTTCCCTCGTCGATGCCGACGGCGGCGACGACGCCATCGGCGGCGCCGTCGGCGTTCAGGTCGACGGTGGTGTCGCCGCCGGGCGCGGCGATGTCCACCTGCGAATAGGCTTGAGTGTAAAAGGTCGGCCGACGGGCGAAATCCGTGGCGCCGACCGCGATGACGCCCGGATGCGCGGCGGGGTAGCTCGGCAGAGTTCCGAACGGCGTGCCGCCCGCGTTGCCCGCCGAGGCGACGATGAGCACGCCTGCGGCCCGCGCCTGGTTGACGGCGTCTTCAACGGCGGCGTCCGGCGAATCCGAGCCGAGCGACATGTTGATGACGTCGGCGGCGCGGGGCGGTAGAGCGCCCGAGTCATTCGGAAGGCCCGCCGCATACAGAATGGCGTTCGGAAGATCGCCCGGCAGAACATCGCAGTACGGATCGATAGAGTATCCGATTTTGACGCCGATGAACTGGAACTCCGGCGTCACCCCGACGATGCCTTCGCTGTTCTGCGGCGCCGTCGCCGTCGAGGCGACATGCGTTCCATGGAAGCTGTGGCAGTCGCCAAAGAAACCCGGGTCGCCTGGAACGGCCTCTTCCTCCGCTTCGGCGTCGTAGCCGTCGCCGTCAACGAAAGCCGGGACGAACTCTCGCTGGTCGATGATCGAATTCACGATCTCCGGGTGATCGGTCTGGAAGCCGCTGTCGATGACGGCGATCAGCGGTTCATACGGAAAGATCGCGCCGGCGGCTTCCGCGTCGGCGATGAGCGTGCGCGCTTCGTCCCAGCCGATGCTGGGGAGGTTCCACTGGGTGAACGGATCCGGGAACGGATCGCTTGACTGGTGAAGGCGCGGCTCCGCCATGACGCGATACACATCGGCGCCCTCGGCGCGGTTCATCTCTTTCACGCGCGTCAGCGCCTCAAGACGCTCGGCGAGAAACGGCGTCTTCGGATCGTCCGAGGCGATATCGGCCGAGCGCCGAGCGCCGACCTGCTCGGCCATTGAGGCGGGTTCGAAGCGGATCATGTCGCCGCGCTCAAGGCTCGAACCAGCCTCAAAGCTCGCCGCGGCGAGGACGCTTTGGGCCTCGGCGAGGCTTTCGGAGGCGCGCTCGGGCGTCGCCTCCACGGAGACGAAGGTCGGCGACACGCGCGCGATGGCGGGCGCGGGAAAGACGGTGGCGCTCGCAAGCTCCGATGAAATTGAAAGCGTGTAGACAGATGTTCCCGCGACCGCGCGCACTTCGACCGTGTGATCGCCGTCCGCCGTCAGTTGAACCTGTTCAGAGCCGGAGCCGACATTGGTCGACTGAGCGATGAGCGCGCCGCCGGAGTCGTAGAGAAAGAGATCGAGATCGACATCGGCCGGAGCGGCGCTCGTGAAGTCGGCGGCGCGCAGATGAACGAACTGCCCGTCGACGCCCGTGAAGCGATAGAAATCTGACGGGTCGTTGGCGCCAGCATTCGGAAAATTGCCGGCCCCGGCGCCGGGGAGGGTGACGAAGCCCTTCACGGTCGCCGGCGCGTTGATCGCCTGCGCCGCGCCGAGCGAATTGTTGCTGGACGGCGATGTCTGCGGGTCGTTGAGGTCGCTATCGACGCGCAGGCTGGAGGCGCCGGTGATGGTTCCGGAGATGGTGAAATTTGAAACCGGCGCGGGCGCCGGCGCGCCCGGAACGATCGCCCCGCCGCTACCGTCGCTGCAGCTGGCGAGCGCGAGCGCGCTCGCTCCGAAAAGTGCGGTCCGTCCTAGAATGCGCGGCATCGGCCCTTGTTCCTGTCGTCGGCGCGCGCGACCGGCGGCGTCGCGCGCGGGCGAAAATCGCCCGCATCAAAGGCCGAAGACGCTTAAATCCGCGTGAACTCTGGGAAAACGATTGTCAGCGTCGGCATCTCGCGGACCGCACTCGAAATCGGGATTTCTACAGGATATGGGGGTTGGCGGGCCGTCTACCCCAAGATATGGTGGTTAACGACTCGCACCACAGGAGAGCCAGACATGCTCGACGCCGCGCCCGCGCTGCCGGGGCTCATGACGCCGTCCCATTCCTACAAGCCGTTCCGCTATCCGTGGGCCTATGACTTCTGGAAGAAGCAGCAGCAGGTTCACTGGATGCCGGAGGAGGTGCCCCTCGGCGAGGACTGCAAGGACTGGGCGTCGAAGCTGAACGACCAGGAGCGCAATCTCCTCACCCAGATCTTCCGCTTTTTCACCCAGTCCGATGTCGAGGTGAACGACAACTACATGGAGCGGTACGCGCGCGTCTTCAAACCGACCGAGGTGAAGATGATGCTGTCGGCGTTCTCCAATATGGAGACCATCCACATCGCCGCCTACGCGCTGCTCCTCGAAACCATCGGCATGCCGGATTCAGAGTTCACCGCGTTCCTTGAGTACAAGGAGATGGCGGACAAGCACGACTACATGCAGACCTTCGGCGTCGAAACCGAAGCCGATATCGCGCGCACGCTCGCCATGTTCGGAGCGTTTACGGAAGGTCTGCAGCTCTTCGCATCTTTCGCGATGCTGATGAACTTCCCGCGCTTCAACAAGATGAAGGGCATGGGCCAGATCGTCTCCTGGTCCGTACGCGATGAAAGTCTTCACTGCGAGGGTATGATCAAGCTTTACCACGCCTTTGCGAAAGAAACCGGCGTCGTCACCAAGGCGGTGGCCGATGACATCGCCGACTGCTGCAAAACGGTGGTGGGCCTTGAAGACAAGTTCATCGACCTCGCCTTCGAGATGGGGCCGGTCGAAGGGATGACCTCGGACGATATCAAGCAGTATATCCGCTATATCGCCGACTGGCGCCTCGGCCAACTCGACCTGCCGAAGATTTACGGCGTCGAGAAGCACCCGATCCCGTGGCTGACGGAGATCCTCAACGGCGTCGAGCACGCGAACTTCTTCGAGGCGCGCTCGACGGAGTACTCCAAGGCGGCGACGAAGGGCGACTGGCACGGCGCCGAGGGCGTGTGGGCGGCCTTCGACACCATGCAGGCGAAACGCGCGACGCAGCCCGCCGAATAATTGACGGCTAACGGCGCGGTAGCGCCTGCGTGCTAGTCTGACGCCATGGCATATGAAATCGACTGTCGGCGCGCTCTCGATGACGAGGCGCGCCGCATTCTTACGGAACTCGCGGTGAAAGCGCGCGCGCAGCTCGCTGACGCCGCCGACGATGTCGAGCGCGCGGTCTTCTCTGCGCGTCGCCGCTGCAAACGCGCGCGCGCTCTGCTGCGCCTCATCCGACCGGCGCTCGACCGGGATGATTACGCGTCCGAGAACGCCCGTTGGCGCGATGCGGGGAGGGCGCTGTCCGGCCTTCGCGACGCGTCGGCGGTGCGCTCCGCCGTTGTCAGGTTGGCGCGCGAAAGTGCGGACGAGGGAACCCGCGATATCTACCAGCGCCTCGATGGGCGTCTGCGCGACGAGGCGGGGCCGCCGATTTCGCATTTTGATGCGGCGGCCCGGTTGGCGCGTGCGGAGTATCTCATCGGCGAATGCGCGCGCCGCACGGCGCAACTCAGTTTCATCAGCACCGGTATCGACATGGTCGCGATCGGCGCGCGCAAGACCTACGCCCGCGGTCGTGAGGAAATGCGCGCCGCTTCGCGCGAGGCGAGCGCCGACGCCGACCACGATTGGCGCAAACGCGTGAAGTATCATGCGCTGCACCTCCGGCTTTTGCGCGGCTCGGCGCGCGCCGACGTCCTTGAGCGAGAAACGCTGGCGAAGTCCGTCGCGGCGAGACTGGGCGAAATGAATGACTTCGCAGTTCTCTCCGCGGAGGTGGCCGAAGGCGTCTGCACCCCGTTTCTGTCAGCTGACGAATGCGACCGGCTCCTTGAGGACCTGCGCGTTCGCCGTGACGTCGCCAGAGCACGCGTTTTTGATGACGCCGATGCGCTCTACGCCCTAAAGCCGTCGGCGTTCGAAAAGGCGATCGGCGCGATCACCGGTTCTGCACTGGCGGTGAAAACCTGATGCGCGCGAGCGCCCCCTTTGATCGCGCCGCGTTTCCGGTTAACTCCGTCGGACATTCAAACAAGCCGCGAATACCAGCGAGGAGCGCATGTCCGACAATCCCGCCCGCATCACCATCATCGCCCGCGAATTCACCGCCGCGGCGCTCGAGTTTCACCGCGGCAAGATGGCTGAGCGCGGCTACCGCATGGAAGGCTCGATCACGCCGCGCGTCTTTCAGGTGATTGAAGGCGTCGAGCCGCCGAAAGACATCTTTGAAGGCGAGACCATGTTCGCCGTCACCTTCATCCACAAGGACGCGGGCGAGTAAGGGTGAGCGCCCGAGCCGTCGACCTTACGACGCTCGAACGGGTTTCGACGCCGACCGCCGCGGTCGAGCGTCTCATCGAAATTTATGACGCCGCGACGCTGGCGTTGAGGCATGACTTCAACGCCTTCGTCGAGCGCGGCGTCACGCCCGACCCGAAGAAACGCGCCGCCGGCGCTTATCGGTATCCGCGGCTCGTCGTCTCCTATCGACCGGATGGTCCGCCGCCGCAGATCAGTCGCGCCTTCGGCAAGTTCGCCGACGCCGGGGAGTTCGCCGCCTCCATCGCGCGGCCGCGGCAATTTACGTCATACCTCACCGAGCAGCTGACAATCCTCGCGGAGCAGTATGACTGCGCCTTTTACGTCGGGCGCGATGAAGCGGAAATTCCGTATCCTTATGTTCTGGAGACGGGCGCGGGCGTCGATGTCGACCGCGCGCCGCCTATCGAACTGGCGCGTCACTTCCCGACGCCGGACCTTGCGACCATCGACGACTGCATCGCCAACGGCCGATATGATCGGGCCGCGACGGAAGCCGGGCCGCTTTCTCTCTTCACCGGCCCGCGGACGGATTACTCCCTGCAGCGGATCGCGCATTACACCGGCACACCGCCGGAGGATTTCCAGCAATTCATCCTGTTCACGAACTACAATCGGTATGTGGATGAGTTCGTCCGGCTGGGGCTCGAGCGTCTCGGCAAGGACGGTTATGAAGCGCTGTGCGGGCCGGGCGGCTGCGTGCTGCCGGCGGGCGCGGATATCGACGCCGCGCCGCTGCTCGACGACATCTCCTGGCGCAGGCACCAGATGCCAGCGCATCATCTCAAAAAAGCGGACGGCACGGGGGTCAGCCTCGTCAATATCGGCGTCGGCCCGTCAAACGCAAAGACGATTACGGACCATCTCGCGGTTTTACGGCCGCAATGCTGGATCATGGTCGGCCACTGCGGGGGCTTGCGCCATTCACAGCGGCTCGGCGACTACGTGCTGGCGCACGCGTACCTGCGCTACGACAACGTTCTCGACGACGATCTCGCGCCCGAAATCCCCGTACCGCCCATCGCCGAGGTGCAGCTTGCGCTCGCCGATGTCGCAGGCCGTTACGCGGGGTCTGGCGAAGAATTGAAGCGCCGCATGCGGACGGGAACCGTAGTCACCAACGACGACCGGAACTGGGAGCTGCGTTATTCTGAAGAAGCGCGCCGCTTCAACCAGTCGCGCGCCATCGCCGTCGATATGGAATCGGCGACCATCGCCGCCAATGGGTTCCGCTTCCGCGTCCCCTACGGAACGCTTCTGTGTGTTTCCGACAAGCCGCTCCATGGCGAAATCAAGCTGCCGGGCGCGGCGAATCGCTTCTATGAGCGCGCCATCTCCGAGCACATGAAAATCGGGCTCGAAGCCATGGAGCTTCTCGCGCGCGACGGCGGACGCTCCCTCCATTCCCGCAAGCTCCGCAGCTTCGACGAACCGCCGTTTCGCTAATCGCCTCTTGCAAACGCCATGCGTGTCCATGAGACGCCGGCGGCGGCGTTTTCGGGCTGAATGGACGCGGCGTCTTCACTGAACAGCATTCTTAGGCCGTATCCTTCGACGAGGGCGCGCATCTCGTCCGCGCTCACCTCGAACATACGCCGACCTTCGGGAACGGGGCCATGGCGCAGGGTGACCAGAAGGCGACCGCCCGGCGCGATCAGGGAGGCGAGGGCGGGCGCGGCCCGTCGGCGTTCCTCCGCATCGAGATGCATGAAGACCGCCGTCATCAGAGCAAGATCGAAGCGCCGGTCGAGCGCGCGGACGACCGAAAGATCGGGAAGAGCATCGTCGATCCACTCAACGCCTGCGCCCGTGTGCAGCGCTATGGCCGCTTCGCGCAGCGGAGCAGTGGGTTCCACGGCGACGACATCGTGCCCCATGGCGGCGAAGGCGGCGGCGTCGCGCCCTGTGCCGGCGCCGATATCGAGAACGGACGCCGGAGGTTTGGGGAAGAATCGGGCCAGCGGTCCGTGTACGGCCTCAAACGGCAGCGCTTCGTATCGCGCAATGAGTTCGGGCGCTTCCTTGGCGTACCCTTGTGTCCCGGATCGGGGAGGCGGGCTCATCGTCCGCCGGTCAGCGGCCCGTAGAGCTCTGGTCGGCGGTCCCGGAAAAAGCCCCAGCTCGCGCGGGCCTTGGACGCACGAGAAAGATCGACATCGGCGATGGCGAACCCCGTTTCGGACCGATTGAGCTCGGCGAGAATGTCGCCGCCCTCATCAGAAATGAACGACATGCCGTAGAACAGCTGTCCGTCCTCGTCGCCGACGCGGTTCGCCGCTGCGACGGGAATGACGTTTGAGACGGCGTGGCCGAGCATCGCCCGGCGCCAGCGCGCCGCGGTGTCGAGATCGGGCTCATGAGGTTCGGAGCCGATGGCGGTCGGATAAAGGAGAATATCCGCGCCCTGCAGCGCCATGGCGCGCGCCGCTTCCGGGAACCACTGGTCCCAGCAGACGCCGACGCCGATGCGGCCGACTTTGGTCTCCCAGACGCGGAAGCCCGTGTCGCCCGGCTTGAAATAGAATTTTTCCTGATAGCCCGGTCCGTCGGGAATATGGCTTTTGCGATAGACGCCAAGGACCCGCCCGTCGGCATCCGCCATGGCGAGTGAATTGAAATAGTGCGGGCCGTCTTTTTCAAAGAACGAGATCGGGATCGCGACGCCCAGTTCGCCGGCGAGGGCGCTGAGGCGTTGAACGGAAGGGTGCTCGTTGGCCGGGCGGGCCGTCTCAAACCAGGCCGGATCCTGAACCTTGCAGAAATAAAGGTCTGAGAAGAGCTCTGGCGGCAGGATGAGCTTGGCACCGTCCGCCGCGGCCGTGCGCGTGAGCGTCTCGATCCGCGAAATGTTTTCGTTTTCATCCGAGGAGAAGTCGGACTGCAGAACGGCGATGCGAAGGGCGGCGGACATGGGAGCGGCTTTCTGTTGCGGCGCGATCCAGGCCGGATGACCTGAAACGGAAATCCGCTATGGTGGTGAAGTGCGCGGCGTGCAAGCGCCGCTGTGTTTTTAAAGGAATGGAGGGGATCCATGAACCGACTGATTATCGCCGGTGCGGCGCTCGCCGCAGGTCTAGCCTCGTGCGCGTCGCCCAAGGGCGCGGTGCGGAGCGAACTTGTCGAGCTCGGCCTGAGCGACAACCGCGCGGCCTGCGTCGCTGAAGAGTTCTCCGCGCGTCTTGAGCCGGCGGACGTGAAAGCGGTCGCGAACTTTCTGAAGGAACTCAACAAGTCCGAAAGCGCCGGGAACGCGCTGGACGCGCTGCTGCGTATCGACAACCCGCGCGCCGCCGCGGTCGCGCCGATCGCCGGCGTGTCCTGCGCCATTCCGCGCCGTCGCTGAGGCAAAGCGTCAAAAAACCCTCCGCATCAAGAGATGCGGAGGGCGGCATCGTCCGAATTCGGCTGAGGGTCGATCAGGCGAGGTCGGCGATTTCTTCGATCATCTTGTTCGCCTTGCGGGAAATGCTGGCGCGCTTACGAAGCGTGTCCCAGCAGCCTTCGGCAAGGTCGGAGCCGTCAACATAGGCTTGGAACTTCGCGGCGGCTTCGATGGTCGCTGCGCCATCGTCTGATGCGGCGGCGTCCGTGATGGCGTCGTACATGCCAGCCAGTTTCTCCGCACGCGAACCGCCGCTACCGCACTGCGGATCGCGGCCTGGTACGGTGCTGAACCAGAAGCTGGAGTTCTCTGAGATATTCTCCACCGGGAGATCGACGCTGATTTCCAGCGCTTTTTCTTCCGCGGCGGATACGAGGGCGAGTGCGGCGAGGGCCGAAAGGATCATTGGGTTCTCTCTCTCTTCTCAAAAATCGTCCCCACGATGAGAGGGACCGACTGATAGGGATCGGCGTCTTTGAGCGCATCTTCCCTGATCGGATCATCATCCGACGACGTAACTTGTGAGTGAGAGCTTCAGCCGCCTCAATCCGTCGTGCGGCGAGCCGTGGCTGAAGTGCGGCGGGGCGCCGCAGCATAAATTTCCGGTAATCTGCGTAGCGCTCTCAGAGACGCTGGGCGCTGAAAATCAGCGACCAATATACGTCTGGACCTGCACGCGCAGGACCCATTTTGGTTCGCCGACGGCGTCGGTCAGGCTCGTATAGAATGAGGCCTGTACGTCGAGCGGACGCCCTTCGCCCATATCGAGCACGCGACCCATCCCGGCGCCGACGGGAATGGAGACCTTGTCGTCCTCGCGCTCCCAGTCCGCGCGAAGGGTCGGTCGGGAAAACGCGTACCAGCCCTCATCGAGATTGAGGTAGACGAAGGGCTCCAGCGTCGTCTGCGAGACCGGTTCGCCTTTGTCTGAACCGGAGACGGACCAGCGCTGCACGCCGGTGAACCCGTAGCGCCAGACCGAACTCGACCAGACCGCCGCGACCTGCGGCCCAAGCGTCAGGCGTTTGAAGCCGAGCGCGGCGTCCGACGCCGTCGGCAGGGTCAGCGCGACGCCGAAACCGGAATCGGGACCGTTCGCCCGCGCACGGCGCGTCAAAAGAAACGAGTATCGCGCGTCGCCGACGCCCATCTCGCTCGAATCGCCGGCGACTTCGTCGGACAGGTAGATGATCGGCAGCGCGCCGGAGTGCAGCACGCCCCAGACATCTTCGGAGCCGATCGGTATGTCCGGACGAAATTCGAAGACGTTGCCGGCGCCGCCATCCGGCTCAGTATTTAGGAGAAGTTCGTTGAAGTAGCCGAGCCGCGCATGGCTTGGCAGCGGACTTTCCATGTTTTCGCGCTGATCGGCTTTCGGTTTTTCCGGCTCCGGCGCCTGGCGCTGCCACCAGGGTGTGGGCCGCGGGCGCTGCTGCGCGGCGGCGATGGTCGGCGACAGCGCCGCTATGGCGGCGGCGAAAAGAAATAGACGCATGAACGGCTCCGGATACGGCCCGGAACCATGCCGCGAGTCGGGTCGACGGAGGCGACCCTTCAGCCATCAAAATCGGCTCTGAAGATTTTTTTTCCGGGGCGCCCAGGGGGCATGCACGGCGCCGAAACAATGGCTTCACAAGGCGAAATCAATTCATTCGGCGGCGCGCGCAATGCGCACAAGATGCGCCTGATTTAAGGCCTTGTTAATGATTGCGGCGTCGTCGCCTCAATCCTTCATGTTGACGTCACAATCCGGGCCAGCCACTATATCTTGTGTCGGCGGCGAACCCGCGGACGCCTCGCATCACCGGCGCCAGATCGCTTTGGAGCGCGACTCGCTTTTCGCTCCGAAACGGATCGGCGCGCCCTTCGAAGGGGCCGGAACGGTCCATAGTCAGTTAAGGGGAATACTCCATGTCGCTCGACGCCGCCGCGCTTAAAGCCGTCGCTCAGAACGCCGCCGAAGAGATCGCCGCGAATGCGCGCGAGCGGGGTGTCGAATCGCTGGAGACGCGCGCGCGTCCGGCGCTGAAAGTTGTCAAAGAAGTCGTCGTCGATCATTCGCGCGACGCCCTGCTGACCGATTTCGGCGTCAAGACGCTGGAAGATCGCTACCTGCTTCCGGGCGAGGGGCCGCAGGACATGTTCGCCCGCGTCGCGACCGCTTATGGCGACGACGCCGAGCATGCGCAGCGCATCTATGACTATATCTCGAAGCTGTGGTTCATGCCCGCGACGCCGGTGCTCTCGAATGGCGGCGCGAAACGTGGCCTGCCGATCTCCTGCTTCCTCAACGGCGTTTCGGATTCGCTCGACGGCATCGTCGGCACCTGGAATGAGAACGTGAAGCTCGCCTCGAACGGCGGCGGCATCGGTACCTATTGGGGCGGCGTGCGCTCCATCGGCGAAGGCGTGAAGGACTCCGGCAAAACCTCCGGCATCATCCCGTTCATCCGCGTCATGGACTCGCTCACCCTCGCGATTTCGCAGGGCTCCCTGCGGCGCGGCTCGGCGGCGGTCTATCTCGACATACACCACCCGGAGATCGAGGAGTTCCTCGAGATCCGCAAACCCTCGGGCGACTTCAACCGTAAGTCCCTGAATCTTCACCACGGCCTCAACATCACCGACGCGTTCATGCAGGCGGTGATGAAGGACGAGGAGTTCGGTCTGCGGTCGCCGAAAACCGGCGAAGTCATCCGCATGGTGAAGGCGCGCTCGCTCTGGCAGAAAATTCTGGAGATCCGCCTGCAGACGGGCGAGCCGTATCTGATCTTCTCCGACACGGTGAACCGCCAGCTCGCGGCCCACCAGCGCAAGCTCGGCCTGAAAGTGTCGACCTCCAATCTCTGCTCGGAGATCATGCTGCACACGGGGCCGGACCATCTCGGCAACGAGCGCACGGCGGTCTGCTGCCTCTCCTCCATCAACGCCGAGAAGTGGGCGGAATGGTCGAAAGACGAGCGCTTCGTCGAGGACGTCATGCGCTTCCTCGACAACGTGCTGACGGACTTCATCACCAACGCGCCGGAAGGCATGGAGAAAGCGGTCTATTCCGCCCAGCGCGAACGCTCGGTCGGCCTCGGCCTCATGGGCTTCCATTCGTTCCTTCAGAAAATGGGCGCGCCCTTCGAAAGCGCCGCGGCGAAAGCGTGGAACACCAAGCTCTTCAAGCACATCCGCATGCGGGCGGATGCGGCCTCGGTCGCCCTCGCCGAAGAGCGCGGCGCGTGTCCCGACGCGGAGGAGGCGGGCATGAAGCAGCGCTTCTCCCACAAGCTCGCCATCGCGCCGACGGCGTCGATCTCCATCATCTGCGGCGGCGTCAGCCCCTGCATCGAGCCGATCCCCGCGAACGTCTACACCCACAAGACCCTGTCGGGCTCGTTCACCGTGAAGAACACGGCGCTTGAGGCTCTGCTCGATGAAAAAGGTCTCAACACGGAAGAGACGTGGACGTCCATCATTGAGCATGAAGGCTCCGTCCAGCATCTCGACTGCCTGTCGGAGGCGGAGAAAGCCGTCTTCAAGACCGCTTTCGAGCTTGATCAGCGCTGGGTCATCGAACTCGCCGCCGACCGCTCGCAGTACATCTGTCAAGGTCAGTCAGTGAACGTCTTCCTGCCGGGCGATATCGATAAATGGGACCTGCACATGCTGCACTGGTCGGCGTGGGAGAAGGGCGTGAAGTCGCTCTACTACTGCCGCTCGAAGTCGGTGCAGCGCGCCGCCTACGCCGGTTCCTCCCGCGAAAGCGGCGACGGCGCGCCGGAAGACACGGTCGCCGCCAGCATCCGCAAAGCAGCCATGGCGCGTACGGACTATGACGAGTGTCTCGCCTGCCAGTAAGGGCGAGACCCGAATTGACCCTTCAAAAGGCGCCTTCGGGCGCCTTTACTTTTGGCGTCGCCTTGAACGACACTGCCATCATTCGACGGAGGAAGCTGTGGTCACGTCCGTAATCTGAACGCCCTGACAGTCTCGTCTGAGAGTTTCGATTGAAAGGACACGCCGTGCCGTCCTCTGAAGACCGACCCTTTCCCTCGCCGGACACGCGTCTGCCCATTCCGCTGCCGGACGGCTCGCGCCATCCGGGAACGGTGTTTCTTAAACCCGTCATCGACCATCCGCGTTTTGAGGTCGGCGAGTACACCTATGCCAGCACTTTCGATCCGCCGGAGGACTGGGCGGCGCGCCTCGCCCCGCATCTTTACCCGTTCTCGCCGGAACGTCTCATCATCGGGAAATTCTGCCAGATCGCGCACCGAGCGGAGTTCATCACCGCCTCGGCGAACCATCGCTATGACGGGTTCTCGAGCTTTCCGTTCGCGGTCTTCGGGGGCGGGCCGGTCGAGGGGCGCCCGTCCATGCCGGGGCCGGGGCGCGACACCATCATCGGCCACGATGTCTGGATCGGGCAGGGGGCGATGATCCTGCCGGGCGCGCACCTTGGAAACGGCGTCATCGTCGGGTCCGGCGCCGTTATCGGCGGCCGCGTGCCGGACTACGCCATCGTCTCGGGCAATCCCGCGACGGTGCGCCGTATGCGGTTCGATGAAAAGACCATCGCGCGCCTCAACGCCATCGCGTGGTGGGACCGCCCGATCGACGACATTCTCGCCCATGAGGCCGAGATTGTCGGCGGCGATATCAAGGCGCTGGAGCGCGCCTTCAGGGCAGGTTGAACGCCGGGCGTTAATACCGCTCCTAGTGCGTTGTATCCAGCCGGAATTTCAGAAACCGCTCGCCCGCGTAGTCGATCTCTCCGACCGGGCGGGCACCCAACCGTTCAAGAGCTTTGAGGCGCGTGCGCGAGGGCGGCAGGAGGAACGTGACATAGGGGATGCGCGCGTCCCCGCGCGCGAGGGCGAGCGCTTCGCGCGCGATCCGCATGCCAAGCCCGAATTGCTCCGGCTTCAGAACAAGGCCGAAATCCCATTCGGACCCCTCCCGTTGGAAGCCGCCCCAGCCGACATAGGCGCCATCCAGCAGAAACGCCCAGTGGCCAAGCCCGTCTCGGCGCCAACAGTCTTCTTTCGCCTCGACGAAACGAGCCGCTTCCTCTTCGCCCCACGGCACGGTGAGAAGCGGCATGTGCTCCGCGACGCGCGGATCGGACATGTGCGCGGCGATCTCGCGAACATCGACCTCAGTCAGCCGCGCGAACTCGATATCGGTCATGGGGGGCAGGGCCTGTGTCGGGGGAGATGGAGCACCAGACAGAATGGAATTGGGGACGCTTATGTCATTGCTTTTGTAACAGATTTTCAGGTGGGGCTTCCTTCATAGGCTTCGCCTCCGTCTTCGATAGGCTCGTAGGTGATCGTTCGAGAAGATCTGCACACTGTTTATTCATGGCCCAAGGCAGACAAAAACGGGTAAGAAAAATTTTTCAGGCTCAGAGTAAAGCACATACAGCTCTGGTGGCGATGAATTACCATGGGGAGTTTCCATAATCTTGTCTGATCCTAGTCAATCGCGGTAAGGGAGACCCGAACGTTATTCTGTAAGTATGAGGTGGTTTGGTGTCAGTACGCACGCAGGGTCGGACCGCGGGATTCGTTTATCTTGGCCTCGTCTTGACAGGTATTTTTTCTCTTGCTTATGCCCCGGGAGATTTGATTGCTCGCGGTGATTCTTCTGAGACACTCTCAAATATTCAAGAGCGGTTCATTTTGTTTCAAGCGATGATCGCGAGCGGCGTTTTTCTAGCCGCATTTTTTCTTGTGTTGCCGTTTACGCTGGCTAGGTTTTTGTCAGTCTACGGTAAGAATGCTGCTCGATTGATGATCCTTCTTGTTGTCGTGAGCATACCCGCCACGCTCTTTGCCTTTTTGCAATACGGCGAACTTGCCTTGGCCGTTGCGGGCGACACGGCGCAAGTCGAAGATGTGGACGCAGCTCGCGCCGGATACCGCCGCTGGATTACCGTTTCCACATTCTTCTGGGGCGCATGGCTCGCGCCCTATGGATGGTTAGTGCTCAAATCTGGCAGCATACCCCGTTGGTTAGGCGTCATGATGCTGATGGGGAGTGCTGGTTATCTCCTGGATCTGTTCGGACCTACGTACATTCCAAATTTTGATAATTTACCGTTTGCAGATTATGTGACGAAACCAGCCTCAATCGGAGAAATTGGCTCCTGCCTCTGGCTTGTCTTCTTTGGCGCGAGGGCGCCCAAATCCGATGCAATCTGACTTCAGTTTCACCGAGTTCCCGCTCCATATGAAGTAGATTTGCAGAAACGTGGCGCACCCAAAAGGATTCGAACCTTTGACCTCTGCCTTCGGAGGGCAGCGCTCTATCCAGCTGAGCTATGGGTGCGTAGAGGTCGGTCATAGGGGAATGCGCGGGGGAGGGCAATCTGAAGAGAAAAGTCGCCCGGCGTCGCGTCTGGCGGGTGCGCCGGGGCCCCGGGCGTCCTAGATAGACGCCATGATCTCGTTCCTGCGCTTCATCGCCCCGCTCCTCGCCGCTGTCACCGTTTTCTCCGGACAGGCGTCCGCGCAAACGGCGGAGGCGCCGCCATCGCCGCGCGAGCGTGTGACCGCGACGCCGGCGCTCTGGAAGGTGAGCGACGAGGACACCACCGTCTGGCTCTTCGGCTCCTTCCATATCCTGCCGCCCCAGCTCGAGTGGCGGACGCCGGAGTTCGAGGCGGCGTTCGCGCAATCGGAGACGGTTTTTCTGGAGCTGCCGATCGGGCCGGAAACGGAGGCGGAGGTCGGTCGGATCGCCATGAAGCTCGGGTTCTCGCCGAGCGACCGCGCGTCCGGCGTGGTGCTGGCCGGCCCGGACTGGAAGCGCCTGAAAGAAGGCGCCGCGCGTTTCAACATTCCCGAAAGCGCCGTGCGGCCCATGCGGCCGTGGTTCGCCTCGGTCGTGCTCTCGGTGCAGGCGATCGTCGCGGAAGGCTTCGACCCGGAAAGCGGCGTCGATAAACGCGTCGCCGCGGAAGCGGCGGCGGCGGGCAAGGCGCTCGACAGCTTCGAGACGCCGGCGCAGCAGCTCGGCTTCTTCGCCGATCTCGATCCGCAGACGGAACGCAATCTTTTGATCGCGACCCTGGATGAGCTCGCCGACGGGCCGATGGCGCTCGCGGGACTCTTCAACGCGTGGGCGGACGGCGACGCCGCGGCGATCGACCGGGAGATCAACGGACGGCTTCGCGACGAGATGCCCACGCTTTACGACATCCTGATCGTGCAGCGAAACACGGCGTGGACGGAGCGGCTGGATGAGGTGATGGACGAGCCGGGCGTCGTGATGGTCGTCGTCGGAGCGGGACACCTCGCGGGCGCGGACGGCGTGCCCGTGATGCTTGCCGCGCGCGGCTTTGATGTGGAGCAGGTGACGCCGACGCCAGCGCCCTGAGCCCTTTTATTCTCGATACAAAAAAGCGCGCCCGTGAGGCGCGCTTTTCTGTGCCGATCGAGGCCGGCGAGCCAAGAGCTTAGTTCCGCTTGCGGACTTTGCTTTCGCGGCTGCGGAGCTGTTCAGCTTCCATCGAGATCGACTCCGCCGCCTCGGTCGAGAGGAAGGCGTCGTAGTTATCGACGGCGTGCGACCACGTCGCGTATTCTGGGAAGACGCTCACGGGCTTGGCCTTCACACGCAGAGCCTCGACAGAGTTCAGGTGCTCGGCCGCCGTGTGGGCTGCTTCGCCTTCGAAGTTGATCTGCTGCGCCTGCGATGCGTACTCGCTCACGAAATAGCTCGCAATGCCGACGAAGTTGGAGATGTTCGACTTAATGTTGCCGACCGGAATGCCGTAATCGCTGATGAAGTAGCGCGCGATCCAGCCCCTGCCGTCCGGCAGGGCGCCGGCGGAGATGAACGGCTGGCTCGTGTCGAACGCATTCAGCATTTCGGCCGGCGGCTGGCCTTCCACAAGCGTGAAGAGGTGCGCGCCGATGCAGGTGCCCTGACGGCAGACGCGGGTCTGAACGAAGAACGGGAAGCCGCTGCGTTCGGCCTGAATGCGCACCGAGCCGTCTTCGCCACGATCAACAACGCGCCATTGGACGCCGCCGGCGGTGAGGATGGCGCCGAGCGTCTGCTCGTCGAAGCCTGCGACCACCGTGCTGTCGGATTGCGCCGCCGCGCCGCTCATCGCCGCCCCCGCGACGCCTAGCGCCGCTATCGCGGCTTTGATCATCTTTTTCATAGGTGTCCCCGGAAACTGTTCGACCACATACCCGTGAAGACCATGACATGCGGGCGGGGGACTTACAATTGCGCGGCCGCCGCACTATGCGCACGCGATGACCGAAGCTCAGAACCACGCGCCCGCCGGCGCCGAACCGGTCGGGCTCGCCGCCCGCCGCGCAGCGCTCACCATTCTCGACCTCATCCGCGACGGCGCGAGCCTCGACGACGCGCTTGTCGACGCGCGCGATTTCGCGGCGCTTGAGGGCTCCGATCGCGGTTTCGCGCGCGCGCTCGCGACGGCGGTTCTGCGTCGGCGCGGCACGCTCGACGCCGCCATCGACAGGTTTCTCGACAAGCCCTTCGGCAAGCGCGGCGCGGCGGTGACGGACATTCTGCGCCTCGGCGCGGCGCAGATCCTCCTTCTGGAGACCCCGGCGCACGCAGCGGTGTCGACCAGCGTCGATCTTGCGTCGGACCGGCGGGAGACGGCGGGCTACAAGGCGGTGGTGAACGCCATCCTCCGCCGGATCGCCGACAAGGGCGGCGAGCTGATCGCCGATCTACCGGCGCGGATCGATACGCCAGGCTGGATGTGGCGCGGCTGGGAGCGGGCCTACGGCCCCCAGACCGCCCGGCGCATGGCGGCCGCCCACCAGGTGGAGCCCGCGCTGGATCTCACCCTGAAAGACCCGAGCGCGTCCTCGGACTGGGCCGAGCGGCTCGGCGGCGCTGTCACGCAGACAGGTTCGGTGCGTCTGACGAAACCGGGCGCGGTGACGGAGCTGGAGGGTTTCGCCGACGGCGCTTGGTGGGTGCAGGACGCGGCCGCGGCGCTGCCGGCGCGGCTTCTCGGCGATGTCGCGGGGAAGAGGGTGCTGGACATGTGCGCGGCTCCCGGCGGCAAGACCCTTCAGCTCGCCGCCATGGGCGCGCGGGTGACGGCGGTCGACAAGAACGCCGATCGATTGGAGCGGTTGGAAGAAAACCTCGCGCGCACCGGTCTCGCCGCGCAGGTCGTCGCCGCTGACGCGTTGCTCATGAAGGCCGAGCCTTATGACGCGGTTCTACTCGACGCGCCCTGCACGGCGACCGGCACCATCCGCCGCCATCCGGACGCGCTCTGGTCGAAATCCGAAGCGGACCTCAAAACTCTCGCAGCGCTGCAGCCGTTGATGATCGACGCCGCGCTCAACCTGCTTAAACCGGGCGGAACGCTTGTCTATTGCGTCTGCTCCCTGCAGAGGGAGGAGGGCGAAGCGCAGGCCGCCGCAGCGCTGGAGCGCCATGGGCGGCTCGAGCGCCGACCCGTCTCCGCGGCGGAGCTCGGCGGCCTCGACGCCGTCACGCCCGCCGGCGACATGCGCGTCCTGCCCCATATGGCAGGGGGCGTCGACGGCTTTTTCGCGGCGCGGTTCGTAAAGCTTCCGTAACTTGCCCCCCACACGCTTGAAGCCGAGGGCGAGCAAGCGAATATATCGCTCAAACGTTTTCTCTGGAGGAACGACACATGAACGACTTCCGCCGCGCTTTTGGGCAGGGCGCCTACGCCGCGCCCGCCGGAACGATGGACGCCTCCGTCGATCAGGGCCTGCGCAGCTACATGCTTGGCGTCTACAACTACATGGCGCTCGCCGTGGCGCTGACGGGCGGCGTCGCCTTCTTCGTCAGCCAGTCTCCGGCGCTTCTGCAGGCGCTCTTTTCCGGTCCGCAGGCCTACTTGGTCATGTTCGCGCCGCTGGCCTTCATTCTGGTGCTCTCTTTCGGCGTGAACCGGCTGAGCGCGGTCGCGACGCAGGCGCTTTTCTGGACGTTCGCGGCCGTGATGGGCCTTTCGCTCTCGACCATCTTCATCGCTTACGCGAGCGCTGACATCACGCGGGTGTTCTTCATCACCTCGGCGATGTTCGCCGGCCTCAGCCTTTGGGGCTACACGACGAAGCGGGACCTGACCGGCATGGGCTCGTTCCTGTTCATGGGGCTCATCGGTCTCATCATCGCGAGTATCGTGAACATCTTTCTCGGCTCGACGATGCTGGAGTTCGTAATCTCCGCCGTCGGCGTGCTCGTCTTCGCGGGCCTCACCGCCTACGACACGCAGAAGATCAAGGAGAACTATTACGTCGCCCAGCAGTCGGCGGAGATGATGAAGAAGGTCTCGGTCATGGGCGCGCTGTCGCTCTATCTCGACTTCGTGAACCTCTTCCTCATGCTGCTGCGTCTCCTCTCCAGCCGCGACTAGGCTTCGGCTCATACGGACAAAGAAAAAGCCTCCGCGTTCGCGGAGGCTTTTTTGTTGGGCTGTATGCGCCGCCTCGGTCCTTCGTGACGCCCGCTACGCGGGCTCCTCAGGACGAAGTTCAGTCACTCTTCGTCCTGAGGAGCGCACCGCAGGTGCGCGTCACGAAGGACGGCGGGGGAGACGAGCCTCACCCTACGAACGCGCGTTCGATCACGTAATCGCCGGGCTGCGCGTTGGAGCCTTCCACGAGGCCAAATTTCTCGCAGAGCGCCTTCGTATCGTTCAGCATCGCCATGGAGCCGCAGATCATCACGCGGTCGGTCTCGCGGTTCAGCGGCGGAACGCCGAGGTCCTCGAACAGCTTGCCGCTTTCCATGAGATCGGTGATGCGGCCCATTTTCGGGCTCTCTTCGCGGGTGGTCGTCGCGTAGCGCACGAGGCGATCGGCGAACTCGCCGCAGAGCGGGTCGTCCTTCAGATCGCTGACGAGCTTTTCGCCATAGGCGAGCTCGCCGACCTCGCGGCAGGTATGGGTGAGGATCACTTCCTCGAATTTCTCATAGGTCTCCGGGTCGCGAATGACGCTCGCGAACGGCGCGATGCCGGTGCCGGTGGAGAACATGTAGAGCCGTTTGCCGGGCGTCAGCGCGTCGTGGACGAGGGTGCCCGTCGGCTTTTTGCCGAGCAGGATCTTGTCGCCGACCTTGATGTGCTGAAGGCGGGAGGTGAGGGGGCCGTCCTGCACCTTGATCGAATAGAAATCGAGTTCTTCGTCCCAAGAGGGGCTGGCGACCGAATAAGCGCGCAGGAGCGGCTTGCCGTCGACCATCAGGCCGATCATCACGAATTCGCCGGACCGGAAGCGGAAGGCCGGCGGACGGGTGACGCGCAGCTCGAACAGCCGGTCCGTCCAGTGTTTCACCGCGACGACCGTTTCTTCGGTGACGGACTTCGGAATGGCGACGGTCGCGCCTTCGGTCGGCGCGTTCGCAAGCTCGCTCATGGCTCGCTCTCCTTCATGATCCCGCACCAGATAGGGACGCGATTGAAGAAGCGCCACCGCAGTGCAGCAGCGCGAGGCTTTGGCAGGTTTTAACCGCGCGCGCAAACAACGTGGCCGTCGCGTCGGATCACGCCCGCGTCAGGTCGATCCGATGGCGAAACCAAGGCGACAAGCTTGCCGACCTCGCCCCAGTTCGGCCCGAAAATGCCCTTTAATTTTGAGCGCTCCCGTCAACGGACCGCTCATCGCGGTCCGCTACCTCCATCCCGACCGACGCGCCGCCCGGCGCCGCAAGAATACAGGACACCCGACGCATGCCGCAGCGCCCGGTTCTTCAGATGTTGCGCGCCCTTTCGGTCGCGACCGCTTTCGTCCTCGTCTCGTGCGCGGATGAGAGCCTGCCTGATCCCAATGATCTCGGGACGCCCGTCTCCGCCGCGGTCGCGCCCTCGCAAGTCGATGCATCGCGCTTTCTGACCCAGGCGACGTTCGGCCCGACGGCGGCGGATATCGATCTCGTCACCCGCTTCGGCTACGAACAATGGATCGCCGCGGAATACGAAAAGCCGTCGCGCTCGCACCTTCAGCGTCTGCGGGCGCTCGACGTGCAGGGCGAGGACATCCGTGATGACGATGCGCACGAGAGCTTCTGGCGATCCGCCGTGTACGGGCGAGACCAGCTTCGCCAGCGCGCCGCTTTCGCCCTTTCTCAGTTGCTGGTGATCTCCGCAGAAGACGGCGGCGTCGGCGGCCGCCCGTTGACGCTCGCCTCGTACATGGACGTCATGCTTCTGAACGCGTTCGGCAATTATCGGGACCTGCTGCACGACGTCACCTACTCCCCTGCGATGTCGATCTATCTCACCTATCTGCAGAACCGGCGCACCGACGAAGAGCGCGGGCGCGTGCCGGATGAAAACTACGCCCGCGAAGTGATGCAGCTCTTCACCATCGGACTTCTGGAGCTCGACGCCACCGGCGAGCCGATCCCCGACGGCGCGGGCGGTTTCATCGAAACCTATGACAACGACGATGTGACGGAGCTTGCGAAAGTCTTCACCGGTCTCAGTTGGAACGGCGAAGACTTCTTTGATCGAGACACCCGCGCGCCGGACCATGAATACGCGCCGTTAAAAGCCTTCGAGCGCGAGCATTCGCCGGAAGAGAAGGCGTTTCTCGGCGCCGTTATTCCGGAAGGTACGGGGGCTGACGAGAGTATCGCCATCGCTCTCGATACGTTGTTTGAACATCCGAACACCGCGCCCTTCGTCTCCAAACAGCTGATCCAGCGATTGGTGACGTCCAACCCCACGCCCGCCTATGTCGGCCGCGTCGCCGCGGCCTTCGACGCCGGCGTCTTCACCGGGCCGGATGGCGGAACCTTCGGCGGCGGCGAGCGGGGCGATCTGCGCGCTGTCTGGGCTGCGATCCTGCTCGATCCGGAGGCGCGCGATGCGGCGACCGCCGCGGACCCGGCGTTCGGCAAGTTGCGCGAGCCGGTGGTGCGCTTTGCTCACTGGGCGCGCAATTTCGTGCCGGAGGAGAACACGGACGAAACGCCGTCATCCCTGCGGGACTCCAACCGCCCAGACCGTCTGGCGCAGCAGGCGTTCCGCTCGCCCTCGGTCTTCAATTTCTATCGTCCAGGTTATGTCGCGCCGGGCACGGCGACGGGCGACCGTCAGCTCGTCGCCCCGGAGCTTCAGATCACGCACGAAACCTCCGTCGCGGGCTACATCGATTTCATGAGCCGGTTCATTCAAGATCGTGTCGGCGATGGCTATGAACCCGACTATACGGACGAAATCGCCATCGCTCATGACCCGGCGGCGCTCGTCGGTCACCTGGATCTCATCATGACCAACGGCGCCATGCGGACAGAGACGCGCGACCGCATCCTCGCCGCTGTCAACGAAATCGACATCGGCCCTGAAAGCACGGAGGAGCGCGACCGCTCCCGGCGCGTTCAGGCCGCTCTACTCATGATCGTTACGTCCCCTGAATATCTGGTGCAGCAATGACCGGCTCCTGCTTTGAATTCACCCGTCGCGGCTTTCTGAAAGGCACGGCGGCGACCTTCGTCGGCGGTGCGACCCTCCGTCAGGGGCTGGGGAACATGGCGGCGATGTCAGCCGATGTCGGCGGCTATAAAGCGCTTGTCTGCGTCATGTTCTTCGGCGGGCTTGATTGCCACGACGTCGTGTTGCCGCTCGATCAAGCGTCATACGATTCCTATGCTGACATCCGTCAGACGCTGATGAACGAATATGCGACGCTACCGGGCGGATCGACTCGCGCGCGCAATCGATTGATGGACCTCGCGCCGGAGAACGCCGCATCGTTCGGCGGACGCGCTTTCGCTCTGCCCGAGACGTTGTCGCCGCTCCACACCCTGTTTCAGAATGGCGAGGCGGCGATCGTCGGCAATGTCGGCCCACTGATCGAGCCGATCACGCGGACGCAGCTGCGCGAACGCACGGTGCCGCGGCCCGCGCGACTTTATTCGCACAACGATCAGGTTTCGACCTGGCTCGCCTCTGAACCGGAAGGGGCGCGGTTCGGCTGGGGCGGACGGTTCGCCGATTTCGCGCTGCAATCGGGCGCCAATGTCGCGGGCACGTTTACGGCGGTCTCCGTCGCGGGCAACAGCGTTTTTCTTTCCGGCGAAACGGCGCAACAGTTTCAGGTCTCCTCCCGCGGCGCCTCTGAGCTTGATGAGGTCTCCGCGTCCCGCCTCTTCGGTTCGGAGACGCTGCCGACGCTCATGTCCCAGCACTTCCGCAATGTCGGCGGCGGGCATACGAACTATTTTCAGCGGGACATCATCGACGTCGTCGATCGCTCCATCTCCGCGAACGCGACGCTGGCGGCGACATTGGAGAATGAAACGCCGTTCGCGACGGAGTTTCCGGAATCGCGCCTCGCAGATCAGCTTTCGATGGTCGCACGCATGATCGCCGCGCGCGACACGTTCGGCGTCGGTCGGCAGGTCTTTTTCGTGTCGACGGGCGGTTTCGACACGCACTCGAACCAGGCCCAGAGCATGACCGGTCTGCAGACGGACTTCTCGTCGGCGATCGCGGCGTTCCAGGCGGCGATGAACGAGATCGGCGTGTCGCAGGACGTAACCTTGTTCACCACGTCCGATTTCGGCCGTACGCTCGCCGTCAATGGCGATGGGTCCGACCACGGATGGGGCGCGCACCATTTCGTCGTCGGCGGCGCGGTCAACGGAAACCGGATTTACGGTTCGATACCGGAACCGACATTCGACCATGAGGCGGATTCAGGACGCGGGCGGCTCATACCGTCGGTTTCGGTGGAGCAGTACGCGGCGACGTTTGGACGCTGGTTCGGCTTGACTGATGCGGAGATCGCGCAGGCGGCGCCCGGCATCCTCAATTTCGCGGAACGCGACCTCGGATTTCTTTAGGCTTCACGGCCCGGAAGGGCTCGATGAACTCGACGCCTATCTTCTCGCCGATCTGCCAGACCCGGCGGGCGGGCGCGATCACCTGATCGCTGTCGATCAGAACTTCGAAAAATTCTGGAACCACGAACACCGCTTTCAGCTCCAGCTTCGCCCCGTGTCCCGCGCGATTGCGGATCAGGCAGTCGATCGTGGAGTGCTCATGATTGAGCACGATCTTCGCCGCCTTCAGAGCGCGCTGGCGCGGCTCCGTGCGGGTGTCCGGCTCTGAAGTACTCATGGCTGCGGTCATTCGACAGCTTCCGGCTTCGATCTCATCAACCAGTCTTGGCTCAATTCTGGGAAAAAAGAGGTTAACGTCGATTTCATCTTCCACCCTCTTGAAGGTTACGCCTGCAAGCCTACTTGCCTGCAGCGGCATAAATCTGCGAAACATTGCAGATAATTCATGCGCCATCGACATGTCGCCGAATGCGGGACCGTCGATGAGAAAACTGCGGAGGAAGCCATGCCGAACCGTTCGGCTGTCGCAAAAGAACTGGCGGAGGTCTTCAAGGTGATCGCGCACCCCGATCGCATCCGTCTCATTGAAGAGCTCGGCTCTGGCGAACTGGACGTGAACACGCTCGCGGAGAGCCTCGACCTACCGGGGCCGCGGGTCTCGCAGCACCTCAGCCTACTGCGCGCGCACAGGCTCGTCGAAGAACGACGGGACGGGCGCCGGCATATCTATCACCTGAGCCAGCCGCAGATCGCCGGCTGGATCGTCGATGGTCTCGCCTTCCTCGAAGGCCGCATCGGCGCCGTCAGTCCTGATGCGCTTGAAGACGCGCGTCGTCGTTGGTCGTCGGAAGACGCCGAAACTCACTCAACCCTGAAATAGGAGCCCCAGATGCCCAAATTCGCCGCCGGCGTCGTTCGCTTTCAGAACGAAGTTTACCCGGAGAAAAAGGACCTCTTCGAGAAACTCGCCCTCGGCCAATCGCCCGAAGCGCTGTTCATCACCTGTTCGGACAGTCGCATCGAAACGGCGATGATCACCCAGACCGATCCGGGCGAGCTGTTCATCTGCCGCAACGCCGGCAACATCGTGCCGCCGCATATGACGCACACGGGCGGCATGACGGCCTCGATCGAGTTCGCCGTCGCGGCGCTGAAAGTGCCGCACATCGTCATCTGCGGGCACACCGAGTGCGGCGCCATGAAAGGCGCGATGAACCCTGAAGGTCTCGACGCGCTGCCGCACGTGAAGGAGTGGCTCGGCTATTCCACCGCCGCGGTTGAGACCGTCCGACAGCTCGGCGAGGGCAAGTCAGAGGCTGAGAAGATGAAAATGCTCCTTGAGCAGAACGTCATCCTTCAGCTGACCCACCTGAAAACGCACCCGTCCGTCGCAGCGCGTCTCGCCAAGGGCGATCTGCAGCTCCACGGCTGGGTCTACGATATCAAGACCGGCGAAGTCGGCGCCTATGATGAGAAGTCGAACAACTTCGAGCCGGTCGATGTTCGGTACGCCGAGCAGATCAAAAAATACGCCGGCCACGATCACGCTGCGTAGCCGCGCCCGAGTTTCTGGAGAGAACCCAATGAAGTACTTTGATACGTCCAATATCAGGGGCGACGTCTACGGCGGTCTCACCGCCGGCGTCGTCGCCCTGCCGCTGGCGCTCGCCTTCGGCGAAGCCTCCGGCGTCGGACCGATCGCGGGCCTGTGGGGCGCGATCTTCGTCGGCTTTTTCGCCGCGCTCCTCGGCGGCACGCAGACGCAGGTCTCCGGTCCGACCGGGCCGATGGTCGTCGTCTTCGCCGGCGTCGTCGCCAGCGTCGAAGCCTCCGTCCTCGCCGGCATGCCGGACGCGACGCCGCAGGAAGTTCTCGCCGCGTCGATGCCGATCATCTTCGCCGCGGTCGTGCTCGCCGGTCTCTTCCAGATCCTCTTCGGGGTGCTGAAGTTCGGCCAGTACATCCGGCTTGTGCCGTACCCGGTCGTTTCCGGCTTCATGAGCGGCATCGGCTGCATCATCATCGCGCTGCAGCTTTCGCGTCTCTTCGGTCATGAGCCGGACGGCGGCGGCACCATCCCGGCGCTGCAGGCGATCCCCGGCGCGGTCATGGACCCGAACTGGGCGGCGCTCGCCATCGGCGTTCTGACGCTCGGCATCGTGTTCGCCTGGCCGAAAAGCTGGGGCAAGTTCGTGCCTGGCGCGCTCGCCGCGCTCGTCATCGGCACGCTCGTCAGCCTCGTTCTTGGCGGCGCGCCGATCCTCGGGGACATCCCGCTAGGTTTTCCGTCATTCACTGTTCCGACGTTTTCCAACGACACATGGTGGATGATCGTCAAAGCTGCCCTCATTCTCGCCGCTCTCGGCGCGATCGACAGTCTGTTGACGTCGCTTGTCGCCGACAACATGACGCGGACGCGCCACAACTCCGACCGTGAACTGATCGGTCAGGGCGTCGGCAACACGGTCGCCGGTCTCTTCGGCGGCGTGCCGGGCGCGGGCGCGACCATGCGGACCGTCGTCAACATCCGCACCGGCGGCATGACCCGCATCTCCGGCATGATCCACTCGCTGCTGCTTCTGGCGGTGGTGCTGGTTCTCGCGCCGCTCGCGGAGCGTATTCCGCACGCGGTGCTCGCGGGCATTCTCGTGAAGGTCGGTTACGACATCATCGACGTCGCCTATCTGAAACGCGCCCACAAAGGTCCGCGCTGGGACCTCGCGCTGATGGCGCTCGTTCTCGGCCTCACCGTGTTCGTCGACCTTATCACGGCGGTCGCGGCCGGCGTCGTCCTCGCGGCGCTCGCCTTCGTGAAGAAAATGGCTGACGACCAGCTGAACGCCTTCGGCAAGCCGGCGGCGACCATCACGACCGAAGAAGAACGCGCGCTCCTCGAGCAGGCGAAGGGCCACGTCACGCTCTTTGACTTCGGCGGCCCGCTCTCCTTCGGCGCGGCGGCGGATCTCGGTCACCACGTCCGTGAGCGGACGAAAGAGAAGACTGACAGCCTCGTGCTCGACTTCTCGCGGGTGCCGTTCCTCGACGTCTCGGCCGCGCGCGCGGTGGAGACCATCGCGACGGACGCCCACGACGCCGGCAAGCTCGTCTACTTTGCGGGCATGTCGGACAAGGTGCGCGGCACACTGAGCGCGCTGGGCGACAACGGCGCGCTGCCAGCCGACGAAGTCTTTGAAACGCGGATGGACGCGCTCAAAGTCGCCGTCGAGCGGTCGCGCCCGAATCCTAAAGGCGCATCAGCAGCGTCCGGCGACGGCGCCCTCGCGCCAGCCTGAGCGTCGACGCTCTAATAACGACTCTATCAACACGACGCGCCGCGGGCCCTCAGTCCGCGGCGTTTTCGTTGGCGGCGCCGGCGATGGCTTTTGAGCGCCAGGCGAAGATCGCCAGCAGCGTCATGAGGCCGGACGTGAAAAGAAACGGCGCTGAAGGCGCGTAGTCATAGAGCGCGAAGGCGATGAACGGCGCGGAGGCGAACCCCGCCGCGCCCGCGGCGTTGATGAGGCCCGCCGCCGCGCCTTGTTCGTCGGGACGCACGGCGAGGGAGGTCGCCCCGCCGAAGCCCGGCTGCGCCATGCCGAGCCCGAGTCCGCTCGCCATCAGCCCGAAGACGAGCGGTCCGTAGGCGGGCGATATGGCGATGAGCGCGTGGGCGAGGGCGGTGATGATGGGCGAAAGCCGCATCAGGGTGCGAGGCGACAGGCGATAGCGCTGCACCAGCACGAGCTGCGAAAAAAGCGCAGCCATGGACGAGGCGGTGAGGGCGACGCCGACGAGCTGCGCTGCGGCGGCGGGCTCCAGCGCGAAGCGGTCGATGATGTAGAACGCCGTCGCCTGCAGCGGCACCGACATGGCGAAGCCGGTGAAGTATCCGAACCCAAGAAACGAGCGGATGCGCGGGTCGAAGACGGATAGGTTCCGCTTCTTCCGGGTGCGGGCGATCGGGCGCGATTTCTCCGGTAGCTTCAGGAATACGAACGCGGCGACGAGCGCGCCGACCACGGCCATCGCGTAAAACGGCGCGAGCAGGCCGAAAATCGCGACCGCCGAGGCGAAGCCCGGGCCGAGCATCTGCCCGAAACCGAAGGCCGCCGTGAAGCCAGCGAGGGCGGAGGTGCGCTCCGCCGCGCTTGTTCGGTCGGCGATATAGGCTTGGCTTGCCGCGGGCGCCGCCGCGCCGATGAGGCCGTAGACGCAGCGCGTTGCGATCATCGTTCCGTAGACGATGAGCGGCGTCGCCCAGCCCGTTAGCCCGGCGCGGATCGCCCCGGCGAAGAGGAGCAGCGAGACGACGAAACCCGTGAGCCCCGTCAGAATGATCCGTCGCCGCCCGACACGGTCGCTGAGCCGCCCCCAATAGGGCGAGGCGATGACCCATAGAATGGCGGAGATCGAGAAAATCGCCCCGGTCTGCATTTCCGAGAGGCCGAGCTCGCGCGCGACTGGCGGCAGCGCGGCGAAGACGATGGTCTGCCCCATGCCGAGGCAGACGGTGCCGGTGAGGAGCACCATAAACGCCATGCGCCGACGTTTCAGCGCGGCGTCATCGCCCGGCAGCGTCGGCGCGTCCGGATCGCCCTCATAGGGCGGCGGTTGCACGGAGCCCGCCGCGGCGGAGGCCGCGCGGTCATCGCGTTCGTGCTCGGTCATGGGCGTCTCCCTCAGATATTCTTTTGCGCCGCGGCGCACGGGCCGCGCAAGCGAACGGCGCCGCGCCCTTGGACGCCGCGTCAGTCGGCGCTAGGTCCGTGAGACGCTGGTTGAGAGGTTTCCCATGTCCGACGCGCCCATTTCCGGTTCTGTCGCAGCCCCGTTCGAAGGCGTGCGCGACGCGTTCGCCGCCATGTTCGAAAACGAGGCCGAGCAGGGCGGCGCCGTCGCCGTCGCCGTCGATGGCGAGATCGTCGTCGATCTCGTCGGCGGCTGGTCCGACAAAGCGCGCGAGACGCCTTGGTCGGGTGAGACGATCGCCTGCGTCTACTCCACCGGCAAAGCGGCGACGGCGATCCTGATGGCGCTCGCGGTCGAAGAGGGGAAACTCGACTACGACCGACCAGTCGCGGACTACTGGCCGGAATTCGCCGCACACGGAAAAGACCGTGTGACCGTCGCCCAGGCGCTGTCGCATCAGGCGGGACTTTCCGGCGTCGCCGACCCCATGGAGCCGGCCGACTGGCTGGACTGGGACGTTATCGCCGGGCGCCTCGCCGCCATGGAGCCGCTCTTTGAACCGGGGGCCGCGCACGGCTATCATCCGCAGACGGTCGGCATAATCGCTGGCGAAATCCTGCGTCGCGTGACGGGCGAGAGCGTCGGCGACGCGCTGCGGCGACGGTTTCCGGAGCTCGCCATCCGTTGCGGGCTGAACGCGGATGAAATCGCGCGCACGGCCTACATGCCGAAACCGAAGCGCGCGCCCGATCTCGGCCCCCTCAATCCGGTAAAAGAAGCGGCGTTCCTGAAGCCGTGGTCCAGCCCGGCGAAGGTGAGCCGCGAAGACTGGATCGCCGCGGAACTGCCGGCGGCGAACATGCACGCCGACGCGCGCTCGTTCGCCGAACTGCTCGCCGTCGTCGCGACGGGCGGTCTCTTCCGCGGCGAACGCATTCTGAGTGCGGAGACAATATCGGCGCTGACGAAACCGCGCGCGAGCGGGCCGGACCTCGTCCTGCCGTTCGATCTGACGTGGGCGGCGGGGTTGATGGCGAACACGACCGGCGTTTACGGGCCGGGCGCGGCGACGCGCGGGCATTCAGGCTTCGGCGGCGCGTGCGCGTTCGGCGATCCGGAGAGGAGACTTTCGTTCGCCTTCGTCCCGGCGCGAATGGACAGCTATCTCGTCGGCGATCCGCGTTCGGTGACACTCATCGAAATGGTCTACGCCGCCCTCGACTGAGGATCAGAAGCGGAAGACGAGGCCGAGCGAGACGACCGGGTAGAACGGGTATTCGTCGAGATCGTCCTGAATGGCGTCTTCCTCCGCCTGCAGATCGGCGGCGAAAGTCGGGTCCGAGGCGATCGGGCCGCTCGCGATGAGATCGACCGTCGGTTCATCGAGGAGGAGGGCGCCGATCATGGCCGTAAAGCCGAGGCGTCCGTTTGAAAACGCGCCGTTGTATCCGAAGCCGAGATAGGGCGAGGCGCCGCCGAGATCCGCTTCGCCGGAAATCGACCCGACATCCACCGGCTGGTAGGTCGTGCCGTTGATCTCCACCGGCTGGTTGGGCACGGCGAAAAGATCCGCCTGCTTATCAGCAAATTGGAAGCCTGCCGATACGACGAAGCCGTTCATGAACGGGTGCAGATCAACCGCCGCCATGGGTCCGGAGAGGGTGGCGTCGACCGTGTAGTCGACATCCTCGTAGGTCTCGTCGACCTCGCCTTCGAGATAATTGTAGCCCGCGCGCAGCGACAGAAAGCGGCTGAGCTGCAGGTGCACCTGCGCTTCGCCGCCGAGAGTGCCGACGGAGCCGGAGACCGCGACGCGGCTGTCAGCGAACGCATTTCCGGCGGCGAACAGCGCGGCGTAAACGGCGAAGACGACGAAGGCGGAACGCAGCATGAGGGTCTCTCCTCGAAGGTGAACGGCTCGATGGTTCACTTATCGCAGAAGAGTGTGGAAACGAGGCTTTCGCTCGCGGGCGCATTTTCGGTGAATTGGTTTGCGCGCGTTAACCCTCCGGAAAGACGCGGCCGAGCCAGTCGAGCGAAATCCGGGCGAGGTCTTCCGGCGCTTCATGCTGCACCCAGTGCCCGACGCCTTTGAGCACGTGCTTCTCCACCTGCGGGACGAATTCCTCCACGCCGTCGGCGGCTGAGGGCGGCAGCATGACGTCGCGGTCAGCGGAGATCATCAGCGCCGGGATGTCTATGACGTCGGAATAGTTCGCCTGCGTCTCCCAGTTCCGGGTGATGTTGCGATAGAGGTTGATCGTCGGCGCAAAGCCGGTGCGCGTAAAGGCGTCCACGTACCAGCGAAGGTCTTCCGGCGTCATGACGAGGCGCGCATCCGGGACGGGTCGGGACGCTTCAAGTAGATCGAGAACACGCAGGAGATCGCCGCCGCGGGTCGCGATGGTTTCCGCTTTCGCCGGCTTCTGGAACAGAAAGCGCAGCGAATGCTCGATGTCTTTCTCCAGGATCGCTTCCGGCGGGCCCTGTTCCTGAAAGCGCAGAATATAATGGTCTGGCCCGACGCGCTTGCGCCAGACCGTCAGCGGATCGACGGGTGGCCGGCGGTGGTGGGCCGTGCAGACGGCGATAAGGCCGCGGATGAGCGCGGGATGGCGTTGCGCCATGCGCCAGACGATGGCGCCGCCCCAGTCGTGGCCGCAGAGGATGACCGGACCGTCGCCGAGGTCTTCGATGAGTGCGGCCATCACGTCGGAAATCGCGTCAGCGCTGTTGTCTTCGACCGAAGCCGTCGGGCCGGATCGTCCGTAGCCGGGCAGATCGAAGGCGACGGTGCGCCACCCTGCGGCGCCGAGGGCGGGCAGAAGATGCGTCCACGAATAGGCGAGCTCCGGCCAGCCATGGACGCAGAGGACGATGGGCCCGTCGGCGGGGCCGTCCTCATAGACGGCGATGTCGACGCCGCGCGCCGTGACGAACCGGGGATGTGCGAAATCAGCCATGGCGCGAACCTACTGCTGACGGCGTCGCCGCCGAAGCGCCGTCCGCAGTTATTCTGCTGCTTTGGCGGGTCGGCTCGCCCAGTCGGCGGCGTCCTGGCGTCCGCTGCGATAAAGCCGATCGACGAGATGCCGCGTCGGTGCGCCCGCCTGGCGAAAGGCGGGCAGGTGCGGCGTCGCGTCGAGGATTTCCGGGCGCCAGCCCTTGAGCGAGGCGAGCTCCTCGGCAAACGGCGCGGAGAAATGCCCCGGTTGAATGTCGTCCTTCGCCGTCGCGGCCGTCGCCGCCCGCGCGCCGGGGCGAGGCGGGGTGATGGCGACCACGAGACGGCGTCGACCCTTGCGCAGGGGCGCGAGCGGCGGGTTCGCCGCGTAGCCGCCGTCCCAGTGGCGCTCGCCGTCGATTTCAGCGTCCTCGTGCATCGCCGGCAGGCAACAGGACGCGGCGAGGACGTCCGGCGTGATCTCGGCGCCGGTGAAGATTTTCGGGGTCCAGTCCTGCACGCGGATGGCGCTGACATGGACTTCGGGCCCGTGCTCGAGAGCATCGACGTCGACGTGTCGTGCGATCAGCGAACGCAGCGGCGCCAACGACAAGCGCAGCCGTGGCGCGGGGCCGAAAAACGCCGCGAACTGGTTGGCGGCGAACGCCGCCGCGACGCCTGGCGCTTCGGCCTGCGCCGTGCGCACGGTGTCGGACCAGAACGCATCCAGCGCCTGTCGCGCGCCCTCCCGGCCGCCATGTGCGAGACCGGTTGCGCAGACCGTGGCGTTGAGCGCGCCCGCTGAAGCGCCTGTGAGGACATCGATTTCAGCGTCCGTCTCGGCCAACAGAAAATCCAGAACGCCCCAGGCGTAGGCCCCGAACGCGCCGCCGCCTTGCAGTCCAAGCGCAAGGCGCGCGACAGACGGCGCGGCCCCGTAGTGTTCGCGATCGAGAAAGCGGCGCGCACGATCGATAATCGCGCGGGCGTTGGGACGGGTCTGAGGCATGAGGCTCCCGATAAGGCGCGCTGGATGCGCACGCGACTCTGCATCTTATGGGTGGAGTCGCGTGAAGCCTCCGTTATGTTGCGTCGCAAAACAATAAGGACTTTAGGACCGATCCCAATGACGACGCCCGCTTATCTCGCCGACACCCCGCCCGCCGACTGGTCGCGCATCGACCTTTCCCAGCACTTCATGCGCGCGCTCGAGCCCGTCTGGTACGCGCCCATGGAGGCCGATCCGCGTGAGGGCATCTGCGGATTCATGGCGGAGGAGAAGCACGGCAACTCCATCGGCGTCGTGCATGGCGGCGCGCTTCTGACCCTCGCCGACGTCGCGCTCTGGGGCGCCGCGCGCCGGACCGTCGGTCCCATGCAGGCATTCACGGTGACGCTGTCGTCGGAATTCGTCGCCGGGGCGAAAGAAGGTCAGTGGATCTGCGCCGCCGGCGAGCTTGTCCGCGCCGGATCGAAAATGATGTTCGCCCGCGGCATCGTCTACGCGAACGGCGAACCGGCGCTCATCTACTCCGGCACGCTGAAACGCATTTCTCAGCGCGATCCGTTCCCGACGAGCTGACGGCGTCGCACCTCAATGTTTCTCGCCCGTCGCCGCCATGGGGCCCATGGCGAGTTTCTGGGCACGGTCGCGGCGCCAGAGATCGGCGGAGAAGATGGCGAGACCGACCCAGATGAGCCCGAAGGTGACCGCGCGACCGAGAGTGAACGGCTCGCCATAAGCGACGCCGATGAGGAACTGCAGGCTCGGCGCCCCATACTGAAGAAGGCCGATGGTCGAAAGCGGCAGGCGCCGCGCGCCCATGGTGAAGAGGATGAGCGGGATGACGGTGAAGGGCCCGGCGCAGATGAGGAGGCTCGCTGTCGACAGGCTGTCGTCGAACGCGCCGAAACCCGGCGTCCCGCCTGTCTGCCAGAACAGGATGATCGCGAGCGCGATCGGCGCCAGAAGCGCGATCTCCACGAAATGTCCGCTCACGGCGTCGGCGTTGATCGTCTTGCGGAGGTATCCGTAGGTCGCGAACGAGGTGGAGAGGGTCAGCGAAATCCACGGAAACCGGCCGAGCGTCACCAGTTCCTGAGCGATGGCGACGCAGGCGAGGCCGATGGCGACTTTCTGGGCGCCGGATATTTTCTCGCCGAGGAACGCCGCGCCGATGGCGACGCTCATCAGCGGGTTGATGAAATAGCCGAGGCTGGCGTCCAGCAGCCGATCGTTGGCGATCGCCCAGATGAAGAGGCCCCAGTTAACGAGGATGAGGAGGGTCGTCACCCCAAGGATCGCCAACGCCTTCGGCGCCAGAAAGAGCCGCTTGATGTCGGCCCACTTCGCCATGATGGCGGCGAGCGCGACCAGCGCCGGGAGCGACCAGAACACCCGGTGAGCTAAGACTTCCGTCGGCGGAACGTGGCCGAGCAGCTTGTAGAAGAGGGGCATGACGCCCCAGATGGAGAACGCGCCGACCCCTGCCAGAAACCCGATCGAGGTTTCCCGCCCGGCGTCGGTCGCAGCCGCGCTCACGCGGCGCGGCTTTCGACGACGCCGCGATTGATGGCGAGTTCGGCGATCTGAACGGCGTTGAGCGCCGCGCCCTTGCGCAGGTTGTCGGAGACGACCCAGAGCGCGAGGCCGTTGTCCACCGTCGGGTCGACGCGGATGCGGGAGACGAAGGTCGCGAAATCGCCGGCGCACTCGACCGGCGTCACGTACCCGCCATCCTCGCGCTTATCGATGACGAGGAGGCCCGGGCTTTCGCGGAGAATGTCGCGCGCTTCATCGTCCGAGATCGGATCTTCGAACTCGATGTTCACCGCCTCGCCGTGGCCGACGAAGACCGGCACGCGCACGGCCGTGGCCGTCAGCTTGATTTTTGGATCGAGGATCTTCTTCGTCTCCGCCGTCATCTTCCACTCTTCTTTCGTGAAGCCGTCCTCCATAAAGACGTCGATGTGCGGAATGACGTTGAACGCGATCTGCTTCGTAAAATTCTCCGGCTCCGGCGCATCCGTGACGAAAATGCCTTTCGTCTGGTTCCAGAGCTCGTCCATCGCCTCTTTGCCGGCGCCGGACACGGATTGATAGGTGGAGACGACGACGCGTTTGATTTTCGCCTTGTCGTGCAGGGGCTTCAGCGCGACGACGAGCTGCGCTGTCGAACAGTTCGGGTTGGCGATGATGCCCTTTTTGACCTTCGTCACCGCGTCCGGATTTACCTCAGGCACGATAAGCGGGCAGTCCGGATCCATACGGAAGTGGGAGGAGTTGTCTATGACGAGGGCGCCGGCTTTCGCCGCCTTCGGCGCCCATTCCGCCGCGACCGAGCCGCCCGCCGCGAAGAGGGCGATATCGACCTTGGAGAAGTCGAACTGCTCGAGGTCTTCGCAGATCAGCGTCCGGTCGCCATAGGAAACCTCCGTCCCCATGGAGCGCCGGGAGGCGAGGGCGTGGACTTCGGAGGCGGGGAAGAGGCGTTCGGCGAGAATGGTCAGCATTTCTTTGCCGACGGCGCCCGTGGCGCCGACGACCGCGACGGAATAGCTCATGGAAGGCTCCTTTTGCAGCGCAAACTGGTCGCGCTGCAACGGAGTTTCAAGCCGATAACGGCCGTCGTGCTGACAGATTAGGGCGCGACGTAGGGGTCGAGCTTGTCGGCGAAGGCGGTGAGGCGCTTTTTCGCCGAGCGCATCCAGTTGGTCTTGTCCTGCTTGGTGCGCAGCGCCGGGAAAGGCGTCGCCGGGACTTTCGCGCCGAGGAATTCGCAGATCGGGCCCCACAGGAACGGCTCTTCCGCCGAGAGGCAGAGAAGATCGTCCGGCCGGTCGGCGAAATGGGCCCGCACGTCGGAATTGTGGGTGTTGAAGACGGTGCGCCAGTGCTCCTCGCCATCGGCGGTCGCGTGCTCTTCGCCGACGAAGAAGGCGGTCATCGCCTGACCGGGTTCGGAAAGGCTGTGCGCCAGCGTCTTCGACCACGCCTCGCAGGAGCGAGTGGTGAGAATGAATTTCGAGCCCGGGAACGACTTGTCGAGCTCCTTGTAAAATAGCGGCCACGGCTCGCCCGCGGCGGCCTCCACCGTCTGCGCGGTCTGGAGGCACATTTCGAGGGCGAAGGCGTGCAGGGCGTCGAGCGGTTGGTCGAGCCCAAGCGGGCCCGCCGTCTTGTAGCCGAGCTGCTTCAGGGCCGCGCGCATGGAGGTCGAGCCCGTATTCGGGAACCCGATGCAGAAGACCTTGGAGCGTCGGAGGGGACGTCGAGACGCCATGAAAACTCTCACCTGCAGATTGCTCGCGGCAGGTTAGCGGCGAGACCCTTCAGGTTTCGTTGACGACTTCCTGCAGATGCGCGCGTCCAAGTGTTTGCGCGCCGTCGCGGCGCCGCCTAAGACGGGGCGAAATTCACGCCGCGCGAGCGCGCGCCCCATTCGAGCCGACGGAGAGGCCCCATGAACATCCACGAACACCAGGCGAAAGAGCTTCTGAAATCCTTCGGCGCGCCGGTCGCCGACGGGCGCACGGTGTTTGAGGCGGGCGACGCGGAGAAAGCCGCCGCCGAGCTGTCGGGCCCGCTTTACGTCGTCAAAGCGCAGATCCACGCGGGCGGCCGCGGCAAGGGCAAGTTCAAGGAAGCTGAAGCCGGTGAAAAAGGCGGCGTCCGCCTCGCCAAATCCCCGGCGGAAGCGGCGGAGTTTACCAAGCAGATGCTGGGTTCGACCCTCGTCACCAAACAGACGGGCGCGAGCGGCAAGCAGGTGAACCGCATCTATATCGAGGACGGCGCGGACATCGACCGCGAGCTTTACCTCTCCGTTCTCGTCGACCGCGCCACCTCGCGCGTCGCCTTCATCGCCTCGACCGAAGGCGGAATGGACATTGAAGAAGTCGCCGAGAAGACCCCTGAAAAGATCCTCACCGTGAGCATCGACCCGGCGACGGGCTGCATGCCCCATCACGGCCGCACCGTCGCGAAGGCCCTCGGCCTCATGGGAACGGCCTTCAAGGAAGGCGTGAAGCTCGTCCAGACGCTCTATAAAGCGTTCGTCGAGACGGACATGGACATGCTGGAGGTGAACCCCCTCATCGTCATGACCAACGGCTCCCTTCGCGTGCTCGACGCCAAGGTCGGCTTCGACGGCAACGCCCTCTACCGCCACCCGAAAATCGCCGAACTGCGCGATGTGACGGAGGAGGACGAATTCGAACTCAAAGCCTCCGAGTACGATCTTTCCTACGTCAAGCTCGACGGCGATATCGGCTGCATGGTGAACGGCGCCGGCCTCGCCATGGCGACTATGGACATCATCCAGCTGCAGGGCGGCTCTCCGGCGAACTTCCTCGATGTC
>CAYFIB010000009.1:0-2818 GCA_964342855.1 uncultured Caulobacterales bacterium
ACCTGAAGGTCGCAGGTTCAAATCCTGCCCCCGCACCCAACCGTCATCTCATCTGAAAACTGAACCGCCGCTCGCCATGATCGTGGTCATGGTGCGTGACGCTCGTCGTCGCGAGCGCCGCCGCCGCGCCGAAGGCGATAGCGATCAGCGTCGTGATCGGGCGCCGGTGGCCGTGGCTCACATCGTGGTTCACATCGGCGAGGCGCGCTGCGCCCAGATAGAGAAGGGCGCCGGCGAGCGTGGCGAGCGTCTGGTCGAGCGCGGTCGGCGGCAGCGCGTGAACGAGGCTCTCGCCAAAGATCGCGCCCGCGGGCGTCGTCGCCGCCGCCCCGATGAGCGCGATGAAGAAAGCGCCGCGCGCGCCCGCGCCGCCGCGCCGCGCCAGACTGTAGAGAATAACGGCCTCTGAAAATTCGTGCACGATGAGACCGGCGGACGCCGTCGCGCCGACGGCGATCCCGTGCTCGAAGGCGCCGACATAGAAAAAGCCGTCGATGAAGGAATGCGCGCCGATGGCCAAAGCCGGCGCCGCCCAACCGCCGAAGCCGCCTCGGCCGATGCGGTCCAACGCCGCGAACGCCAGAAATCCAAAGAGCGCCAGCATCGCGCCGTTCGGCGCTTCGTGCAGCGCGTCCGGCAGCAGATGCGTCATTGCGACCGCGACGAGGAGGGCGGCGGCCGCGGGCGCGATCAGCGGTTCGGCGCGCGCGGCGAAGTCGCGGCGCAGGACGATCGCGGCGAGCCCGAGGGTCGCGACGGCGCCCGCGAGCAAAGAGGCGATGATCGCTGGAGAGAGAAAATCGACCATGAAATCGCTGCCGCCTGTTTAACTGAATGGAGTGTTATAATATAACGCATCCATGGCGACGCGCCAGACGGGCGCGCTGAATATCGCGAGTTCTGGTTGTCGAATGCGGACTATTTTTCTCAGCCTGCGGGCGCTGCTTTTCGTTGTCGTTACATCGCCGTTCGCGTCAGCCGCTGAGAAGCCGCTCAGCCTCCGCTGGGAAGACCTCATGCCCGTCGGCGAAGAGGAGCGCCTCGCGCGGATCTATGAAGAATTCTACGGCGCGCTGGAAAAGCAGGTCGAAGGCGGCGCATCGGCCATCGCCGAGGGCGGACCGCTTGACGACATGCGCCAGCTGGGAACCTTCAATGTCGTCGACGATCTGGACGGTAAGCTTGTGCGGATCCCCGGGTTCGTCGTGCCGCTCGATTTCGACGCCGTCGATGTCTACAGCGATTTCCTGCTCGTCCCGTATTTCGGGGCGTGCATCCATGTGCCGCCGCCGCCGCCGAACCAGATCGTGTATGTTCGCGTGAAGAAACCGGTGCGCATGGGGCAGATCTGGCAGCCTTTCTGGATCGAGGGCGTGCTCTCGACGGACAAGGCGCTGAACGAGCTCGGCGACGCCGCTTATACGATGGAGTTTCGCAGGTTTGACCCATTCTGACGATCAGAAGACGGCGGGTGCGACCGTCGTCTCCATCCGCGACGCGAGCTATGCGTGGGCGCGCGGACGGACGGTTCTGGATGTAGCGGCGTTCGACGTCGCCGCCGGCGAACGGGTGTTTCTGCGGGGCCCGAGCGGCTCGGGTAAAAGCACCTTGCTCGGCCTCGTCGCGGGCGTGCTCGCCCCGCAGAAGGGGCGGATCGAGGTGCTCGGCGCGCGGTTCGATCAAGCCTCCGGCCCGGCGCGCGATGAGCTGCGCGCGCGCGAAATGGGCGTCGTCTTCCAGCTCTTCAATCTCCTGCCGTTTCTCTCCGTCCTCGACAACGTAACCCTGCCATGCCGCTTCAGCGCGGCGCGGCGCGCAAAAGCAGCGAAGGCGGAAGGATCGCCGGAAGCGGCGGCGCGGCGGCTTCTGGAGCGCCTCGGTCTCGACAAATCCCTGCACGGACGCCGATCCAGCGATCTCAGCGTCGGTCAGCAGCAGCGCGTCGCCGCGGCGCGCGCGCTCATCGGCGGGCCGAAGCTGGTGATCGCCGACGAGCCGACCTCCGCCCTCGACGCCGACGCCCGCGACGCCTTCATCGATCTCCTTCTTTCCGAAGCGAGCGCCAGCGGCGCGGCGGTTCTGTTCGTCAGCCATGATGGCGGCCTCGCGAGCGCCTTCGACCGGGCGGACGATCTCGCAGACCTCAACCGGGCCTTCGGGCTCGAAGGACGGGCGGCATGAGCGCGGGCGTCTCCATTCTTCGTCTCGCCGCGGCGAGCCTTTCCGCGCGGCGGGTGACGGCGGCGCTGACGGCGCTGACCATCGCGCTCTCGGTGCTGCTTTTCATCGGCGTGGAGAAAACCCGCACCGGAGTGCGCCAGAGCTTCGAGAACACGATCTCCGGCGCCGATCTCATCGTCGGCGCCCGGACGAGCCCGACGAACCTCCTGCTTTATTCGATCTTCCATATCGGCAACGCCTCGAACGCCGTTTCCTGGGAGACTTATGAAGCGGTTGCGGAGAGCCCGGAGATTGCCTGGACGATTCCGATCGCGCTGGGCGACAGCCACCGCGGCTACCGCGTGCTCGGCACGACGACCGATCTCTACGAGCACTATCTCTACGCCGACAAACGCGCGCTTGGCTTCGATGTCGGGACGGCGTTCGCGAGCGATCACGACGCCGTCCTCGGCGCGATGGTGGCGGCCGATCTCGGCTACGTCGTCGGCGACCGGATCGTCCTCGCCCATGGCGCGGGGGAGGTGAGCTTCGCGGAGCATGACGACCATCCGTTCACGGTCGTCGGCATCCTGAAGCCTACCGGAACGCCTCTGGACCGCACCGTGCAGGTCAGCCTCGAAGGCATCGAGGCGATGCA
>CAYFIB010000009.1:2918-95019 GCA_964342855.1 uncultured Caulobacterales bacterium
GAACGCCTCTGGACCGCACCGTGCAGGTCAGCCTCGAAGGCATCGAGGCGATGCACGAGGGCTGGGAGAGCGGCGTGCGCCGCCCCGCCGCGATCCGCGCGAGCGCTGAAGGCGCGGCCGGCGCGCGCGAAGTCGCCCACGATCATGAAGAGCATGATCATGCAGGACATGATCATGACCATGACGAGGCCAGCCATGATCATCATGACCATGACCACGAAGGCCATGACCATGATCATGACGGCCATCATCACGACCATGAAGGCCATGACCACGACGATCATGACCATGACGAGGTCGGCCATGATCATCATGACCATGACCACGAAGGCCATGACCACGACCGCGAGGACGTCGCTCATGACCATGATGAAGAAGGTCACGACCATGAGGACGGCCATGATCACGACGATGGACATGATCATGATGAAGAGGGGCACGATCATGATCACCTCGCACCCGGGCAGGTGACGGCGTTCATCGTCGGGCTGAATTCACGCGCCGCCGCGCCGCGGGTCGCGCGCGCCCTGAATACGTTTGAAGGCGAGCCGCTGACGGCGGTTATTCCGGGGCTCGCGCTGGCGGAGCTCTGGTCCGTGGTCGGCGTCGCGGAGCGCGCGCTCGCGGCCATCGCGCTCTTCACGGTCGCCATCGGCCTCGTCATGGTGCTGACGGGCGTCTATGCGAGCCTCAACGAACGCCGCCGCGAAATGGCGGTCCTGCGCGCCATCGGCGCCCGCCCGAGCGATGTTTTCGGCCTCATGGTGAGCGAAGCGGCGCTGCTTGCGTTTTTCGGCGCCGCGCTGGGGTTGGCGGCGTATTATGTCGGAGCGGCGGCGCTCGGCCCGGTCATCGAGCAGCGTTTCGGCGGCGTTCTACCCGAAGCGGCGCCGGGGCTGCCGGATATTGCGATCCTTCTCGGCGCGCCCGCGGTCGCCGGGCTGTTCGCCGCCGCGCCGGCCGCACAGGCGGTCCGGCAGGCGCTGTCGGACGGTCTCGCCACGAAGTACTGAGGCGGGACCGGTCGATCAGGCGGCGTGCGCGTGCAGGCGCTCGGAGACTTTCTCCAGAACCGTGAACAGGCGCTCTGGCGAGACAGGCTTGCTGAGAAACGCATCGAAAACGAACGCGTCATCCGAGTCCTGAAAGAACACGTCGGCGGTCAGCGAGACGATGAACGCGCCATTGCAGGGCGTGTTTGACTGGCGCAGCTCCACCGCCGCCTCGGCGCCGCTCATGATCGGCATGCGAATGTCCATAAGAATGAGGTCGTACGGGTTCGTCTGCGCGAGCGAGAGCGCTTCGTGACCGTTTTCCGCCTCGTCCGCTTCGACGCCCCATTGCGAGAGATAGGCCTGAAGAACGCGGCGATTTGTCGGCTGATCTTCGGCGATGAGTACGCGGAGACCTGACACGTCCGCCGGCGCGACGCGCAGGCCGCCGATGACGGATTTCGCCTTGTCGGCGCGCAGCGGCAGGCGAATTTCCGCCGTATGCCCAACGCCCGGCTTGCCGGAGCAGACGACGCCGCCGCCCATATCGCCGACCATGTTGCGAACCGCCAGCAACCGGATCTCGTCGCCGAGCCCCGCGCGATCGAACGAGGTTCGACCGTCATGGCTGACGCGGACCCAAAGCGCGTTTTCATTGGGTACGGAGACATGAACGATCAGCGATGTCGCCGTGGTGTCGTGCAGTGCGAGATAAAGCAGATTGCGGATGACCTGCGCCAGACGCTCGCCATCTTCGTCGATGGTCGCCGGCACGTTCTTGTCGATGGTCATGACGAACTTCATGGCGCGGGACCGGCACCGCAGGGCGAAATCGGCTTCGACGGCCTCGAACAGCAGTGAAAGGTCCACCGGCGCGCGATGCGCGTCGCCAGCCCGGTTTTCAAGCTGGCGCAGACATTCCAGCCAATCCGCCATATCGCGGAATTCCGACATGACTTCGCGCAGGTTGGCGACGATGGCGGCCTGTTTGGCGTCGAGCTCGGTCGCTTCAAGAGCGTGAATGACGCCGGCGCCCGCATTCAGTTGATTTCGGATGGTGACGCTCAACCCGGCGACATCTTCGATGAGGCCGTCATTATCACGGTTTATAAAGTCTGAACGCATCATGACCATTTCTCCCTATTGTGAGGAAAAGATCGCTATGCGGACTTAACGTTTTGCAAAAGAGTTTGATTAAAATTCTAATAAAACTGGTCGGCGGCGTCATGTGGCCGCCGACCGTTTTGCAGTTGCGTCACGCTATGGTCGCTGCGAGGCGGCGTCCGCGACCAGACTGTCCACCACGCCGGGGTCCGCGAGGGTGGAGGTGTCGCCGAGCTTGTCCGGCTCCCCCTCGGCGATTTTTCTCAGGATGCGGCGCATGATCTTGCCGGATCGGGTTTTCGGCAGGCCGGGCGCGAACTGGATGACGTCCGGTTTTGCGATCGGTCCGATCTCGGAGCGCACCTGCTCGATCAGCGCTTTGCGCAGCGCGTCATCGGCCTCAACGCCGGCGTTCGGCGTCACATAACACCACACGCCCTGACCCTTGATATCGTGCGGGAAGCCGACGACCGCGGCTTCGGCGACATCCTTGTGCGCGACCAGCGCGCTTTCGATCTCCGCCGTGCCGAGACGGTGTCCGGAGACGTTGAGCACGTCATCCACGCGCCCGGTTATCCAGTAGTAACCGTCCGCGTCCCGCCGTGCGCCGTCGCCGGTGAAATAGGCGTTCTTGTAGGTGGAGAAATAGGTTTCCACGAAGCGCTGGTGGTCGCCATAGACCGTGCGCATCTGTCCGGGCCATGAGGATTTGAGGATGAGATTGCCCGATGTCGCGCCGGAAAGCTCCTTGCCGTCGGCGTCGACCAACGCTGCTTCAATCCCCGGCAGGGGCTCCGTGGCGGAGCCGGGCTTCAGATCCGTCGCGCGAGGAAGGGGAGAGATCAGAACGCCCCCGGTTTCGGTCTGCCACCAGGTGTCAACGATGGGACGCTGGCCGTCGCCGACGACGCGGTGATACCAGAGCCAGGCCTCCGGGTTGATCGGTTCGCCGACGGAGCCGAGGAGGCGGAGCGAGGACCGGCTCGCTTTCTTCACCGGCGCGTCGCCCTCGCGCATCAGCGCACGGATGGCCGTGGGCGCGGTGTAAAAGACCGTTACGTCATGCTTGTCGATGGTCGTCCAGAAGCGCGAGGCGTCCGGATAGGTCGGCACGCCCTCGAACATCAGCGTCGTCGTTCCGTTCGCCAGCGGTCCGTAAACGATGTAGGAGTGGCCGGTCACCCAGCCGACATCCGCCGTGCACCAGTAGATATCATCGTCGCGGATGTCGAAGACGGTCGCATGCGTCCATGACGCCCACGCCATGTAGCCACCGGTCGTGTGGAGGACGCCTTTCGGCTTGCCCGTGGAGCCCGACGTATAAAGAATGAACAGCGGGTCTTCGGCGTTCATCGGTTCCGGCGGGCAGTCGTCCGAAACGTCCGCGATGAGTTCGTGCAGCCAGAAATCGCGTCCCGCCTTCATGTCGATCTCGACGTTTTCGGCGCGCACGACGAGGGTCTTCACCTCCGCGATTTCGGCGTGGCCGTGCGCCTTGTCGACATTGGATTTCAGGGGAGTGACGCGCCCGCCGCGACGTCCGGCGTCGGCGGTGATGATGACCGAGGCGCCGCAGTCCTCGACGCGGGCGGCGAGGGCCTCGGCGGAAAAGCCGCCAAAGACGACCGAGTGCACCGCGCCGATGCGCGCGCAGGCGAGCATGGCGACGGCGGCATCCGGGATCATCGGCATGTAAATGACCGCGCGGTCGCCTTTCCCGACGCCCATCGCCTTCAGAACGTTCGCAAAGCGGCAGACCTCCGCGTGCAGTTCGCGATAGCTGATCGCGCGAGAAACGTCCGGCTCGTCGCCCTCCCAGAGAATGGCGGTCTTGTCGCCGCGTTCATCGAGATGGCGGTCGAGACAGTTGGCCGACGCGTTGAGAACGCCGTCGGCGTACCAGCGGATATGAACATCAGGCGCGGCGAAGGAGACGTCGCTGATCTCGGTGAACGGCGTGATCCAATCGAGCCGCTCGCCGACGGCGCGCCAGAACGCATCAGGGTTCTCCGTCACTTGAGCGCGCGCGGCGGCGGCCGAGACGCGGTTGAGGCCGGCGCCCTCCGGCGCGTTCGGGGCGGGAATGCGGATCTCGTCTGTCATGGGCGTTCTCTCTTCAGTCGAGGCGGGCGCTTCGGGCGGAATTCAGTCCGCGCCATCTTCGGACGAAAAATCTTCTTCCAGAACGCCGAGGCTTTTCAGCTTTTTCTCCAGCGTCTGAATGCGCGCATAGGCCCCGGCGCCGAGCACGAGACCGACAATGCCGAAGAAATCCCAGAATTCCATGTGCTCCTCCTGTCGCCGCGCCTCGTTCTGCGCGCCAGCCGAGCCTAACTGACGCGCCCGGCCCGCGGCTACGGTCCCTCAGACCGGGGCGAACAAGAGTGCGAGACCGGCGGCGACGAGGTACGGCCCGAAAGCGATCTCGGCGTTGGAGGCGAGCGAACGCCGCCGCACGACGGCCGTGGCGAGGGCGACCGCCAGGGCGGCGAGGGCGGCGCCGAGGACGAGAAAGGGCAGGCGCTCCCAGCCAAGGATCGCGCCAAAGGCCGCAAGCAGCTTGGCGTCGCCCCGGCCGAGCCCGTCGCGGCCTCTCAATAGTCGATACGTCTCTTCTATAGCGCGCAGCGCGACATAGCCGACGGCGGCGCCGATGACGGCGGAGGCGAGCGGCGCGAAGCGGTCCGCGAGGTTCGCGATGAGACCCAGCCAGAGGAGGGGGCCGGTCAGCGCGTCCGGAAGCACCCCGTCGCGGGCGTCGATGGCGGCGAGAGAGAGGGCGATCCAGCCGAGCGCGGCGGCGAATGCGGCGTCCGCCGTCACGCCGAAGCGCCAGACGGATGCGACGCCGATGATCCCGGCGCAAAACTCAATGACCGGATACCGACCCGGGATCGCCGCGCCGCAGCAACGGGCGCGTCCGCCCGAGACGAAATAAGAAGCGAGCGGAACAAGGTCGCGCCAGGTGAGTTGCGCGCCACATTCAGCGCACTGAGAGCGCCCCCAGAAGGTCGCAGGCCCTTCGCGATCCGTCAGCTTCCAGACAATCGGACCGCGAGCGGCGATCATCGTGATCGTGCTCCCGGCGATAAGACCGGTCGCCCACCCTGTGGCTAAAATGGCCCAGCCTTGAATTTGCACGTCCATCCACTGTCTCGATTTGGCGCGTCACTATCAGCCATATTCAGCTTTAATGCTTGAAATAATTGATATCGTTTCGGTTTTTCAAAAATCCGCGAGTATTGATGCAACCCCCGGTCATGAACGTGAAATCCAGCTGTTAAAAATGTGTCACGGAAGGCGCGTAGGCCGATGGTCAGGGCGTTCGGAGAAAATCCGGCGTCTTCACGCGTACACAAATCAATCCGTCGTTTGACGACGAATTCGAGTTCTTCAATGCGAAAACAACTCCGCGGGGGTTTCGACATGCGCCTTACGTCTTCCATTCGCTCGGTTCTTCTGGCCGGTAGCGCGATCTCACTGGTCGCCGCCTGCGTCGACGCCGAGGTCGCCACGCCGGGCGACAGCAACATCGGGCCGATCAACGTCGTCGGCGGCGGCAACGGCTCCGCGGCGCTGCAATTCGCTCAGCGCGCCTCGGCTCCGGCTTCGGCCGCCGACTGCCCGGCGCCGCTCGTCTTCACCCCGGACGTGACCCTGGTGAACTCGGCCAACCAACCGATCACCGGTTCGGCCGGCCTCGCCATCACCTCCAACTTCTGCGCCCTGCCGTCCCCGATCACGGGCACGGTTTCGATCCCGCTGCAGGATGATCCGATCCTCGTCTCCGGCACCGTGTTCATCGGCAACGACGACGGCGACGGCTCCACCGCCGGCGACCCGGCGAACCGCGCCGACGTCGCGTTCGCGGCCGGTCAGGTCTTCATGGCCGAGCAAGTCGACGGCGTTCTGGACCTCATCGTCGTCTCCCGCGGCTCCGAAATGGACGCCATCGGCACGCAGAACTCCCCGATCATCTTCACCTCTAACGCCGACTTCTCCGACGACGGCCTGCCGAACGGCACGTCCGACACCGGCGACTGGGGCGGCCTCGCGATCAACGGTCGCGCGGCGAACAACCGCGGCGAGCGTTCGGGCGAAGGCGGCTCGGGTCTCTATGGCGGCGCCATCGACACCGACACCTCGGGCGAACTTCGTTATGTCCGTATTCAGCACGCCGGCTTCTCCTTCACTCCGGACAACCAGCTGAACACGATCGCGCTGCAGTCGGTCGGCTCGGGCACGCGTCTCTCCTTCATCCAAGCCCACCGCGGCGCGGACGACGGCTTTGAGTGGTTCGGCGGCACGGTCGACATGGACCACGCGGTCGTCACCGGCGCCATCGATGACTCGATCGACTGGACCGACGGCTGGCGCGGCAACCTGCAGTTCGCGCTCGTCGTTCAGAACCCGGGCGACGACAACGGCATCGAAGGCGACAACCGCTCGTCCGATCCGAACCTCGGCGACGGCGTCGGCCTCCGCTCCAACCCGACCGTGTCGAACCTGACGCTCATCGGCGACGGCGAAGCGGGCGGCGGCGACGAAGGCATGCAGCTGCGCAACGGCACGCAGGGCATCGTCCTCAACACGCTGATCACGAACTTCCGTCAGGGCTTCGAGTACAACCTGACCAACTCCGATAACGGCATCACTACGACCGGCGGCAACCCGACGGTTCTCGGCCTCGTCGTCTCCGGCAACTCTTCGGCCTTCGCCGGCGACTCCGCCGCCGAATACGCCACGGAGATCACCAACGGCGACATCACCGAGATCGCCAACGCCTCCGTCAACGGCGTCTTCCCGGGCATCAACGAACTGGCGCCGACCCCGGTCGATCCGACCGGCTTCGGCCTCGCCGCGGGCTCGTTCATCGGCGCGTTCGGTCCGAGCGAAACCGAAACCGACAACTGGACCACGGGCTGGACGGTTCCGGGCTCGATCCCGGCTGGCGACTGCCCGACGGGCACGGTTCTCGCCAGCGAGACGCCGCAATCGGCCGGCTTCATCAACGCCACCGAAAGCGCCATCTGCGTCGTCGCCAACCCGGTTCTCGGCGACGTCACCCTCACGGCCGGCCGCATCTACCGCCTCGACGGCACGGTCTTCGTGGGCAACGACGACGGTCAGACGGCGACCGACACCGCCAACATCGGCACCCTGACCATCGATCCGGGCGTGACGGTCTTCGGTAACTGCGGCGGCACGGCCGGCAGCTGCGGCACGGGCAACGTCGACCTGCTGGTCGTCTCCCGCGGCTCGCAGATGTTCGCCGAAGGCTCCCCGTCCGCGCCGATCATCTTCACCAGCCGCGACGACCTCGTCGCCGGCGGCGACACGGTTCGCGACGCGCAAGGCGAGTTCGGCGGTCTGGCCATCAACGGTCGCGCCCCGAACAACCGCGGCGAGCGTTCGGGCGAAGGCGGTTCGGGCCTCTACGGCGGCGCGATCGACGGCGACAACTCCGGTTCGCTCCAGTACGTTCAGGTCCGCTACGCCGGCTTCTCCTTCACGCCGGACAACCAGCTGAACGGCGTCGCCCTTCAGTCGGTCGGCGACGGCACGAACATCGACTTCATCCAGGTCATTGACGGCGCCGACGACGGCATCGAATGGTTCGGCGGCACCGTGGACGTCAAACACGCCGTCATTCTCGGCGCGGTTGACGACTCCATCGACTGGACCGACGGCTGGAACGGCTCGCTTCAGTACGCGATCGTCAAGCAGAACAACGGAGACGACAACGGCATCGAAGGCGACAACCGCTCCTCCGATCCGAACCTCGGCGCGCCGACGCTCCGCTCGCGTCCGACCATCGCCAACGTCACGCTCATCGGCGACGCTGACGCCGGCGGCGGCGACGAAGGCATCCAGCTCCGCAACGGTACGGAAGGCTGGGTCTTCAACTCCATCGTCACGAACTTCCGTCAGGGCCTCGAATACAACCTGACGAACTCGGACAACGGCATCACGACCACGGGCCTCAACCCGACCATCCAGGGTCTGTCCATCTCGGTCAGCGCCTCGGCGGACTTCGCCGGCGATGCTTCGGCTGAGCTGGTCGACCAGGACAATGGCACGGCGAACGTCGGCAACATCGAGAACTTCGCCACGAGCACGCTGACCCAACCGGCCGGCTTCCCGTTCCCGCTCGTCCCGGGCGCGAACGAAACCGCCGACGGCGTGAACCTGATCGCCGCCGACGCCGCCCAGTACACGGCGACGGATCCGGAGCTGGATACGGCGGGCGCCGCCTATCTCGGCGCCATCGAGAACGCCGCGGACACCTGGTTCGCCGGCTGGACGCTTGGCCTCTAAGCCCGAAAGGGAGCGGCGGGGGAAACCCCGCCGCTCCGTTCACTGAGTTCTTAAAGTTACCTCAAGGCTGGTCAGGCTGATTAAAGGTGGAAAGATGAAACCGATTGTGAAAACCGCGCTGACCGCGCTGCTGGGTTCGACGGCCATCGCCGTCATCGCCCCGGCGGCCGTCGCGCAGGACGCCCCGGCGGCGCCGCCGGTCACCGATGATGTCATCATCATCCGTGGCGTGAACATCCCGGACGAAAAGCGCGTTACGTCCGAAATCTCCGCGGTCCTCGACGACGAGGCCTTCCAACGCACGGGCGACAGCGATATCGGCGCCGCTCTGCGCCGGGTGACGGGGCTCTCGCTCTCGCAAGGCAAGTTCGTCGTCGTTCGTGGTCTGAACGAACGTTACTCGACGGTCACCCTCGACGGGTCGCCGCTGCCGTCTCCGGAGCCGCTGCGCCGGGTCGTGCCGCTCGACATCGTCCCGACGTCGATCCTTTCCGGTTCGCTCGTTCAGAAAACGTACTCGCCGCAGTTCTCCGCCGAATTCGGCGGCGGTCTCGTCGAGCTGCGCACGAAATCGATCCCGGACGAATTCTATCTTGAATTCGGAGCCACTGTCGGCATCGACACCGAAACGTCGTTCTCGGAAGGCCTCTCTTATGAGGGCGGCTCCAAGGACTGGCTCGGATTCGACGATGGCACGCGCAACGCGCCGTTCCCGGCCACGGCCCTGTTCTTCGGTCCGCAGACCAATCTGACGAACCTGGACCAGCAGGCCCTCGACATCGGCTTCGAGAACGCGAACACCACGGTCATCACCGAATCCCAGATCCCGCTGAACTACGGCGTGAATCTCGGCTTCGGCAATTTCCACGAACTCTCGAACTACGTCACGTTCGGCTATAACTTCGCTGGCGGTTTCTCCAACGACTTCCAGACGAAAAAAGGCAGCCGCGAACGCGGACTGAACGAGGACTTCGCGGGCAACCCGAACCAGCGCGCGTTCTCTACAGACGCACTGCCCATCGAGGCGGAGCTCTTCGACTTCGAATCGACGACGCAGGTCGCGGAAATGAACCTCCTTGGTTCGTTCGGCTTCCAGCTCGGCGACAACCACACCATCACGTCGACCTCGCTGATGCTGCGCTCCACCTACAAGGAAGCGCGTCAGTCGACCGGCGTGATCGGCGAATTCTTCGAAGACGGTGAATTCCTGCGCGAAAACATCGAGTTCTACGAGCGTCAGGTGTGGCAGTCGCAACTTCGCGGCGAGCACATCTTCCCGGGCCTTGGCGATCTCGAAGCGACGTGGCGTTTCGCTTATGGCGAAGCTTTCCGCGACGCGCCGTACCAGCGCGCCTTTGAACGCGCCCGCCGTTCGCCCACGGAAGAGTTCGCCTTCCAGTTCGGCGATACGGGCAACGTCTCCGGCTCCATCGTTCAGCAGGCGATCAACCTGCAGTTCTCCAAAGTCGAGGACGAGAACACGGACGCCGGCATCGACTTCGTCTGGCCGTTCGAAATGGGCGACCGCGTCGGCGACATCAAGTTCGGCTACAACTATACCGACAAGTCGCGCGACACGCTGGTTCGTGAGTTCTTCTACGAGCCGGGCGTCTCGGCCTCGCAGTTCCCGGACGAGCTTCGTTTCGCCCGCCCGGACGTTCTGCTTTCGGACGCGATCGTCGGCACGGAAGTTCTGGACATCCAGTTCCAGAACAACGTCGTGACCCTCGACAACGCCCAGTCGTCGCTTGAAGTGAACGCGGCCTATCTCGGCCTCGACATCGAGCTCAGCCCGTATGTCCGCGTCGCTCTCGGCGGCCGTTACGAGGAAAGCACCCAGGAAACGTTCGCCTTCGCCACGAGCACGGGCCCGAACAACACGCTCAACGCCGCGATCGACCCGATCGACGAGGACTATCTCCTCCCGGCCGCGACGTTCACCTGGAACCCGGCCGCCGATCTCCAGATCCGCGCCGGCTACTCGCAGACGATCACGCGTCCGCAGTTCCGCGAACTGACCCCGGCGCTGTTCTTCGACGATGAATCGGACCGCCGCGTCGTCGGCAACCCGTTCCTCGTCAATTCGGAGATCGACAACTTCGACCTCCGCTTCGAGTACTACTTCGCTCGCGGCCAATTCTTCACGATCGGCGCCTTCTTCAAGGACATCGAAAACCCGATCGAGACGACCCGCGACCTGATCGGCGAATCCGACACGTTGACCTTCATCAACGCGCCGGCCGCCGAACTCTTCGGCTTCGAAGTTGAATTCGAGCGGGACTTCGTCCTCGCCGACTTCTTCGACGGCGCCATGTTCGAGACCAAAGACCTCGTCATCCGCGCCAACTACACCTACTCGGAATCCGAGGTGAAAGTCGGCTCGGGCGATGAAGTCATCATCGCCTCGATCAGCGCCGCAAACGGCGCCACGCCGCGCGCCGTGGCCGCGGCCGCGGACGCCGGGACGGGTGAACTCGGCCGGATCGAAGACGGCCGCGCCCTGCAGGGCCAGTCGGAGCACCTGGTCAACTTCCAGATCGGCTTCGAAGACGTCGAGAAACAATCCCGCGCCACGATCCTCGTGAACTGGGCGTCGGAGCGGATCCGCGAGACGGAGAACCTGCAGAACAACCAGGCCGCCGTGTTCGAACGTCCGCCGGTCACCCTCGACTTCGTGTGGAGCCGCACCTTCGAAAAACTCGGCGGTGAGTGGGAAGCGGGCTTCGCGGTCCGCAACATCCTCGGCGACGACTACGAAGCCGTGCAGGATATCGCCAGCGGCGAAGCTGATTTCGACACCTACGAGCTGGGTCGCGAAGTCAGCATCAGCCTGAAGCGCCGCTTCTAAGCGACGGCGGACGCTCAACCGGCCCCAGGGTCGGTCGGGCGGTCGGGTTGGAACGACATGGGGCGGGTCGACCGGTTTTCATCGGTCGACCCGTCTTTCGTTTGGGGCCGGTTAACCCTGATGCTCGGGGCGGTCGTCGTTGAGCCGCCAGCGGAGAGGGGCGGCGGAAGGCTAGCGGGGGCTGGCCCGAAAACCGACGAACTTGCAGGATGTTAACGCTGTCGCATCGTTCGCGCCTTTAGACTGAGCGGGCGAAAAGCAGTGTCGGGTATGAGTAGAGACAAAATGGGGACGCACGCGACGCAGCCGTTGATGCGCGCCGGCGCCGGACCGGCGGGTTTCGCGCGCCTGCGCGTCCTCGCGCCGCGCTATCTTCCGAGCGTCCTCGCTGGCCTGTTCGCGCTGCTGGCGGCGTTCGCTGCGGCGGATGCGCTTTGGTCGCTACTTGCGCCCCGGGCGGCGCGCGGCGGCGTCGCCGCGCCGATCGCCGCCTCGGCGAGCGTGCAGACCTCCGATTACGCGCTGCTCGAACGGGTCAATCCGTTCGCACCATCCGGCGGCGCCCCGGCGACCGCCGTCGCCGCGACGACGGCGGAGATCAGCGAAACCACGCTGGACCTACAGCTCAGCGCCATCCGCGCCTCGGAAGGCGATGCGGGCGCGGCGATCATCCGCGTACGCGGCGAAGAGCGCGTCATCCGCATAGGCGAAACCATTCTGCCCGGCGTCGTTCTGCATGCGGTCGAAGCGGACCGCGCCGTCATCGCGCGCGCCGGGGTGCTGGAGGCCGTCAGCCTGGATCGTCCGACGGCGGGCGGTCTTGCGAAGCCCGCGGCGCCGACCAGCCTCACGGTCACGGAGCGCCGCGCCGCGCCGAGCGCGGGCGAGGGCGCTGCGTCCGCCAGCGACGGGCGCGTTGTCCCGACCGCGCCGCAGGAGATCGCCGCAAAGCTCGGTCAACTCGTCGAACTTCGTCCGCAGATCAATAATGGCGTCGTGTCGCTCGCTCTATTCCCGAAGGGCGATGATGCGGTTTTCCGCGCAAGCGGCCTGCAGCCTGGCGACGTGCTCGTCGCCGTCGCGGGAACCCGCGTCGACGGCGACCCGACGGCGCTCGCCAACGCTATTCAGTCCGCGCCCGTCGGCGCGCCGATCCCGATCACCGTCGAACGCGGCGGCGCGCCCGTGTCGCTCAGTTTCGATCCTCAGGTTCTGGAGTAATCCCCCGTGTCCGGCATCCGCTCTTTGCAGGCCTTCCTCGTCGCCATTCTCGCCTTCGCGCACGCCGCGACAGGCGTCGCTATCGCACAGGCCGAAGGCCAGATCCTGAATTATGAACGCGCGGACCTGCGCGCCGTCATCAACGACGTTGCGACCTTCACGGGACGGACGTTTGTGGTAGACCCGTCGGTCGCGGGCAAGGTGACCGTTTTTTCGCGCGAGCCGCTGACGCCGGACGGCGTGTGGGAGGTGTTCGTCGCGACGTTGAGCGTCGCCGGGTACTCCGCGGTGCCGACGCGCGAGGGCTTCTACAAGATCCTGCCGCTGAACTCCGCAGCGCGCGAGCCGGGCCTCGGTCTCGACGAGAACGGCGTCGCGGCGGAGAGCTTCGTCACCCGCGTTTTCCGCCTCAGCCGCGCCGACGCGAGAGAGACCGCGGCGAACGTGAAGCCGCTCCTCTCGCCGGAAGGCGTCATTTCCGCTCTGGTCTCGGAAAACGCCATCGTTGTCGCGGACGCCGCCGGGCGCGTGCAGCGTGTCGCGGAGATCATCGATACGCTCGATTTCAGCCGCGTGAAGAGTGAAACGGTTCCGCTCTCCAATCTTTCGGCAGGAGAGGCGGCGCGTATCATCCGGGAGGCGCTCGGCGCCCGAAACGATGGGCCGCGGCGCGGTCTGAACGTGACCGCGGCGCCCGCCGTGAACGCCGTCATCATTCGCGGCACGGACGAAGAGCGCGCCGAGGCGCGCGGCCTGTTGCGCGAACTTGACCGGCAATCCATCGGCCGCTCGGGCGTCGATATCATTTTCCTTGTCCATGCGGATGCGGAGGAGATGGCCGCGGTGCTGGAGCGTCTCTCCGGCGCCGGTCTGTCCGGCTACTCAAGCGGCGGGGGCGGCGAACGAGCCGGCGCAGCTCAGCAGGCGACGGTCGCCGCGTTCGCGCCGGCGAACGCGCTCATCATCACCGCCGACGCCGAGCTGCGCGCGATCATGAAAACCGTCGCTGAGCGCCTCGATATCCGTCGGCCGCAGGTGCGCGTCGAAGCGATCATCGTCGAGATCAACGACAACCTCACCCGCGATCTCGGCATCGATCTCTTCCTCGCCGGGGACAATGTTCCGTTCACGGCGACGAACTATTCGCGGACCGCGCCGAACGTTCTCGCTGCGGCGGGGGCCTTTCTACTCGACGGGTTTTCTGGTTCTACAACAACCGAAACCACAGCCCCAGATGGAACCGTCACCTCTACGACCGAGGGGCCTCCGGCTTTCGCTCAAACACTTGCAGACACCGCGCTGACGTCGCTGCTGGGAGCGAGCGGCGGCATTATCGGCGGAACTGGCCGTCTCGACAACGGCGCCGCCTTCGGCGCGATCCTGACAGCGATCGAGGAGGACACCGAAAGCAACATCCTCTCCACACCCTCCATCCTCACCCTCGATAATCAGCCCTCGAGCTTTCTCGTCGGTCAGGAAATCCCGATCACCACGGGCGAAAGCCTCAACACCGGCGGGGCCGGCAACATCAACCCGTTCCGCACCGTGCAGCGTCAGGAGATCGGCACCAAGCTGGAGGTGACGCCGCAGATCAATGACGGAAACACGGTGACCCTCGAAATCCGTCAGGAGGTCTCGTCGATTTTCGGCACCGTCTCGTCGTCTTCGGATGAAATCATCATCGACAAGCGCGAGATCGAGACGACGGTCGTCGCGGGCGACGGGGAGATCATCGTCCTCGGCGGGCTCATCGACCAGCGCGAGACGCGCTCTGAAAGCGAAGTGCCGTTCCTCGGCGACATCCCGATCCTCGGCTGGTTCTTCCAGGCGAAAAGCCGTCAGTCCACGAAACGCAATCTGATGGTCCTTCTGCGTCCGGTCATCATCCGCACCGATGAAGACGCGCGCGCCGTGACGGCGCAGGTCTACAATTATGTGAATTCCGACGCGGTCATCCGCGATGGGCGGGGCGACACGACCCTCGACAGCTATCTGAATTCGCTCATCGGCGCGGGCGCCGCCGATCAGGTGAAGGGCTACGCCCCCGGCGTGGACGGGGCGGGCGCTGAAACGCCCGAAGGCGAGCGCCCGTGAGCGAGCCCGCCGCACATCGGTTCGCCTACGCCTTCGCGAAGGATGCGGGCGTCATGCTGCTCGGCGAGGCGGACGGGCGCGCGGTGCTCGGCGTGCGCGGACGACCGACGGCGGCGGCGCTCATCGAGGCGCGGCGCGCGGCGGGGCGGCCAGTCTCCATCGAAACCCTGAACCCGGAAGACTTCGAGCGGCGGCTTTCCGAAACCTACGCCGTCGCGGGCGTCGGCGCGGATGATCTCGCGGAAGACCTCGAGGCCCGCGACGATCTCGCCGCCATCGCGGAAGATCTGCCGCAGACGGCGGATCTTCTCGACGCCTCTGACGACGCGCCGGTCATCCGCCTCATCAACGCGCTCTTCGCCGAAGCCGTGCGCGGCGGCGCCTCGGACATCCACATTGAACCCTTCGAGCAGCGTCTCTCCGTGCGTCTTCGCGTCGACGGCGTCATGCGCGAGATCATCTCGCTGCCGGCGAAGGTCGCCCCGGCGCTCGTCAGCCGCGTGAAGGTCATGTCGCGCCTCGACATCGCCGAGAAGCGCACGCCGCAGGACGGGCGGCTCTCTATCTCCCTCGGCGGACGCGGCGTCGACGTTCGCGTCTCGACGCTGCCCGCGCGCTATGGCGAGCGGGTGGTGATGCGTCTTCTCGATAAAGACCGCGCCCGGCTCGATATCAACGCCCTCGGCATGCCGTCGGAGGTACTAGATCCGTTCAAGGAGCTTCTGCGTCGCCCGAACGGCGTCATTCTCGTCACCGGCCCGACGGGCTCGGGCAAGACAACGACGCTCTACGCCGCGCTGTCGCTCCTCAATGAGACGAGCCGCAACATCCTCACGGTCGAGGACCCGATCGAATACGCCCTCGAAGGCGTCGGCCAGACCCAGGTGAACGCCAAAGTCGGCATGACCTTCGCGGCGGGTCTTCGCGCCATTCTCCGTCAGGACCCGGACATCGTCATGGTCGGCGAGATCCGCGACGGCGAGACGGCGCAGATCGCCGTGCAGGCGAGCCTCACCGGCCACCTCGTTCTCTCCACGGTCCATACGAACTCCGCCGTCGGCGCCATCACGCGCCTGCGCGATATGGGCGTGGAGCCGTTTCTTCTCTCCTCCACCGTGGCGGGCGTGCTCGCCCAGCGGCTCGTGCGTCGGCTCTGCGACGCCTGCAAGGAGCCGCACGAGGCCGACGCGACCGAGCTGGCGCTCATGGGCGCCCGCAAGAACGAAAAGCTGACGATCCATCGCCCCGTCGGCTGCGCCGAGTGCGGACGAAGCGGCTATCAGGGCCGTCTCGGCGTCTACGAACTGGTCACCGTGGACGAGACCCTGCGCCGGATGATCCATGACGACGCGAGCGAACAGGACATCGCCGCGCGCGCCTTCGCCAAGGGCGGCGGCCTCGCCGAAAGCGGCTTCGCCCATGTGCGGGCGGGGCTCACCACCATCGAAGAAGTGCTGCGCGTCGCGCGGCCGGAGGCGGCGGACGATGCCGTCGTTTGAGTACGTCGCGCTCGACGCCGCGGGTAAGAAGCGCAAGGGCGTCCTCTCCGCCGATACGGCGCGGCTCGCCCGGCGCGAGTTGAAAAAGCGCGCACTCGCGCCGGTCTCCATCGCCGAGGCGGGGGAGGCGAAGCCGCTCTCCCAGGACATCGGCGCGCTCATCCGCAAGCGGAAACTCTCCAACGCCGATCTTGTCCTCTTCACGCGTCAACTCGCGACCCTCGTCGCGGCGTCGGCTCCGGTGGAGGAAAGCCTGCGCGCCGTCGCGGGGCAGACGGACAAACCGACCGTCAAATCCATCGTGCTCGCCGTGCGCGGCCGCGTCTCGGAGGGCTGGCGCCTGTCGGACGCTCTCGCCGAGCACCCGGCTTCGTTCTCGCCGCTCTATCGCTCCATCGTCGCGGCGGGGGAGACCTCCGGCGATCTCGGGACGGTGCTGGAGCGCCTCGCCGACATGCTGGAGAAGACCGCCCGCCTGCGCGCCAAGGCGCTGACGGCCTCGGTCTACCCGGCGGCGCTTGCGGTCATCGCCATCCTCGTCGTCATCGCGCTCCTCACCTTCGTCGTGCCGAAAGTGGTCGATCAGTTCTCGACCATCGGCGCCGATCTCCCGGCGGTGACGCGGGCGCTGATCGCCATATCGGGCTTCCTCAACGCTTTCGGGCTCTGGCTTGCGCTCGCGCTCCTCATCGCTGGCGTCGTCGGCTGGCGCGTGCTGCAGGAGGAAGGGCCGCGTCTCGCCTTCGACGGGTGGCTCCTGAAAACGCCGATCATCGGGAATCTGGTGCGCGGGCAGGAGGCGGCGCGGTTCGCGCGCACGCTGTCGACGCTCACGGCCTCCGGCGCGCCGCTCCTCGACGGCCTGCGCGCGGCGACGCGCACGGTCGGCAACACGGCCATGGCGAAGGGCCTGAAAGAAGCCGCTGTCGGCGTCGGCGAGGGCGTCGCGCTGTCGGCGGCCCTCGGCAAGGCGAAGGCGTTGCCCTCCATGACCGTCTACATGATCGCGGCGGGCGAGCGCTCCGGCCAGATCGCCCCCATGCTCGCGCGCTCGGCGGACCAGTTGGAGAGCGATTTCGAGCGCGTCGTCGACGCGGCGTTGAAGCTTCTGGAACCCGCCATCATCATTGTCATGGGCGGCGTGGTGCTGTTCATCGTGCTCGCGATCCTCTCGCCGGTGTTGAGCCTCAACACCATGGCGCTCGGCTGATGCAAAAGACCGGAGAACCCATGTCGAACCGAACCGAAACCCGCAAACGCCGCCAGCGCGGCTTCACCCTCATCGAGCTTCTGGTCGTCATCGTGATCCTTGGCGTCCTTGCGACCCTCGTCGTCATCAACGTCCTGCCGGCGCAGGACCGCGCGCTCGTCACCAAGGCGAAAACGGACATCGCGACCTATGAGCAGGCGCTGCAGAGCTATCGCCTCGACATGCTCGCTTATCCGACGACGGACCATGGGCTGGAGGCGCTGGTCAGCGTTCCCGCCGGCGTCGCCCGCGCGGACCGGTATCGGCCGGGCGGCTATGTGCGCCGCATCGAGCTCGATCCGTGGGGCAATCCGTACCAGTATGTTTACCCGGGCGAGAACGGGGAGATCGACCTCTTCTCCTACGGCGCCGACGGCCGTCCGGGCGGCGAGGGGCTTGATGCCGATATCGGCAATTGGGAATAAGCGCGCGCGGGGCTTCACCCTCGTCGAGCTTCTGGTGGTGCTGGTCATCATCGGGGTCGCGGGCGCGGCTGTTCTCCTGACCGTTCCCGTCGGACGCTCCGAAACCGAGCTGGAAAGCCGACGCTTCGCCGCGCAGCTGCGTCGGGCGAGCGAGGAGGCGATCCTCTCGGGTCGTCCCGTCGGCCTCGATATCGATGGCGAAACCTACCGCTTCGCGACCTATGCGGAGCAGGTCTGGGCGCCGATCACGGACGGCCCGCTCGCGCCCGGAACCTTCGCCGCGCCGGTGACGGTCTATGCGGACGGCGCCGTTCTGAAGCCGGTCGAGCGGAAATCCGGTTCGTCGGACGGGGAAGAGAACGACAACCTCACCCTGGAGGCGCCGCAGTTCCTCTTCGAGGAGACGGGCGAGGCGCCCATTCTTGAATTTCAGCTGGCCGGCCGGGACGCCGGTTGGGTCGTTCGGACCGACGGCGTCGGCGGCGCGGAGGCGAGCCGTGCGCGGCGTTAAAGGCTTCACGCTCATCGAGGTGCTGGTCGCGCTCGCGATCCTCTCCGTCGTCATGCTGGCGCTCCTCCGCCTGATGACGGTCGACGGCGCGACGGCGGTGCAGATCGAGGACCGCCTCGCCGCGGAGATCGTCGCCGAGAACGCCGCCGTCGACACCATGGTCGAGCCGGGCGCGCCGGATCTCGGCGTCGAGACGGGATCGACCAATCTCGACGGCCGCATCTGGGAATGGACCCGCACGACGGTGGAGACCGGGATACCGGGGCTCGTCCGCATCGAGATCGCCGTGCGGCTGGAGGACGGGCGCCAGACGCTTGCGAGCCGCACCCTTGTCCGGACGCGCGCCCAATGACGTCGGAGCGCCATACCCAGCGCGGGCTGACGCTCGTCGAGACCCTCGTCGCCCTCGCGGTGTTCGCGGTGGTGAGCCTCGCGGCGACGGCCATTCTCGCGACGACGGTGACGGGCCGCGAGGCGATTTCCGAGAGCCTCGACCGCACGGGCGAATTGCAGCTCGCGCGCACCATCCTCGCCCAGGACCTCGCCCAGCCGGTCGGGCGCCCGGTCTATGATGACGGTCGCGGCGCCATCAATTTTCAGGGCGGGGAGGATCTCTTCGTCAATGGCGCCCCGCGCGAAGAAGGCGACGTCCGCCTCATCCTCACCCGTCGCGGGAAATCCAATCCGGGTCGGATCGACGATCGCGGCGCGCTGGAGCGCGTGCGCTATGTCTATGACGAGGGCGAACTGAAGCGCATCGCGCGCACGCGGATTGATTCGACCGACGAGACGCCGGAGACCGCGCGCACGCTCATTCACGGTCTCGCGGACGCGCGCTTCGAGTTTTATGACTACCCCGCCTGGCGAAACGTCTGGCCGTTCCGTACGGGCGCGGGCGGTCTCGGCGCCGGGCTCTATCGCCCGCCCTCGGCGACGGCGCTCATTCTCGACTTCGAAGATGGCCGCTCCGTCCGCATGCAGTTCTACACCGGCGCGCTCGATATCGGAGCCGAGCTATGACCGAGCGGCGGCGGAACCAACGGGGCGCGGCGCTCCTCATCGTCCTCATTCTCGCGGCGACGGCCTCCGTCATCGCCGTGGCGCTGGTCGATGATCTCGCCTTCGCCGTCCGCCGCACGGCGAATGTCGCCGCGCGCGATCAGGCGCGCTGGCACGCCCTCGGCGCGGAGAGCCTCGCGAAGGCGCTGCTGCAGACAGAATACGACGCGCTGGCCACGGGCGCTGAGCGCACCTTCCGTCAGACCGCGGAGGCGCAATGGAACACGGCGCCGACGCGCTTTCCCATCGAGGGCGGCGAGATCACCGCCCGCATCGAGGACGACACGCGCTGCTTCAACCTCAACAGCCTCGTGCGCCTCGACAATGGCGACTACCGGGTCGATCCGGATGCGGTGGACCAGTACCGCCTGCTTCTCGCCGCCATCGGCGTTTCGGGCGGTGAAGGCCAGGCGCTCATCGACGGCGTCGTCGACTGGCTCGATACGGACGATATCCGCTCGCCGGTCGGGGCGGAGGACAACCATTATCGCGCCCTGAAGCCGCCCTATGCGACGGCGGACACCCTGTTCGTGGACGTCAGCGAACTGCGCGCCGTGCGCGGCTACACGCGGGAGGTTTACGCCGCCGTCGCGCCCTATCTCTGCGCGCATCCGGGCGTTCAGGGCGTCGCGCCGAGCCCGGTGAACGTGAACCTCCTCACGGAAGCCCATGGGCCGATCATTTACATGCTGGCGGACGGGCGCATTGCGAGCCCGCGGGACGCCGCGCGCTTCGCTGCCTCGATCCCGCCTGAAGGGTATGAGAGCGCGGGCGACTTCTGGGACGCCCTGCGCGCCGTCGCGACGGAGCCGGACCCGAACACGCCGACCCCGTTTCAGCGTGAACAGGGCGCGCCGGTGCAGGTCTGGTCGAAGTATTACCGAATAACAACGCGTGTGGCGTATTACGGGGCGTATATGGAGGCGGGCGCGGCGTTGACCATGTCCGATCAGGGGCGCGTGACGACGTCATCGCGCCATTTGGGAGCCGAAGGTTGAGCGAGAGTTTTCTCATCTATCCGGGCGAAGCGCCGGAGGGGCCGGTCCGCTGGCGCCGCGGCGACGGCGCCGAAGGCGTCGCGGAGACGTTCGCCGATCTCGCCGCCGTCGCGCCGCTCGGCCAGCCGGCGACCCTGATCGCGCCCGGCGAGCTCGCCCCCGCGCGCGCCGTGCAGGCGCCGGCGGGCGCGACGCGTCAGGCCCGCGCCGCCGCCGGTTTCGCGCTGGAAGACGATCTCGCCGAAGACCTCGACGCGCTCCACGTCGCCCTCGGCCCGTCGGTGGGCGAAGGCATGCGCGCCGTCGCCATGGCGGATCGCGACCGGCTCAGCAGCTGGCTCGCCGATGCGGAAAGCGCAGGCCTCGAGATCGGGCGCATCGTTCCCGATCACCGGTTGATGGACGACGAGGCCGACGCCGTTCGTGTTTTCTTTGATGAGGCGCGCGCCATCGTCCGCAGCGGCGCGACCGGCTTCGCCTCCGAATGGGACCTCGCGACCGCCATCGCCGCGCAACTCGCCGCAGAAGACGGGCGCGAACGCCTCATCCTCATCGGCGCGCCGGTTGATCTTGATCCGGGCGTCGAGGGGCTGGAGGTCGTCCGCATCGCCCGCGCGCCGGGACGCTCGACGCTGGCGGCGCTGTCGGACGGGCTTGCGAGCGCCGATCTTGATCTCCGCCAGGGCGCCTTCGCGCCGAAAACGCCGTGGGGCCGCATTCTGGCGCCATGGCGTCCCGCCGCCGCCATGGCCGCCGCCGCCGCGCTCTTCTTCATCGCGGGCGCGATCGCCGACATCGTCCGCTACAACGCCGCCGCCGAGGCGAACCGTGATCGCGCAGAAGACGTCTTCGCCGACGCGTTTCCCGGCGTGCGCCGGGTCGGCGACATCGCCGGGCAATCGCGCCGTCAGGCCGCGCGCGTCGCGGGGGGCGGGGGATCGCTCTTTCTCTCCGTCTCCGACGCGTTCGCAGCGGTGTCCGACAGCCTCGACGGCGCGCGGCTCTCGAGCATCCGTTTCTCCGACCGCGACGGCGCGGGCGAAGCTTCCGTTGAAATTCAGTACCCGACCTTTGAGGATATCGACACGATCCGACGCGTCCTTTCAGAGCGCGGGTTCACGCTGGAGGAATCCAGCACGCGCCAGCAACAGGGGGCGATCGTCTCGACCCTGATCGTGAGGCCGCGATGAACGCCTTCTGGTCCGGTCTTTCACTGCGCGAACGCGCGCTCATCGGCGCGGCGGCGGCGATCCTCGTCCTCGTCGGCGGCTGGTATGGAGGCGTCAATCCGCTGCTGAGCGCCCGCGCGAACGCCGAACGGGCATGGCTGCGCACGGGCGATGATCTCGTGAACGTCGAACGCGCCGCCGCCCGCGCCCGCGCCGCGACGGGCGCGCCGCAGAAACAGCAGAACAGCCGCCCCGCGAACCAGAGCGCGGCGGGCCTGCGCGCTGCAACGGCCGGCGCGGCCCGCGCCGCCGGCCTGTCAATCTCCCGGCTTCAGCCCGAAGGCGAGACCGCCGTACGCGTCTGGATCGACGAAGCGCCGGCGACGGACGTTTACGACTGGCTTCTCAAGGCGGAGCGCGAGCACGGGCTCTCCGTAGAGGAAGCCTCGCTCGTCTCCCGCCGCGGCGACGGACGGGTCTCGGTCGAAGTCACCCTCTCGGCGGGGGCGTGATGCGGGTTCCGACGTCTCTCCTCGCGATCGCGGCCGCGGCGCTGGCCGCGGTCCTCGTCATCGCCAAGCTGCCGCTCGCCGCGGTGGTCGGCTGGGCGGGACTTGAAAAAGGCGGGCTCTCCTACGCCCGCGCGGAAGGCACGCTCTGGGACGGGCGCCTCATCGGCGCGCGCGCCAACGGGCATGATCTCGGCGACGTCGACGTCGCCGCCGACCCCATGGCGCTCCTCGGCGGCCGCGCGCGGCTCACCTTCGCCATCGACGGCGACGGCGTGCTCGGCCGCGGCGGCGCCTCCATCGGTCTGGATCGCAAAGTCGTGGTGGAGGATGCGCGCTTCGTCGTCGATCTTTCGCGCTTCGCCTACTATTTCAGTCGACTGAGTTTTTCCGGCGTCGTCGAAGCCGATGTCGACCGTGTTGTCTTCGGTCCCAGGGGCTGCGAACGCGCTGAGGCGCGTGTCGCGACCGATGCTCTGAAAGAAACCGCCGAGGCCATGCGCGGGGAAGCGCCCTCGCTCGCGGGCCCGCTCCGCTGCGACGGCGACGCGTTGGTCGTCGATCTGGAAGGCGGGGAGGAGGCGGACCGCATCGTGATGAGCCTCCGCCTTGATCCGGATCTTTCCTATGCGCTCCGCCTGTCGGTGCGCACGCAGGACCCCTCGCTTTCTTCGCTCCTGCCGATGCTTGGCTTCGCAGGCGCCGACGAAAGCTTCTCCTACGCCCTCGACGGGCGTCTCGCCGCCGCTCGCGGAGGACAGTCATGACACGCCTTATCGCCCTTTGTTCGGTTCTCGCGCTCGCCGCCTGCGCCACCTCCGGCGACGCGCCGATCGTCGCCGAAGCGCCGGGCGCGGAGCCCGCTCTCGGCTCCATCCCGCCGGGCGGCCTTGAAAAGGGAACCTGCGGCGCGCTCCTGTGGACGCGTTCCGTCGCGGGCGAACCGCAGCTCATTTTCCGCTCCAATGCAGCGAAGGGCGCTGAGGTGCGCTATCGCGGCGCGATGGTGGCGCTGGAACTCGCTGAGGCGCGCGGACGCTCCGTTTTCGGACAGCAGCTGGAGCAGACTTTCCGCCCGGCCGCCGCCGACGCGCCGGCGATCTCCGTACACGTCCTTACCGAAACCGGCGCGCCCTTCGACGGCGGCGTCTACACCCGCGCCGCGCGCATCACCCTCACGCGTGATGACGGCTGGGAAGTGGTGACCCCGGTGGTCGGCGTCCTGGGCTGCGCGGCCTAGTTCTTCATCGTAAGAACAAAGCTCTTCTCCTCCCCCGCTTGCGGGGGAGGTGGGCCGAGCGCGGCTCGGGTCGGAGGGGGCTGGCGATATTCAGGTTTTGTACAAAACGGGAAGACCGCACCGGCCCCCTCCGTCCGCTTCGCGGACACCTCCCCCGTAAACGGGGGAGAGGAAGAAAGAGATTTACTGAGTTTACGGAGCGATTTCTTCGCCATCCCAGGCGAAGCAGCGGCCGCTTGATTCCGCCTTCAGCCCGTCGATCACCGCCAACAACCGCTCGGCGGAATAATCGGGCGTGAACAGCTTTCCCTCGGCGACATTGCGCTGAAAGGGCTCCGACAGCGCAGTGTCCACGGTGCCGGGGTGCAGCCCCACGGCGATGGCGCGCTCGTTCTTCCGGGCGAGCTCGATGGCAAAGTTTTTGATCAGCATAATGAGCGCCGCCTTTGACGCCCGATAAGCGTGCCAGCCGCCGAAGCCATTGTCTGAAATCGATCCGACGCGGGCTGAAAGCGCCGCGAAAACGGACTTGGCGTCATCGCGCAGTTTCGGCAGGGCGTGCTTGGCGACGAGAGCGGGGCCGGTCGCGTTAATGGCGAAGACCCTGGCGAAGGCTTCGGCGTCGATCTGGCGCCAGGTTTTTTCCGGCTGGAAGCCGTCGCCATGGAGAACGCCGGTCGCGACGAAAACGAGATCGAACGGGCCTTCATCCCGGAACGCCGCTTCGATGCTCGCCTCATCTTCGATGTCGATTTTCCCGGTGCGGACCGGCCCGTCGAACGCACCGGCGCCTGTTCGCGACAGGGCGAGCACCTCGCCGACCGCCGGGTCCGTCGCAAGCCGTCGGACGACCGCGCCGCCGACGCCGCCGCTCGCGCCGACGACCGCCGCCCGCAGAGGGGCGGAGAAGGAAGAAAGGGCCGTCAGGACGCGCGCACCAGGTCCACGAGACGCTCGACATGGGGGATCGGCGTTTCCGGCCGCACCCCATGGCCGAGATTAAAGACATACGGTCGACCGGCGAGAGCGGTTTTCACCGCCTCGACGCCGTGCTCCAGCGCCTCGCCGCCGAGAATGAGGGCGTGCGGATCAAGGGCGCCCTGCACCGGTCCGTCTGAGGCGACATAGGCCGCGACCCAGTTGAGGTCGGCCCGCTCGTCGATGCCGACGGCGTCGACGCCCGTGTCCTTCCGATAGCGCGCGAGGAAGGTTCCGGCGCCGCGCGGAAAGCCGATGACGGGCAGGTCCGGCGCGGCGGCGCGAACGCCGTCGACGATCTTCCGCGTCGGTTTGGCGATCGCGCGATCATAAAGCGCGGCGGGGCAGTCGCCCGCCCAGCTGTCGAAAATTTGCACGGCCTGCACCCCGGCGCGGGCCTGTTCGATGAGCAGCGCCGTCACGCCCGCGACGCAGGCGCTGATGACCGCCTCGAAGAGCTCGGGGTCCGAGTAGGCGATGCGGATCGCGGCCTCGCGGCCTTCGGTTCCGCGGCCGCCGAGCATGTAGGTCGCCAGCGTCCACGGCGCCCCGGCGAAACCGATGAGCGCCGCACCTTTCGGAAGCGCCGAACGCACCCCGCGCACGGTCTCAAACACGGGCTGAAGGCGCTCGCGCACGCGGTCCACCGCGGCGGCGGCGGAAAGATCCGCATCCGAAACGGGGCCAAGAACAGGTCCTTCGCCCGGCTCGAAGCGCACTTCCTGCCCGAGGGCGTGCGGAATGGTCAGGATATCGGAGAAGAGGATCGCCGCGTCCATGCCGTACCGGCGAACGGGCTGCAGCGTCGCCTCGACCGCAAGGTCCGGACTGAAACAGAAGTCCATGAAGTCGCGCGCTTTTGCGCGCAGCTGCAGATATTCCGGCAGATGGCGTCCCGCCTGGCGCATGAGCCAGACCGGCGGCGTCGCCAGTTTTTCGCCCGCGAGGGCGCGAAGGAGGAGGGGTTTTGCGTCAGTCATGATGCCCATCACCTAGGCCGCGTCATAAATCTGCGCCAGCGGCGCGCGTTTTAACCGCGTCTGGACGCTTTTTTGCAATGCAATGCCTTGCTATGCCCGCCGCGCCGACCAACCCCGCAAGGATGAATTAACCATGCTTTCTACCGCCTTCATCGGGGCCGGCTTCATTGCCGACGTCCACGCCGAAGCTCTCGCCAAACGTAAGGACGCTCGCCTCGCGGCCGTGGTCGATGTCAGCGAAGGCCGCCGGACGGGGTTCGCCAAGCGCTGGAAGGCTGAGCGGACATTCGGCTCGCTTGAGGAGATGCTGGACGCCGGCGGGATCGACGTCGCGCACGTGTTGACGCCCCCGGCGACGCACTACGCCGTCGCAAAGCCGCTGCTTGAAGCCGGCGTTTCGGTGTTCCTCGAAAAGCCCATGGCCGAAACCGACGCCGAGTGCGCCGAGCTGCAGGCGGCCGCGGCGAAAGGCGGGGCGAAGCTCCGCGTCAATCAGAATTTCATCCGCCAGCCGGCCCATGCGCGCCTCGCCGACCGCGTGACGCGCGGCGATATCGGACCGGTGACCTCCTGCCAGCTGCGTTATGTGATGCCGCTGCGCCAGCTCGCGGCGCGCGCCCTCGGCCACTGGATGTTCGACACCCCGCTCAATCTGCTGCTCGAACAGGCCGTGCACCCGCTCTCTCAGATCGCGGACGTGATGGGGCCGATTGAACACGTCTCCGCGGTCGCCATGCCTCCCGCCGAATGCGGTGAAGGCGTGAAGATCGCCACGGGTTGGCTCGTCAATCTTCAGTGCACGAAGGGCCCGGCGCAGCTGCACATCGCCCTCGGCGCGAGCTATCCCGTCTGGACGCTGACGGTGGTCGGGCCGGACGGCATGCTGGAAGCGGACATGATCTCCGCGAAGGTGACCGCGTCCAAGCCAGGCGCGTACCTTGAATTCTACGACCGCTTCCGCGACGGCGTCGGCCGCGGGCTCTCGCTGATCTGGCAAAGCAAGCTCGACGCCGCCCGCTATCTCGGCGCGCAGGTGAAGATCCTCGGCCGCGCCGATCCGTTTTTCCGCTCCATCAAAGGCAATGTCGACGCCTTCTATGACGACCTCGCCAAACCGTCGGCGGAGGATCTGGACGGCTCCTTCGGCCGCGCGCTCGTTAAAGCCTGCGAGGACATCGCGGCGGATGCGGCGCCGGACATCAAGCCGGTTCCGAAGGTGTCGACGCCCGACGCTTCGGCGCGCTATGACGCGGTGGTGCTCGGCGGCACGGGCTTCATCGGCGCGGCGCTCGTCCGCCAGCTGACGGACGCCGGAAAGCGCGTCGCCGTCGCCGCCCGCTCGGTGAACAATCTCTCCGACCTCTATCGCCATCCGAATGTCGGCGTCTTCCGCGGCGATATGCGCGATGCGGCTTTCATGGCCGATCTCGCGGGCCGTGCGCCGGTGCTCGTCAACCTCGCCCATGGCGGCGGCGGCGAGGATTTTGAAGCGATCCGCGCGGCCATGGTCGGCGGCGCAGTGCAGGTCGCCGAAGCTGCGAAATCCGCGAAGGTCGAGCATCTCCTCTTCGTCAGCTCTATCGCCGCGCTTTATCTCGGCGACCCGGATCGGACGATCACGGCGGAGACGCCGGTCGATCCGCGCCGGGACGAACGCGCCGACTATGCGCGCGCGAAAACCTACGCCGAAGATGAAATGATGCGCTGGCATCGGGAAGAAGGGCTCCCCATCTCCATCCACCGCCCCGGCGTCGTCGTCGGCGCAGGCGGCCCGCCTTTCCATTCCGGGCTCGGACTGTTCAATTCCGAAACCTATTGTCTCGGCTGGAACGCGGGCAAAAACGCGCTGCCCTTCGTCCTCGTGGACGATGTCGCCTCGGCGCTCATTCTCGCCATGGAGAAGCCGGAACTCGCCGGGCGCGCCTTCAACCTCGTCGGCGACGCGCGACCCAACGCGCGCGAATACGTCGCCGCTCTGGCGGACGCGACGGGCCGGCCCTTGCGCTTCCGTCCGCAGTCCATCGCGCGCCAGCAGGCGGGCGAGGTCGTGAAATGGAGCGTGAAGCGCATCGCCGGGCGCAATGTGCCGTTCCCCTCCGTCTACGATCTGAAATCGCGCGGGCTCGTTTCGCCGTTTGATACGTCGATGGAAAAGCAGGCGCTCGGCTGGGCGCCCGTCGCCGATCGCGGCGAGTTCCAGCGCCGCGCCTTTGCGGGGCTCTGATCGGTCATGACGCAAGCGCTGAAGGTCCTCCACGTTTTCTCGACCTTCGCTTTCGGCGGCCCGCAGGTGCGCTTCGCCACTCTCGCGAACGCGCTCGGCGCGGACTATGAGCACCATCTCGTCGCCATGGACGACCGCACGGATGCGGAAGCCCTGATCGATGACGGCGTCAATCTGCACGTCCACCATCTGCCGTTGCAGAAGAACGCGACGCTGAGCATAAAAAACATTTCTCTCGCCCGACGCCTGTCGCAGGAGATCCAGCCGGACGTTCTGTGCACCTATAACTGGGGCGCCATCGAATGGGCGCTCCTCAATCGGGTCGCGCCCATCGCCGGGCATCTCCATTTCGAAGACGGTTTCGGTCCGGAAGAGGCGGACGGCGATTTCATCAAGCGCCGCATCTGGGCGCGAAAGCTTGCGCTCGGCCCGCGCACGAAAGTCGTCGTGCCGTCGCACGTCCTTGAGCGCATCGCGCGCGATGTCTGGAGCATTCCCTCAACGCGCGTCGAGCACTTCGAGAACGGCATCGATCTGACGCGGTTCTCGCCTGACGGCCCGGTCGATCGGTCGTATGCGGGCGAAGACGAAGTCGTCATCGGCTCCGTCGGGGCGCTCAGGGCTGAAAAGAACCTGAAACGGCTCGTCCGCGTCTTTCATCGCGCCGCAGACGGACGGAACGCGAAGCTCGTCATCGTCGGCGACGGCCCGGAGCGCCCGGCGCTGGAGGCCGAGGCGACCGAACGCGGCATCTCGGACAAGGTAGTCTTCACCGGCCGCATTGACCGGCCGGAGGCGGCCATGCGCGGCTTCGACGCTTTTGCGCTCTCCTCCGACACCGAGCAGATGCCCATCGGCCTTATCGAGGCGATGGCCTGCGGCAAGGCGTGTCTCTCCACCGATGTCGGCGATGTCGCGCAGATGGTGAGTGCGGAGAACCGGCCCTTTGTCGTCGTGCGCGAGGCTGAAGCCGATTTCGTCGCCGCCATGTCGAAGCTGATCGATGACGCGGAGCTACGCGCGCGTCTCGGCGCGGCGAACCGGGCGGTCGCCGAAGCGCGCTTCGATGTGAGAACCATGGTTGCGCGCCTCGACGCCCTCATGCGTGCCGCCGCGCGATGACGGCGTTCGCGACGCGACCGATCGATAACGCCGAGCATTTCGCGGAACGCTGGGCGGCGGCGGTTGCGGGTCGGGATGTCGGCCCGTTTCTTTCCGCCACGTGGATCCTAGGGCGCCTCAGGACGGCGCCCGCGGAGGCGCAACCTTTTGCAATCTACAAAGACGAACAACCGGTCGGGCTCTATTTTCAGCGCCGCGACGCTGGGGCGTCCCTCTATCTCTATGAAACCGGCGACCGTGACGCCGACGCGGTCTATCCAGAAGATGTTGATCTTCTGACGGATGAAGCGGATCGGGTGGCGGCGGTCGGGCTCCTTTTCGCCGGAAAGCCGTCTAAGGTCCGTATACGCGCTGCGGTGGAAGGACTTGTCGCCGCCGCCGAACAGGCGGCGGACGAGGCAGGTTACTTCGTGCGCGTGCTCGACCGCAAAGAGTCCTACGTCATCGATCTGGAAGCGGTCCGCGCTGGCGGCGGCGATGTTCTCAGTGGTCTTTCCTCCGGCGCGCGTCAACAGATCCGACGCTCGGAGCGTCTGCTCGCGGGGGACGGCGCCGTGACGTTTCGCCGGGCTGAGACGCAGGCGGAGGAAAAAGACGCGTGGGAGAAACTCGCCGAGCTTCATGATGCGGCCCATGCGGAGCGAACCGGCGGCGCCTTCGGGAACGAGAAATTCCTCGCCTTTCATGCGGCCCTCAGAGAAAACGCCCGCGCCCGACCGGAATGGGGGCTCGACTATGCGCTGGAGACGGTTTCAGCGAACGGTGAGGCGGTCGGCGTTCTCTACCAACTCCTCTGGCGCGGCACGGTCTTCAATTATCAGACGGGCTTCAAACCATTTGACGATAATCGAATTAAGCGGGGCCTGCTCGCCCATGTCCTGAGCGCCGAGGCGCAACTCGCGGCGGGCGGAAAAGCCTACGATCTCCTCGCGGGCGAGGGAGGCTATAAATCGCGCCTCGCATCGCCGACCCGGCGCCTCGCATCCCTGGAATTTGAACGGAAGACCATCGGCGCAACCGGGCGGCGAATCGCGCGTATGGCGAAACGGTGGATAGAAAAACACAATTGACCTGAATCCGCCTGTTTTTCGCCCCAAACGCACATGAAACGCTGGCCATCGATCGTTTTGAGGGCGTATCCAGTTTTCCACATCGTGGCGAAAAAGAAGCGCGCCAATTCGAATCGAATGCATGTCGAATGCTGGTTGGGGTCTTGGGGATCTCTAAGGGCGCGGCTGCTTTAGTCGCGTTCGCCGGGGCATGGCGCGGGCAGAGTATTTCCAAGATGACGCGGGGGCGTTGTCGAAGCGGACAGGTTTTTCATGGCGGCGTTTAAAGCCCTCTTTCAAGCGCTTCGCGCACGTGCGCTCGAAGATCTCCAGAGCGTCCCCCCGATCCTCGATGGATTTGGCGACGACGACGACGACGCGAATGATGACGCTGGCGGCGCCGTTCCGTTTCTTTCGTCGTCGGAAGCCCCGGCGCTGGCGGCGCTCACCAATCAGGACGGCATTTTCAATTTCAATGGACCTTTCCGCCTCGCTCTCCTGCGCCAATTCCGATCAGGCGAAGCAGAAGCGAATTCCGGAACCGTCGATGCGGTCGTTCGCGAATTCATTCTGAACGCGCGCAATGGCGACGCGTCTGTCGACGACGAGGTTTTCGGCGACGAAGCCGATGACGATCTTTCCGGCGGCGACGGCGTGGACGTCATTTCCGGCGGCCAAGGCGACGACACGCTGAGCGGCGGTGCGGGCGACGACTTCCTCCACGGCGGCGAAGGAGAGGACGTCGCGGTCTTCACCGGAGACCGGGACGACTACACGGTCCGCGTCGAGGACGGCTCGGTTTTCATCTCGGACGGAACCAGCGGCCGCGACGGCGAAGACGAGCTTCTCTACGTTGAGACGGTCCGCTTCGCCGATGGAGATGTGTCGCTAACGGACCTCCTCTTTTCAGTTGGCGAAACGCCGCCGGAGCCGACGACGCCGCCATCCCCTCCGGAGACGGAAACTCCGACCACGCCTCCCGCGACCCCGCCGGAAACCCCCGGCGAATCGAGCGCGGACGCCGACGCGATGCTTGCGCGCTATGCGGAAGACCTGACGCGCCCGGAACGTCCGCAGGGTTCGGGGAACGAGCTCTGGGTCGGCGAGGGTCATCCGTTTGCGACCCTCTCCGAAGCGGTCGCCGCCTCATCGGAAGGCGATACGATCTATGTGGATGGCGGCGAATACGTGAACGACGTCACCCAGGTCGGCCATTCGCTCTCCATCATCGGGATCGGCGATCCGCCGCCGGTGATCCGCTGGGACCCGGCGCTTTCGCCCGAGACCAACGGCCTGGTGCCGGGCGGCAAGGCGCTGCTGGAGCTGCAGCCTTCGGCCGGGTCCGTCTATATCGAGAACCTGCACTTCGACGGCGCCGCCGTCAGCGCCAAGAACGGCGCCGGCGTGCGCGTGCACAACGACAAGACGGTCATCGTCGACAGCGTGTTCACCAATAACGAGATGGGCATCTTCGGCGGCAATCGCGAAGGCTCCGAGCTCTACGTTTATAATTCCCGCTTCGAAGGGAACGGCTACGACCAGTCGCCGCCGAGCCATGGCATCTATTTCGGCAATGGCGGCTTCGACGATGCAGGTAAGCTGGTCGTCGTTGACAGCCAGTTCATCGGCACCATCGCCGGACATGACGTCAAGGGGATTACGGACGAAACGGTCGTCGTCGGCTCCCTGTTCTCCGATAACGGCATCGCGTCCGTCGCGGCGATCGATATCACCGGCGGCGGCGACGCGTTCGTGCACGAGAACGATTTCTTCGATGAGGGCGGCGCCTCCATCATCTACCGCGATACGCGTAACGGCGGCAGCCAGTACGATGTCGTGATCGATTCCAACACGCTCACCGCATCACGAACCGGCGCGTTCGTGATCAATGAGAGCGGCCTCGTCGTGAACATCTCCAATACGGCGGTGGAGACCGCGGTCGGCGTTTCGATTTCGCCGGTCATCGGGTACTTCCGGTTCCAGTACGGTCTCGGCGAAGTCACCGAATGGGCCGTCAACGGCGGCCTTGGCATCAATCTGCCGTTCAACGCCGGGTCGTTCCTGGACAACAACGGCGCTGAGCACCCGGTGCAGGTCGTCGAAGGTGACGACACGGCGGATCGTCTCGTCGTCGATGCGGGGGCGGACTACACGGCGGTCTTCGGCGGCGGCGGAAACGACACGATTTACTCGACGGTCGGAACCGGCGTGCAGACGATTTCAGGCGGCGACGGCGCTGACACGATCGTCGCGGTCGGCTCGCGGACGCACGTTTCCGGCAATGGCGGGGACGACATCATCATCGTCGAAAGCCAGACCCCCGGTACGGTCATCGTTCTCGGGTATGAAGGCGATGACGTAATCTTCGGCGGAGACGTCTCGTTCGACCAGGTTCACGCGGGCGATGGCGACGACATCGTATTTCTGGGCGAGATCGGTCAGTACAGTGAGAAAGCGAACGGCGGGCGCGGGTTCGACGTTGCAGTCATAGATCGATCATTCGGTGATTTCACGGACATCATCTTCCAGACAAGCTCGATCGTTCTGCGCGATACCTCCGGGCCGAACGTCACGCTTTCGGGCTTCGAGATCGTGCAGTTTACGGACGGCGTTTATTTCGTGGACTCCGAGACCTTCATATCCGGCGTCTTCGAAGTCGATACGGCGTTCTATGAGGATCTCTATAACGAGATCATCGCCGATTATCAGCAATCGGTGGAGAGCGGCCCGATCAACAATCTGTTCGATCTGATCTTCGGCGAAGCGACCGGCGCGGCGAAATCCGCGGTCGCGACCCTGTCTGAGGCTTATGACGAGGCGCCGGCTGGCGGCGGGTTTGAAGGCGCCCCGCTTGCGCAGATGGAATGGGCGCCGACGGATAACGGACTGATCGGCGAGCTTCTCTGACGGATTTTCACATCACGACGTCTAAGCCCGCGGCGCGCCGCGGGCTTTTTCGTTCAGGCTGCTGGCGCCAGTTCGCGATAATCCGCGCGCCATCCGGCGCGACCGGAAAGGAAACCGTCGAACATGACGACGGACCAGAGCTCCTGCGCGTGGTCTTTTTCGCCGGAAAGATGACGCGCGAGCATGGTTTCAATCGACGCCCAATCAAGCACGCCGCTCTCGCGCGCAGCGCTCGCATTGCGCAGGCGGCCGGGAAGGGCGCTTTCGGGGCGGCGGAACCATTCGGACACGGGGTAATCGAACCCGGACTTGCGGCGATCCAGAATGTCGTCCGGCGTGCGGCCGCGTAAGGCCGCTTTGAAGATCTTCTTCCCCGCGCCGCCATCCAGCTTGTAGGCGCGCGGAAGATCGCCGCACCAGTCGACGAATTCGTGGTCGAGGATCGGCGGGCGCACTTCGAGGCTCGCGCGCATGCTCGCGCGGTCGACCTTCACCAGCATTCGCCCCGAAAGCCAGGTCTTCATATCGGCGTACTGAAGGCGCGAAACCGGATCGTCAGTCGGCGCGGCGGCCATGTGCTCGGCGATGATGGCGGACGGGTCGTAGTCGCCGAGGCGGGCGCGCAGATCGCCGGAAAGCAGCTCACGGACATATTCAGGCGGCGAGGCGCCGACGGAGCGGAAGTAAGACCGCGCTGCGTCCTCGCAGACCGCCTGAAGCGTCGACTTGGCGCGCAGGAAGCGCGGCGCCCAGTCGAGCTTTGGATAAGCCTCGGCGAACGGCGAGAGAACGTGATCGCGTAACGGCTTGGGAATGGCCGAGCGGATACGCTCCTCGAACTGGAAGAACGGGTAGCGCCGATAGCCTGCGAACACTTCGTCGCCGCCATCGCCCGAAAGCGCGACTTTCACATGGCGGCGCGCGATGCGGCAGAGGAGGACGCTTGGCAGGGCGGAGGAGTCCGAAAACGGCTCTCCGTAGGCGGCGGCGACATCGTCGATGAGCCCGTCGATATCGAAATCGACGATCTCCTCATGGTGCTCGGCGCCGAAGGTCTGCGCGACGCGGCGCGCGAGGGCGCGCTCGTCGTGGCTGCGCGCGGCGAAGCCCATGGTGCAGGCGATGACGGCGCGCTCGCTCGCGCGCGACATGGAGCCAACGATAGCGGAGGAATCAACGCCGCCCGAAAGGAACGCGCCAAGCGGCACGTCCGCCATCATCTGACGGCTGACAGCCGCATCAAGGCGCTCCAGAAGTTCGTCGCGCGCATCGGAGAACGTGAGCGTCGAAGCGCCTTCGAAACGCGGTTGCCAATACGTCTCCAGACGCGGATCGCCGCCGCGTTTGACGCGCAGGATCGTCGCCGCCGGCAATTTGCGGATCGCCTTGTAGATCGTCTTCGGGTCGGGCGTGTAGCCGTAGCTGAAGAAATCCGCGATCGCTTCGTCGTCGAGAGCGTCGTCGACGAGGCCGGAGGAGAGAACGGCGTCGACTTCGGAGGCGAAGACGAGCCAGCCGTCCGGCGTCACGGCGTAATAGAGCGGGCGTTCGCCCAGCCGGTCGCGCGCCAGAATGAGTTCGCCCTCTGAGGGACGCCATGCGGCGAAGGCGAACATGCCGCCGATATCGGACACGCCCGCCGCGCCCTTGCGGTCGATCACCTCAGCGAGGGCCTCGGTGTCGCAGCGCGTGCGCATCCGGTGGCCGTCCGCCTGCAGATTGTCCACAAGGTCGAGGTGGTTATAGATCTCGCCATTGTAGGTGAGGACGAGGTCGCCGCTTGCGGTCTGGAACGGTTGCGCGCCGCCGTCGATGTCGACGATGGCGAGGCGGCGGTGGCCGAGGGCCGCGCCCGGCTCATACCACTCGCCGTCTCCGTCCGGGCCGCGATGGCTCTGAACGGCGGTCATGGCGCGCAGACGCCGACTGTCCACCGGTCGGCGTTCGCGAAGATCGATGATGCCGGCGACGCCGCACATGGGCTGGTCCTCAAATTTCCGCGGGCAGAAGCGTAGCGACCGCGGTGGAAAGCGTATCGAGCGCCGCCTGGCGATCCGAGGCGGCGGTCCCGGCGACCGGAACGCTCAGGATGATGAGCGCGCCGGGTTCGATGCGCCCCGTCAGACGGCGGAGCGCTTGTTCAAGTTTCACCTTGTTCGGGTCCGCATAATAGGTGTCGCCGATGCGGTAGAGCGTCAGAGCAAGCCGTTGGCCGCCGAAGCGCCCGACAACATCGACGCGCGCGCGTTTCGTCTCGCCGGCGATCTCGAACGGGCGATTGAACGTCGAAAACCGAAGCCATTTCTCGCCGTCATAAGACCGGTTCTGGGAGTGGATGAGCTCCTTGCCCGGACGTTCGCGCAGGAAGGTCGCCTGGTAGAGCGTCACCGGAACCCCGCCGACCGTGAAAGCCGTCGTCGCCGTCGCATCGGCCTTTGGCGCGATGCCGGTCCAGTCGTCAGTGAGCTCGACGAGTTCGCTTGCAGGTTCGAGCAGGGCCGCGGTTCCGTCGGCGCCCGCGCGATCGACGACGCCGTAGCCGTAAAGCCCGGCGAAGCAGAGGCCCGCGGCGAGCACGCCGAGCGCCGGGGCGGCGCCCATCTCTCTGGTCGGCGCCGGCGGCAGGGCGAGGCTTTCCGGCGGATCGCCCACGCGGCGATCGGCGAAGCTCGTCCCGATCCAGATGAGGAGCAGCATGATCGCCGCGAAGAAGCCCCAGCCATAGACGAGGTGGTCGACCCCGGTCGCGACTTCGCCGTTCGTCAGGGTCGCGATGAGAACGATGCCGAAGGCGCGGAAGCCGTTGGCGATGATCGGGACGATGAGCGCGACGCTCATGAAGGCCGCGTGCTTCCACCAGCGATCATAACTGAGGTGCGACAGGAGCGCCGCAATGACGACGTTCGCGACGAGGAAGCGGATGCCCGCGCAGGCTTCCGCAACCTCGAACCGTCCGCCCACGGTCTCCAGAAAGACGCCGTCGCGATAGATAGCGAAGCCGAAGAGCCGCATGAAGCCAACGGTGAAGTCGGCGGTGACGGTCTGCAGCGCCGGAATGAACTCGTCCCCAAACGGGACGAGAAAAAAGAGAAAGGCGAGCGGAAACGCGATGACGCGCGCGGGCTGGCGCCCGAGCGCGCCGACGAGGCCGCAGACCAGCATGCCGACGACGCCGACATGCTGGAAGAGCTGCACGTAGCCCGCATGGCCAAGAAGCCAGAGCGCCCCGAAGCCCAGGGTCGGAACGGCCGCCAGCGGCTCGAAGGAGGGCGTCGCCTTCGCCAGCAGGTCCTTGCGCAGCCAGGCGAGAAAGAGCGCGACGGGCGCGACGAAAAAGCCGTGATTGTAGGTGACGGAGTTCTTCCAGACCGCGACCATGGAGCCCCAGGTCGGCGCGTAGAGAACGATGAGAGCGGCCGTAAAAGCGCCGGCGGCGATGATATGAGCGCGCCACGCGGGCGACCAGAAAAAGGCCAGCGCCGTCGCTGGCTGCGGCGCTGGATCAGCCGCCGCCGTCGCGCTCTGCGTCGCGGGTTCGTCGGCCTCCGGCTGCGTCTCGCTCGTCGCCATCAATGTTACTCCCCCCAAGATACGCCGCGGGTTCTCGCGATCGTTGCAAGCCGTCTGCCACGCGCAAGCACGGCTTCAAACTTGCACGCGACGCTTTATCAAGGTTTAGCGGTGAGAAATCGCCGGGAGAACCTCCCATGCTGCGACGAAACCGCGGACGTTCGAAAGTTTCATGCTCACCTACGCTCTTCTGATTATCCAGGCCGTCGGAACGATCTACATCTTCCTTCGCTTGGCGACCGTGGAGGGCGCGAGCCTGCTGACACGCAAGAAAAAGCCGAAACGGGTTCTTCAGTCGGCCTTCAGCGCGGAGCGAAGCCGCGCGGCGCCGGTCAATGAAACCGCGGCGAAGCGGCCCGTCGAAGCGGAGACCGAGGACGACGCCGAAGAGACCGGCGTCCTCGCCTCGGAATTGTTCCGGAAGCGCGGGTTCGATCTGTCGCGTGATGTCCCGGCGTCCGCCAAAGGGGGGCGCTCGTGAGTTCCGTTCTCGTCGCCTGCATCGTCGTTCTCAGCCTGCTTGCAACGGTGCTGACGCCCTATGCGGCGCTCCTCGCTTACGAGTGGACGAGCTATCTGCCGCCGAACACCGTTTCGTTCGGTCCGTTCGCGCAGGCGCAGTTCCCACGGATCACGGCGCTCGCCGCCATGCTCGCCTTCGTGTTCCTGCAACGGGACAAGTTTTCCAAGATCGGACCCGGCCTCTTCCTGATCGGCGCCTACGGCGTCTGGATCACGATCACCTCGAACTTCTTCGCCGTGGCGGGGCCGTCGCTCGTCATGTGGAAATACAACATCGCCATCAAGACGGTGGTGATGGCGGGCGTTCTCTATCTGATGACGGATAGCCGCGCGCGGCTGGAGGCGTTCCTCAGCATCTATGTTCTGGCGATCAGCTACTGGATCGTCATGGGCGCGGTGAAAACGCTCCTCACGGGCGGGGGGTACGGCCTCGTCAGCTCTGGCGGCGATTATCTGTTTGCGGACGGCAGCACGCTTTCCGTCGGCGCGATCATGGCGGGCATCGTGATCGCGTGGGTCGGCAAGCATTCGGTGCTCGCGCCGTTCTATAACGACCGGATCTACCGGACGGCGGCGCTCATTTTCATCGGCATCTGCGCGGTGCTGGTGATCGGCACGCAGGCTCGCACCGGGCTCATCGCCGGGGTCGCGGCGTATGGCTACTACGTCCTGAAATCGCGTCACCGCGTTCCGGCAGTGATTGTCGCGGCCATCGCCGGGGCGGCGATCTTCACCTTCGCGCCGCCGGACTGGCTGGAGCGCATGAGTTCCATCACCGCTTCGGGCGATGCGCGCGACCAGAGCGCGGCGGGCCGATTCCAGGCGTGGGGCTGGGCGTGGGAGTACGCCAAGAACCATCCGTTCACCGGCGGCGGGTTCCGCGTTTTCTATGCGCTCAACATCGTCGAACTGGAGAACGGCAAGACGCGGATCATCGATTCGCACAGCTATTTCTTCGAGATCCTCGCCGAACAGGGCTTCACCGGCCTCTTCATCTTCCTGTCGCTTGCAGGCGTCAGCTGGTTCGGGCTTTTGCGCCTCGAGCGTCAGCTTCGCGACGATGACGACTATGTCTGGGCGAAGGACCTTGCGCGCACCATGCAGTACGCGCTGGTCGCGCTGCTCACCGGCGGCCTGTTCATCGGCATCGGGCACTTCGCGCTGACATGGGACTTCCTCGCCATCGCCGCCGCCCTGCCGCGCATCATCGCGCTGGAGCGCGAACGCGCGGGCCATGCGCCGCTTTCGGCGAAAGCGCCGGCGAAACGCCTGCCGCGACGGCTCTCGCCGTCGGCCGCGCCGGTTTGACGGCGGTTTTCATGGGTCGGCTTAAGCCTCTTATCGACGTATTATCGGACGTGTGCAGAGAGCGCCGGACAGCGTCGTTCGCGGTCGGTCATCCGAGGGCGCGACGGTGAGCGATCTTCGTTTTCATGCTTTGCTCCTTGGCTCCGGCCGGTCCGGGACGACATTGCTCGCAAAACTCGTCGATGCAAGCGAGGACGTGCTCTACCGCCATGAACCCGATATCTCGCGTCCGACCCGCGAGCCGCCGTTTCTTCCGAACGCGTCGGAATTCGGCCAGCACGTCGCCGCCGCGCGGGACTATCTCGGTCGGCTCGCGACGACGCGCGACGAGCGGACCGTCGGCTCGCCGCCCTATTTTCGCAAGTCCTTTCGCAGCCCTTTCGGCGAATTGCTCTGGCGGGCGAACGCTTACGGCGCGAAGGCTCTCGACCGGGCGAAACTGAAAGCGCCGGTCTTTGACTGGACGTCGCGGCCGCCGGTGCTGATCGGCAAAAGCGTATCGTCCGTCGCGCGCGCGCCGCTCTTTCGCGCCGCCGATCCTGAGCTGAAGATCGTCCATATCGCGCGTCATCCGTGCGCGGTGCTCGCCTCAAGGATCACGGGCCAGGACCTCGGCGCGCTCGACCGGCATGATTACGCCGACGAGGCGGCGCGCATCGAAGCCGCTGAGGCATATCGGGAAAACCCGGACTACGTCGCCGCCTACGGATACCCTGAGCGCGTCGCTTATATGTGGATGGTGCACAATGACGGCGTCCATCGGGCGCTCGAGGGCGATCCGAACTACTTTTTCGTGCAGTATGAAGACCTTTGCCTTAATCTCGAGGCGCGCGCGCGGGAGATCTACGCGTTCCTCGGCCTTGAATGGGGCGCGCAGGTTCAGGCTTTCATCCGCTCCATGAGCGAAGCGGACGCCGCCTCGACGGAGTTCTTCTCGGTGGTGCGCAATTCCCGTTCCGGGCTCTACAAATGGCGCGAGAAGCTGAGCGCGGAGGATATCGCCGCCGTCGCCGGTGTCGTCTCGCAGAGCGGGCTGGGTGCAAAGGTGTTGGCTTTCGCCGACAGTGGCCGTCAGGCGGACTGACCCTCGCGCGCGGCCGTGTCGACGCGTTTCCGCGAGAACCGCTCCGCCGACCAACGGACGACCGCGCCCCGCACCGGCTTTTCAACGAGTTCGTACATCACCGCCGCGCCGGCGATCAGCACAACGACATAAAGCGCCGCGACCAGCCAGGACATCTCGCCCGTCGCGTCCGTCAGCACGAACTGGAAAAGTTCGCGGATGAAGATGTGCAGGATGTAGATCGAGTACGAAATCTCGCCGAGATAGACCGCCGCCTTGTGCCGGAGACCGCGGAACGCCGGCAGCTCGCAGGCGAGACCGGCGACCAGAAGCGAGCCCGCGAGCGGCGCGACGGCGTAATCCTGCACGCCGAAGCCGAGGCTCGCGAAGAGCCCGGCGGACGCGGCGAGCGCCGCCCACCCGACGGCGTGGCGCCTGTTTGAGCCGATACGCGCGAACAGGCTCGCCGCCGCCATGCCGGCGATGAATTCCAGAACGCAGCGCGGCAGGCCGAGGGTCGGAATTGATCCCGATAACGACGGCTCGCCGTTGAGATCGAAGACGAGGAACACCGCGATATAGGCGGCGGCGCTGACGATAAGCCCGCCGACGATCGAGCGCAGGACGCGCTGAAAGGCGAGGGCGAGAAACGGGAAGAGGAGATAGGCGAAAAACTCCGTACTGATCGACCAGCTCGGAAAATTCCAGTTGAGGTTGTCGGTGAAGCCCCAGTTCTGCACCAGAAGAAGGGCAAGGACATAGTCGCCCGGATCGTACCGATCCCCGAGGTCCTTCGCTTCGGAAAAAAGAAGGATGGCGACGGGCAGCATCAGGAAGAGAAGCATCGTCGCCGCGTGCGCTGGGTAGATGCGCGCGAGCCGCTTGATGACGAACTGGACGTAGCCTCGCGGACTCAGCGTCCGGAATTTCTCGAAATAAGTCGTGTAGAGAATGAAGCCGCTCAGCGCGAAGAAGATGTCGACCGCGAGATAGCCGTGGCCGAGTATCGCTTCGACCGCGTCCGGGTACGCCGGGAGGAGGGTGCGCAGATGGTAAAGCGCGACCCAGAGCGCCGCGAGGCCGCGAAGTCCCGTCAATTCGTCAATGGACCGGCGCTGTTCCCCCTGCACGGCGGCTTGTCTCCCGAAATGACCCCCGGCTCGCCCGATCGGCGCGGGGGTTCTCGCACTCAACGCATCAGGCGGTCCCCGTGCAAGTTCTCTACCGCTTTCCCGCCGCCGCCGTCAGCGTCTCGTAGAGCCCGTCAATGGTCGCGTCCCAGGAGAATGTCTCCGCATAGGCGCGGGTCGCGGCGCGGTCCGGCGGCGCGGCGAAGAGTTCGCGGGCCTTGGCGGCGATGGCGGGGCCGGAACGTTCTTCGACAAGGACGCCGGCTTCCGGCGCGGCGACGACTTCGGGCGTGCCCCAGATGGCCGTCGCGATGACCGGCGTTCCGCAGGCCATGGCCTCCAGCAGCACGTTCGCCCAGCCTTCGCGGGAGGAGGCGAGGACCATCGCGTCGGCGCGGCCGTAAATCCCCGCAAGGTCCTCATGGGGGACGCGGCCGAGGAAGGTCGTACGGTCGGCGACGCCGAGATCCTCGGCGAGGCGCTGGAGCGCCGCGAAGTCCGGCCCGTCGCCCGCGATCTCCAATTCGCAGTCCGGCAGATCCGCAAGCGCCTCGATGACGAGGTGGTGGCCCTTGCGCTCGATAAGATGACCGACGCTCACAAGTTTCTTGCGGGCGTTCGGCGCGCGCTCGGCGGGCGGGTGGAAGACATCGAGGTCGACGCCGTTGCGCAAGACCCGGATTTTCTCCGCGTCAGCGCCGATGGCGATCATCTCGTCGCGCAGCGCGGCGCAGACGGTGATCGACGCCGCCGCCTGATCCGCCGTCGCGAGGATGCGTGCGCGCGGTCGGTCGTATTCCGGAATGAGATTGATGTCCGTGCCGCGGGCCGTGACGGTCATCGGAAGCTGCAGGCGGCGGGCGAGGGCGGCGGCGGCGACGCCGTCCGGATAAAAATAGTGCGCGTCGACGACGTCGAACGGGCCTTCTTCGGCGACGATTTTCTCCGCCGCGCCGATCATCGCGCGCGCCATGGTGTCGGGCGCGATGTTCATGCCGATCTTCGGCGGCAGGGCGTAACGCGGATGGTCGATGACGATCCCATGCCGGGTCTCGCGCCTTGGCGTCGCGGCGAACTGCGCGTATTCGCCGAAGCGTTCGTTCGTGAACGGGAACCACGGAACCGGCGCGATGACGCGCACCGACACGTCGCCGCGCGCGACCAGGCGGCGCATGCGGTTCTCCACGAACACGCCATGATGAGGACGGGCGAGGCTTGGGTAGAGGGTCGTGACGGTCAGAACGCGCAGCATCTGGAGAACTCCGTGAGCGGCGTCGAGTTCCGCCCGGGCCTTGAGGACTATCGCGCCGCGGTCGTGGCGGACGCGACCGAGCCATACGCGCGCCCGGGCTGGTTTGAAAACCTCGCCCGGACGACGGCGGCGGGCGCCGGTGCGGTGACGGTGGCCGCCGACGACGTCGCCATTCCCGCCCGCATGGATGGCGGGGTGCTGCGTTCGCTCTCCAATCTGTATACGGTTGAAAACCTTGCACCCGCTATGGACGCTGAACGCGCCGAACGCCTTGCGCGGGCCCTGCGAGCCGCAAGCCCGCGGCCCCATCAGGTTGCTTGGGAGGCCATGCGCCCTAAGGCGGCCGACGCGGCCATCGCGGGGTTTCGCGCCGCGGGCTGGGCGGTCGAGCGCTATGTCCAGTTCGGCACATGGCGGGAGGTCGTCGAAGGGCGCTCTTTTGAAGACTATTGGGCGGCGCGCCCGGGGCAGGTGCGCTCCACGGTGAAACGCAAGCGGGCGCGCCTTTTCGCCAATCCGGACATGCGCATCGAGGACCATGTCGCCGCTGACGCCGATCGCGCGGTGGAAGCCTATGAGCGCTGTCACGACGCCGCCTGGCAGGGGGAGGAGCCGTTCCGGGACTTCGTGCCGGGCCTCATTCGCACCGGGCTCGCGGAGGGCTGGGCGCGGGTTTTCTCAATCCGGGACGGGGAAAAGCCCGTCGCCGCGCAGGTCTGGACCGTCGGGCCGCGGCGGGCGACGATTTTCAAGCTCGCCCATGACCCCGCCTATGGGGATTTCTCGCCCGGCACGATCCTCACGGCGATCTCTCTCGAACGTCTGCTGCCATTGGCCCACGGCTTGCGAGAGATCGATTTCGGCAGGGGCGACGACCCCTATAAAAAAGACTGGGCGCCCGATCGCATCGCGATGACGGCGTTCATCGCCTCGGATCCGCAGACGCTCCGCGGGTTCGCGCAGGCGACGGGCTTTCAAGTCCGGCGAATCGGCAGAGCGTTGAAACGTCGCGTAATTGGTTAACCGGCGTTTCACCAAGTCGTTTAAATTTCTTTTTACGCCTTGGAGAGAAGCTCTCAACATTCGTTGAAGGAGCGTTTCCATGACCACCGCGTCCCACAGTGTTGCGTTCACCGCCCCGCTCGTCGCCGAACCGGCCGAACGCTTCAATCCGCTGGTCGCCTTCGGACTTGTAACGCTCTTCAGCGTCGGCGCGTGGGGTTTTGTGATATCACTGTTCGTGTGATGTCGAACTAAATCCTGCGTTTAATTTCAAGGTTTTAGAAATGATCTCGGGCGGTCCGTCCTTGCCGTGACGGTTTTGTGAATATTTGCGTCCCGTCCGTACCCCTGCTAAATTGGCATGAAATATGCTGCGTATTTGGGGAGTTTGCGTAGCGAGCTCTCCTTTTACGCGAAACGGCGTCGATCCAGCGCCAGTCGCGCCCGATCGACGAAGGGGGAAATATGCCGTTCTTGTCATTCGCCATTGATGGTCGACGCGCGTTCGTCTGTCTGATCGAAGCCGCGCTGATTGCGGCGATGTTCTGGGGCTCCCACCGCGTCCTCGGCTATTCGATGTGGTCCGAGACGAGTTTCGACGGCGTCTTTCATCAGGCGATCATTCCGACGGCGCTTATTTTCGCGGCCATCGTCGCCTGCGGCGGGTATCAGCCGGACGTGCAGTCCCAATCGAGCGAAATGGCGCAACGCGTCGCGCTCGGCGCCGTGAGCGGCGGTCTTCTGGTTCTCATCATCTCGCTCGTATTTTTCCAGCACGACCGGCCGGCCGCGCCGCTCGTCGTGGGCATCGCCCTCTCGATCGCCTCGCTCATCGCACTGCGCCTCACGTTCACCCGCATCCGGTTCGATGTCTTTGAAAACCGCGTCGCCGTCCTTGGCGCCGGCGAACGCGCCGCGCGCCTCACGAGCGCGCTGCCGGGCGGCGCGCGCGACCGCATCGTCGGCTACATCGCCAATTCCGCGGACCGCACCATGGCGGCGCCGAGCGGCGCGCTGATCGCCGGCAAGGAAGGCGAAGGCCTCGCCGAACGCCTCCGCCGCCAGCATGTCCGTGAGCTGATCGTCGCCCTCGACGACCGCCGCTCCGGCGCGTTCCCGACCAAGGAGCTGATCGACTGCCGCATGCGCGGCATCGTCGTCTCGGACGTGAACTCCTATATCGAGCGGGAGACCGGCAAGGTCGATCTCGACGATCTCTATCCGAGCTGGCTCATCTTCTCGCCGGGCTTCAAAACCGGCGTCGCGCGCGACGTCATCAAACGCGCGAGCGATATCTTCTTCAGCGTGCTGCTGCTCGTCCTCTTCATGCCGGTGCTGATCGTCACCGCTCTGCTCGTGAAACTGGAGAGCCCGGGGCCGGTCTTCTATCTGCAGACACGCGTCGGCAAGGACGGCAAGCCGTTCAAGCTCTTCAAATTCCGCTCCATGCGCTCCGACGCAGAGAAAGACGGCGCGGTCTGGGCGCGCAAGAACGACGATCGGGTCACCCGCGTCGGCCGCGTCATCCGCAAGATCCGCATCGACGAAATCCCGCAGGCGATCAATGTCCTGCGTGGCGAGATGAGCTTCGTCGGTCCGCGTCCGGAGCGCCCTGAGTTCGTCGAAATGCTCTCCAAAGAGATCGATCTCTATGAGGAGCGCCACCGCGTGAAGCCGGGCATCACCGGCTGGGCGCAGGTGCGTTACCCCTACGGCGCCTCCGTCGAGGACGCCCGCGAGAAGCTGAAATACGACCTCTTCTACATGAAGAACTATTCGGCCGTGTTCGACATCTCGATCATCCTGCAGACCGTCCGCGTCATGCTCTTCGCCCTCGGCGGCCGCTGAGCTGTCGCCGGACGCCGTTGACTTTCGGATCGGTCATTTTCCTCAATCGGGAACTCGTGCTGGTATGCGCGTTCCTTTTGTCGCCGGGTTCGGCGCTCGCCAGCCCGTCTCCGAGGTCTGACGCCCGTCCATGACGCTCGACGCCATCAGCGCCGTCATCGCCGCTCTCGCATGCCTTGGGGCTGCGGCCTATCTCGCCTTCGTCGCCCATGGCCGCCACCGGCTGATCTATGTCGCGACGCTGATCGTCTGGTGTCTCGGGTTCGCCGCCGCCGCCGCCGGCTTCGGTTTTCCCGCGGCGGGATCGCTCGCGCCGGGAGACATCGCCCGCAGCGCCGTTCTTCTCATCGCGGTCGGTTCGACCCTCTCCTATCTTGAAAGCGGCGAGGACCGGGCGCTGTCGTTCGAGCGGCGCGATCTAGTCATTTTCGCCGCCGCTGCGGGCGCGACGATCCTGCCGTTTCTCACGCTTTCCATTCTGGCCGCGACGTTCGCGCGGCTGGCGCTCGCCGTGGGCGGGCTCGCCGTCGCGCAGGCGGTACTGCAGGCGGCTGACGGGCGCGCGCGCTGGGGGGTGAAGCTGATCGTAATCGGCGCCGGGGCGGTCTTCGCCTTCGATCTTCTCTATTTCACCTTTTTCACCCTGAGCCGTGTCGCGACGCCGAGCCTTGAGCTGTCGCGGCCCTTCGTCGCCGCACTGTCAGCGCCGCTCCTCGCTCTTGGCTGCCGACGTCTCGCGAAAGTCCGCATCCAGATGGCTCTCAGCCGCAAGGCGATGCTCGGCGGCACCGCGCTGCTCGCGAGCGGGCTTTATCTCTTCGCCATGGCCGCGGTCGGCTATCTCCTCCGCAGCTTCGACATCGCCTGGGGCGGGGTGGTCCAGACCGTCTTCACCGTCGGTGCGGCCATGGTGCTGGCGGTGCTCGTCTCCTCCGATCAGGTGCGCGCGCGGGCGCGAAACTTCCTCGCCCGGAACTTTCTGCAGGAAGCCTATGACTACCGCGCCGAATGGAGCCGTTTCGTCGACGCGATGGCCGGGCGCGATGCGGAGGAGGGCGAGCGCGGCCTCTACGCCCGCGCGACGCGCGCGGTCGCCGATCCGTTCGACTGCTCTTCCGGCGCGCTTTTTCTGCGCGATCGGCGCGGCGCGCTCCATCTCGCCCTCGACTGGCACTGGGACGCGACCAGCGATGTCCGCGCAGCGCCGGAGAGCATCGCGGCGCTCATGTCGGCCGCTGTTTCTGAGGAAAAACCGGCGATCGATCTCGATGACCCGGCGAGCGAGCCGGACGCCGATGCGGCGCGCTTCTGGGCCGCCATCGGTTCCGCGCGTCTGGCGCTGGCCCTGTCGCATCGCGGGCGCCTCATCGGTTTCATCGTCTGCCGCCAGTCCCGCGCGCCGCGGGCGATGACGACGGAAGACCGCGAACTCCTCTCGATCCTGTCGCGCCAGATCGGCGGCATGATCGCGGAGGCGGAAATCGCCAAGGCCCTCGATGACGCCCGCCGCTTCGAGCAGCTCTCGAAGAATTTCAGCTTCGTCGCCCATGACCTGAAGAACATCGTCAGCCAGCTCTCGCTCATCGTTCAGCAGGCGGAGAAGCACGGCGACAACCCGGAATTCCAGCGCGACGCCATGCTGACCGTGGGCGAGTCCGTCGAGGCGATGCAGCGGCTCCTCTCGCGTCTGAAATCCGCGCGACCCGGCGGCGACCCGGCGGGGGAGGCGGATGCGGGCGCCGTTCTCGCCGATGTGCTGGAGCGCAAGGGCCGCGTTCTCGGACGCGTGCAGGCCGACCGCGTGGAGCGCCCGCTGATGGTGCGCGCCGACCCGACGAGCCTTGCGAGCGTCGTTGAAAACCTCGTCCAGAACGCCCTCGACGCGACGCCGGAGGACGGCGTCGTCACCGCCTCGGCCTACGCCAAGGGCGGCGGCGTTCTGATCGAGATCAAGGATACCGGCGCGGGAATGGCGGCGGAGTTCGTGCGCGATCAGCTGTTCCAGCCCTTCCGGTCCACGAAAGAGGGCGGGTTCGGTCTCGGCATGTATCAATGCAGGGAATGGGTTGAGTCCTGGGGCGGTTCGCTAGATATCGCCTCTTCGCCGGGCGCGGGCACGACCGCCAGCGTCCGACTGGTCAGCGCGCAAGCGCATGGGGGAACGGCTTGACCACGCCGGAACGTACGGAACTTGAGGCGCTTGGAGCGCCGCGGCGCGGGGCGGGGCCTGCGGTTGCTGGCGCAGGTCTTGCTCGGCAGGCTGGGCGCCTATGACCGAAAAACGCACCTTGCTGATCGTCGACGACGACCCGGGCATCCAGCGAAGCCTCCGCTGGGCGTTCGAGGACTATCAGGTCGTCCAGGCGACGGATCGGTTGCAGGCCCTGTCCCTTTTCCGGAAACACGAGCCCGATGTGGTGACGCTCGATCTCGGCCTGCCGCCGGCCGTCGACGATGCGACCGAGGGGCTCGAAGCCCTGCGCGTCATGCTCGACGAACGGCCTCAGACGAAAGTCATCGTCGTCTCCGGCAATGACGACCACAAGAACGCCGTCGCCGCCGTCGCCGAGGGCGCCTACGATTTCTACGCCAAGCCGATCGACGCCGACATTCTCGGCCTCATCGTGAAGCGCGCCTTCCACGTCTTTGATCTGGAAGAAGAAAACCGCCGTCTGCAACGGGAGTCCCGCACGGACGGGACCCTCGGCCTCGTCACCGGCGATCAGCAGATGCTGCGGCTCTGTCGGTTGGTGGAGAAAGTCGCACCCTCGCAGGTGAGCGTCCTCATTCTCGGCGAAAGCGGCGTCGGCAAGGAGCTGATCGCCCGCGCCCTGCATGATCTTTCAGACCGCGCCTCCGGCCAGTTCGTTGCGATCAACTGCGCGGCCATTCCGGACCAGCTGCTCGAAAGCGAGCTTTTCGGCCATGAGAAGGGCGCTTTCACCGGGGCGGTGAAGACCACCAAGGGCAAGCTGGAAGTCGCCAACCGCGGCACCGTCTTCCTCGACGAGATCGGCGACATGCCGGCCTCGCTGCAGGCGAAGCTGCTGCGCGTCCTGCAGGAGCGCGTGATCGAGCGCATCGGCGGGCGCGAGGCGATCCCCATCGACATCCGCGTCATCTGCGCCACCCACCGCGATCTCCACGAGATGATCGAAGACGGGGAGTTCCGCGAGGACCTCTATTTCCGCGTCGGCGAGATCGCCGTGAAGGTGCCGCCCCTGCGCGAGCGTCGCGACGATATCGCGCTGCTCGCCCGCCATTTCCTTGACCGCTTCGCCGAGAAGGAGCGCGCGCGCCCCAAACGCCTGTCGGACGCCGCGACGGAGGCCCTGCGCGCCCATGATTGGCGTGGCAATGTCCGCGAGCTGGAGAACGCCGTGCGCCGCGCCGCGCTTCTCGCCGAGGGCGACGTGCTGGAGCCGGAAGACTTCGCGCTTGCGCCCGCCCGCCGTGAAACCGCCGCAACGCCGGACGACAAACCGGTGACCATCAAGGAGGCGCGGGCTGAAGCGGAACGCAAGGCGCTCGCCGCCGCCTTCGCCGAGGCCGGCGACAACATGACCGCCGCGGCGAAGCTGTTGGGGATCAGCCGACCGACCCTCTATAGCTTGATGAAACAACACGATCTGGATTGAGACGCGCGAACGCGCGACCCGAAGGAGGAAACCGATGACCCACCAGAAGCTGATGGCCGCGCTGCTTGGCGCGACAATGCTCTTCTCCGCCGCCGCTGAGGCGAACCCGCGCTCTCAGCGCTTTCTCGATAAAGCGCGCGACCGCATCGAGGCGGGCGACGCGCAGGCGGCGCTCATCGAACTGCGCAACGCGGTCCAGGCGGATGAAAAAGACTGGGAAGTGCGCCATGCGCTCGGCCAGCTCTATCTCTCCCTCGGCCGTCCGGACCTTGCGGTCGAAGAACTGAAGCTCGTCGTAGAGAACGCCTCCACCGACAACCGCGAGCTCGATTACGGCCGCGCGCTCGCCTCCATGCGCCGCTTCGACGAAGCGCTCGCGGCGGTTTCGCCCTCCGCCGAAGACGGTCAGACCCGGCGCCGCAAGCTGATCTTCCGCGGCGAGGTGAAGCGCCTCAACGGCGACCCGGACGGCGCCCTGCGTGACGCGAATTCGGTGCTCGCCGAAGACCCGCTCAACACCATCGCCAACTATCTCGCCGCGAACGTCTATCAATCCCGCGGCCAGATCGTTCAGGCTCAAGAACGTCTCGACACGATCATTCAGAACGATCTCAACTTCGCCCAGGCCTGGGTGATGAAAAGCCAGATCGCGACGTCCTCGCGCGACTATGCGGCGGCGGTCAGCTTCGCCGAGCGCGCGCTGGAGATCGATCCCAGCAACTCCATGGCCACGATCCTTCGCATCGAGGGCCTCATGCGCTCCGGCGCCGCGGAAGAGGCCGAGGCCGCCATCGACAAGATTGCTGAAGCGAACCCGCGCGATCCGCGCGCGCCGTTTCTGCGCACGCTCGCCGCGGCCGCGCAGGGCAATTTCTCCGAAGCGGAGAACCAGCTCGCGCAGGTCGGCGACGCCATCGACCAGATGCCGAACGGCGGTCTCCTGACCGGCCTCGTCAAGTTCAAGACCGGCAATTTCGGTCAGGCCGAACAGGCGCTCGCCGAATTCCGTCGCACCAACCCGGAGAACATCGAGGCGGGCGTCCTGCTCGCGGCGGTGCAGACCCGGCGCGAGCGGTTCTCCGCCGCGGAAGACACGATCCGCGAGGTCCTGTCGCAGGACCCGGACAACGCCGCGGCCCACCAGCTTCGCTCCTCGATCGCCATGCGTCAGGGCAAATTCGATGTCGCGGTGGGCGCGCTGGAAGATGCGGCGGCGGCGGGCGAGCAGGTCTCCGCCGGCCTCGTTCAGATGCTCGGTGGCGGCGGCGACGTTCTGGAGCTCGACGACATCCAGAAACGCATGCTGACGGCGCTCGACTATCTGCGAGCGGATGAAAACGACAAGGCGCTCGAAATCGCCGCGGACCTCGCACAGTCGGCGCCGGAAAACCCGGTCGTCCAGAACATGCTCGGTTCGGTCCACCTCGCGCGCAACGAGCCGGAGAAGGCGCGTCCGGCCCTTGAAAAGGCGCTGGAGGTCAACCCGGCCTTCTTCGCCGCGCTCGTGAACCTCGACCGTCTTGATGCGCGGGACGGGAACTATGACGCCATCGAAGCGCGCCTGCGCCGCGCCCGCGGCGTCGCGCCGGACTCGCTGCAGATCGCCCGTCGGCTGGCGGAGTTCCTTTATGTCCGCGACCGTCGCGAGGAAGCGATCACGCTCCTCAACGCCGCGACCGATCAAGTCGATGAGCCTTACGAGCTGCTTCAGCTGAAAGCGCAGATGGAGCTGAGCGGCGGCGAAGCCATGGCCGCGCGCGCCACCGCGCGCAAGATCGCCGCCATCGGAGACGGGCGCGCGCGCACCGTCGCGGGCGCGATCTACGAACAGGCCGGCGCGCCGGCGGACGCCGCGCGGCTTTATACGTCGCTGACGGACGAAGACCCGAAAAACATCATCGCGGGCGTCGGTCAGGCGCGCGCGCTTCTGAACGCCGGTCGCTCCGATGACGCGATCGCGAGCCTCCGTTCACTGATCGAGCGCGCGCCGGAGACGGGCGCCTATCGCGAAGCGCTGGCCCAGTTCCTCGTCCGTAACGAGAAGACCGCCGAAGCGATCTCGGTTGCGGAGACCTATCGCCAGCGCGAACCCGTCGCGGGCGTCCTTCTGGAAGCCAATGTCCGCGAAACCTCCGGCGACCGCGCCGGCGCGATCGCGACGCTTGAGGCCGCTCAGGCTGCGACGCCGAACGAAGAGTTCGCCCGCGCCCTCCTGCTCGCGCGCATCCGCAATGGCGAGCGTGAAGCGGGGATGACGAAGATCGCCGAGTGGCTGGAAAACAATCCTTCAGATGCGGATTCGCAGATCCTTTACGGCACCCTGCTGATCGAGGGCGAGAAGTACGAAGAGGCCGAGCGCGTCCTCTCCGCCGCCCTGCGCGAACGTCCGCGCTCGGCGATCCTGCTGAACAACCTCGCCTGGATCCGCCACAACTCGAACAAGGCGGGCGCTGAAGATCTTGCGCGCCGCGCCTTCGCGCTGGCGCCGCGCAACGCCGAAATCGCCGACACCCTCGGCTGGATCCTCTATGAGAAAGGCGAGAAAGAGCAGGCGCTCGGCATCCTCCGTGAAGCCTATGAAGCGGGCTCCGACAACGGGACGATCGCCTTCCACCTCGCTAAGGCCCTCGTCGATGATGGCGAACGCGAGGAGGCGGCTAGCATTCTCTCCCGCGCTCTTGAAGCGTCGACGCCGTTCGGCGAGCGCGCTGAAGCGGAAGCCCTGCTGCAGAGCCTGCGCGCCTAAGCGGGCGCTTTCTGCGTGGAGAGGACCGGGGCGAGGGCCGTGAGCGGCCCCGCCACTTTCTTCGGCAGGACGGCGACGAGCTGTCGAAGGTCCGCGAGCGGCAGCGCCGTCACCAGCACCAAAGGTCCGATCACGGCGTAGCTGACCGCCGCGAGAGCGAGCACGCCGATGAGCGTCTGCGGCGGCGAGACCGACGCGTACCACCAGATCGGCGCCTGCAGGATCAGCGACGGGACGAGCGCGCGCACCTGCGCTGAGTAGAGCCGCACAAGCGGGATCGACGTCTTGCGCGCGATCATCGCCGGACGGACGAACCCGCCATAAATCGTCAGCGGGATCGCCGTGCCCAGAGCGACGCCGATAAGACCGAAGGGTCCGATCAGCGCGAAGGTGAGGGCGAGGTTCGCGACGCCCACGACGACATCCGCGATCGCCAACATGCGGTGCGTATCAAGGGCGACGGCGAGGCGGCGCATGGGCGTCTGCGAGAGCTCGAAGAACGATGCGACCGCCAGAATGACCAGAGCCGGCGTCGCGGTCGCGTATTCCGGAGAAATCCAGGTCGACAGGAACGGCTTCCCGAACGCGGTGATGCCGCCAAGCATGATGCTGGCGATGCAGGTCGCGACGCGCAGCGTAAAGAGGAAGCGCGCATGCAGCGCAGGGGAGCGCGGCTGCGAGGCGTAGGCGGAAAACGCCGGGACGAGAACGCCGAACGCCTGCATCACCGCCGTCTGCACCCGGGCGATCAACTGAATCACCACGGAATAGTAAGCGACCATGATCGGGGTCATCAGCGCCCCGACGATCATGAGCGCGAAATAGTACATCGACTTGTTGGCGAACTGCGACAGGAACGCAAAGCCCCCGAAATTGAGAACCACTCCGAGGGTTTTCTTCCGGATAGCGCCAGCCTCGAAACGGGCGAGGGGGGCGAACTTCCGCGCGGCGAGGAAGAGCGCCGCCTGCGCCGAGATGTCGGCGGCGGCGATGGCGAGAGCCAGCACGTCAAGACGCGGCGCGAACGAGAGCGCGCCGATCGCGACGGCGAGCCGCGCCGCGGACCGATAGACGAGAATGTGCGACTGGATGTCCTGCCGCGCGACGGAGCCGAGCGCGCCGCCGGCGGCGGCGGCGGGAAACTCCATGCCGAAGAGGAAGGCCATGACCGCCGTCGCGATCGCGAGCTCCGGCGTCGACGTCTCCGGAAAGAGGACGCCCGCGGCCATCAGGGCGGCGACGGCGAAGCCGATCAGGGACACCGCCGCGCCGACGGCCGTCAACAACGCGAGCGCTGTCGAATAAATCTCGCGCGCGCCGTCCACATCGCCCTCCGCGCGCGCTTTGGCGAGGAAGCGGACGACGACGACCGGCGCGCCCAGCATGAGGAGATAGGCGTTGAAGCCGACTGCGCCGATCAGCGACCAGAGGCCGTAGCGGGCGTCCCCCAGAGAGGAGATCAGGATCGGCGTCAGGACGAATGTCGCGGCGATCTGCACGACCCAGCCGACGAGGCTGACCGCGCCGGAACGGGCGATCTGCTGGCGCGAGGCGCTTTCTCCGCGGCGCGGCGCCGGCTTTTCTGGGGTCTCGTCGCTCATCGGTCTCTCTTAACGTGTCTTCAGTCGGCGCTCATTGATATTGATCGCCGCGGCGGCTTCCCATACAGCAATCGGGAAAAGTCGCCTCACATCAAAACGTTGTACCGGAACATGTTGAACAAAATCGGACACGGTTTCAGGGCGGCCATCGCCCTCACGCTCATCGCGCTTCTTTCTGGCTGCACCGCGCCGGGATTTCTCACCCGCAAAGCGAATTATCTGCCGCAGGCCGTCGCAGGGCCTGAGGACTATTCGGTGACGCCTGAATACGTCATCGGCCCGCTCGACGACCTCAATGTCTTCGTCTGGCGCTCCGAGGAACTGACGACCGACGTGACGGTGCGCCCTGACGGGCGCATTTCGACGCCGCTGATCGACGACATGGTCGCCGCCGGGAAAACGCCGGCGCAGCTGGCCGGTGATATCGAGGCGACGCTCGCGCGCTATGTGAAAGACCCGGAAGTCACGGTGCTCGTTGAGAAATTCTCCTCGACCTTCGACCAGCAGGTGCGCGTTCTCGGCGCGGCGTCGGAGCCGCAGGCGTTCTCTCATCGCGCCGGCATGACGGTTCTCGACGTCATGGTCGCGGTCGGCGGTCTGACTGATTTCGCGGCCGGCAACCGCGCCGTCCTCATTCGCGGACGCGGCGAGGCGCGCCAGACTTATCGGCTCCGGCTCGATGACATGCTGCGTCGCGGCGACATCCGCACCAACGCGCCCGTCTTCCCCGGCGACGTCATCGTCGTTCCGGAACGGCGGTTCTGATCGGTTCGGCGCGAATTTTGCTGCTAAGGACGCGGATCGGGCGTCTGACGCCCCGATTAGTGTCGCAATTCAGTCTTAGAAGGTGATCCCGTGATCCCTCTCGCGGACATACCCGCCCCGGTGCTGAAGTTCGTCGTCGGTTTCTGGCGACGCAAATGGATCATTCTGGCGCTCGCTTGGCTTGTCGCCCTTCCGGGCTGGTTCGTCGTCGCGAGCCTGCCGGACACCTACAGCTCGCACGCGAAGATCCACGTCCGCACGGACGACGTGATCGACCAGCTCCTGCGCGGCATCGCGCCGCGGCCCGATTTCCAGAACCGGGTCGATTTCCTGCGTCTGCGGCTCCTGACCTATCCCAATCTCGACAAGGTCGCGCGCGAGGTCGGGATCGACCTGGAAAGCCGCGGCCAGCTCGAATACGAGCGCGCGCTGCGCAAACTCGCCGCGGACACGCGCGTGCGCGCCATGCGCGATAATTTTCTGGAGATCAGCTACGCCGCCGATGATCCGGTGCGCGCTCAGCAGGTCGTGAACGGCTTTCTCAACATCTTCATCGAAAGCGATCTGTCGACGACGCTTTCCGGCATGGACCGGGCGCGCTCATCGATCGACCGCCAGATCGCGTCCTTCGACGCGCAGATCAACGAGAAGCAGCGCCAGATCGCGGAATTCCGCCGCCAGTACCGCTCTGAGCTCGCTGAGCCGACGCGCCTGTCGCAGGACATCGAGCGCCTGCGGGAGACCCAGCGGCTTCGCGAAGCGCAGAAAGAAGCGCTGACCCGCCAGCTTGATGAGGCTCGCGAGGAGCTCGCGACGACGCCGCGCCCGGCGAAAGCGACCGATCCGGAAATCCTGCGCCTGAAAACCGCCCTGCTCGATCTCCGCTCGCGCTACACGGACGATTATCCGCGCGTCATCGCCATCGAAGAGCGCATTTCCGAGTTGGAGGGTCGCCTCGACGCCGAAGGCGCGGTGAACCCGGAATACACCAAACTGAAACAGCGCACGGAGTTTCTGGAAGCCGCGCTCGCCGAACTGGAAGAGCGCAGCGCCGAAACACGGACACGCATCAACGAGGCGGAAGCCTCGCTCGATCTCGCTCCGGCGGCGATCGTCGATCTCGACGACATCACCCGCGGCCTTGAAAACCTGGAAGAAAAGCGGCGCACGCTCGAAGACCAGCGTCTCGCGCTGCAGATTTCCGCGGGCGTCGGCGATAGCGGCGAGCAGATCGAATACGACATCGTCGAAGAACCGCTCGTGCCGCTCGAGCCGACCGGCCCGCCGCGGATCATTCTGACGCTGCTCGTTCTCGTCGTCGCCGGCGGCGCTGGGGCGGCCGCGGCCTTCGGCCTCATCATCATCGACCGTAGCTATTCGCAGGCGGACGAACTGGAAGCGGCGTACGAAATTCCGGTGCTCGGCTCGGTTTCGATCGTCTCCGCGACGCTCGCCACGCCGAAACGCCTTCGCGAACTGGGTCTGTTCGCCGCCGGCGCCGCGGGGCTTGTTCTAATCGCGCTGATCTTCACCCTCGCGTTCACGACGCGCGAACCGGTGAAGACGGCGGCCTCCGACGCTCCGGTGGAGCGCGTCGCGTAGAGGGGGGAAAGTTATGGGATTGGTCGAACGTATCGCCTCTGCTGGCGGAAAGTCCAAGCAGACGGACAAGGACGAAGCCCGCACCGAAGAGGCCCGCGCGGAGGCGATCGAAGAGGGCGTTCGCGCTCTGGAGGACGGTTTTCCGACCGCGCCGAGCCTTCGTTCCGCTGTGCCGGACGATCGCCGCGTGCGGATCGATTTCAATCGCCTTCGCGAAGGCGGCAATTTCACGCCGCTGCGTCGACGCACGCGCCTCGGCATGGAGCTGCGCGCCCTGAAGCGCCGACTGCTGAACCGCATCGGCTTTTTCGAGGCGCCGCGCATCGGCAAATCGAACGCGCGCCGCGTGGAGCGGATCGCGCTTGTCACCTCCACCCGTCCGGGCGAGGGCAAGACGTTCCTATCGCTCAATCTCGCGCTCAGCCTCGCCTTTGAGGACAACACGCCGGTCTTCCTGATCGACGCCGACCTCAATCGGCCGAAGATCGCCGATCAACTGGGGCTCGCTCCCGTGCTCGGCCTCTCCGATCTTCTGACCGATGAGAACCTGAAGGTCTCCGACATCGTTCTGCAGGCGGAGGGCGCCCCGCTCTTCCTGTTGCCCGCAGGCCTTGCGAGCGCCGATCCGCCGGAGCTGTTCGGTTCCGAACGGGCTATCGAGCTCTTTCAGCAGATCCGTCGTGAATTCGGCGACTGCATCATCGTGCTCGACGCCCCGCCGGTTCTCGCCGCGACGGAGGCCATGCTGATCGCGCGCGAGGTCGACGAGGTTCTGTTCGTCGTGCAGGCGAACGAAACCCGCGCGCCGATGCTGGAAACCGCCCTCGAAGAACTTGCGGATGTTCGTGAGCGGATCAGTTTCGTTCTCAACTTCTGCGCCATCAATAAATCCGCCTCGCACTATGGCGCTTACTATGAATATTCGCCCACGCAGCACTCGGACGCAGTCGGTTCAGATCGTGACGCGTAATTCATCCGCCCTTCTGTGGGCTCTCGCCGTCGCTTCGGTTTTTGCGGCGCGCCCTGACGGCGCGTTCGCGCAGGCCGAAGTTCCCGGCGTGCAGAGGATCAAACAATTCCTGACCGTCGGCCCGCCAGCGCGTCGCCGTATCGATACGAACCTGAAATGGGGCGTCGGATCCGAAACGCTGTTCACGACGAACACTTTTCTGGAGGCTGATGAAGGCGGCCCGTTCGTCGAATGTCTTGAGGACAATTCCAGACAACCGCTTGAGGATTGCGGGTTTCCGGAGAGCGGGCCCGTATTCGAGTTCCTGCCGCGCCAGTCGGACGGCGAGCCGAATGAAGCGGTTGTGATCGCCGCGACGAGCGAGTTCAACATCGCGTACGCGCGCCGGAATTACCTCCTGAATGGCGGCGGCGATGTCGCGCTCTTTCAGGATTCCGAAACTGATCAGATCCGCGTCAATCCTTCTGTACGACTTCTAGGGCGCACCGGGTTCTTCCGCGATTACCTCACCATAGACGCATCCGCATCCGCGCAGCGGGCGAGCATCTCGGAAGTCAACGTTCAGTCGACCAACCCTTACGCCAATCTGGAGCAGCGCGGTCTTTTCGTGTCCGGCGTCCTCCGGCCCACGCTCGTCTTACCGATCACGCAGACAACCGGCGCGAGCCTGCAGTATTCTCGCCGCCAGACCTGGCAGCTGGACGACAGCGGTCAGGACGACCTGGACACCGCTCAACGCGGTCAGCAAAGCGTCAACACCTACAGCGCGACCGTGTACGGCTCGAGCTTTGATGAACAGCTCGAGCTCTCGGCTGCTGTCACACGGCGCCGCGCTGAATTTCATCCGGATGACGCGGACGAGTTCTCCGAAGAGTCGTTTCTTCTTCAGGACACTGTGGTGGGTGAGAGTCGTTTCGCGGTCACTGATTATGCAACGCTCGTCGCCAATGGCGGCGTGGACGAGGTAGAAACATCACGCGCCGACAACCGGCAGCTCGACGGGACGTTCTGGGCCGTCGGCGTCAATGTCCGTGGGCGGTCGTTCGACGCCGAGGCGCTGGCCGGCCTGCGCTATGACGGATTTTATTATCGCGCCGAGCTGAACTACGTGCTTCGTAATTTCGTAACGTTAACCGCGCGCGCGACTCGCCAACTGGAGATCCAGTTCGGCGCTGGTGCGGACGCGAACCTTGCTCAAGCTGAACAGAATCTGAGTTTCTATGACGATTACGGACGGGTTGCGTTTGCAACCCCATTGGTTGTCGATGGTCAGACCGTCGGGTTTCTCCCCGCAGGCATAGGCGAGGGCCTGCAGGGCGGACTTTCTCCGCTTCTCGATTTCAGGAACGCGCTTGATCAGTCTTCGGGCGAACGCGGCGCTCCCGGTCTTGTCGATCGTCTTCAGGGCGAGGCGCGGTTCAGGGTCGCCGGGATCAATGTCACCGCGCGCGGCGGCGTCACCGCGTTTGACTTCGGTGACGTGGAATCTCAGATCAGCTCCGCCGGATTGGTCCTTAGCCGCAATTTCTCAGAGAGATACGGCGTTGAGTTCGGCCTTTCCCAGCGCTGGTCGGTACGGGACCAGTGCCTCCTTCCAGCGGATACGCAGGAATTCTGCGTGGTGGATTTCAGTGTCCCGGATCTGCCGCAGGATCTGCCGCAGGAGATTCTGGACAGAATTGATGAGATCCCTCCAGATGAACTTTCTTTCCGGTTCGAGGACCAGACCCAAACCCTGACCGCGCGAGCCCGGTTCAATGCGCGCTTTTCTCCGCGGTTCGGCGCGTTCGTCGAGGCGGGCCATCTTGACGGTGAGCAGGGGCCCCGCTTCAACGGGTCTGATGCGGCTCGGGACGACGTTTCCGAGACCTATGTCCGTATCGGCGTGCGCTGGGGAGGCCGCCGTTGATTGAAGATGCGTTCAACTTACGCGGCTCGCCGTTCCGGCTGAGCCCGGATCCGAAATTCTTTTTCGGCTCGCGCAGCCACCGCAAAGCGCTCGCTTATCTGCGCTATGGCGTGCAGCAGGGCGAAGGCTTCATCGTCATCACCGGCGAGATCGGGGCGGGGAAGTCGATCCTGATCGGCCAGCTCCTGTCGGAGCTTGACCACTCGCGCATCGCCGCCGCGCATCTCGTCACCTCGTCCATCGAGGCGAACGACATCGTCCGGTTCATCCTCGCGGGCTTCAAGATCAAACCGGCGGGCGAAAGCCGCGCCTCGCAGATCGCCGCCTTTGAAGAATTCCTCATCGCCCAGCACCGCTCGCGCCGGCGGGTGCTGCTGGTCGTCGACGAGGCGCAGAATATTCCGCCGCAGACCATCGAAGAGCTGCGGATGCTCTCGAACATCAATTACGATGGCGAGCCGCTCTTCCAGATCTTCCTCGTCGGTCAGCCGGAATTCCGGGACATCCTCGCGCAGCCTTCCCTTGAGCAGCTGCGCCAGCGCGTGATCGCGTCCTACCACCTGAACGCGCTCGCCGAGGATGAGACCCGGGACTACATCATCCACCGCCTGAATTGCGTCGGCTGGCGGCAGGACCCCTCGTTCACGGACGAGGCGTTCCGCGTCGTTTACGAGCAGACCGGCGGGGTGCCGCGCCTCATCAACAATCTCTGCAACCGCCTGCTTCTGAGCTGCGCCATCGACGAAGTGCACGTCATCGAAAGCGAGACGGTGCGAGACGTCGTGGCGGACATCTCGTCGGAAGAAGTCGTCGACTCCACCGGACCGGGCGCGCGCCAGAGCCCCCGCGCCGCCGCCGAGACGAAGCCGGCGAGCGCGAACGGCGCCGGCGAGATGCGGATCGAGCTGTCGAACAGCAGGAAGTTCGAAGACGAGATCGAGCCGTCGGAGACGCTCGCGCCCGCTTACGCCGACAAAATCTCGCGCCGGGCCCGCGAGCTGGAAGAGCGCGCGCAGCGCCTCGAAGCCTCCGCCGGGCGCATTCGGGAAACCATTCTGTTGCGATTGGCGCGTATGGAAGAGGCGTTGCAGCGCCTCGAAGACGGCGCGACCGCCGCTGAATGACCCCGCAAAGGACTGGAGCCGCCATGTCCGCCACGACTGACAAGACGCCCGAAACCCCCGTCATCCGCAACGCCATGTCCGTGGATGTCGAGGACTATTATCAGGTCTGGGCGCTCTCCTTCGCCATCAAGCGCGAGGACTGGGATGCGATCCCACCGCGCGTGGAAGAGGCGACCCGCACGGTGCTCGATCTCTTCGACCGCACCGGCGCGAAGGGCACGTTCTTCACCCTCGGCTGCGTCGCCGAGCGCCATCCGGACCTCATTCGCGACATCGTTTCGCGCGGTCACGAGCTCGGCAGTCATGGCTGGGATCACAAGAAGGTCTTCGATCTCGACCGCGACGCCTTTCTGGAAGAGACCATCCGCACCAAGAAGACGCTTGAAGACATCGCCGGCGTCGAGGCGCGCGGCTATCGCGCCGCCGGGTTCTCCATCGACGAACGCACCCCGTGGGCGCACGAAATGCTGCGCGAGGCGGGGCACGGCTACTCGTCGAGCATCCACCCCATCGAGCACGACCACTATTCCGCGCCCGACGCGCCGCTGACGCCCTATCAGCCCATCGCGGGCGATCCGTTCCCGGAGATCCCCGTGGCGGTCGCCGAAGTCGCGGGTCGCCGCATCACCTGCGCCGGGGGCGGGCGGTTCCGCCTGTGGCCGACATTCTGGACTGAGCATCTGACCCGCCGCGTCAACGCGGCCGGCCGCTCGGCGGTCTTCTATTTCCATCCGTGGGAGGTCGATCCCGGCCAGCCGAAGGTCGCGGGGCTGCCGTGGAAGTCGCGCTTTCGCCATTACGTCAATCTGGACCGGATGGAAGGCAAGCTCGAAACCCTTCTCAATAAATTCGTCTGGGACCGGATCGACCGGGCCGTCGCCGAGGCCGCGCCCCAGGCGGCGCGTCTGGAGGCCGCCGAATGAGCGCCGCTCTGGAGACCATCCGCCCGGCCGAGGCCCCCGAGATCCGCGTGCGCGAGGCGGGCGCGGAGGACGCGGCGCGCTGGGACGCGTTCGTCGCCGCCGCGCCGGAGGGAACGTTCTTCCACCGCTTCGGCTGGGGCCGCGTCATCGAGCGCACCTACGGCCACAAACCCCGCTTTCTCCTCGCCGAGCAGGACGGCCGCGTCGTTGGCGTCGCGCCTCTGACGCACGTGAAAACGATGCTCTTCGGCGCCTCCCTTATCGCGACGGCCTTCACCGTCGGCGGCGGGATTGCGGCCGAAAGCGACGAGGCGCGCCGGGTGCTCGCGGCGGAAGCGGCGAGGCTCGGCGACAGCCTCGGCGTCGATTATGTCGAGATGCGCTCCGAGTCGGCGGCGTTGCCGGAATGGAAAACGAAAGAGGGCGTCTACGCCGTTTTTCGCGGGCCCATCCCGGCCGATGAAGACGAGAACCTGAAGCTCATCCCGCGCAAGAAGCGCGCGGACGTGCGCAAGGGCATCAAGGCGGCGGGCGAGGGCGCCATCATCGCCGAGCCGGACGCCGACATCGCCACCGTCTACGCTCTTTATGCGGAATCCGTCCGCAATCTCGGCACGCCAGTTTTCCCGGAGAAGCTTCTGCACGAGATCGGCGCGGCTTTCGGGGATGATGTCGAGTTCTCCGTGGTCGCCAAAGACGGCAAGCCGCTCGCGGGGCTCGTCACCTTCTTTCATGGCGAAACGGCGCTGCCCTATTACGGCGGCGCGCTTCCGGAAGCGCGCGCGGCGCACGCCTATGATTATCTCTACTGGTCGCTCATGCGCCGGGCGTCCGCGCGCGGCTGCGCGGTGTTCGATTTCGGACGCTCGAAGTTCGGCACCGGCGCCTTCGACTACAAGAAGTTCTGGGGCTTCGAGCCGACGCCGCTCGCCTATCAGTACCATCTGGTGAAGGCGGACGCGGTGCCGGACGTCAATCCGAACAATCCGAAATACGCCGCCTTCGTCGCCGCGTGGAAAAAGATGCCGACGGTGGTCTCCAACCGCCTCGGCCCCTTCCTCGCGCGCCAACTCGCCTGACGATCATGGTCTATAATGGTCGTCCGGAGGCGCTCTTTCTCGCGCACCGCATTCCGTATCCGCCCGACAAGGGCGACAAGATCCGCTCCTGGAACCTCCTCCGCCATCTGACGAAAACCCACGCCGTCCATCTCGGCGCCTTCGTCGATGATACGGAGGACTTCGCTCACGAAGCGACGTTGCGCGCCGTCTGCGCCTCGGTGAAGCTCGTCGCCCTCGATCCGCGCCTCCAGCGCGTGAAAAGCCTGCGCGGGCTCGCGACCGGCGAGGCGCTCTCCATGCCTTATTACCGCTCCGCGGAGATGGCGGCCTGGGTGGCGGCGACCCGCGAGCGCGATCTCGATTTCGAGGCGGCCTTCTCCTCCACCATGGCGCCCTATATCGAGACGCCCGTCGCCGGGCGCCCCCGCGTGATCGATCTCGTCGACGCGGATTCCGAAAAATGGCGCCAGTACGCCACCGCTAAGAGCTTTCCCATGTCGTGGGTCTACGGACGGGAGGGGCGCCGCCTCGCCGAAGCGGAAGGGCGTATCTGTTCGTGGGCGGAGGCGAGCTTCCTCGTCAGCGCCGCCGAGCGGGAGACGCTCATCAACGCGACGACGGCGCCCGCCGAAAAAGTCGACTGGTGGGCGAACGGGGTCGACACGGCCTTTTTCGCGCCGGACGCTGACTTCGAGCCGCTGGCGGACCCCGCCGAGTTCGTCTTCACCGGCGCCATGGATTACTGGGCGAACGCCGAGGCCGTCGCCTGGTTCGTCGCCGAAGTCTGGCCGCGCATCCGCGCCGAGGCGCCCACGGCGCGCTTCGCCATCGTCGGCGCGCGACCGGGGGAGGACGTGCAGCGCCTCGCCGCCGAACCGGGCGTCGCCGTTACGGGCCGGGTGCCGGACGTGCGGCCCTATCTCGCGGGCGCCGCGGTCTCCGTCGCGCCGCTGCGCATCGCCCGCGGCGTTCAGAACAAAGTGCTGGAGGCCATGGCCATGGCGAAGGCCGTACTCGCGACGCCGGACGCCGCGGCGGGGCTCGAAGTTGAAGACGGCGCGGACATCGTCATCGCGGAGAGCGCCGAGGCGGTCGCGCGCGACGCCCTCGCGCTCCTCGGCCACGCCGATCGCCGGGCGGCTCTCGGCGAGGCGGCGCGGCGCCGGGTCGTCGACGGCTACAGCTGGGACGGGCGGCTGAAGCGCTTCGATGCGGGCCTCGAAAAAGCGCGCGAGCGCGCCCGAATGGCGCCATAAACCTCGGTCAGGACCGGAAAAAAGCGTTTCACATTCAATATCGAGCGGTTTCCGCCGGGGCGCGATCCACGGTAACCCTATGTTCGCGCGCGACGTTCTTCATGAACGCCCGCAGCGACCGCGATGAGGACGACGACAGCCGACGTGGCGAAGCCCGATAAACGAACCGCGCCCGGAGCGCTCGGCGGCGACGCCTTGTCGCGCGCGCTGAAGCGCGTGCGCCGCGGCCTCGTCATCGCCGTCGGTTTCAGCTTCTTCCTCAACATCCTGCATCTCGCGAGCCCCATCTACATGATGCAGGTCTATGACCGCGTCCTGCCGACAGACGGCCGCGAGACGCTGCTCTTCCTCACCATAATCGTCATCGGCGCGGCCCTGGCGCTCGGCGTCCTCGACGCGGCGCGATCGGCGGTCCTGTCGCGGGTCGGCCAGTGGATGGGCGACGCCGTCCGCCCGGCGATCCTCGACGCCTCTTTGTCGCTCAGCCTCTCCGGCGAAGGCGGGCGCGGCGCGCAGCCCATGCGCGATCTCAAAGGTCTCGCCTCGTTCGTCGGCGGCCCGTCCATCGCGCCCATGCTCGACGCGCCGTGGGCGCCGATCTTTCTCGTCGCGCTTTTCCTGCTGCATCCGTGGCTCGGCGTCGTCGCGCTGATCGCGGGCGTGCTCCTCTTCCTCATCTCATGGGCGAACGACGCCATGACGCGGCCCGCTTTCAACGCCAGCGGCTCGGCCTCCCTCAAGAGCTACGCGCTGCTGGAAAGCTATCTGCGCAATGCGGAGGCGGTGGAGGCGATGGCCATGGGGCCCGCCCTCAACAAGCGCTTCCGCGAGGTGGACGACATTTCCGGCGAGCAGGCGGCCGTCGCGAGCGACCGGGCCGCCGCCTTCGGCGCCACGGCGAAAACCGTCCGCCTCGGCGCGCAGACGGCGGTGCTCGGCGTCGGCGCGCTTCTGGTTCTTGAGGGGCAGCTTGCGCCGGGCGGCATGATCGCCGGGTCGATCCTGATGGGTCGCGCCCTCGCGCCGGTCGATCAGCTGATCGGGGCCTGGCGGCGCGCCGTCGATGCGTGGACCTCGCGCGCGCGGCTGAAGCAGCTGCTGGAACTCGCCCCGGAGCGCCCTGAGCGCATGACCCTGCCGGAGCCCACCGGCGCGATCTCGGTCGAAGCGGTCGGTCTGCGCGGCGCCGGCGGACAGCCGATCCTCAACCACGTTTCGTTCGCCATTCAGCCGGGCGAAGTGATGGGCCTCATCGGGCCGTCTGCCTCCGGTAAAACCAGCCTGTGCCGCCTCATTGTCGGCGTTCGTCCGCCGACCCTCGGGGCCGTCCGCCTCGATGGCGCGGACATCACCCATTGGGGCGCGGAGCAGCGCGGGCGCCATATCGGCTATCTGCCGCAGGATGTGGAGCTTTTCGACGGCACCATCGCGGAAAACATCGCCCGCATGGGCGAGCCGAACGACGAAGCCGTCATCGAAGCGGCGCGCCTCGCCGGCGCCCACGACATGATCGTCCGCCTTGATCAGGGCTATGACACGCCCATCGGCCAGCAGGGCGCGCTTCTCTCCGGCGGCCAGCGCCAGCGCATCGCACTCGCCCGCGCGCTCTACGGCGACCCGAAACTCCTCGTTCTGGACGAGCCGAACGCCAACTTGGATCAGGCGGGCGATCAGGCGCTTCAGTCCGCCATCGCCCGGGCGAAGGAGATCGGCGTCACGGTCGTCCTCGTCGCCCACCGCCCGAGCGCGCTTGTCCACGCCGACAAGCTGCTGGTGCTCGCCAACGGCGCCGTCGCCGCCTTCGGCCCGCGCGATCAGGTGTTGGGCGAGCTGGAGAGCGGTTCGCGCAACAAACCGAAGCCCGCCTTCGCGCCGGACGGCGACGACCCGAAAAAGCCCGCCTTCACCACGCGCCCGCAGCCGGCGCGCAGTCTCAGATAGGGGGAGGGAGGACGATCATGGCCGATCAACGCAATCCGCTCACCCTCGGCGCGAAGCCGGGCAAACCGGCGATCGCGCAGGCGCGCAAGAAACTCGCCCGCCGCCAGCGGTCCGCCGAACACGGCGTTTACGGATGGGTCTCCCGCCGCCTTCGCCTCGTCGACCCGCGCGACGGCCTCGACGGGGAGACGACCGGCGTGCCGACGCTCGCCTTCCGCATGCGCGGTCCGCTCATGCTCGCCTTCGGCGTCGTTTTCCTCTTCTTCGGCGTCTTCGGCGGCTGGGCGGCGGTCGCGCGGCTTGACGCAGGCGCGGCGGCGCCCGGCGTCGTCTCCATCGCGAACGAACGCAAAGCCGTGCAGCATCTGGAAGGCGGCATCGTCGCCGACATCCGGGCGCGCGAGGGCGATCTGGTGAGCGAAGGCGACGTCATCCTCGTCCTCGCCGACACGCAGGCGCAGGCGGGCTTCGAGGTATCCCTCGACCGGCGCCGCGCTCTGGCGGCGCGCATCGCCCGGCTGGAAGCCGAGTGGCTCGACCGCGAGCGCATCACCTTCCCGGAATGGTTGGTCGCCGATCAGGGCAAGGCGAATGTCGCGGAACTCATCACGAGCCAGCAGGACCTCTTCCGCGCGCGGCGTCAGTCGCAGACGGCGCGTACGGATGTTCTGTCTTCGCGCATCACCCAGCTGCGTGAAGAGATCGGCGGCCTGCGCGCGCAGATCGACGCCGCCAACGCGCAGCTCACCCTCATCGAGGCGGAGATTTCCGATGTTTCCGAACTGGTGGAGCAGGGGCTCGCGGTGAAGACCCGGAAGACGGCGCTGGAGCGCGATCAGGCGGCGCTGCAGGGGCGCCTCGGCGATCTCACCGCCTCCATCGCGCGCGCGGAAGCCGCCATCGGCGAGACGCGGCTTCAGATCATCTCGCAGGAGGACGATCAGCGCACCAAGATCGCCGAAGAGATCGACACCGCCAAAGCGGAGCTCGCGACCATCATGCAGCAGATGATCGCGAGCGAGGACGTCTTGGAGCGCACGACGGTCCGCGCGCCGGTGTCCGGCCGCGTGCTCAACACCAAGATCGCGACCATCGGCGGCGTCATCGCGCCGGGCGAAACGCTGATGGAGATCGTCCCGGACTCCGACGAGCTGGTCATCACCGCCCGGGTCTCGCCCTTCGATATCGACATCGTGCGCGCCGGGCTGACGGCGAAAGTGAACCTCTCGGCCTTCTCCCAGCGCCAGCTGCCGCAGATCACCGGCGTCGTGCGCACGGTCTCCGCCGACGTGCTGAACGATGAAGCGACCGGCATGCCGTTCTATGAGGCGCTCATCGCCGTGGACGCCGAGGAGCTGGACGCGCTGGCCGAACGGAACGGCGCGGAGTACGAGTTGACGCCGGGCATGCCGGCGGACGTTCTCATCGTCACGGGCAAGCGCACGGTGCTGCAGTATCTGATCGATCCGGTGACGCAGACCTTCGCGAAAAGCTTCCGGGAGGCGTAAGCGGTGAGGCGCGTCGCGCGCCTCGTTGCACCGACGTCCGGCCGTCGATAGAAGGACCCCTCGTTTTCGCCCGTTCAACAAGGTTTTTTGCGTGGCTGACCGCGATAACGCGCCCAAGCGCGACGACAACGACTCGCTCCTGAAGGAAGTCTCCGACGACCTGAACGAAGAGCGGCTGATGACGCGCCTGCGCAAGTGGGGCCCGGGCCTGCTTATCGGCGCGGGCGCGGTGCTGATCGCCGTCTCCGGCATGCAGGTCATGAACCACATGCGCAAAAGCGCGAACGCCGCCGCGGGGGCGGAGTTCGCCGAGGCGATCGCCGCCTTCAATGAAGACGAAAACGCAGGCGGCCGCGCCGCCGGTCGCGCGGCGCTGGAAGCCCAGGCGCGCGAAGGCCGTGGCGGCTATCGCCATCTGGCGGCCCTGCGCCTGGCCGCCGCCGCCGCGAACAACGGCGACTATGAGAATGCGCGCCAGTATTTCTCCGCCGTCGCCGCCGACGCGCCGACGCGGCGCCTGCGCAATTTCGCGCGGATCCGGCTCGCCTATCTGGCGCTGGATGAGAACCCGGAGGCGGTCTCCTTCCTTCTCTCCGAAATCGAAGGCGAGCCCGGCGCCTATGGGCCGTTCGTGCGCGAACTTCAGGCCTTCGCCGCCCTGCGCGCCGGTCGTCTGCCGGAGGCGCAACGTGTTTTCGAGGCGATCTCGCTCGATCTGAGCGCGCCGCAGCCCTTGCGGTCGCGGGCGGAGGAGTTCGCCGCCTTCGCGCGTTCCTCGCAACTCGCCGCGAAGCAGGCCTCGAACTTTGAAAACGCGGACCTCGCGGGGGCGCTCGGTCTTAACGCCGCCAATTCCGCGCCGCCGCTTCTCGCTGCGCCGCAGGACGGGGCCGGCGAGGCCGCGACGGAAGAAACGCCGCCTGCGGAGGATGCCTCTGAGGCTCCGGCAGGCGAGGCGCCAGAAGCCGACGCCGGCGCTGAGACGGCGCCGGACGGCGAAACCGACGACGGAGCGGGAAGGTAAGTATCGTGTTCAAACCCCAATCCGCACTTGCGCTCGCGCTTTGCGCGCTGGTTCTTTCGGGATGTATTCTCAATCCGTTTCGCCGCGGCGGCGACGCTGACGAGGAGACGCCGCCGCCCGCTGCTGAACAGGAAGATGACGGCCTGATCGCCGTTCTCGCCCTCGACGAGACCCTGCAGCCTGATCCGCGTTTCGAGGAGGCGGCCGTGCAGACGCCGCCGCCTTATGAAAACCAGGCCTGGCCGCAATCGGGCGGCCGCGCCGACCACGCCATGCACCATCTGGAGGCGCGCTTCCAGATCGAACGTCAGTGGTCGGTCAATCTGAATACGAAGTCGACCCAGCGGTCCCCCGTCGTCGGTCAGCCGATCGTCGTCGAGGGCAAGGTCTATGTCTGGGATTCACTCGCGCGTTTGCACGCCGTCGACGCCGCCTCCGGCGACCGGCTCTGGCGCACGGACCTTTATGAGCCGGAAGACACCTGGCGCTGGCGGCGCCCGTTGCGTTTCCCGAAACCGCAGCAGCTCGGCTTCGGCGGCGGCGCGGCTTATGACCAAGGCAAGATATTCGTTACGTCCGGCTTCAGCTTCGCGGCGGCGGTGAACGCCGAAACCGGCGAAGAACTGTGGCGCACGGAGCTTCCGGGACCGGCGCGCACGCCGCCGACGGCCTACCGAGGCTACGTCTTCCTCACGACCGTGACGAACGATTTCGTCGCGCTTGACCAGAACACGGGCGAAGAGGTGTGGGACTTCCAGTCCTTCCAGGAAGCCGCGCGCATTCTCTCCACGGCCAGCCCCGCGGCGGCGGAGAACCTCGTCATCGCGCCGTTCTCGTCCGGTGAGATCATCGCCTTCCGCACCCAGAACGGTCGCGGCGTATGGAACGAGACGCTCGCCAGCGCTTCGCAGTTCACATCGCTCTCCTCGCTGAACGACATCGCCGGGTCGCCGGTGCTTGATCGCGGGCTCGTCTTCGCCGTCAGCCACGGCGGGCGCATGGCGGCGATCGACCTGCGTTCGGGCCGCCGCGTCTGGGAGCAGCCGGTCGCGGGCGTTGAAACGCCGTGGGTCGCCGGTCGGTTCATTTACGCCGTTTCGATCGACGGCGAGGTCGTCTGCCTCGCGCGCGAGGACGGCGCCGTCGCCTGGGTGACGCCGCTTCGCCGGTTCAAGAACGAAGAGAAACGCACCGGGCGCGTGAACTGGTCCGGCCCCGTGCTCGCGGGCGACGCGCTCCTGCTCACCTCGTCCGACGGGCGCATCGCCCAGCTCGCGCCCGAAGACGGACGCGTCCTGCGGACGCTGAAGGTCGGCGAACCCGTTTATCTCGCCCCCGTGGTCGCGGAGGGAGCCGTCTATGTCCTGACGGAACGCGGCCGCTTGATCGCGTACCGGTAGGGCCGCCATGGACGAGGACCTGGAGGTCTTCGACGACGAAGAGGACGAGGCGTCCGGCGGTCGACCGTTGAAGGTCGCGATCATCGGTCGTCCGAATGTCGGCAAATCGACCCTCTTCAACCGTCTCGTCGGCAAGAAGCTCGCGCTCGTCGACGACCGACCGGGCGTCACCCGCGACCGGCGCGAAGGCGAGGCGCGCCTCGGCGATCTCAACCTCATCGTCATCGATACGGCGGGCCTCGAAGAGGCGACGGAAGACGCCCTCGAAAACCGGATGCGGAAGGGGTCCGAGACCGCCATCGATGAAGCGGATGTCTCGCTGTTCCTGATCGACGCCCGCGCCGGAGTGACGCCCGCGGACGAGATGTGGGCCGAGACGCTCCGTGTACGCTCCAAGCCCGTCATCCTCGTCGCCAACAAGGCCGAAGGCGCGGCGGCGGATGCGGGCATCTACGAATCCTACGCCCTCGGTTTCGGCGAGCCGGCTGCACTCTCCGCCGAGCACGGGGAGGGGATGTCGGACCTCTATCAGGCGCTGCGCCCCCACGCCGACGCGCTGGCGGCGGGCGAGGCCGCGCCGCGCGATCCGGACGCGCTGAAACCCCTGCGCGTCGCCATCGTCGGTCGTCCGAATGCGGGGAAATCAACCCTCGTCAATCAGATGATCGGCGAAGAGCGTATGCTGACGGGTCCCGAAGCCGGGATCACCCGCGACGCCATCGGCGTCAACTGGTCGTGGGACGACGGCGAACGCGTCTGGCCGATCAAGCTCTACGACACGGCGGGCATGCGTAAAAAAGCGCGCGTGCAGGAGAAGCTGGAGAAGCTCTCGGTCAGCGACTCGCTTCGCGCCATCAGCTTCGCGGAAGTCGTGGTGCTGATGTTCGATGCGACCCAGTCCTTCGAAAAGCAGGACCTGCAGATCGCCGATCTCATCGTGAAGGAAGGCCGCGCCGTCGTTCTCGCCGCGAACAAATGGGATGCGGTGGAAGATCGCGACGCCGCCGCGAAGCACCTGCGCGAGCGCGCCGAGCGTCTGCTGCCGCAGATCCCGAAGGCGCCGCTGGTGCGGTTTTCCGCGCTCACGGGCAAGGGCGTCGAACGGCTCATGCCCGCGGTGACGTCCGTCTATGTCGACTGGAACGCCAAGGTGAAGACCTCGGCCCTCAACGACTGGCTCGCCGACGCGACGACCCGCCACCCGCCGCCCGCCGTCGGCGGCCGCCGCGTGCGCATCCGCTATATCGCCCAGACGAAAACCCGCCCGCCGACCTTCGTCGCCATGTGTTCGCGCGCGGCGGAGCTGCCGGACAGCTACAAGCGCTATCTCATCAACGGCATCCGCGAGGCCTTCAACATCCCGGCCGTGCCGATCCGGCTGATCGTGAAGAAGCCGGATAATCCGTATGTGAAGGATTAAGGGGCTGGCGAACAGCTCCACGCTCTCTTCAAAACAGCGAAATCATCATCCCGGAAACGGCGCAGCCGTTATCCGGGAGCCAGGGTGTCAGAGTGCGGCGCTTGCGGCCCTGGGTCCCGGCTCTCGCTGCGCTCGGCCGGGATGACGGAGATGGTTGCGTAGGGCGATAACACCGCAAGGGTGGCGCTAGCGGTTCTCGCCCCACTCCCGAAACGCCAGTCGCGCGCCGTGGTCGGAGAAGTCCGGGCCGCAGGCGTGGGCGATCATCTCGGCGATGTCGCCGGGTTGCGCGATGGTCGCGGGATCTTCGCCCGGCATCGCCTTGGCGCGCATCTTCGTCGCCGTCGGGCCCGGATCAATGATGGAGACGCGCAACGGCGTCGCCTCGGTCTCGCGGGCGTAGGTGTGGGCCATCGCCTCGAAGGCGGCCTTTGAGATCGAATAAATCCCCCAATAGGCGCGGAAATGGATCGCCGCGCGCGAGGAGACGAAGGCCGCCCGTCCGGCGTCGGACGCGCGCAGGAGCGGGTCGAGCGAACGCAGGAGCCGCCAGTTGGCGGTGACGTTGATGGTGAGCGTTTCGTCCCATGTTTTCGGGGCGATGTCCGCCAGCGGCGCAAGTTCGCCGAGGACGCCGGCGTTGAAGACGGCGATGTCGAGCCGCCCGAACTTTTCATAAAGCGCCGGACCCAGACGATCGAGCGCTTCGAACTCGGCGAGGTCCTGCACGATGAGGCTTGAGGCGCCGCCCGCGGCGCGGATCTCGTCGTCCAGCTCCTCCAGCCCCCCTTGCGTGCGCGCAAGGGCGATGACGTGGGCGCCCTGGCTTGCAAGCTTCAGCGCCGTCGCCCGACCGATGCCGCGCGAGGCGCCGGTGACGAGGGCGATGCGGTCTTTCAGAATGGGGTCTGTCACGTCGTTCAGCTCGATTCCGCCAACAGCGAGAGCTGCTCGATGGCGGCTTCGCTTTTCTTCAGGTCCTCATCCGGCAGGGGCGTCGGGTAATCGCCGGTGAAGCAGTGGTCGGTGAAGGCCGGGCGCGCCGCGTCGCGCGGACCGGCGCCGAGCGCCTTGTAAAGACCGTCCACGGAGAGATAGGCGAGGCTGTCGGCGCGGATGTGCTGGCGGATCTCCTCGACGGAGTATTTCGCGCCCATGAGTTCGTCCTTGGACGGCGTGTCGATGCCGTAGAAGTCCGGGTGCGTGATCGGCGGCGAGGCGATGCGGATGTGCACTTCTTTCGCGCCGGCGTCGCGCGCCATCTGCACCAGCTGGCGGGAGGTGGTGCCGCGCACGAGGCTGTCGTCGAGGAAGACGACGCGCTTGCCCTCCATCTCCGAGCGGTTGATGGAGTGCTTCCGCTTCACGCCCAGCTCGCGCATGTCCTGACGCGGGGCGATGAAGGTTCGGCCGACATAGTGAGAGCGGATGATGCCGAGCTCGAAGGGCTGGCCGGTCTCCGCCGCGTAACCGATGGCGGCGGGCACGCCCGATTCCGGGATCGGCGAGACGATGTCCGCCTCCACCGCGCTTTCGCGGGCGAGCTGATGGCCGAGCGCCTTGCGCAGCTCATAAACGCTTTTACCGTCTACGAATGAATTCGGTCGCGCGAAATAGATCAGCTCGAAGATGCACGAGCGCGCCGCGCTGCGGGTGGGGGAGATGCGGCGGCTTTCGACGCCCTCGGCGGTGCAGACGACGACTTCGCCCGGCTCCACATCGCGCACGAACTCCGCGCCGATCAGATCGAGGGCGCAGGTCTCTGAGGCGAGGATGTGCGCGTCGCCCAGCTTGCCGAGGACGAGCGGGCGGATACCGATGGGATCGCGCGCGCCGATCATCCGGTCGCGGCCGAGAATGACGACGGCGTAGGAGCCTTCGACCTGTCGGAAGGCGGTGATGAGGCGGTCGACGAGGTTCGCGTCCCGCGCCCGCGCGGTCAGGTGGAGAAAGACTTCCGTGTCCGCCGTGGAGCGGAAGAGCGCGCCGTCGCGGCGCAGCTGGTGGCGGAGGATGCGGGCGTTCGTGAGGTTGCCGTTATGGGCGAGGGCGAAGGAGGCGCCGCCGAGATCGGCGAAGAGCGGCTGGATGTTCTCGGTCGATGAGCCGCCCTGCGTGGAATACCGCGTGTGGCTGATGGCGGCGGAGCCGACGAGGCGGCGGACGACCTTTTCGCTGCCGAAGGTGTCGGCGACGAGGCCGGGGCCGCGCTCGGCGTAGAATTTCTCGCCATCGGTGGCGACGACGCCGGCGCCTTCCTGTCCGCGGTGCTGGAGAGCGTGGGCGCCGACGGCGGCGAGGGCGCCCGCGTCCGGCGCGCCGAAGACGCCGAAGACGCCGCATTCTTCCTTCAGGCGTTCCGCCTCGACGAAGCGCTTGTAGGCGTCGTCGCGCGCGGCGGTTCTCGCCCGGCATCCTTGAAGATACGCGGCGGCGGTCCTGGCCGTGATCATGTCGGCGTCACTCCGGACGGCGATCGTCCCGCCGTTCCTCTTCGCGCGTCGTGTGCGTGGCGATGACTTCCGCCAGACCTTCACGCTGCCCGATCGAATAGATGGCCGGGGACATAGGCGCATTCAGCGCGTTTTGCGACCCCCCGGACGCGGGTGCAGCATCGCCTGAGTCTTCACGTTCTTCGTCGCTTTCGTCCGCGTCATCCTCATCGCTCGCCGGTTGGTCGAGTTCGATGCGCGTGGAGGCGGGGGCGAGGCTCTCGAAAAAGTCGGCCGTGCCTTTGGCGATGGGGAAGGTGAGGGCGCCGGTGATCGCCTCGGGCTGGCGGTCTTCCTCGGCGTAATAGGAGAACATGAGGTAGCCGAGACCGACGAGGGCGACGCCGCGAATGGCGCCGAATACGCCGCCGAGCAGGCGGTCCGCCGGGCGGCCCGCGCCGCGGTGGATGTGGTCGGCGAGCCAGCCGAAGCCGACCCAGAAGCCGATGAAGGCGATGACGAACAGAGCGGCGCCGAGCATGGCCGAGGCGACGACGGAACCGTCGGCCCCGAAGAGCGGGCCGAGAAGACCGAAACCGTAAGCGGTCACCACGGCGGCGAGGGCGATCGCCATGATGGAGGCGAACTCGCGCGAGAAGCCGCGCACGGAGGCGAAGGCGGTGGAAAGGCCGATGACGCCCAGAACAATGCCGTCGAACCAGCTCATGATCAGCTATCCGGTCCCCAGGTCCGCTTGGAAACGCCGTCCGTTACGCCGACGCGCCCTACCAACTTGTATTCAGCCCCATTCGCCCGCCGGTTTCCACCGCTGGACACCCGTCTGTAACACGAGTTCGCGGACGGCTCACCCCTCGATGGACGCGCCGCCGATGAGCGTGACGAATTCCGCGAGACTGTCGAAACCGCGCACCGCCACCGTGTCGCTTTCGGCGTTCGCCGGGGTGAAGGCCCGAGCAAACCCGAGCTTTCGGGCCTCAGCAAGGCGATCATCGGCCCGCGGCGCGGCGCGCACGGCGCCGGAGAGCCCGACCTCGCCGAAAACGACCGCGTCCGCCGGCAGCGGTTCGTCGGCAAGGGAGGAGACGAGCGCCGCCGCCGCGGCGAGATCGGCCGCGGGTTCGGAGATGCGCAGGCCGCCCGCGACGGAGAGGAACACGTCGCGCCGGGCGAAATCGAACCCGCAGCGCGCGTCCAGCACCGCGAGAAGCATGGAGAGCCGCGCCCCGTCCCAGCCGACGACCGCCCGCCTTGGCGAGGAGAGTGCGGACTGGGTGACGAGCGCCTGAAACTCGCAGAGGACGGGCCGGGTGCCTTCAACACCCGCGAACACCGCCGAGCCCGAAACCGACGCGCCGCGGTCGGACAGGAAGAGGTCTGACGGGTTGGTGACGGGTTCGAGACCGCCCGAGCCCATTTCGAAGACGCCGATCTCCTGCGCCGGGCCGAAGCGGTTCTTCACGGCGCGGAGGATGCGGAAATCGCGGCCCGTCTCCGCTTCAAAATAGAGAACCGCGTCCACCATGTGCTCGACGACGCGCGGGCCCGCGATCTGCCCGTCTTTCGTCACGTGCCCGACGAGGATGAGCGTCGTCTCGGTCTGCTTGGCGAGGCGCACCAGCTCCTGCGCGCAGGCGCGCACCTGCGTCACCGTGCCGGGCGCGGCGGGGAGGCGGTCGGTCCAGAGGGTCTGGATCGAATCGATGACCGCAAGGGCGGGCTTTTCTTTCTTCAGGGTGGCGAGGATGTCGCCGAGGGTCGTCGCCGAGGCGAGCTTCACCGGCGCTTTCGCGAGGCCGAGGCGCGCCGCGCGCAGGCGGATCTGATCGACCGCCTCCTCGCCCGAGACATAGACAACGCCCGCGTCCTTCAGCGCGACTCGCGCCGCCGCCTGCAGGAGGAGCGTCGATTTCCCGACCCCCGGATCGCCGCCGATGAGCACCGCCGAGCCCGGCACCAACCCGCCGCCGCAGGCGCGGTCGAATTCGGAATCGCCGGTCTCGAGGCGTTTGGAGGCGACGATCTCGCCATCGAGGGAGACGAGCTCCAGCGACTTCCCCTTGCCGGAGGACTTCGCCGATGCGCCCATGGGCGTCTCGGCGGCGGCCTCCTCCGCGACGATGGTGTTCCATTCCCCGCACGCCTCGCAGCGCCCCGCCCATTTCGCGAAGGTCGAACCGCAGGACTGGCAGACATAGGTGAGGGAGACACGGGCCATCCGGCGTGTGTGGCGCGGGTCGGGGCGCCGGACAAGTCTCGCGAGCGTCTCGCCCGAGACGCCTCAAAGAGGCGCCGCGGCGCGGGCGACGATCAGGCAGATGCCGCTCGCCGCCGCCAGTATCGCGATCGGGATCGTCAGTATCTGGACCGCGACGGCGGCGCCCGTCATCCGGCAGGTCGCCGTCTGCACGCTCATCTTCAGGAACGCCGCCAGCGATCGGGCCCGCGCGCTTCGCCCGCCGACGCCGATCATGAGAGCGGGCGTGGCGAGGTACATTGCAAGGTACACGGCGCAGATGACGATCTGAAACATCGTCTCGCCGTCGCTCCAGAAGACAAGAGCGAACGGGGCGAGCGTCGCGGCGAAGACCAGCGCCAGCGCGCCATGGACGGCGGGATGAAGCTCCGCGCCGGGCCGCGCGTTCTCCGGCTCTTCGGCGCGCGCCCTTGTTTCCATGGCGATGAGTTCGCGGGCGGCGGTGTCGTGCAGCAGCATGAGGCGCTCCTATAAAAAGTATTCCAGATACATCTTTTATGTTGCGCGCCCGCGCTAAAAGCAATATCTGAAATGCATCAAAAGGAGGTCGGTATGAAACTGACGCACCAGTCCGACTACGCCCTGCGCCTGCTCATGCATCTGGCGGCGAATGACGGCGAGCTGCACACCATCGCGGCGATCGCCGCGCGCTACGGGATTTCAAAGAACCATCTCATGAAAGTGGCGCTGCATCTCAGTCGGGACGGCGTGATCGAAAGCGTCCGCGGCCGTAGCGGCGGCCTGCGCCTCGCGCGCGCGCCGCGGGAGATCGTCATCGGGGCGGTCGTCCGCTCCAGCGAAGGCGATATCGCGCTTGTGGAGTGCTTCCAGGGCGATGGCGGGGAGTGCCTCATCACGAAGGCCTGCCGTCTGAAAGGCGTGCTCAAGGAGGCGCTCGAGGCGTTCTACGGCGTGCTCGATCAGTACACGCTGGATGATCTCGTCGGCCGCAACCCGAAGCTCCGGCTTCTCCTGAGCGAGGACGCGGCATGACCGAGGCACTTCGAACCGCCGAGACCCGCCGCGACGACATCGTCGCCTACGCCCGATCCATCGGGATCACCGACGCGTTCATCAGTCAGCTGGTCGAGGCCTTCTACGCCCGGGTTCGGTCGCACCCGGCGCTGGGCCCGATCTTTGATGAGGCGATCGGCGACGATTGGGACGTCCACCTCGGCAAGATGAAAGATTTCTGGGCGTCCGTCGCGCTGAACGCCGGGCGCTATAGCGGTCGGCCGGTGCCGGCGCATCAGAAGCTGACGCAGGTCAACGCCAACCACTTCGCGGTCTGGATCGGACTGTTTGAAGCGACGCTCCGCGATATCGCTCCGCAGGCGGAGACCGTCGACTATTTCATGGAGCGGGCGGAACGGATCGCGCGCAGTCTGCAGCTCGCCATGTTCGGCGCGCAGGAGATCGTTCAGGCGCGACGGGAGGCGGAGAAATGATCGTGCTGCAAATCATTACCATGGGGGCGATCGTCGCGACCGCGGCGTTCTTCCTCATTTTCTGTCTCGCTGTCGAAGGCGGCGTCCGCGAGAGCCGGGATCTGCCGCAGCCCCGTCTCGATGCGGCGGGGCGCATGCTGATCGGCGGCGTCCGAACGGCGCACATCGTCGGCTATGCGGCGCTCGCCCTGCTGACGGTTTTTGAGTTCGTGCTCTGAACAGAAGGAGTAACCGCCATGAAAGCGTTTCCGTGGGCCTATGTGCTTCCGCTGGCGCTCATCTGGGTCGCCGCGCCGGCGCCGCTCTACATCTGGCTCCTCATCTGGTTGTTCGGCCGATGACCGTCGGACATGGAAAGCGGGCGCCGACGACGCCGGTCCTTCCCGAAAATGCGGTCAAGTACTCCGAAAGCCCCGTATTCACAGAGGCGACGATACCTGACGGCCTCCGCTCCGTTCATCGCACGAAGGCGGACGTCTGGGGCGTCCTGCGCGTCCTGGAGGGCGCTGTCGGGTTCCAGGACAGCGAGCCGCCCGGCGAGGAAGAGCGGATCGAGGCGTCGCAGGGACGCGTCATCGAACCGGACGTCCCGCATCGCCTCATCGTCTTCGGCCCGGTCCGCCTCAGGATCGAGTTTTACCGGATCGTCGGCGACGCCTAGGCCCGGACCCGTTATCGCTGGCGAGATAGGGCTGCGCACCGAGCGGCCGGTTTGGGCGAGAGAGGGACGCTCGCAGGGTGACCAAGCAGCCCCCCCCAACTACCGTTCAACAAGTTCTACGCGTCGGTTTTTCTCTCGCCCTGCTTCTCCAGAATTCGAGAAAACCGGGACAAGCGGACCAACCCCATATGGTTCGAGGCGTTCAGAGGCGATGCCATGTTTCTCTTTCAACGCCTCAGCCACCGCTCGTGCGCGGTCACCCGACAAACCGTAATTATAGCTGAACGCGCCGACTGAATCGGTATGGCCGACAACGTAGAACTGTTTGTCAGGGTTCGCGTTCAGGTAAGTCGCAATATTAGCAAGAGCCTGATCGGACTGAGGCAGCAGTGAGGCGCTGTCAAAGTCAAACACGATACCGTCGAGCACCACACGGCCATATTCCAGCATGTCAGACCCGATCGCCTCGGCATCGACAACGACGAGGCCAGTCTCGGCGGCTTCGACCTCAATGATATCGATCAGCGCCCCAATATAGGATGTGGAGTGCTGCTCGACCGTAATCACGACATAGGCCGTCCCCGACGCTCGATCTTTGCGCGCGACAATTGACCCGGCGCCGCCGGAAGAGGAGGTGCCTGCAAACAGGTTGTTCTGCGGCCCCTGCTCGGTAATTGGATTTTCCGCGTACGCCACGCCGATCCAGTTTGTCGAGCCGACGTCTCTCCCCTTGCGGTCAGGCGACAACCCTTCCGCGAGGATCTCATAATCCTGCCCCTTCAACGCCTCCAGGTAATTCAGATAGACTTCGGAGTAGGTCCGATCCTCGCCTTCGAGCGCATAATAGGTGCGGGTCACCCGACCCTGCGTTTCGATCCACTCATCGATTGTCCGATATCCGGTGACCGGCCCTATGGCTATTTTGTAGGGCATGTAGTTTTCGATCGTTTGCCAACGGATGTCTTGCCCCGGATAGCGTTCGATCATCGGGTGCTCCTGAACACCCTCTACATCGTCGGCGATGGCCGATCCGACGCCGAACAGCGCCACCGTACAGAAAGCAAACGCCAACAAGGTTTTTCTCATGATGTCCCCGCGTTTCTGAGAGCGATAATGTTTGTCACAGGACGAGTTCTGTCGGAATGGCGAGCCCAAGATCACAATATCCTAGTTTGCGCGCCTGCTCCAAAGGGGAGATCACGAACGTCCGTTTTGGGGCGCTTTCGGTCGCTCGTGACGGTAGCGGGAGCCGCCTCGATGCGCCGGTCGCAGTTCCGGGGGGAGCTATGCAAACGGTGATTCATGGTTCCTGACGGGAGATCGGCATGTTCGGTCACCACGTCCGGCTCAGCGAGGAGCAGGTTGCGCAGTTAGCCGCCATTACCCGACAAAGTCCCGGGCGTGGCGCGTTTCGGCGACCGGCGGATGATCTCCGGGATCGCGCCTGTCTTTGCGTCAGGCCGTCTCTGGGCGGATGCACCGTCTGAGTACGGAGCTCGAAAGACCTTGCGAAACCGGTGGCGTCTTTGGGCCGAACAAAGTCACGTTCGCCTTCGCCGCAAGCATCAGCTGCTGGTTAGGAGTCGCCCGGGACCTGGTCGCCGACCACGTGCACCGTGCGCGTCGGGAAGGCGAAGCCGACGCCTTCTTTCAGGAACTTCTCGACGATGGCGAGATTGATCGCCTGCTGAACGTCCATATAGGTCCCGTATTCAGGCGCCGTGACGTAGTAGACGAACTCGAAATCGAGGGAGGACTGCCCGAACGCCTTGAAGTGGGCGCGGTCGAAGCGGGCGTTCGACTGGTCCTTCACGATCGTCTCCACCCAGCCCGGAATGGCGGCGAGTTTGGCGTGCGGCGTGTCGTAGAGGACGCCGACGCCGAAGACGATGCGCCGTTCGCGCATGAGCTGGTAATTGCGGATCGTGTGCTCCAGCACGTTCGTGTTGGAGATGACGAGCTGCTCGCCGGAGAGGGCGGTGAGGCGCGTCGTCTTCAGGCCGATGCGTTCGACCGTCCCCATGAACTCGTCGAAGGCGATGAAGTCGCCGCGCGCGAAGGGGCGGTCGAGGACGATGGAGATCGAGGAGAAGAGGTCGCGGACGATCCCCTGCGCCGCGAAGCCGACGGCGATGCCGCCGACGCCGAGACCGGCGACGAGGGCGGTGACGTTGACGCCCACATTGCTCAGGATGAAGAGCGCCGCCATGGACCAGACGACGGCGCCGACCAGCACGTGCAGCACGTTCTGCGCGTTGCGCAGGGCCGAACGGTCGGAGGCGTGCTGCGAGGCGTAGCCGAGGACGACGGAGGTCAGGAGCTCGCGCGCCCACACCGCCCCCTGTAGGGCGCCGAGGATGAGGACGGCGGAGCGCAGCACGTCTTCCGCCGTGTCGCCGAGATCAAGCAGCGGGCCGACGGCGGCGAACGCCGCGACGAGGAGAAAGACGCTCCAGGTGTTCCCGACCAGCCGCGCGACGACGTTGCGCACCGCGTTATCAGGCGCTTTCGACGATCCGATGAGCCCCGCCGCGATGGGTCGCAGGAACCGCAAAGCGACGAACGCGGCGAGCGCCGCCGCGATGAGCGCGGCGCGTTCCGGGTCGAGGGAGCGGAGGTCCGTCCACACGGCGTTCGCGGTCTCCAGAGCCGAAGGCGCAAGGTTCGCAAGGCGTTGCGCCATGTCTTTCAAGAATTCCATGAGTCCCCTCGAAGCGTCCCGCGCTTAAGACCTAGCGCGCGAGCGGTGACATTTCGACCGTCGGGCGGGTCAGACGGCGTCCGGCGGCAGGATGGGGCTCGCGGCGAGGGTCTCCATGTCGGAGAGGAACTTCGCGCGCGATCGCGGCTCCAGCGCCGCGGCGCGCCGCAATGTCAGCCCGCCATGGAGCAGCATCCACAGGGCGAGCACGCGGTTGATGGTCTGCTGCGTGAGCGGACCGCTCGCCTGAAACACCGATGTGGAGGCGGCGATGACCGCGTCGGCGGCGGCGCGCAGCTCGCCGTCGGATGAGACGTCGGCGTTCCGGCGGGACATGGCGACGTCGTAGAGATGCGCCCGGTCGAGCCCGAATTCGAGATAGGCGCGGATGAGCGCTTTCGGCGCGCGCGCTTTCGCCATGCGGGCGGCGAGGGCGCGGAAGCCGCGCGCGGCGACGGCGTCGAGAATGGCGTCGCGGTCGGCGAAATGGCGGTAGAGCGCGCGGTGGGCGACGCCGATCTCCGCGGCGATGGCGCGCACGGAGAGCGCCGCCGCGCCCTCCGCCTCGACCAGCCGCAGAGCCGCCTCGGCGGCGTCCTCGCGCACGCCGCCGCGGTGGTAGGGGCGGTTCTCGTCGGTCGGGGCGTCAGCCATGGCGCCTTGTTAGTTTTTGCGGACGCTCCACGCCACCGTCATGGTCGCGACCTCCTCGCCGGCCTCATTGGTCATGTCGACGACGACGTCGAAGGCGGCTTTGCCGTCTTCTTTGATCCGTTCAATGAGCGCCGCGCCCGGCTCGCTGACGCGCGCGTGCGCTGTGATCGTTCCCTTGGCGATCTTTTTGTAGGCGATCGTCGCGTTCGCCGCGACGGGCGTGCATTCGAGGATGATCGCCGCGAGCGCGCCGCTCATGGCGCCGCCGGACGCCGCCTCGCCGAGGGTGAAGAGCGCGCCCGCGTGCTGCGAGCCGATGTGGTTGACGCTCGTCCCCGTCTGTTCCAGCCGCGCCTCCGCTACGCCGTCCCCGATAGCCGTGACTTCCACCCCCGCATGGCTCGCGAACGGCACCGCCGTCGCGAGATGCGCTTTGATCATTCCGTAGATCTCGTCCATGGAGCCCTCCAATGTATCCATTGGATACTTACGAGACTGACGAGGCGCGCGCAATGGCGCGATGCAGCCGAAGGGGCTGTGCTGTTGGCGCGCTGTGTTGGGAGGGGCTGAGCCGGGGCCTCAGTCGATCCAGTAGGGGCGCTGTTTCGGCATCGGGAATTTCTTCGGGAGGATGCCGTTCTGGAGGAGGTTGGCGATGACCGGGCCGTCTTCGGTCATGGTCACCCAGACCATATGGTCGAACTCGCCGTACTCGACGCCGCGCAGGGACGAGACGCCGCCGGTGGTCGCGAGGGCGATCTTGTCGTGGGTGTGCGGACCGGCCTGCGGCGCGTCGTCGAACTCATACGAGTGAAGGTGGCCAGCGAACATGGTGTAGTCGCGGTCGTCCAGCATGTCTTCGATTTCGGTCCACTGCGGCGGCACGTAATCGAAACGCGGCCACGGGCCTTCAGCGGTGTTGTCGGCCGGATCGTCCGAGCGCATCCAGCGTTTGCGCCAATAGGGCTTGTGGGTGAAGACGAAGGTCCAGCGGACGTCCGCGTTCTCGGCCAGCACGTTCTTCACGTAAGCGAGTTGTTCGGCCTGCTCCTCCTCGAAGAGCTGCACCCATTCGCGCCGCCACCAGGGGGCGTCCTTACGGTCGAACAGCTCGGAGTTCAGGACGAGGAACAGCGTGTCCTTATAGCGGAAGTGGTAGAACGACTTGCCGAGGCGCTCGGTCCACACCTTCGCCATGGCGCGGTTCTGCCAGTCGTGGTTGCCGGGGGTGTAGAAGAACGGCGCGTCGACGTCGTCGACGATGGCGTCCAGTTCCTCCCACTGGGCGTTCAGGACGTCTTCATCCTCCGTATAGCCCTGAACGAGATCGCCGACGCTCATGACGAAGGCGGGCTGGATGAGGTCGATCTTCTCCGCCGCGTCCTCGAAGACCCCGTCGCGCGCGCCGCCGGTGCGGTCCGTCACGACCAGAAACTGAAATTTCTCCGGCCCGTCGAGCACGTCCAGCGACGTCCACGGCTTCGCCTCAAGGTGATGTTCTTTCAGATCGGAGATGACCGGCGCCTCGGCGCGCTCGGGCGTGACGCAGGCGGCGGCGACGAACGAAAGAGCAAGAGCGGCGAGGGAACGAACGCGCATCGGGGGCCTCCAATTCAGGTTTGCATCTGAATACCGGCGAACCACGACACTATCGCGACGCTTCAGGCCCCGCCCGGCGCGCGCATGTTCCGCCGGCGGGCGCGGACGGCGGCGCTCGGGTCATTTTTCGCGGCGTCGTAAGCGGCGCGCGCGAGGGGGGCGAGCGAGCGGTCGCGATCCGCCAGCGCGCACAGCGCATGCAACGCCCAGGCGCGGACGAAGGGGCGCTCGTGCGTTGTGAAGTCGTTCAGGCGTTCGGCGATGGCCGCCCCTGCGTCGAAACGAAGGCCGTCGATGCTCTGGCAAAAATGCAGCGCCGTCGCCCAATTGTCGGAAGACAGAGCGTTGTCGGCGTAGGTGCGGGACTGCGCCTTGGTGAGTTTCAGCCCGGCCGCGATCGCGTCTTTCAGGATCCAGCTCGCGCCGTCGGACACGGAAGGCTCCGGAGCGCCCGTCAGGCGAAGGAGGATATTGGCGAAATCAGGCGCGTTCACGAACGCCTGCGCGATAGATCGCAGCGCATCCGGTTTCGAATTGGCGGCGACCAGTTGCTCGCGAACCAACATCATGTCGGTTCGCGCCATCGCTTACGCCTTCAGGAGGTCCATCTCGATCGGACCTTTGGCGCGGCCGTTGACGAACTGGTCGACCATCGGGTTGCCTGAATCGTCCAGCTCGGAGGCCTTGCCCTCCCAGATGATCTGGCCGCGGTAAATCATGGCGACGCGGTCGGCAATCTTGCGGGCCGACGCCATGTCGTGGGTGATGGAGACCGCCGCCGCGCCGAGGCCGCGCACCTGTTCGACGATGAGATCGTTGATGACGTCGGCCATGATCGGGTCGAGGCCGGTGGTCGGCTCGTCGAAGAAGATCACCTCCGGCTCGGAGACGATGGCGCGGGCGAGGCCGACGCGCTTCTGCATGCCGCCGGAAAGTTCGGACGGGGAAAGCTCGCCCACTTCCGGCGAGAGGCCGACCTTGCGCAGGCAATCGACCGCGCGGTCCTTGGCTTCGTCGCGCGACACTTTTTCGGCGTTGAGGAGCCGGAAGGCGACATTTTCCCAGACGGGGAGGGAGTCGAACAGGGCCGCGCCCTGAAACAGCATGCCGATCTGGTTCGTCCGCTTGCGGCGCTCTTTCTCGGACGCCTTCACGATGTTGAAGCCATCGATGAGGATGTCGCCTTTATCCGGGTTCAGAATGCCCAGCATGCATTTCAGCGTCACCGATTTGCCCGAGCCCGAGCCGCCGATGATGACGAGGCTTTCGCCCGGCTTCACGGAGATATCGACGCCGCGCAGCACGTCCTTCGGTCCGAAGGACTTATGGACGTTCCGGCATTCCAGCTTGTTGGTCTTATCGGGCATTGCGGGTCAGGCCTGAACGAAGACGGAAGTGAGGAGGTAGTTCGAGGCGAAAATGAGGATCGCCGCGGAGACGACGGCGTTCGTCGTCGCCCGGCCGACGCCCTGGGCGCCGCCGGTGGAATAATAGCCGTGATAGCAACCCATCAGCGCGAGGAGGAAGCCGAAGGTCGCCGCCTTGATGAGGCCGGTGAAGACGTCGTCGAAGGTCACGAAATCCGCCACGTTGCGGATGTACGTCGCGCCGTTGAAGTCGAGCGCGTAGACCGAGACGAGCCAGCCGCCATAGACGCCGATGATGTCCGCGACGAAGACGAGGGCGGGCAGCGTCAGCGTCGCCGCCGCGAGGCGCGGGCCGATGAGATATTTGAACGGGTTCACCGAGAGCGTGGTCAGCGCGTCCACCTGCTCGGTGACGCGCATGGTGCCGATCTCCGCGGCGATGGCGGCCGAGACGCGGCCCGCGAGCATCAGGGCGGCGAGGACGGGGCCAAGTTCGCGGGTGATGGCGACGCCGACGATCTGCGGCAGGAAGCTTTCCACGCCCGAGCGCTCGCCGCCGGTATAGATATTCAGCGCCAGCGCCGCGCCGGTGAAGACGGCGGTGAGCCCGACGACCGGCAGTGAGGCGTAGCCGATGCGGAGGAGTTGCTTCAGAAGCTCGCGGAAAAAGATCGGCGGCAGGAATGCGTGCATGGCCCCGCGACCGGCGAAGACGCCGATGCGGCCGATTTCGGAGAGGAAACCGAGCGTGGCGGCGCCGACCGCGCCGAACGGGTTGGAGGGGATCGTCGCCAAGGGCTGGGCTCTCCGGTCTTGATCGGCGCGCCCGGCCGGGCGGCGCGAAGAAACTGTCTCAGGACGCGACAGGCGCGCCCCCCTTCCAGTAACGGCGTCGCGGGCGCGCGCCAAGGCCCGTAAGAATTTCATAGCCGATCGTGCCCGCCGCATCCGCCAATGCGTCGATGGAGGCGGCGGAGCCGAACACCTCCGCGGTGTCGCCGAGGCTGAGGTCGGGGACGGCGCTCGCGTCGACCGTGATGAGGTCCATGGAGACGCGTCCGACCATGGGCGCGGCGACGCCGTTGATGACGACCGACCAGCGCCCGGCGAGGCGGCGGGGAACGCCGTCGCCATAACCGATGGCGAGCGTCGCGATGCGGACGGGGCCCGGCGCGACGTACTCGCCGCCATAGCCGACGCGGTCCCCGGCTGTGAGATCGGCGATCTGCACGACCGGCGCGCTAAGTCGGGCGACCGGCTGAAGACGGGGCTCCGACCGGTCCTGCGGGCCGACGCCGTAGAGCCCGACGCCGATGCGCGCGAGGTCTGACGCCGCGGGCGGTTCGAGCATCACCCCCGCAGAAGCGGCGAGGCTCGTCTCAGCGTCCGGCGCGAGGCGGGCGAGCTCGGCGAAGGCGGCGATCTGCTCGCCATTGCGGGGGCTTTCCGCGTCGAAGCCGCAGGCGAGGTGGCTCATCACCATTGCGATAGGAGCCGCCCTGCGGAACGCCGCATCGGCGAGGAGCGCCCTGTACGCGTCCGGCGCGAAGGCGAGGCGATGGAGGCCGGTCTCCACATGGAGCGCGCAGGGACGCGGCGCGCCGGAGGCTTCCGCCGCCGCGCGCCAGAGCTGCGCCTGATGGGGCGTGTTGAGAACCGGGATCGCCGCCGCCGCGATGAGCTCGCGCGCGGCGTCCGGCGCCACAGGGCCGATGAGCGCGAAAATGCGCGGCGTCAGCCCCGCGGCGTCGGCGGCGGCCCGCAGCGCCGATGCTTCGCCCGCATAGGCGACGAAAAAGTCGCTCGCGCCCGCCTCGGCGAGCGCGCCAAGCGCTGGCGCGGCGCCAAGGCCGTAAGCGTCGCATTTAACGACCGCGGCCGCGCTTGCGCCGGGCCGGGCCTTGTCGGCGAGGTCGGCGAAGAAGCGGTAATTCGCGGCGAGAGCGTCGAGATCGATATCGAGGGTGGGGCCGGGCGCGGTCATCGGCAGGTGCTTAGCTCCGTTCATAGGCGCCCGGAAGGCATTGGGGCGCCCGGAAGGCGAGGAGGCGCCCGGAGGGCGAGGGCAGTTGCAGTGCATCGATAATGAGGCATGCTGCACTGCGACAGAAATATGAAGGCCCGCCATGTCCTCTCACAGCCCCCGTCTCCTCCTCTGCGGTTTCGCCGTTTTCGCTCTCGCCGCGCCCCTTGGAGCCTCCGCTCAGGAGGAGGCCGCGGAAAAGAGCGCGGTGGAAAAGGCGTATGACGGGCTCGAATGGCGTTTCATCGGTCCCTATCGCGGCGGGCGGGCGACGTCGGTCGCGGGTGTCGCGGGCGATCCGCTGACGTACTATTTCGGCGCGGCAGGCGGCGGCGTGTGGAAAACCTCGAACGCCGGAACCACGTGGTCGAATGTTTCTGACGGTGATTTCAATGTCGGCACCATCGGCGCGATCGCCGTCGCGCCATCCGATCCGAACGTCGTTTGGGTCGGGACGGGGGAAGCGCCCATCAGGGGCGTGACGACGTCGCATGGCGACGGCGTCTACCGCTCGACGGACGGCGGGAAAACGTGGGCGCATCTCGGCCTCGACGCGACGCGCCAGATTTCCGCCCTCGTCGTTCACCCGACGGACCCGGACGTCGCCCTCGTCGCCGCGCAGGGCAATCCGTGGGGGGACAACAAAGAGCGTGGCGTCTTCAAGACGACCGATGGCGGCGCGACATGGAAGCACGTGCTGGCGGTTGATGCGGAGACAGGCGCGTCGGACCTTGTCATGGACCCGACAAACCCGCGCATACTTTACGCGGGTCTCTGGCCGCACCAGCGCAATCCATGGTTCGTGAAGTCCGGCAGCGAGGCGGGCGGCGTCTATAAATCCGTAGACGGCGGCGATAGCTGGAAAAAGCTCGAAGGCGGCCTGCCGGGCCTCGTCGGAAAAATCGGCGTCGCCGTCTCCGCTTCGAACCCGGACAAGGTCTACGCCATCGTCGAGGCGGAGCCGGGCGAGGGCGGGCTTTATGTCTCCACCAATGCGGGCGGCTCATGGTCGCTCGTGAACGGGTCGCGGCTCATTCAGGCGCGCTCCTGGTACTATATGCACATCGGCGTTGACCCGACGGACGAGAACACCGTCTACATCATGAATGCGCCGCTTCTTAAATCGATCGATGGCGGCGTGAGTTTCGAGCCCATGTCCGCGCCCCATGGCGACCATCACGACATGTGGTTCAACCCGGCCGACGGCGCGAACTTCATTAACGCCAATGATGGCGGCGCGACGGTGACTTTTGACGGCGGGAAGACCTGGTCGTCGATCTACAATCAGCCGACCGCTCAGTTCTATCGGGTCATTACGGACAATCTGACGCCGTACGCCGTCTATGGTGGTCAGCAGGACAACTCGACCCTCGCCGTCAAATCCGACGCCTATGACGGATCCATCGGCCGCGAGGATTACTCCGTCATCGGCGGCGGCGAGAGCGCGTGGATCGCCTTCGACGAAAATGCGCCGCGGTTGATCTATGCGACGACCATCAACTCAACGCTCACCGAGTATGACGCGGAGCTGAAGCGCACCCGGCCGATCAAGCCGTATCCGGAATATACGTTCGGTCGAAACCCGTCGGACCACAAATACCGCTATAACTGGAATGCGCCGGTGATCGCCTCGCCGCATGATCCGGCGACGATCTATTACGGCTCGCAGATCCTCCTGAAAAGCACCGACCGGGGCGCCTCCTGGGAGGAGATTTCCAAGGACCTCACCAAGAACGACCCGAAGAAGCAGGGCCTCAATGGCGGGCCGATCACCAACGAGCAGGCGGGCGCGGAGACCTACAACACCATTTTCTCGATCATGGAGAGCCCGCACGAAGAAGGCGTCATCTGGGTCGGGTCCGATGACGGGCTGGCGCACCTGACGCGCGATGGCGGCGCGAGCTGGCGGAACGTGACGCCGCGCGGGGTCGGGGAGGCGCATATCAATGTGATTGAGGTCTCCCCGCATGATCCGGCGACGGCCTATCTCGCCGTGACCGGGTACAAGATGAACGATTTTGCTCCGTACATCTATAAAACGGAGAACTACGGGCGGACTTGGGCGCGGCTCGACAAAGGGTTGCCGGAGGGCGCGTTCGTCCGGGTCGTGCGCGAGGACCCGGGCCGGGCCGGACTTCTCTTCGCCGGCACCGAGGCGGGCGCGTTCGTCAGCTTCGACGGCGGCGAGGACGGCTGGAAACCCATTGATCTGAACATGCCGCCCGTTCCGATCACGGACATGACGTTCCGGCAGGACGATCTGGTCGCGGCGACGCAGGGGCGCGGCTTCTGGATACTCAATGATCTGGAGCTTATTCGTCAGGCCGACGCCGCAGCCGGGAGCGCGCTTTTTGCGTTCGAGGCGCCCGTCGCCATCCGGCGCTCCGGCGGGGAAGGAAACGCTGGCTCCGGCGACCCGACCGCCGCGGCGAAACCCGGCGGCGCCCGCATCGCCTTCCTGATCGGCGATGAGGTCGAGCTTGAGGACGTTGATTTCTCCATCCGCATTCTGGATGCGGAAGGCGCGCTCGTGCGGACTTACGCCGCCGAGAAATCGGAAAACGATCTCTGCCGCGAGCGGAACGCCGACCCGCGCAGCCCGTTATCGATCAAAACGCCGACGCCGAAGGCGGGGCTCAATATCTGGACCTGGGACCTGCAGCGCGAGGCGTACCCTTGCGCGGACGGCGTGCGCATTTTTGCGGGCTTCGCAGGCGCGCGGGTGCTGCCCGGGACGTATACGGCGGAGGTCACGCTCGGCGACGCGACAGCCACGACCGAGATCGTCGTCGCGCCGGATCCCCGCGCGATCGCGTCCGAGGAAGCCTACGAGGAGCTTGGTGTCAAACTTGATGAGGCCTCCACGCTCCTGACCGCGCTCCTGTCCGCGGTGGATGCGGCGCGTGCGGCTCAATCTCAGATCGCTGCGCAGACCGCGCTGACGGTCGGTCATGAGAACGCCGAGACCATCGCGAGCCTCGGCGAGGAGGCGTCAGACGCGCTCGATGGATGGATCGCGACGGTCACCCAACCCAAGCACGAGACCTATGATGACGACATCAACTGGCCCAACATGCTGGATGTTCAGATCCGCCATGTGATCGACGCCATGGATCGCGCCGATGCGCCCATCACGGAAGGTGCGAAAGAAAGGCTCGCGGACCTTTCCGATCAGTGGATGGAGCGGCGCGCTGCGCTCGACGCGATCAACGAAGGCCCGCTGGCCGCCTTCAACGACGCGCTGAAGGCGGCTGGCGCAGCGTACGCGCCCGCGCCGTAGAAGCTCCAGAACCTTTTCATAGAGCCGTATCGGGAAGTCCGGGCGACGGGAGACGCATGAACGCGTCGCCCGTCTGGCGTTGACCTTGCGGCGGCTGCGCGACGCCCTCGGTCAGCGAGCGGCGTTGCGCTCTGCAATTGGCCAGGCCGCGCTTGAAATCCGTCAGTACGTCTTATGACGCCACGAAGCCGTGCGGCCCTCAGCGGCGCGATCTGGCGTCTTAAAAAATTCAGACTACGGAAGGATGCGTGCGGGAGTGTGCCCTTGCCATGACGAGCGCCGCCCGCAAGCGGATCACGCAAAATAAAAACACTTCAAAAATAGAACACTCAAGTCTGATAAAGTAACATCAATATACAATGAGGATAAATAAAGTAGATAACGCGTGTGTTATCAGGATTGATTATAAAATAAGTCGACTCTGTCATGTATTTGTCGCGATCAAACCCGCGAGTAATGCGCGGAAGGTATTCGTTGCAGCAGAAGCGCTGAAAAAATCGGCGCATTGTGAAGGGTCGCATGAGAAGTATCTTCAAAACTCAATCCATGTTGAGCGCCGCGTCTTTGGCGTTGATGGTTTCACTTGGAACTGTTTACGCTCAAGATGTCGATGAACTGCCGGAAGCCGATGACGTGGCCGAGGCCGCGCAGGATCAGATCGTCGTCACCGGCTCGCGGATCGCGCGTGATGAATTTTCAAGCGCCGCGCCGCTTCAGTCTCTCGATGCGGGCGTCGCTCGGGAAATCGGCTTCACGTCCGTGTCCGATCTTCTGCAGAACGCGACCGTCGCGTCCGGCCAGCAGATCGATGCGACCCTGAACACCAACGCCGGCAACTCCAACGCGACCGAAGCCCCGCCGACGGGCGGCACGGGGTCGTCGAACATCAACCTGCGCGGTTTGGGCGCGGAGCGCACGCTCGTCCTCCTGAACGGCCGTCGGTTCGGGCCTTCCGGCGTTCGCGGCGCGCCTGCGCAGCCGGACATCAACCTCCTGCCGCTCAGCATTATCGAGCGTGTCGAGATCATCACCGAAGGCGCCTCATCCGTTTACGGCGCGGACGCGGTCGCGGGCGTCGCGAACGTCATCCTCCGTTCGGAATTCGAAGGGCTGGAGATCTCCGGCTCCCTCCAGCGTCCGGAGGAGGACGGCGGGGACGTCAGCCAGATTTCGTTCGTCACCGGCTCGATCGGCGAGCGCTCATCGATCCTGTTCGCGGGGGAATACTTCAACCGCGAGCGCATTCAGGCCGGTCAGCGCGATTTCTCCGACTCCTTTGACGCCGTGGAAATCGCCGAAGATGGCTCGATCATCCGCTATCCGCGGTCCGGTTTCTTCGACAACACCGTTCTCGCCGTCGGCGAGCCGGGCGACAGCACCGGGTCGATCTTCTATTTCTACACGCCGGGCTCAACGAATATCGGCGTGCAGGACTTCAGCAACTTCCTCGCCCTGCCGGAGCCGGACGGCCCGTGTACGCTGGAAGGCAACCAGGGCGATTTCGTCTGCTTCGACGAATTCAACGACCAGGACGAGCGCCGTCGCGCGGACCTCGTGCAACCCGTTGAGCGCTTCTCATTCGTCACGACGGGGACGTTCGATCTCGATTTCTTCGGCGAAGATCAGGTCTATTTCGAAGGCTATTATCTGAACCGGAACGCGCAGGTTCGCGCGGCCATCGAGCAGATCTTCCCGGATATCCCGGCGCTCATTCCGCAACTCGACGCGAGCGGCGCCGTGGTCGGCCTGGTCGACAACCCGCTTAGCCCGTTCAACGTCGACGCCGCGCCGATCATCACGCTGACGGACATCCCGCAGGACTTCCAGGTCGAGCTGCAGCAGATCCGCTTCGTCACCGGGCTCCGCGGCGACCTGCCGGCGGGCGTGCTGGCGGAGAAGAACTGGGACTACGACGTCACCTTCACCTACGATCGCGGCACCGGCTTCCAGTCGCAGACCATTCTGCTGGAGCCCCATCTTCTGGCTGCGACGCAGGGCGTCTTTCTGAACGCGGATGGAACCCTTGGCTGCGGCGTCGACGATCAGATCGGTCTCGGCGGCTTCTTCACCATCGCCGAGTGCGTGCCGTTCCAGGCGTTCGCCCCGTCCGTCTACGCGACCGGCCCGGTTGATGACGGCTCGTTCGCGACACAAGCGGAGAGGGACTATCTCCTCGGCAATCGGACGAACCGCACGGTCACGGAGCAGATCGTGTACTCCGGCTTCCTCACCGGCGATCTCTTCGACATTCCGGGCGGCGGCACGGTCGCCTCGGCGTTCGGCGGCGAATTCCGACGCGACAAGATCCAGTCGCAGAACGACATTGTCGGCGTTCTGGGTCTGAACGCGGCGGAAAACCCGGTTCAGGAGGGCGAAACCGTCGGTAAGCGGGATATCTGGGATATCTATGGCGAGGTGACGCTGCCGCTCATCGTGGACAAGCCCTTCGTCCACCTGGCTCAGGTGGAAGGCGCGGTGCGTTATACGAACGAGGAGAACTTCGGCGACGAGGTCACTTATCGCGCGCGCATTCTCTACGCGCCGACGGACTGGATCCGCATTTCCGGCTCCTACGGCACCTCTTTCCGCGCGCCGAACCTCCGCGAGCAGTTCCTCGCGGCGCAGGGCGGCGGCATCGGCGGCGGCGCTGATCCGTGCCTCAACAACAACATCTCGCAACTCGACGCGACCGATCCGGATGTTCAGGTCCTGATTAATAACTGCGTCGCTTCCGGCGTGGTGTTCACGGACGAACTGGACGCCAACGGAAATCCGGGTTCGGACGGCCTGCTCGACACGACCGTTCTCGGCACGCAGGGCGTTACCACGATCCCGATCCGTATCGGCGGCAACGACGAGCTGGAGGCGGAAACGTCCAGATCGTTCACCGGCACGCTGAGCGTGTCGCCGCCGATCTTTGAAAACATCGATGTCGATTTCGTCGTCAGCTATTACGACATCGCGATCGAGAACAGCGTCAATCCGGTCGATGCGAGCGACGCCATCGGCCGCTGCTACAACGACCCGAACTTCCCGAACCTCTCCAGCCCGTTCTGTTCGCTGGTCACCCGTCCGGTCACGAACAACCCGGCGGGCGACATCATCAACTTCGTCGATGCGTCCTTCATCAACATCGGCGAAGACACCGCGAAGGGGCTCGATTTCAACTCCCGCATCCAATTCTCTCTGGATGATCTGTTCGGCGGCGCGCCGGCGATCGATCTCTCCTGGGCGACGGCGACGACCTATGTCCTCGAGCGGGAGATCGAGACGTTCGGTCCGGAAGACCGGGAAGATCTGGTGGGACGCATCGCGTTCCCGGAAGTGCGGTTCACCTCGACGGTGTCGGCGGAGTTCAAGAACTTCCGGCTCCTTGCCTCCTCACGGATGCAATCCTCTCAGCAGCAGCCGAATACGGAAGCTCTTCGGGATTCAACCGAGATCGAAGGGACGCTCCTGTCCCGGGATGTCGACTTCACGGACCAGTACTGGGTCCACGACATGTCGCTCAGCTACCACACGGATGCGTGGTCGATCACGAGCGGCGTTCGGAACATCGCCAATACCGAACCGCCGATCATCGACCCGAGCGAAGGGCCGAACCGCAACGGCGCCGTCTCGTCGACAGGGTTCGATTTCATCGGCCGGAACTTCTTCGTGTCCGGTACGGTTCGCTTCTAACGCAAGCTGGGGGAACACCTTGACGGCGCGCTTCGGCGCGCCGTCTTTTTATGTGCGTTTACTGAAGACGTTCGACGATGAGCGTTTTGCCGTGCTGCGGCAGCTCCAGCCGATAGCCGGAAATGGCGCCGCGCCGGATCACCGCTTCGGGGCGGTCATCCTCGCTCAATTTCAGGGACTGGCGGTCGCCGCGCCGTTGTTTCCAGACCTGACCGTTCGCCAGCACGAACACCCATTCGCCGGTATTCGTCTGCGCCATATCGACGATTGTGGACTGAATGAGTTCACGCGCACGGTCCTCCGTTCGGCTGCGCGGACGCCGCGCGGCGACCTGTTCCGCGCCCAGCTCCGGCTCAGCGGCGGGCGGCGGTGCGGGGGCCGTAGGCGTCGAGGCGACCTGCGCCTCGGACGCCTCAGGCGCGAAAGCGTTGTCGAAACAGGTCAACCTCATCGCGGCGTCTTCGACGCCGATGCAGGACGCCGCGGCGTTGAAGGCCAGGCGGTCGTCGGACGGCGTCGCGCACGCGACCGGTAAAATCGACAGACACAGGAGAAGGGGGGTGCGACCAGACATGGCGGCCTCCAGAAACGAACGGCTTCAGTTTCGGCGGAAACACCTGTCAGCCGTCAACCAAAGCGCCATCACTTCCATGGGGGAGGAGACGCCGGCGCCTTCACGTCTGCGCGACGCCGCGCCGGATTGTAGAGGAGCGATTCCTATACGGCCGCGATCGCCAACGTCTGCATCCGGATCAACCCGGCGCGATTGAGACGCCCTAGAACTCGCCGCCTCCGGCGCCGTAGCGCGCCGGGTCCGCGAGGTCGGAGAACCGCGTGATCGTCTCATCGAAGGCGAGCTTCACGGTGCCGATGGGGCCGTGGCGCTGCTTGCCGACGATCA
>CAYFIB010000010.1:0-88354 GCA_964342855.1 uncultured Caulobacterales bacterium
GAGCGCTTGAATGGCATTCAAGAGGTCGGCGGTTCGATTCCGCCTGGCTCCACCACCGTCACCGCCCGCGATTTTTTCAGCCGATTTCAAACGACTGTTCCGGCGTCTGAGCGCCACAATTTCCTGCGCGCCAACGTTGAGGGCGAGCTCGCTGTTTTCAGCGATGTCACGGGGCGCGACCCTCGGGTGAAAAACCCATTTGCATGAATGAGACGCAGCGCCTTTACTGATTGGCAGGCGCTGCGGCGTTACATCAATCAAACGCGGCGGGAACCGTCGCAGGCGCTGGAACGCGCCTCACGGATGCGCGAGACGGCCCTGAGCGCCTTTGACTCGCCGCGATCCTCGATCATCTCTTCTGATACCCGACGCGAAGCGAGGAGGCCTATGTCCGCCGATCGTCCTGAAAACGCTGATACGCCCGACATCCCGACGCCGCGCCGCACGGTCTATGTGCGCGCCGTGCCGACGAAGGATGTCATGGCGGAGCTGGCGGACGATCCGGATGTCGACCTGTTCCCGGTCGATGCGGACATGCTCTACGCCGTCCACGCCTCGGACGGCGCGCGCCTGGCGCTCGTGTCTGATCGCGAGACGGCGTTCGCCGCCGCCCGTCAGAACGACATGAAGCCGGTCAGCGTCCACTGATCGGCGCCATCACGCTGAATTTGTTCTGAAATCCGCCTCAGGCGGCGTGCGAGGCCTGGTGCTCGACCAGCACCGCCTGCATGGCGTCGGCGTTGTCGGCCGCGCGCAGGCTGGCGACCAGCGCCTTGTCGCGGAAAATGCGCGCGACTTTCGCGAGCGCGCGCAGGTGCTCCGATCCCGCCGCCTCCGGCGCGAGAAGCACGAAGGCGAGATCGACCGGCTTGCCGTCGACCGCTTCGAAGTCGAGCGCCGGATCGAGCTGCACGAGACCGCCGACCATGCGGTCGAGATCCGGCAGGCGCGCGTGCGGCACGGCGACGCCGTCGCCGAGGGCCGTGGAGCCGAGCCGCTCGCGCTCCAGAAGCGCCTCAAGGATTTCTTCGGGCGTCGCGCCGACCTCGTCCGCCATCGCCTCAGCGATGCGACGGAAGCCGTCGCGCTGACAACGCGCCTTCACACGCGGCAGAATGTGTCGCGGCGACAGAAGCGTCTCTAAATCGAACATCGGCTCAACCATGCCAGCTCCCGCGCTCCTGCGCCGAAGCCGTCCTTACACTCGCGTGATCGCATCGCGGTCGCCCGTGCAACCGTCGGGCCGAAAAGGCCGTCAGGCGCCCGCGCCCGGATCGATCCAACTGATATTCCCATCTGAGCGCCGCTGCACGACGTTCAATCCCCCATGGGCCGCGTTCCTAAACACGATCGCCTGAAGGTCGGTCAAGTCGAGTTGGAGCGCCGCCTCCCCGACGGTCATCGTCCGCAGGGCTTCGACGGATTCCGCGACAACGATCGGCGCATCCCCTTCGTCGCCCTCGTCGTCCGACGCGTCGGCGAACGGCGCGAGCAGGAAGGACGGGGCGTTCTCCGCCGGCAGCGGGTCTTTATTGGGCGCGTGATGGTCCTTCAGGCGGCGCTTGTGGCGGCGCACGCGCTTCTCAAGCTTCTCGATGACGTCGTCGAACGCGCTGTGCGCGTCCCCGCCACGGCCCTGGGCGTTGAGATAAACGCCGGAGGCGAGGTGCACGGTGGCTTCGGCGATCACCTCATGGCGCATTTTCGAGAAGGCGACGCGCGCCTGAAATCCGCGCTGAAAGTACTTTCGGATGCGCTCTTCAACCGCGTCGGAGACCCGGGTCTGCAGGGCCTCTCCGAGGTCCATATCCCGTCCGGTGATCTGCAGGTCGATGACATCGTCGCTCATTTCCAGCGCTCCTCCTTCTGTCGGGCGGCGCGTTCGCCGTCCGGCGAAACGTCCAAAACGCAACCCCAAGCCGGCCGCGGCGTCAAATGGCGCGCTTCTTCATGCGCCGACGCTGAACCGAAGAGGGGATATTCAACGCTTCGCGGTACTTGGCGACCGTCCGGCGCGCGATATCGACGCCGTCGTCGTTCAACATCGCGACAATCTTGTCGTCGGAAAGAACGCCGTCCGCCGCCTCCGCATCGATCAGCTCGCGAATGCGGTCGCGCACCGATTCCGCCGAGTGCGCCTCGCCGCCATCGCTGGAGGCGATCGACGAGGTGAAAAAGTACTTCAGCTCGAAGAGCCCGCGCGGCGTCGCCATGTATTTGTTCGAGGTGACGCGCGAGATGGTCGACTCGTGCATTTCCACCGCGTCGGCCACCGTCTTCAGGTTCAGCGGGCGGAGCTTGCGCACGCCCTCCATGAGAAACGCGTCCTGCTGGCGGATGATCTCCAGCGAGACCTTCAGGATCGTCCGTGCACGCTGGTCGAGGCTTTTGACGAGCCAGTTGGCCTGCGCGATGTTCTCCGAGACGTAGGCCTTGTCCGTCTCTGACGCCTTGGCGCCGGAGATTTTCGCGAAATAGCGCTCGTTGACGAGCACGCGCGGCAGGGTGTCGGCGTTCAGCTCGACCTTCCAGCCGCCCGCCGCCGCCTGAGAGACGATGACGTCCGGCACGACCACCTGCACGTCGCCGGAGCCGAAGGCGAGGCCGGGCTTCGGGGTGAGCGTGCGAAGCTCCTCGATCATGTCGCGCAAGTCTTCTTCGTCCGCGCCCGTAGCTTTACGGAGCGCATCGTAATCATGCGCGCCGAGAAGCTCGAGATTGTCGATGAAGGCGCTCATGCGCGGGTCGAGACGGTCGCGCTCTTTCAACTGGAGCCGGAGGCATTCCTGCAGATCGCGGGCGCCGACGCCCGCAGGCTCGAAGCCGTGGATGAGCGCGAGCGCCCGCTCAACATCGCCTTCGGTCGCGCCCATCTGCTCGGCGAGTTCGGCGAGCTCCGTGCGCAGATAACCCGCTTCATCCAACTGATCGATGAGATGGGCCGCGATCAGCCGCGTCGCCGCGTCGATCCGGCGGCAGCGCGCGAGCTGCTCGGAGAGATGATCGCGCAGCGACACCTCGCTCGCGAGGGTCGCGTCGAACGCCATGTCCTCGCCGGAGCCGGAGCCCTTGCGGGCGTTGACCGACGACCAGTCGCCCAGAGACGGCCCGTCGGCGGCCTGTTCGTTGGCGACGTCGGCGCGGCTCGCTTCGGGGTCGATATCGGAATAGCCCGCATCCAGCGCGTCGGCGGCCCCGCCGTTCGCAAGACCCTCGTCAGCGCCGCCATCCGAGGCGGCGCTTTCGGCCGTCGCGTCGGAGCGATCGGACGAGGCGCCGTCGCCGTCGCTGTCGCGCTCCAGGAACGGGTTCTGCTCCAGCTGTTCTTCGACGAAGGCGGAGAGTTCGAAATTCGAGAGCTGCAGCAGCTTGATCGCTTGCTGCAGCTGCGGCGTCATCACCAGCTGCTGGCTCTGTCTCAGCTCCAGTTTAGGCGCCAACGCCACGGCTCGTCTCTCCCGCTACAACTGAAATCCCTCGCCGAGATAGACCCGGCGAACATCGTGATCCCCCACGATTTCATCCGGTTGTCCTTCAAGAAGCACTTCGCCTTCGTGAATAATGTAGGCCCGATCGATGATTTCCAGCGCCTCGCGCACGTTATGGTCGGTGATGAGCACGCCGAGCCCGCGCTGTTTGAGGTGCAGAACGAGGTCGCGAATGTCCTGAATGGCGAGCGGGTCGATGCCGGCGAACGGCTCGTCGAGCAGCATGAACGCCGGAGACGTCGCCAGAGCGCGCGCGATTTCAACCCGGCGTCGTTCGCCGCCCGAGAGCGCCGTCGCCGGCGCGTCGCGCAGGTGATCGATGTGAAACTCCGACAGGAGGTCGTCGATCAGCTTTTCGCGCTTGTCTTCGTTCTTTTCGACCATCTCCGCGACGGCGCGGATGTTCTGCTCCACGGTCATGCCGCGGAAGATCGATGCTTCCTGCGGCAGATAGCCGACGCCGAGGCGCGCGCGCTGATACATGGGCAGTTTGGTGACGTCGTGACCGTCGAGCTCGATCGACCCGTAATCGACCGGCACGAGACCGGTGATCATGTAGAAGCACGTCGTCTTGCCCGCGCCGTTCGGCCCGAGCAGCCCGACGGCCTCGCCGCGGCGGACCGACAGGCTGACATTCCGCACGACAGGGCGCTTGTTGTAGGACTTGCCGATCTTGCGGGCGTAGAGACCGCCCGCGCCCTCGAGCAGCTTCGGTCGACGGTCGTCGTCGTCGTCAGCGCGGGTTTCGGCGGGAACGGACTTCAGCTGGGACAGGTCGGCGGTCATCGTGGGTCGGGTCATCCTCGGCGGCCGGGAGATCAGAACCTGAAGAGGTCGTCCGCCCGAGCGCGCCGGTCAAGCGTCGGGCTCGCTCCCGGAGAAGAAGAGGCCGCGCACGCGCGCGCCGGGCGCGCTGAACAGCTGAACCCGCTCGGTGTCGAGATGGTAGACGAGGCGGGCGCCGCGGGCGACCTGACGCCCCTGCGCGAGCAGGACGTCATCATAAACGGTGATCGTGCGCGCAGCTCCGTCGTAAACGGCGCGCTTGCCGGAAATCGCTTCATCGGCGCGGGCGTAGCGCACGCCGCCGGTCGCTTCGATCCGGGCGACATCGCCCTGCTCGCCGGACTGGGTCACTACGATGCGCGGCGCAGTCAAAACGGCGCCGCCGCTGACGACGCGAACGTTTCCGGTGAAGATCGTTTTGCCTTCCGACGGCAGATACTCCGCGCCTTCGCTCGCGACGTCGATGAACTCGGCGTTCGAAAACGGGCTTTCGGGGCGGGCGGGCGCCTCCTGCGCCATGGCGAGCGCGGCGGCGACGATGGCGATGAGAGCGCTCACGGGTCTTTCTTTTCTCCGGCGTAGAGGCGGACGCGCACATCGCCATTGAGAACGATGCGGCCATTCTCCTCATCAGCGCGTAACGCCTTCGCGCTCAAGAGGCCCATGGGGCCGGCGCCGGTGACGCCCTCATCCGTGACGACGGCGTGCTCGTTCAGAAGCAGCCGGGCCGACGGCGCGGAAAACGCGATGAGGTCTGATCCGCGGCCGCGCGAAAGGAGAACGCCGCCGGTGAGGTCGAGCGTCCGGTCGTCCGTCGCATAGAGCCCGGATTGGGCGCGCACGGAGAGCATGTCCGGCGCGCCGACGCCGCTTTTCGCCGTCGGACTTTCAAGAAGCAGCGCTTTATCGTCGGAGCGCGGCTGGGTCGCCGTCGCGGCGACGACTTCGAAGGCCCGGCCTTCGGAATCGCGCCCGGAGAAGCGCGGCGACCGCATGGCGAGGCCGTCTTCGGTCCGGTCGAGGCCGGTGAACTGGCGCGTGAAATCGACGCTCGCGGAGTTCAGACCGATCGCCGTGATCCAGCTGGCGCCGAGGGCGAGAGATACGAAAAGGACGCCGCGACGCACCCGGCGCACGGCCTTGGCGCGTTTGGCCATGTCATCGGCCGTCGCACGCGGCCGCGCGGTCCAGTTTTCGAATGCGCGGGTTTCGCGCCGCGCGCCGGTCGCAACCGAAGCGGGCGTCTGTTCGGGCGGCGATGTACGTTTGCTTGCAACCACGCCTTGCACCTGAAACGGCCGAAACGTCGGCCTCCTCTTTCGATGTATGGCACGCATTTGCGGCGCTCAAGCGGCGGGTCTCATCACGCGATCGCGACAAAAGCGACGCACCTTACGCGTGCGCGAAAATGTCCTCCTCCGGCCACCCTTCCAGATCGAGCGCGGCGCGCGAGGGGAGAAAGTCGAAACAGGCGCGGGCAAGTTCGGTCCGCCCTTCGCGGGCGAGCATCATGTCCAGCGCCTCGCGCAGGCGGTGAAGGTGCAGGACGTCCGAGGCGGCGTACTCGATCTGTGCGTCGGTGAGCGTCTCCGCACCCCAATCGGATGACTGCTGCTGCTTTGAGATTTCGACGCCGATGAGCTCGCGGCACAGCTCTTTCAGGCCATGGCGGTCGGTGTAGGTGCGCGCCAGCCGCGAAGCGATCTTGGTGCAATAGAGCGGCGTCGTGTCGACGCCGAGATCGTGTTTGAAGAGCGCGATATCGAAGCGCGCGAAGTGGAAGAGCTTCTCGACGCCGGCATCGGCGAGGAGCGCTTTCAGCCGGACCGGCTCGACGCTTTTGCGGATCTGCACCAGATGCGCGTCGCCGTCGCCCGCCGACAGCTGAACGACGCACAGCCGGTCGCGACCGTGCTTCAGACCCATGGCCTCGGAATCGACCGCGACGCTCGCCCCGAAATCGAGACCGTCCGGCAGATCGCCGACATGCAGGTGGTTCGCCATTTCATGCTCCTTCGAAGGGCGTGGGCGTAACCGCGCGCGCGCAGCGCGTCCAGCGGCGCAGGGCTTGCAGAACGCCGATCATGCCGGTCGCGCCTTTCCAAACCGATACGGAGCTCGACGCGCTCGAGCGTGGTAAATGCGTTTCGAGCGTTGCGCGCGCGTCCGAGGGCGATATGACCCCCGCCATGCCTTCCGCCCGCCGCTCTCCAAGCGCGCCGCTCGACATCATCCGCGATCTCGCCCCCTCCCCGGCCGCCGCCGAGGCGGACGGACGCATGGCGTTCGCGCCCGGCGGCCCGCCGCGGCTCGCCGTGGTGGTCGACACTGAAGAAGAATTCGATTGGACGAAGCCGTTCACGCGCACCTCTCGCGGGGTCGGCTCCATCTCCGCGCAGGCGCGCGCGCATGAGATCTATGATCGGTTCGGCGTGCGCCCGACTTACGCGGTCGATCAGTGCGTGGTGGAATCCGACGCCGCTGTCGGCGTTCTCGACGAGCTGCGCAAATCCGGTCGCGCGGAGATCGGCGCGCACCTGCAGTCCTGGGTCAGCGAGCCGTATCTGGAGGAGGTGAGCGAGCGGAACTCCTTCCAGTGCAACCTTCCCCCTGAAGTCGAACGCGCCAAGCTCGAAACCCTCACATCAGCGATCGGCGCGCAATTCGGCGCGCGCCCGACGGTGTTCAAGGCGGGTCGATACGGGTACGGAACAGCGACGACGGGCATCCTCCTCGACCTCGGCTACGAGATCGACTGCAGCTTCGTGCCGCATACGGACTTTCAAAGAACGCACGGCCCGTCTTTCCTCGGCGTGCCGGACCAGCCGTTCTGGATCGACGCGGAAAAACGCCTTCTGGAGACGCCCCTCTCGCGCGGGTTCGCCGGCGCGCTCGCGGGCTCGTCGGATCTCCTCGCCGCAATGGTCGACACGCCCTTCTGGCGCCGTTCGCGGATCGGCGGGGCGCTGGCGCGGACGCGTCTTTTCGAGCGGATCACGCTGACGCCCGAAGGCGTCGACGCGGACGCGCAGATCCGTCTTATCTCAGCGATGATGAAAGGCGGCGCGCGCGTCTTCACCCTCACCTATCACAGCCCGTCGCTGGAGCCCGGCCACACGCCCTATGTGCGCGACGAAGCGGACCTGAAGGACTTTCTCGTCGCCATTGAAAAAGTCGTCAGCTGGTTCGCCGATCTGCCGGACGCGCAATTCACGACGCTTAGCGCACTGCGTGCGGAGGCGCGCGCCGCGACCGTTTGACTCGGGGCAATCTCCGATTTCTAGTCGCCACGGGGAAGCGACGGCGAACGGTCTCAGTGCAATGAAAATCTTCGAATTATTGAATAAAACCGCAGCGGTCAGCGGTCTTGGCCTCGCGCTGCTCGCAGCCGCCTGCAGCCAGGGCGGCGGCGGGTCCAATCCTGTCGTACCGCCAACCGGTGGCGGTAGCGGCGGAACAAGCCCCGTCTGGACGCAAGGGACGTTCGTCGCATCAAGCCAGTTCGAACAACGATGCGAGAACCCGCGCTCCGGAGTCGATATCGAAGGCACTCCGTTTCCGGACGTTCAGGGTTCGCTGGCGCATGAGCTCTTCTGGCTCCGGTCGTGGACGAATGAAACCTATCTCTGGAACGACGAGGTCGTCGATCGAAATCCGAACACTTTCAGTGATCGCCTAGCATATTTTGCCGTTCTGAAGACGGACGAAATTACTGCGTCAGGCAAAGAAAAAGACGACTTCCATTTCAGCGAGCCCACGGAAGACTTTCTGGAAGCGCGCAACTCCGCGCCGCGCTCCGGCTACGGCGTGCGCTACATCGCGATCCGCACCGCGCCACCGCGTGATTTCCGCATCGGCTACACCGAGGCCGGGTCGCCGGCCGAAGCGCTGTCCGGCGGCCTGCCCAGCTTCCAGCGCGGCGCGCGCATTCTGGAGGTCGACGGGGTCGATCTCGTGAACGCCGGCTCGTCCGCAGCCGTCAACGCGCTGAACGCCGGGCTCTTCCCCGCGACGGCTGGCGAAACGCACACCTTCCTCGTGCGGGAGACTGATGGAACGGAGCGGACCGTCTCCGTCACCTCGGCGGACGTGACGCAGGACCCGGTTCGCCTCACCTCCGTCATCAACACGCCGACAGGCGATGTCGGCTACATCCTTTTCAACACGTTCAGTCCGTTCTCGTCGGAAGAAGCGATCGTCGACGCGATCTCCGCAATGGACACGGCGGGCGTCTCCGATCTCGTGCTTGACCTGCGCTATAACGGCGGCGGCCTCCTCGCGATCGCCGCGCAACTCTCCTACATGGTCGCCGGCGACACGCCGACGGTCGGGCGTGTCTTTGAAAATCTTCAGTTCAACGCCGATGCGGGCGGCGTGAACCCGGTGACCGGTTCGTCGAACAACGCCGTGCCGTTCTATTCGACCGGGCTCGGATTTTCCGTCACCAACGGCGTCCCGCTCGACACTCTCGACCTGCCGCGCGTGTTCATTCTGACGACAGGGGACACATGCTCCGCGAGCGAGGCCGTGGTGAACGGCCTGCGCGGCATCGGGATCGAAGTAATACTCATCGGCGAGCGGACATGCGGGAAACCGTTCGGCTTCTACCCGACCGATAACTGCGGCGAGACCTATTACACGATCCAGTTTCAGGGCGTGAACGACGCGGGCTTCGGCGACTACGCCGACGGTTTCGTGCCGACCAACTCCACCGCGCCCTTCGGCGTGCGCACGCCCGGCTGCTCGGTCGAGGACGATCTGACGACGCCGCTCGGCGACCCGACCGAAGGTTTGCTCGCAGCGGCGTTGCAGTTCCGCGAAGACGGCTCGTGTCCGCCGCCGGCGTCCAGCTCCAGCCCGGGCGTCATCACGCTTTCGGCTTCGGTTCGCGCGGAAGGCGTCGAAATGGACAGTCTCGCCCGGGCGCGCGAGCTGATCCTCACCAACCGCGATCTGCGGATGCCGAACGAAAGCGCCGAGCCGTGGTCGGAGCATTGAGAAGCCTCGGCCTCGCGGCGGGGCTGACCGTCGCCGCCTGCGCGTCCTCGGCGGCGGACGCGCCGGCGGTTCTCGTCTCGGCGGACGATGAGACGCTGCTGGCGGTCGCCGCCGCCATCGCCGAGGCGCGGGGAACTGCTCGCGTCGAGTTCGGTGCGGGCGATCCGACGGAAACGGCGAGCCTCGCCGTCCTGCCGCCGCGTCCCGGCCCGAAAGAAGACCGCAGTCTCGCCGCGCCGACGATCTACGACATTGTCCTGCGCGGGGAGACCTGCCTCCTCATCGAAAAAGAGACGGGGACGGAGATCATCCTCCCCGAGCCCGTCTCCTGCCGTCCGCTCAACGACTGACGGCTTGGGCGCAAGTCGTTTCCGGCGCTAACATGGCGTCATGACCGCTGAAGCCGCCCGTTCCGCAGCCAGATCCAAGCGCCGCTTCGCCTTCGGGCCTGGCGCGCTGGTCGCCGCGGCGTTCATCGGCCCCGGCACGGTGACGACGGCGACGGTCGCGGGCGCGAATTTCGGCTTCGTGCTCGTCTGGACGCTCGCCATCGCGACGGGCGCGACGATCATTCTGCAGGATATGGCCGCCCGCCTCGGCGCCGGCGCGCGCCTCGGTCTCGGCGAGGCGCTCGTCGCGGGGGCGGGACCGCGCCCCATCCGCTACGCCGCCGCGCTCCTCGTCTTCGCCGCCCTCGCCATCGGCAACGCCGCTTATGAGGCGGGAAATCTCGCGGGCGGCGCGCTCGGCGCGGCGGAGCTTCTCGGTACGGAGCGAAAGCCCGCCGTCGCGGGGCTCGCCCTCCTCGCCGGGGCCGCGCTGCTTTTCGGACGCTACCGCGTTCTTGAACGTATCCTGATCGCCCTCGTGCTCCTCATGAGCCTTGCGTTCGCCGCAAGCGCCGTCCTTGCTCGCCCGGATCTCGGGGCCCTCGCCACGGGGCTCGTTCCGCGGATCCCTGATGGCGGCGTCCTCGCGGCGGCGGCGCTGGTCGGCACCACCGTCGTTCCCTACAATCTCTTTCTTCACGCCGCCGCCGCGCGCGAGCGCTGGGCCGACGCCTCCGGCGTCGCCGAAGCGCGGGCCGACACCATGGTCTCTATCGGCCTCGGCGGCCTCATCTCCATCCTGGTGCTGACCACCGCCGCGGCGATGCTGTTCGGCACCGGGGCCGAGGTGTCGAACGCCGCGGACATGGCGCGGGCGCTTGAGCCCGCCGCCGGCCCGCTTGCGGGCGCGCTCGTCGGGCTCGGACTGCTGGCCGCCGGGTTCACCTCCGCCGTCACTGCGCCGCTCGCGACCGGGTACGCCATCAGCGAGATCGCGCCTATTACGGACGACCGCGCCAAGGCGCGCCTCCAGAAAGGCGTCGCCCTCGCCGTTCTCCTCATCGGCGCCGCGACGGCGCTTCTCGATATCCGCCCCGTCTCCCTCATCCTCGTCGCGCAAGCCGCGAACGGCCTCCTCCTGCCCGTCATCGCGACCGTCCTCCTCCTCGTGATGAACCGCCGCGATCTTCTGGGCGACCACGCCAACGGGCGCCTTGCGAACATTTTGGGCGGCGCGGTCGTTCTCTTCGCCTTCGCCCTCGGCGCGCGGGCGCTCCTGCGCGTCGCCGGAGTTTGGCCGTGAGCGCCGTCATTGATCTCAATGCGGACCTTGGCGAAGGCTGCGGATCCGACGCCGCGCTCCTTCAGCTCATCACCAGCTGCTCCATCGCCTGCGGCGGTCATACGGGCGACGCCGCGAGCATCGAGCGCGCCCTCGCCGACGGCGCGGAGGCGGGCGTCGCCCTCGGCGCGCACCCTTCCTACCCGGACCGCGCGGGCTTCGGGCGGACGAAAATCGACATCTCAAACGATGATCTCGCCGCATCGCTCCGACAGCAGATTGATGGGATCGCCGAGATCGCGACGCGGCTTGGCGTCCGCCTCTCCCACATCAAGCCCCACGGCGCGCTCTATCACGCCGCCGATGGGGACGCGGAAATCGCCTCGATGCTCGCCGAGCTCGCGCGCGATATCGACGCCGGGCTTTACGGCCCGCCGGGCGGCGCGCTGGCGCGGCGCGCAGACGCGTTCGCCGTTCCCTTCGCCGCCGAAGGTTTCGCGGACCGCGGCTATCGACCCGACGGTCGGCTCCTGCCGCGCGGCGAACCGGGCGCGACGCTCGCGGCCGACGCCGCCGCTTCGCAGGCGCTCGCCATCGCGCGCGGCGAGACGATTGAAACCTCAGACGGCGCCACCATTCGCATCGCCGCACGCACCATCTGTCTGCATGGGGATGACCCGCACGCTCTCGCCAACGCCTGCGCCGTGCGATCCGCCCTCGATGCGGCGGGGGTGACGCTGAAGGCGCCCTTCGCATGAGCGCCGTCGCCCGCATCGCCGACGACGTTCTCTCCGTCCGCATGCGCAGCCCCGCGCACGCGCAGGCGGGCGCCGATGCGCTGGCGCCGCTCGACGGGGTCATCGACATCGCGCCCGGCATGGAGAGCCTCGCGCTTCTCTTCGATCCGTTGACGGCGGATATATCGACCCTGAAGGCGGCGCTTCTCCGCGCCGCGGGCGCGCCTGAACCCGAAGCGGCGGCGGGCCCGATCATTAAGATCCCCGTCGCCTATGGCGGCGACGCAGGGCCGGACCTTGAGGCCGTTGCAGCGGAGGCGGGCCTTTCGGCGCGCGATGTGATCGACCGCCACCTCGCCCGCCTACTGAACGTCGACATGCTCGGCTTCACGCCGGGCTTCGCCTATCTCGGCGGGCTCGACCCGCGTCTCGCCGTCTCCCGCCTCGCGACGCCGCGCGCCCATTTGCCCGCGGGCTCCATCGGCGTCTGCGGCGGCCAGACCGGGCTCTATGCGCTCGCCGGCCCCGGCGGCTGGAAGATCATCGGTCGGACGAACATGAAACTGTTCGACCCGGACGCCGATCCGCCTTTCGTCGTGCGCCCCGGCATGCGCGTCCGCTTCAAAGAAGCGCGCACGTGAGCCTTTACGTCGTACAGCCCGGCCCGCAGACCACGATACAGGCGGGTCGTCGCGTCGGCGCGCGACGTTTCGGCGTGCCCGCGGCTGGGCCGGCGGACGGGCTCTCGCACGCTCTCGCCAATCGGCTCTGCGCGAACGCCGCCGAGGCGCCCGCGCTGGAGATCGCCCTCGGCGGCGCGCGCTTTCGCTTCAAGGCGCCGACGCGCTTTGCGATCACCGGCGCGCCCGCGGCCCTGTCGCTCAATGGCGCGCGCGTCGAGCCGCACCGGACTCAAACGGCGGCCGCGGGCGATGAGCTCACGATCGGCGGGGCCCAGGCCGGGGCGCGACTCTATCTCGCCGTCGCGGGCGGCTTTGACGCGACGACCTTTCTCGGCAGCAGCTCGACCTATCTCCCCGCAAGGCTCGGCGGCCATGACGGTAGGGCGCTCGCCGCCGACGACCTGCTGCAGTTTGGCGACGAGGCTGCGGCGGGAGCAGACCTCGAAACGCCGCCGCCCCTGCGCCCGGTCATCGCCAACAGCTGGCTTCTCCGCGCGACGCCGTCTGCGGATACGCCCGATCTGGAACCCGCCGCCCGAGAGGCGCTCTTTTCACAGACCTTCCGCGTCTCGCGCGCCGCCGACCGCATGGGCGTGCGGCTGGAGGGCGCGGCGCTCGCCCTGCGATCCGATGGCCGCATGCCGAGCGCCGCGGCGTTTCCGGGGCTTATCCAATGCCCCGCTGACGGGGCGCCGATCATTCTTGGCGCAGACGCCCAGACCACCGGCGGCTACCCGCGCATCGCCGCAGTTATCCGCGCTGACCGGCACCTCATCGGGCAGTTGCGGCCGGGCGACGCCGTTCGGTTTCTGGAAACAACGCCCGACGACGCGGTGAGCATTCTCCGCGAGAAGACACGCCTGATTGAGGCATTCGCCCCCGGCGCCCGCGCCCTACTCTAAAGAGGTGACGGCGGCGCACCTTTGCGCGGACGGTCCGATCCGGTGATGGCGTGACAGGCGAACGGATGGCGCCGGTCTTCCGGCGGCGGCGGAACGGGCAGGCCGAGCGCGCGCAGGCGCCGAACGTCCGCCGCATCAATATACCCGCACCCGTAAACAGCGGTCGGCGAGGCGTCGAAGCCCGCCGCGACGAACGCGACCGACACGGCGATGGCTGCAGCGACGGCGACCGGCTCTTTGCGCCGAAGGTTCAAATCCGCGCCTCCGCGTTCTGACAAATCATGCAAATCAGGGTCACCATGTCGCAGCGTGGGGTGATGCGTCTTTGACCGCAATCAAGGTCCGTCGCTCTGCAACGCAATACGAGGCTCTAAAGCCCTGAAATCCGGCCCTTAACGCAGGAAGGCGCCCTTCATGTCCAACGCACCGCTCACCGGCCACACCGCCAGCGGCCTCAAGACCGATGAAATCGTTTCCTTCATCGCGCTCTTTCTCGGCTCGCTGATCGCGATCTTCATGGCCGCCAACGCCATCGACGCGCCCATGCGGGCGCACGCCTACACGTTTCTCGGCGCCTTCGCGCTCGCGGCGTTCGCTCTCGTCCACCGAGCGACGGGGCCGCGCGAAGACGAAACGGGCTATATGTTCGGCGTCGTGAAGGCGGGCGTGTTCGCCTCGACCTTCTGGGGGATCGCGGGCTTCCTGGTCGGCGTCGTCATCGCGATGCAACTGGCGTTTCCGGAGTGGTTCTATTTCTCCGATTTCGGATGGACGAACTTCGGGCGCCTGCGGCCGCTGCACACCTCCGCCGTCATCTTCGCCTTCGGCGGCAACGTGCTGATCGCGACGTCCTTCTACGTCGTTCAGCGCACGACGGGCGCGCGGCTCTTCGGCGGCCTTCTCCCCTGGTTCGTTTTCTGGGGCTTCCAACTCTTCATCGTCGTCGCGGCGACCGGCTATCTCGCGGGCGTCACCCAATCGAAAGAGTACGCGGAGCCGGAATGGTACGCGGACATCTGGCTCACCCTCGTCTGGGTCGCTTATCTCCTCGTCTTCCTCGGCACCCTGTGGAAGCGCAAAGAACAGCACATCTACGTCGCGAACTGGTTCTATCTCGCCTTCATCGTGACGGTGGCGATGCTGCACCTTGTCAATAACATGGCGATGCCTGTCTCGCTCTTCGGGTCGCGCAGCTACTCCGTCTACGCTGGGGTGCAGGACGCGCTCATTCAGTGGTGGTACGGCCACAACGCGGTCGGCTTCTTCCTGACCGCCGGCTTCCTCGCCATCATGTATTATTTTGTACCGAAGCAGGCGGGCCGTCCGGTCTGGTCCTACCGGCTCTCCATCGTCCATTTCTGGTCGCTGATCTTCATCTACATCTGGGCGGGTCCGCACCACCTGCACTACACGGCGCTGCCGGACTGGGCGCAGACCCTCGGCATGACGTTCTCGATCATGCTGTGGATGCCGTCCTGGGGCGGCATGATCAACGGGGTCATGACGCTCTCTGGCGCTTGGGACAAACTGCGGACCGACCCGATCATCCGCATGATGATCCTTTCCCTCGCCTTCTACGGCATGTCGACCTTCGAAGGCCCGCTCATGTCGGTCCGCGCGGTGAACTCGCTCTCGCACTACACGGACTGGGGCATCGGCCACGTGCACTCCGGCGCGCTCGGCTGGGTCGGCTTCATCTCCTTCTCGGCGCTCTACTGCCTGACCAAGTGGCTGTGGAAACGCGAACGCTTCTACTCGACAGCGCTCATCGAGTGGCACTTCTGGGTCGCGACCCTCGGCATCGTCCTCTACATCACCTCGATGTGGGTCGGCGGCATCACGCAGGGCCTCAACTGGCGGCTCTATAACGAATACGGCTTCCTCGCCTATTCGTTCGTGGACACCGTTCGCGATCTCCACATCCCTTACATCATCCGGGCCTTCGGCGGCGTCCTCTACCTCGTCGGCGCCCTGATCATGGCCTACAACCTCTGGCGTACGGCCAAGGGCGACGTCTTTGAACCGCGCAAAGGCGCCGCTCCGGCCGCCCTCGCCGCCGCCGAATAGGAGAAGAGGAACATGTTCAAGCACCACGGACTTCTGGAACGCTTCTCCGGCCTCCTTGTCGTCGCCATCCTCCTGGTCGTTTCCGTCGGCGGCCTCGTCGAAATCGCGCCGCTGTTCTATCTGGAATCGACCATTGAAGAGGTCGATGGCGTTCGTCCCTATACGCCGCTCGAACTCGCCGGGCGCGACATCTACATCCGCGAGGGCTGCTACACCTGCCACTCGCAGATGGTCCGCCCCCTGCGCGACGAGGTGGAGCGCTACGGCCACTACTCCCTCGCGGCGGAGTCCATGTACGATCACCCCTTCCAGTGGGGCTCCAAGCGGACGGGGCCTGACCTGGCCCGCGTCGGCGGCAAGTATTCCGATGCCTGGCACAAGCAGCACCTGATCGACCCGCGCTCCCTCGTCCCGGAATCGATCATGCCGCCCTACGCCTTTATCGCGGCCAAGGACCTCGACCTAACCGCCGTCGCCGGCAAGATGAAAGCCAACCGCATAGTCGGCGTTCCCTATACCGATGAGATGATCGAGGCGGCCGTCTCGGACATCTACGTGCAGGTGAACAATCCGAACGCCTCCGGCTTCGACGCCTTCGAGGAGCGCTACCCGAACGCGGTCATCCGCGATTTCGACGGCGATCCGCGTCGGGTCACGGAGATGGACGCTCTCGTCGCCTACCTGCAGATGCTCGGCACCATGGTCGATTTCTCCGCGTACGACCCTGACGCCGCCGGCAACAACCGCTGAGGAGAGTTCTCATGTACGAAACGCTTTCCTCCTTCGCGCAGACGGGCGGACTTCTTCTATTCGTCGCCGCGTTCGCCCTCATCCTCGTCTACGCGCTCCTCCCCGGCTCGCGCGAAAAGTTCGCCGCCGCCGCGCATCTGACGCTCAACGAACCCCCGGAGCCCGACGCTTCCGACGATCAGGAGTCCCGCACATGACCGACGCTGACGAAAAATATGTCGACCCCGTCACCGGCGTGGAATCGACCGGTCACGAATGGGACGGGATCGTCGAGTTGAACAACCCGATGCCGCGCTGGTGGCTGATCGTCTTCTACGTCACCATCGTCTGGTCGGTGATCTACTGGGTGTTCATGCCCGCCTGGCCGGGGATTACGGACCATACCAAGGGCATCCGCGGCCACACCGAACGCCAGAACGTCGCCGCCGCCGTCGAAGCGGCGATGGCGGAGCGCTCCGCGAGCGCGACGCGCCTTACCGAAGCGGCGAACCTCGCCGCCATCGAGGCGGACCCGGAGCTTCTCCAGTTCGCGCTCGCCCTCGGTGAAAGCGCCTTCGGCGACAACTGCGCCACCTGCCACGGCGCCGGCGGTCAGGGCTTCCAAGGCTATCCGAACCTCGCTGACGACGCCTGGCTCTGGGGCGGCTCGCTGGACGCCATCGAGCACACGCTGACGGTCGGCATCCGTTCGGACCATCCGGACGCGCGCTTCTCGCAGATGCCGGCGTTCGGACGCGACGGACTTCTCAACCGCGAGCAGGTCTCCGACGTCGTCGAGTACGTCGTCAGCCTGTCGGGCCGGGACGCCGATGCGAGCGCGGCCGCGCGCGGCGCTGTTCTTTTTGAAGAACAATGCGTCGTCTGCCACCAGCAGGGCGGCGTCGGGGATCGCACGCAGGGCGCGCCGAACCTCTCGGACGCCATCTGGCTCTATGGCGGCGAGCGCGCGGACATCCGCGAAACCATCTGGAACAGCCGTTATGGCGTGATGCCGACGTGGGAGGCGCGCCTCGACGACGCGACCATCGCCGCCCTCGCCGTCTACGTGCACGCTCTCGGCGGCGGCGAGTAATCTCGAGTAGTCGAAAGGCGGGCCGCCATGGCCGACGGTACGGACGCGGACGAAGAGCACATCCAACTCTATAAGAAGCGCGACGCCATCTACCCGAAGCTGGTGCACGGTAAATTCCGGGCGCTGAAATGGGTGGTGATGGCCGTCACGCTCGGCGTCTACTACCTGTTGCCATGGGTCCGCTGGCCGCGCGCCGTCGGCGAGCCGAATCAGGCCGTGCTCATCGATTTCGAAGGCGGCCGCTTCTACTTCTTCTTCATCGAGATCTGGCCGTCGGAACTCTATTACGTCACCGGCCTGCTCATCCTCGGCGCCTTCGGGCTCTTCCTGATGACCGCCCTCCTCGGGCGGGTCTGGTGCGGCTACGCCTGCCCGCAGACGGTGTGGACGGATCTTTACATCGCGGTCGAGCGCCTCGTCGAAGGCGACCGCAACGCCCGCATGAAGCTCGACCGGGCGAAATGGTCGGGAGAAAAGATCGCCAAGAAAGCGGTGAAACACGCGCTTTGGCTCGCCATCGCCGCGGCCACCGGCGGCGCGTGGGTCTTCTATTTCCATGACGCGCCGTCAACCCTGCCGAAACTCTTCACCGGGCAGGCGGAAGGGTCGGCCTATCTCTTCCTCGGCGTTCTGACGTTCCTGACCTACATGCTTGCGGGCTCCATGCGGGAGCAGGTCTGCACCTATATGTGCCCGTGGCCGCGCATTCAGGGCGCCCTCACCGACTCGCACGCTCTCAACGTTACGTACAAGTACGATCGCGGAGAACCGCGCGCGGCGCACAAGAAAGGCGAGAGCTGGGACGGGCGCGGCGACTGCATCGACTGCAAGGCCTGCGTCACCTGCTGCCCCATGGGCATCGATATCCGCAACGGCCCGCAGCTCGAATGCATCCACTGCGCGCTCTGCATCGACGCCTGCGACGACATCATGGCGAAGATCGGCCGTCCGAAATCGTTGATTGGCTACGACACCGAGCTGAACCTCGACCAGCGGCTGGCGAAACAGCCGGAGACCTACAAGCTCTTCCGTCCGCGCACGCTTCTTTATTCCTCGCTGATGCTCGTCGTCGCCGCGATCATCGCCGCCGGGCTCGTCAGCCGCGCGCCACTGACCTTTTACGCCGAACGCGACCGCGCGCCCGCCTATGTGACCCTGTCGGACGGCTCGGTGCGCAACGCCTACGAGCTGAAGATCCAGAACAAGCGAAACTCGCCTCAGACCTACCACATCACTTTTGAAGGGCTCGACGGGGTCACCATGACCGCCATCGGCGAAGAGGTGACCGACGGCGCCGTCATCGTCACCGCGGGCGGCGACCAGTTAAAACGAGTACGTCTCTTCGTGACAGTCTCCGCCGAAGACGCCCCGCCCGGCGCAAGCCCCGCGACGCTCGCCGTGGAAGAACAGGGCACAGGCTACACCGTGCGCAAGGCGACGCGCTTCCTCGCCAAGGGTTGATCATGACACGTACGCAAAAAAGCTTCGAACTGCGCGGCTGGCACGTCTTCCTCATCTTCTGCGCCTTTTTCGGCGTCGTCTTCGCCGCGAACTTCGTGCTGGTGACGACCGCGACGCGCTCCTTCCCGGGCGAAGAGGCGAGCAAGGCCTACGCCCGCGGCCTCGACTACAACGCCGTGCTGGAGGCCGAACGCGCTGAAGCGGCGCTCGGCTGGATCGTCGAGCGCGAGGTTTCCAAATCAGCGGACGGTGTGCGCGTTGAGCTGACCATCGCCGCGGCGAACGGGCGACCGCTCAACGGCCTCACGTTCACCGGCGCGCTCAAACACCCGGCCTCGAAATCCGGCGACGCGGCGCTTACATTCGTTCAATCGGGCCCCGGAACCTACGCGGCCCTCGCCGACATCGCGCCCGGCGCGTGGATCCTGGAGTTCGACGCGACCCACGCCGACGGCGCGCGCATCGACCGCCGGGAGCGGATATGGATCGACTGACCGAAGACGCTGCAGGCTGCCCGTCCGGCCTGGCGCCCGCCGAACCGGAAGCCGAATACGGCGACGTCGCGCCATTCGTGCGCGCGCTGGGCGATGAGCGCGAGCTGTCGCTGAAAGTCACCGGCGCGAAATGCGCCGGGTGCATCTCCAAAATCGAGAAAGCCGTGGGCGCGGTACCGGGCGTCGAGACCGCGCGGCTGAACCTCACGACTGGCCGCCTTGTCGCGCGCTGGTCGGGCGCGGCGACGGACCCGAACGCGGTCGTCGCCGCCGTTCAGAACGCGGGCTATCGCGCCTCGCCCTTCGACCCGCAGGCCGCCGCGAAGGAAGACGACGCCGACGGACGGTTGCTCCTGCGATGTCTCGGCGTCGCGGGCTTCGCCTCGGCGAACGTCATGCTGCTGTCCGTCTCCGTCTGGGCCGCCACCGGCTCGGATATGGGCGAAGCGACGCGCGCGCTGATGCACTGGGCGTCGGCGGCGATCGTTCTGCCGACCGTCGCCTATTCCGGACGGCCGTTTTTCCGCTCCGCTTTCCGGGCCCTCAAAGCCGGGACGGCGAACATGGACGTGCCGATCTCCCTCGCGGTCCTCCTCGCCTGCGGTCTCTCCATCTTCGAGACCCTGCGCCATGGCCCGGAGGTTTATTTCGACGCCGCGGCGATGCTCCTCTTCTTCCTCCTCATCGGCCGCTGGCTCGACCACCGCCTGCGCCAACGGGCGAATTCCGCTGCGAGCGACCTTCTCGCCCTTCAGACCGTCGCAGCGCGCCGTCTGCATGAGGACGGTTCGGTGAGCTCGATCTCTGCACGCGATCTCATGCCGGGCGACCGCGTCGTTCTGCACGCGGGCGAGCGCGCGCCGGTGGACGGCGTTGTCGAAGAAGGAACGGGCGAGGCTGATCTCTCGCTCGTCACCGGCGAAACGGCGCCCGTTCCCGTCGCGCCGGGCATGACGCTGCATTCCGGGTGCGTTGCGCTATCGGGGCCCGTCATCCTCAAGGCGACGGCGGATGCGGACACCTCTCTCGTCGCCGATCTCGCGCGCCTCATTGAGAACGCCGAGCAGGGCAAGAGCCGTTACCGGCAGATCGCCGATCGCGCAGCGGCGCTCTACGTGCCGGTCGTCCACTCGCTAGCGCTCGCCACTTTCCTCGGCTGGCTCCTTTACAGCGGCGATCCGCGCACCTCGATCATGAACGCCGTCGCGGTGCTGATCATCACCTGCCCGTGCGCCCTCGGCCTCGCCGCGCCCGCGGTGCAGATCGTCGCCTCGGGTCGGCTCTTCAAATCCGGCGTGCTCGTCAAAACCGGCGACGCGCTGGAGCGGGTCGCGGGCGCGACGGTCGCGGTCTTCGACAAGACGGGCACTCTCACTTTCGGCAAACCCGCCCTTCTGAACGCCGACACGCTGACAGCGGACGATCTCGCCGCCGCGGCGTCTCTCGCCCGCACAAGCCGACACCCCCTGTCGCGCGCGGTCGTCGAAGCCGCGGGCGCGGGAACGCAGGCGGATGATATCGTCGAGACTTCCGGCGCCGGTCTCGCCGGCCGCTGGAAAGGCGAACACATTCGCCTCGGCTTGCGCGCCTTCGTCGGCGCGGCGCCGGGCGCGGATGAAGCGGACGACCGCCTTGAGAGCTGGCTGAAGATCGGCGACGCCGCGCCGAAACGCCTCGTCTTCGACGACGCCGTGCGCCCGGACGCGCGCGAGGCGATCGAGACGCTCCGCGCCATGGGGCTGCGCCCGCTCATGCTGACCGGCGACCGGGCCGCGCCCGCCGCCCGCATCGCGGAGATGGTCGGCCTCCTCGAACACCGCGCCGAGATGACGCCGCAGGCGAAAGCCGAGTACGTCGCATCCTTGAGAGACGCCGGTGAGAACGTTCTGATGATCGGCGACGGCCTCAACGACGCCCCGGCGCTGGCGCGCGCGGAAGCCTCCATGAGCCCCGGAACCGCCGTCGATATCGCCCAAAGCGCCGCGGACATCATCTATCAGGGTGACCGGCTGGGCGCCGTTCCGCGGACCATCGCCGCGGCGCGCATCGCCAAAACCCGCATGCTGCAGAATTTCGGCTTCGCCGCGCTCTATAACGTGGTCGCGGCGCCGCTCGCCATGGCGGGTTTCGTGACGCCGCTCATCGCCGCGCTCGCCATGTCCGGCTCCTCGCTCATCGTCACGCTCAACGCCCTGCGTCCGCAGGCGAGCGCGCGTCCGATCGATCGCGGGCGGGCCGACGCCCGACTTCAGCCCGCGGAATGAGCGCGCTTCTCCTCCTCATCCCCATCGCGCTGGGGCTCGGCGGGCTCGGCCTCGCGGCGTTCCTGTGGAGCGTGAAATCCGGCCAGTTCGACGACCCGGACGGCGCCGCCGAGCGCGTGCTGAACGACGACGATCTGGACGATATGCGCGCCTGACGGGCGCTGCGGCTAGCAGTCGTTTTCTTCCAGTCGCTTCAGCCCGCGCGCCGCCGCCTCTGAACCCGGCGTCAGCGCCAACGCCTGTCGATAAGACGCCCTCGCCGCCTCGCACTCTGCAAGAGCGCTCTGCACGTCTCCTAGTCGTCTCCAAGCGTACGATGACCGCGGGTAAAACTCCGTACTCATTGTGAAGTACGTCAAAGCCTTTTGAGGCTCGTCATAGACGCCAAGAAACGCGTCGCCGAAATACGATAACACGCCTTCAGGCGGCGCCATCTCATGCCCCAACCTTGATGACAGCGCTGCGAACCGCTCCGGAATACGTTCCGGAAACAGATAAAGCTCATCCAGCGTCATCATGTAACCGTCGAAAATGGCGACCAGCCCCTCATACAGGCTTTTTGTCGCCAGACTGTGATGCGTTTCCCGCGTGAGCCCGAGGTGCGTGACGTTCAACCCCGGAACCGGCGCCTCGTTGAGCGCTGCGACAAGTTTTCTGCCGCCCGCTTCCACCGTGATGTAGGGCGCCGGATAGGACTGCGTCGTCGTCGTGATGAACAATTGATCGTTCTCGAACGCGTTCTCGGCGAGCGCCGCCTTCGCCCGGTCGATTATGGCGTAGTCGTCCCACCAAATGGACGCATCCATGACGATATGCGCGTCGAACACGTCCGGTCGGGTGAACAGGTTATGGAGGACCGGCAGGCCGGTCAGGGAATACCCCGCCAGAAGGCGGTAATCGCTGGCCGCAAATTCGTTCTCGATATGCGGAACGAGTTCGCGCTCGAGAAATTCCTGAAACGCTTCGCCACCGCCGCTTGCGCCCCACGCGTCGCTCTCAACGCCATCAGGTCCGATAAGCGAACGCGTCGGCGTGGAATCGCGCAACCGCGCCTGACTGACGACGCCGACCACGATCATTTCCGGGATCAATGGCGTGGCGTCCGCGCTCAATTGCTGCGTGACGCCAGTGAAGGAATGGAAGAAGAGGTCGCCATCAAGCGCATAAAGAACCGGATACGCCCTATAATGACGGCCGGTCTCATAGCTCGGCGGCAAACTCACCCAGTACGCCCGGTCTTCACCGAGCACCTCGGAGCGTATCGTGCGCCGCTCGCCGATCACGAATTGGCGAGGTCTCTCATCAACGCGTTCATCCTGTGGCTCAGGTCCAGCGCCGCCGCACCCGGCGAGCATCAGTAAAAGAGCGGAACAGAGTATCTTCTGCATAACCAACCACATCCGACGACGAGTTGGCCGTGGATGCCGGAGGGGCGCGGGCGTGTCCAGATCGGGCTAGGCGTCCGTCGAAGCTCCCACGGTGACGCCCTGCTTCGCGATGGGCGCTTCCCCACGGAAGATGTCGGCGTAGCCACGCCAGGTCGCGCAGCCGAGCACGGGGAAGACGATGGCGACGCCGAGACCGTAGGCGGCGGCGCCGAGAACGATCAGTCCCGTGACGACGCCCGCCCAGAGCAGCATGGCTTTCGGGTTGTTCTGGAAGAGCCGCACGTTCGCGCGCACCGCCGTTACGGCGTCCACTTCCTTGTCCATCAGCATGGGGATGGAGAAAGCGGTGAGCAGGAAGATCCCGAACGCGATGACGCCGCCTATGGCCGTACCCACGGCGAGCATGGTGAGCCCGCCCTGCGTGCCGAGGACAAAGCGCGCGAAATCGCCGCCCGTCAGGTCTTCGCCCGCCGCAAAAAGCGCGAACAGCAGCATCGCAAGGCGCGCCCAGGCGAGGAACGCGACCATGACGATGACGCCGATGAACGCGATCTGCGACGGCGAGGCGGTTTTCACGAACAGGATGGCCGGGCCGTTGATCGGCTCGCCCGCCCGAAGGCGACGGCTGATCTCGTAGAGGCCGACAGCCATGAGCGGGCCGATGAGCATGAAGGCGCCGATCGCCGCGGGCGAGGCCGAAACGATCCCCATGCGCGCAAGCCCGACGGTGAGGAGCGCGCCGATAGCCGTGAAAAAGACGCCGTAGCCGATGGCGTAGACCGGCGCAGCGAGGGTGTCCTGCACCCCGGCGCCGAGCCAGCGCCACGGCGCGCCGGCGTCAATGCGAACGGATCGCGCAGTTTCCAACACATCGGTCATTGTTATCCTCCTGATCTCGTTCTTTTCATTTGAAACTCTGCGGCGATTTGGCCGCAGGTCCTTGATCGGGCTCAATCATCTTGCGTCATCGCCGCCCGCTCGACTACCGGTTCGTCCATGTCCGCCCTCGCCCCTCCGCCCGAGATGCTGGGTTCGCTTATCGAAACGACCGTCGACGGCGTCATGGCGATCGACCGGGCGGGCGCGCTCGCGGTCTTCAACTCGGCGTGCGAGCGCATGTTCGGCTATGACCGCGCCGAGGTGCTGGGCCGGAACGTCTCGCTTCTGATGACGGACGAACACGCGCGCGCGCATGACGGTTATATCAGCCACCACCTCGAAACCGGCGAGAAACGCATCATCGGCATCGGCCGCCGCGTGGAAGGTCGGCGCAAGGACGGCTCGGCGTTCCCGCTCGATCTGGCGGTCGGGCGGTTCGAACATGCCGGAGCGCCGATGTTTGTCGGCGTCGTGCGCGATCTCACCCTTCAGGTGAAGGACGAGCAGCGCATGGTCGAGCTGCAGTCGCAGCTCCATCATATGGGCCGCGTCGGCGCGGTGGCGGAAATGGGCGCCGCCCTCGCCCACGAACTGAACCAGCCGCTGACGGCGATTTCGCTCTTTCTCGCCTCCGCCGAACGCACGTTCGAGGCGAACCCCGTAAAGACGATGGAGCTCTTCCAGCGTGCGCGCGCCGAAGCGCTGCGCGCAGGGAATATCGTCCGGCGCATCCGCCAGATGGTCGAGCAGAGCGACTTTGAACCTCAGTATTTTGATCTTTCCGAAGAGATCGCAGGCGCGGTCGAGCTTTGCCGGATCGCTGATGGCGGGCGCGAGGCGGACATCCGCATCGAACCCAAAACACCCGTCGAAGCGTTCGGCGACCCGACGCAGGTCCGTCAGGTGCTCTTCAATCTGATTAAGAACGGCATCGACGCTTCGTCCGGTCCCGACCGACAGTCCGTCGTCCGCGTAACCGTCCGGACCGAGGGCGCGCTTGATATCGTGGTCGAAGACAATGGCCCCGGCGTTTCGGCCGAGGTCGCGCCGCGGCTCTTCAGCCCGTTCGCGACATCCAAATCTGGCGGCCTCGGCATTGGGCTTTCCATCTGCCGCAATATCGCCGAACTGCACCGCGGTTCGCTTGATCTGATCGACGCCTCGCCCCACGACGACCCGCTTGGCGGCGCCGTTTTTCGGCTGAGGCTGCCCAAGGACGAAGAAGGATCCGTCTCATGAGCCTTTTCCGCATCGCCGTCGTCGACGACGACCCCGCCGTCCGCGAAAGCCTCGCCGCGTTTCTCGATGCGCCCGACCGGGACGTCGTTTCGTTTGAGACCGGCGATGCGTTTCTGACGGCGTTCGAGGAGACGAAACCGCAACTCGTCTTCCTTGATCTGAAGATGCCGGGCCGGTCCGGACTCGATGTTCTGAAAGCACTCAGCCCACCGAGCATTCCGATCATCATGGTGACGGCCCATGGCGATGTTCCGGCCGCCGTGCAGGCGATTAAGCTCGGCGCGGCGGACTTCATGGAGAAGCCGTTCGCGCCGGAAGCGGTCGACGAAGCCGTCGCCAGCGCCATGCGCGCCGATGAGAAGCCGAACGCTGCAGCGCTGGAGCCTCTTACCCCGCGCGAACGCGAGATCGCCGAAGCCCTCGCCACGGGCCTATCGAACAAGGAAGTAGCGCTTGATCTCGATATCAGCCATCGGACGGTCGAAGCGCACCGCGCGCGCATCTTCGAAAAACTGAACGTGCGCAACGTCGCAGGGCTCGTGCGCCTGATGGCGGTCGCCGACGCCCTCTAGGGCTTGATCGAGCGCAAAGACCGTCAAGCCGCTTCGCCGCCATTCTTCAGGCTCAGGTGAAACGCGCCCTGGAGCCTTTTATGGCGGTCTATCTTGTCGAGGACGATCCGTCCGTCCGCAGCGCCATGGAGGAGCTGGCGCGCAGCCACGGCCATGAGGTACGCGGGTTCGAGACGGCCGAGACGTTCTTTGACGCCCCGCCGCCGACGGCGAAGGACGTCGTCGTTCTCGACGCCGCATTGCCCGGCATGTCGGGACCGAACGCCGCCATCCGCCTGCGCCAATCCGGCGACCCGCCGGCGATCGTGATGGTTTCCGGCCTGCGCGGCCCGGCGTATGTTCGCGCCTGCGCGCGAATGGCGCCGGACGCCGATCTCAGAAAGCCTCTCGACGCCACGTGCTTTCTCGCACTGCTGGAGCGGCTCTCCGACCGTCCGTAGTTCTACGTACGTAGCCGACCGACTGACGCGCGCCGCGCTTTTCGCCCACCTTCCGTTTGAAACGGGAGGACGTCATGAGCGCTTGCATCGTCAAATCCGCCGCCAAGGGCGCGGAACTCTACGCCGCCGGCGCGTCGGCCGAGAAGCTGATCAAGCTCTGCGCCGGGGCGGTCATGCTCTATGATCTCGACGCCGACGGACGCCGCCGCGTGATCGACTTCGTCGCCCCGGGCGATCTCCTGCACTTCGAGCTGAACGGGGTTCTCGATCACTACGCCGAGGCGCTGACCGCGGTCGAATATGTCGAGATCGACGTCGAAGACGCCCTGTCCGATCGCGACCTCTCGGCGTTCCTGTTCGAACAGATGCAGGAACGCCTGCGGCGCGAGCGGGCGCACGCCCTTCTCCTCGGCCGGAACTCCGCCGCCGAACGTCTGGCGGAGTTCCTCATCCTCGTTTCAGATCGACTGACGGGGCCCATGGGCGAGCTGGAGCTGCCGATGACGCGCCAGCAGATCGCGGACTACACCGGCCTCACCATCGAGACCGTCTCGCGGCTCTTCTCGCGCTGGAAGCGGGAGCGGGCTGTCGAGCAGACCGGCAAGCGGACCTATCGCATCGACACCGCGGCGCTCGCCGCCTGAGGTGATCTCGTCGCGGAGATAATCAGCGCACTAACTGAGATGCCGTCGACCTCAGACCTTCATCTCGCGCATGACCGAAAACGCATCGATCATCTGTTTCGACCATTGCTCGGAGAACTCCCGGAACGCCTGTTCATCCGCCTCGATCCGCCGCATCTCCGAGAACGCCAGCGCGTCCGTCGGCAGCACGGCGAGGTCGAGCGGCATGCCGACCGAGAGGTTGGAGCGAATGGTGGAGTCCATCGACAGCAGAGCGCAGACGACGCCGTCGCGCAGATCCGTCTCCACGGAGATGACGCGATCAATGATCGGTTTGCCGTATTTGTGCTCGCCGATCTGAAAGTACGGCGTGTCGTCCATCGCTTCGACGAAATTACCGGCGGCGTAGATCTGAAAGAGACGCGGGCGTCCGCCGACGCGTTGGCCGCCGAGAATGATGGTGGCGCCGGAATCCTCCCCGCGCGCAGCGAGGCCGGGTCCGTATTGCTGCTGCACGTTCTGCATGGTCGCGCCGACCAGTTGCGCGACATCGAACATTGAGGGCGCGGTGAGCAGCGTCTGCTCGCCCGGCGCGGCGCGGTTAATCTGCTCTTCCAGCTCGGACATGACCGCTTGGGTGACGCCAAGATTGCCCGCGGTCATCATGGCGATGGCGCGGTCGCCGGGGGTCTGCCAGGTGAACAGCTTCTTCACGCGGGCGATATTGTCGACGCCGGCGTTGGTGCGGGTGTCGGAGAGGAAAACGAGGCCCTGATTGAGCTTCAACGCAACGCAATAGGTCATGGGTTCGGTCTCACACGGGCGAGGCCCCCGCGGGCGAAGCGAACCTACTGCGTCAGGCTCTCTTCGTCGTCGGCGGAGGCGTCGCTGATGAACTCTGCGAAGCCGTAAGATGCCGCGAGTCGGTTCGCAACGTCATAGTTGGCAGCGATGGTGTCCGTCAGGAATTCATGCAGCCCATGGGCGAAAATTTCGTCGATGGTCCGCCCCGCGATGCTCTGTTCGAAAGACTTCACGAAATCGGCGCATTCGGGCGGGCGTTCGTAAAACTCCGCCAACTCGCCGACATGCTCGCAGAGCTCATCGACATTGAAGCGGATCGAGCGCGGAAACGCGGGATGCAGGATGAGGAATTCCGCGACCCCGCGGGCGGTGATCTCCGAGCGCGTCGCGTGCAGGTAAGCGCGGTGACCGGCGGCGGCCTGTAACAGCGAAAGCCACTGATAATGGTCCGTGCTCGACCCGATATCGCCGAGAGAGGGCAGAAGCACGTGATACTTCACGTCGATGAAACGGGCCGTGTAGTCGATGCGTTCGATGGCGGCGCCCATGCGCAGGAAGTGGAAGGCGTCGTCCTGGATCATCGTTCCGTAGACGGCGCCGCGGAACTCCGCCGAGCGGGACTTCACCCAGTCGATGGTGTTCGAAAGCGCGGCGCCGACGGCGGCGGAGCGCTGCATGAAGCGCATTTCCGACCACGCCGTGTTCAGCACCTCCCAGCATTCGCGCGTCAGGGCGAAGCGGATGGACCGGGCGTTCTCGCGCGCCGCTTCGATGCAGCGCCAGGCGCTGGAGGGATTCTCGATGGCGAAAAGGAGATGCTCGGCGGTCTCCTCCGCCGTCGCGTGCTCGTATTCCGGACCGAAGGTCTCTTTCGCGCCGGCGGCGATGAGGATGGACGACCACTCGTTCGTCAGAGGGCGTCCGGTCTCTCCCGGCAGCGCCGCCATGCGCCGGGCGGCGTCGATCAGGCGGGCGACGTTTTCGGCGCGCTCCATATAGCGGCCGATCCAGAACAGGTGTTCGGCGACGCGCGACAGCATGGGCCCCGCTGGATTACGCACCGAGCACCCAGGTGTCCTTGACCCCGCCTCCCTGACTGGAATTGACGACCAGCGAGCCTTCGCGCACGGCGACGCGCGTCAGCCCGCCGGGGATGAGCCGCACTTCGGAGCCGACCAGGGCATAGGGACGAAAGTCCACATGGCGCGGCGCGATGCCTTTTTCGACGAGCGACGGGCAGGTCGACAGGCTCAGGGTCGGCTGGGCGATGAAGTCGTCCGGATCGTTGCGGATGCGCTCCGCATAGAGCTCGATCTCGCGTTCCGTCGCCGCCGGACCGATCAGCATGCCGTAACCGCCGGAGCCGTGGACCTCCTTCACGACCAGTTCGGAGAGATGGGCGAGCACGTGCGCGCAATCATCCTTGTTCGCGCATTTCCACGTCGGCACGTTGGGCAGGATCGCCTCTTCGCCGAGATAGAAGCGGATGATCTCCGGCATGTAGGTATAAACCGACTTGTCGTCGGCGACGCCCGCCCCCGGCGCGTTGGCGATCGTGACCGCGCCTTTGAAATAGGCGTCCATCAGGCCGGAGACGCCGAGCGTCGAATCCGGTCGGAACGCCGCGGGGTCGAGGAACGGATCGTCGATGCGCCGGTAGATCACGTCCACCCGCTCCGGCCCGAGCGTCGTGCGCATGTAAACGACGCCGTCCTCGACGAAGAGGTCCGAGCCCTGAACGAGCGGCACGCCCATTTCGTCAGCGAGGAAAGAATGCTCGTAATAGGCGCTGTTGAAATGCCCCGGCGTCAGGACGACGACATTCGGGCGGCCGCCTGCCTTTTCCGGCGCCGCATCCACAAGGGTTCGGCGCAGCATGTCCGCGTAGCCATCGACCGGCAGAATGCGGCCGCCGCGGAAAAGCTCCGGGAACAGCCGCGTCATGATGGAGCGGTTCTCCAGAACGTAAGAGACGCCCGACGGCGTTCGGCAGTTGTCCTCCAGAACGTAAAACTCATCCGGCCCGGTGCGGACGATGTCGATGCCGACCACGTGAGTGTAAACGCCCGCCGGCGGCGCGAAGCCGTTCATCAACGGCTGGAAGGCTTCGTTGTCGAAGATCGCCTCGCGCGGGACGATCCCCGCGCGGAAGACCTCGCCCGCATTGTAAGCGTCGAGGAGAAACATGTTGAGCGCGCGGGCGCGTTGCTTCACCCCGCGGTCGATGCGGTTCCATTCGGCTGCGGAGAAGACCCGCGGAATGATGTCGAAAGGAATGAGCCGTTCCGGGTCGCCGCCCTCGCCATAGACCGCAAAGGTGATGCCGATGCGCCGGAATAAAGCCTCAGCCTCGGCGTGCTTGGCGCGCAGAGCGTCCTCGTCAGTGGCCGCCAGCCAATCGGCGATCAGCCGATAGTCTTCGCGGACGCCGTCGGCGGTGGTCATTTCGTCGAAAAAACGTGTTCCACCTGTCATAAACCATACTCTAGGGGCCAAAAACCGAGCCCGTCCACCGGTTTGCGGCATTTTTCTTCCGCAGCGCACAATGGACGCTTGTCCGCGCGCGCCCGAGCCGACATCATCGCTTCATGACAATACGGGTCGGGCTCACCCACCGAACGCGCTATCGGTATGATCGCAAGATCGTCCTCGGACCGCAGGTCGTTCGCCTGCGCCCGGCGCCGCACACGCGCACGCCGATCGTCTCCTATAGTCAGACAATCACGCCTGCGGAGCATTTCCTCAACTGGCAGCAGGACCCGTTCGGGAACTATCAGGCGCGGGCCGTCTTCCCGGAGAAGACGACCGAGTTCGAGGTGCTGATCGACCTCGTCGCCGACATGGTGGCGATCAACCCGTTCGACTTCTTTCTGGAGGACGACGCCTTCCACGCGCCGTTCGACTACGAACCGGACCTGAAGAAAGATCTGGGCCCCTATCTCGTCGCGCCGGTCGGCGGCCGTGAATTTGACCGCGCGGCGGCGGAGGCGGCGAAGATCTGGCGCGACGGCGCGGGAAAAACGCAGACCGTCGACGCCCTCGTCGCGCTCAACCAGATGGTCGAGAAGCGCGTCGATTATATCGTCCGTATGGAGCCGGGCGTGCAGACGCCGGAGGAGACCCTGTCTCTCGGGCGCGGCTCCTGCCGGGATTCCGCGTGGCTGCTCGTCAATCTCTTCCGCCATATCGGTCTCGCGGCGCGCTTCGTCTCCGGCTACCTCATTCAGCTGACGGCGGACGAAAAAGCGATCGATGGCCCAAGCGGTCCGGAGGCCGACTTCACCGACCTTCACGCCTGGGCGGAAGTTTTCATTCCTGGCGCCGGCTGGATCGGCCTCGACGCGACCTCCGGGCTGTTCGCCGGCGAAGGGCACATCCCCCTCGCCGCGACGCCCTCGCCGCGCTCCGCCGCACCGATCAGCGGCGGGCTCGAAGAATGCGAAGTCGAGTTCGATTTCGAGATGCGGGTCGATCGCCTGCGCGAACCCGCGCGGATCACCATGCCGTTCACGGACGCGACCTGGGCGGCGGTCGATAAGGCCGGGAAAGAGGTCGAGAAACTCCTGCAGGAGCAGGACGTCCGCCTCACCCAGGGCGGCGAGCCGACTTTCGTCGCGACCAACGATCGCGATGCGGACGAATGGACCATCGAAGCCGTCGGCCCGACCAAGCGCCATTACGCCGACACGCTGGCGCGGCGTCTGCGCGACCGGTTCGCGCCGGGCGGCCTCCTCACCCACGGCCAGGGCAAATGGTATCCGGGCGAACCCCTGCCGCGCTGGGCGTTTGGGATCGTCTGGCGTCAGGATGGCGAGGCGCTCTGGAAGAACCCGGACCTCATCGCCAAGGAAAAGCCCCCGAAACCGGTGACCGTCGAGACGGCGCGCGCCTTCGCCGACGAACTTTCCGACGCCCTCGGCCTCGACCCGCGCTTCGCGCAAACGGCCTATGAAGATCCGGCGGAATACATGTTCCGCGAAGCGCAGCTGCCGGAAAATCTGACGCCGGAGGATAACCGGCTCGAAAACCCGGTCGACCGCAAGAAGCTCGCATCGGTGTTCCAGCGCGGGCTTGGAACGCCGGCGGCGTTCATTCTCCCCCTCCAGCAGGCGCAGGCCTATGGGGCGAGCGGGCGCGTCGTCCAATGGATGTCGGAAATCTGGCAGACCCGGCGCGAGAAACTGTTCCTCGCCCCCGGCGACAGCCCGGCGGGCTTCCGTCTGCCGATGAAATCGCTCGCCTATATCGGCGCGATCGACTACCCGCACGTGTTCCCGCCCGATCCGATGGCGGAACGCCCCGCTCTACCGCGCATCACGCTTCAGCGCCGCGGCGCGCCGAAACGCCCGCCGGAAGGCGCCCCGCCGCCGCCCTCGGGCGCGCCGGTGCGCACGGCCCTCGTCATCGAGCCGCGCGACGGTCACCTCAACATCTTCCTGCCGCCGACCAGTTCGGCGGAGGCTTATGTCGATCTCATCGCCTCCATTGAAGCGGCGGCCGAGGCGGTGAGCACGCCCGTGCGCATCGAAGGCTACCCCGCGCCGTTCGATCCGCGGTTCAATGAAATCAAGGTGACGCCTGATCCCGGCGTCATCGAGGTAAACATCCATCCGTCATCGGACTGGGAGGGCCTCCGCGACAAGACCGAGGCGCTCTATGAAGAAGCGCGCCAGTGCGGGCTCGACGCTTCCGGCTTCATGGTGGACGGGCGCCCGACCGGTTCAGGCGGCGGCGCTCATGTCACGGTCGGCGGACGCGCGCCGCAGGAGAGCCCGTTCCTGCGCCGACCGGACGTGCTCGGCTCGCTCGTCCGCTTCTGGCAGAACCACCCGTCGCTGAGCTTCTTCTTCTCCGGCCTCTTCATCGGCCCGACGAGCCAGGCCCCGCGCGTTGATGAGGCGCGCACTGATCTTCTTTACGATCTGGAGATCGCCCTCAACCAGCTGCCGGGACCAGACCGCACCGATTTCCCGCTCTGGCTCGTGGATCGCGTGTTGCGCCACCTGCTCGTCGACGTGACGGGCAACACGCACCGCTCGGAAATCTGCATCGACAAGCTCTATTCGCCGGACGGTCCGACCGGGCGCCTTGGCCTTGTCGAGTTCCGCGGCTTCGAAATGCCGCCGCATTGGCGCATGAACGTCGCCCAGCAGCTCATCGTGCGTGCGCTGATCGCGTGGTTCTGGAAAGAGCCGTACACCGCGCCGCTCATCCCCTTCGGCACGGCGCTGCATGATCGCTATATGCTGCCTGACGTTCTGTGGGCGGATTTCGGCAAGGCGCTCGATAAGATATCCCGCGGCGTCGGCGTGAAGCTCGACCGCGAATGGTTCCGCGCCCAGTTCGATTTCCGGTTCCCGCTCGCGGGCCGCATCGAGCACGACGGCGTCGTTCTGGAGCTGCGCAACGCGCTGGAGCCCTGGCATGTCCTCGGCGAGGAAGGCGCGGCCTCCGGCGTCGCGCGGTTCGTGGATTCCTCGCTTGAACGCCTGCAAGCGAAAGTGTCGGGCGCGCTCGCGGGCTCCGGCCTCGGCCTCGCCTGCAACGGACGGCTCATGTCGCTGCAGACCGTCGAACGGGCCGATGAACAGCTCGCGGGCGTGCGCTTCCGCTCGTGGCTGCCGGCCTCCTGCCTGCACCCGACGATCCTCGCGCATGGTCCGCTTGTCTTCGATCTTGTCGATCTGCAGACCGGTCGCGCGCTCGCCGGCTGTCGCTATCACCCGACCCATCCGGGCGGGCGCAATTTCGAGAAACGCCCGGTGAACGCCCTTGAGGCGGAGGGCCGCCGCCTCTCCCGCTTCCAGCCCTTCGGGCATTCGGCGGGCGACATTCTCTATTCCGAAGCGAAACCCGACCCGCGCTTCCCCTTCACGCTCGACCTGCGCCGTTCGCATTGAACCGCCCCAAGATCGGATCGCTTGGCTTTTTGACGATTGAGCGACAAGCTCGCCGTTTCCGCTTGGGGTGGAGCGCGCGATGACGGACGGCGGCGACGGACCGACCGACAGAAAAAGCCTGCTGGACGCGTTTCTGCACAATCGCGGCCTCATCGGCTCGGTTATTCGCCGCTATGTCGTTCATCGCGTGGATGTCGAAGACCTGACGCAGGAAACCCTCGTCCGCGCGCTCGAAGCGATGGAGCGCACGCAGATTGAGGAGCCTCGGCGCTTTCTCATCGGCGTCGCGAAAAACGTCGCGCGCAAGGAAATTGAGCGCCGCACGAAAATATCGCTCGGCGTCATAGAGGATTTGTCGTTCGAAACGCACGTATCGGACGAACCCGATGCGGAAGCGATCGTCGATGGGCGTCAACGTCTGGCGACGCTGACCCGCGCTGTTGAAACCCTGCCTCCCCAATGCCGGAAGGTGTTCGTCCTGAAGCACGTCTACGGCGCCTCGCACAAAGAGATCGCCGCCAAACTCGACATCGCCGTCAGCACCGTCGAGAAGCACGCCGCCCTGGCCCTCCGCCGGTGCCGGGAGGAAATGCTGGACGCGCTCGACGGCGAGGAGGCGAGCGGCGACGTCATCGGCTTTGAGCGGAGGAGCTCTTAATAAAGTCGCGAGAGCGGCGTGTTGAGTTGAGAACCATGGTCGGAACCGCTGATCGATTTTCGCGCCGGGAGGTGCTCGCCGAGGCGAGCGCCTGGGTGGCGCAGCTGGAGACGGGGGACATGACGTCCGCTGATCTCGCCGCCTTGCGCGAATGGATGGGCCGCAGCCCCGTCCATCAGGCCGAGCTGACCGCGCTCGCGCGTCTTTCTTCCGATCTCGGGGACCTCTCCTTCTCTATGGACGCTGTCGAGGCGAGCCTTTCGAAACGCAGCCGCGCCTTCTCCCACCGCTCGCCTGTCCTTCGCATGGCGGCGGGCGGGCTCGCCGCCCTTACCCTCCTCGCCGTCTCCGTCATCTTCTTCGCCGGGCGCGGCGTTGAACCGATTTATGTCGCGGAGTACGCGACGGTGGTCGGCGAAACCCGCTTGGTGACATTGCCGGACGGCTCAACCATCACGCTGAACACCGACACCGAAATCAGCGTCAGCTATCGGCCAACCGCGCGCGACATCACGCTCGCGAGCGGCGAGGCGCTGTTCGACGTCGTGCGCGACCCGGCGCGACCGTTCGCCGTCGCGACGGAAGACGCCGTCTCGGTCGCGCTCGGCACGAAATTCGTCGTGCGTCGCACGGGCGCTGAAACGCTTCTCTCGGTCGTGGACGGCGTCGTCGCGTTTCGTCGCGCCGATGAGGCGCGAGCGGCGCCGGGCGGGCTCGACGCCATCGACCGTGCGGCGGATCTCGTGCTGCGAGTCGGTGAAACGGTGCGGTCGACGGACGTCTTTGCCGAAGAGCCGACGGAACGTGAGACCATCGCCGATATCGGCTCGGACGTGATCGCGCGCCAGCTTTCCTGGACCGAAGGCCTGTTCGAGTTCTCCGAAACGCCGCTTCAGGAGGTCGTCGCCGAGCTGGAGCGCCACAACGCCATACGCATCACCATCGCCGATGACGAGCTTAAATCGCTCCGTATGGGCGGCATTTTCCGGACCAGCGATGTCGATCTCGTACTCGAGGCCTTCGAGGGCCTCGGCATCGAGGTCGAACGCCAGTCCGATACCGAAGTTGTGTTGCGACCAAAATCCGAAGCCGAACAGAACGGGTGATGCAGAAATGTCTCATTCGAAACGGGCTTCATATTTCTGCAATGATCGACTGGCGGGTTTCGACGCGTCTGCGGACGAATAGTCGAGACCGCCTTGGCGGGGGCCGATGGGAAGAAAGAAACCCTCCGGCGGAATGAGACGGCTGGCGGCTGCGTGCGGCGTCGGCGTCGTGTTGGCGTTTTCAGCCGACGCGTCGTCCGCGCGCGGCGTGAGGGACGATGGCGATATCGTGCTTCATGAGATACCGGCGGGGGATGCGGCGGAAGCCGTCAAATCCCTTGCACGACTCCACAAGCGCGCCGTCCTGTTCCACACGGAGGATCTTCAGTCCGTCGCCACGAATCCCGTCTCCGGCCGCCTTTCCCTGGAGGCGGCGCTGGCGCGCATGTTCGAGGGTACTCCCCTCCAAGGCAGTCTCACGGAAAGCGGCGCGATCACCATCGCGGCGCGGACCGTCGAGCAACCGCTGGAGCCAAGGAACCCCGACGTGAAACGCAGCGCATTCATTCTGACAACGGCCCTTTCGGCCCTCGCGGCGAACGCCGCCATCTCGCAAGACAATCCGCCCGCGACCGAAAATGATGATGTAATCGTCGTCGTCGGCTCGCAGATCAAAGGCGCGGACATCGCCGGAACTCTGCCGGTGACGGTGCTCGACACGGACGATATCGAGATCACCGGCGCGGTCAGCGGCGAAGAGCTTTTTGAATCAATCCCGCAGCTTGGCGCGGTGCTCTTCAACGGCACGCAGTTCGTGGGCGTCAACGGCGCGCGCGGCGATGTCGGCTCGGTGAACCTGCGCGCCATCGGCACCGGCAACACGCTCGTTCTTCTGAACGGTCGCCGGCTTGTTCTGCACCCGGGCACGCAGGTCGAGAACCTCGTTCCGGTAAACTCGGTCAACACCAACGCCCTGCCGGTCACCGGCATCGAGCGTCTTGAAATCCTGCGCGACGGCGCGGCGGCGCTCTACGGAACCGACGCGGTCGCCGGCGTCATCAACACGATCCTGAAAGACGACTTCACGGGCTTCACCGCGACCCTGCAGTATGGTGGCTCGGAAGGCACCGACCTGCGCGAACTCTCCGGCAGCTTCGAGTTCGGCGTCGACTTCAATGAGGGCCGCTCGAACTTTTCGCTCTTCGGCTCGTTCCTCGATCGCGAGGGAATCCCCGCCTCGCAGCGCTTTTATTCAGCATCGGAAGATCTGCGCCCGCTCTTCGTCGGCACGCCGTATGAGAACGACACCCAGCTGCGCAATCTTTCAACCGCGGCGCCCTGGGGCGAATTCCGCTCTCTCGCAGGTTCGATACCGGCTATTGGCGACGACGACTTCCACGTCCAGCCGGACACCTTATCCGGCTGTCTTGTACCGCTCAGCACAGGGATCTGCGCCGATAATGGCGGGTCGATCGACACGGCGCTGCGCCACGACCGTGCGCTGGTGCGCGATCTCGTCGGCGACACGACGCGCGGCAATATCTTCGCCTTCCTGAACCACGAATTCGACGGCGGCGTCGAGTTTTTCGGGGAGTTCTCTTACTACCTCGCCGACTTCGAGCGTCAGCGCGAGCAGGCGAATGTCCTCTCCAGCGCACGGATCGTCATTCCGGATACGGCGTTCTACAACCCGTTCGGCGTCGATCTGCAGATCCGTGACCTTCGCCCCATCGACGCCGGTCCGCGTCAGGTGGAAGTGAAGAACGACAGCTTCCGCATTCTCGGCGGTCTGCGCGGCGACTTTCAGGGCTGGGACTGGGAGACGGCGATCCTCCACTCCGAAGCAAAGACGGACGACACGACCACGCGGATTTCGAACACTTTGTTCCAACAAGCCATCGCCGATACGACGGCGTCCGCTTACAATCCGTTCGCTATCGGCGATCCGCTGGATATCAATTCACCGTCCACGTTCAATGACCCGGCCACCATCGCCAGCTTTGTCGTTCCGGTGTCCCGGATCAGCGAAACGGGGCTGACGCTTGCGGACTTTAAACTCTCGAATCCGGATATCTTCGAGCTTCCGGGCGGCTCCGTCGGGGTCGCCATGGGCGCGGAGTGGCGCCATGAGTCCTTCGAAGACGACCGCGATGCGCGCCTGGACGGCACGATCACCTTCACTGATCTTGTCACCGGAGATGTCAATCTCAGCGACGTTCTCGGCTCGTCTAACACGCCGGACACGGATGGCGATCGCGATGTCTTTTCGCTCTTTGTCGAGACGATCGTTCCGCTCGTCGGTCCGGAAATGAACATTCCGCTGGTCGAGAAGTTCGACGTACAGCTTTCGGCCCGGTACGAGAACTTCTCCGATGTCGGCGATATCCTGAAGCCGAAAGTCGCGGTCTCCTGGTATCCCGCGGCATGGCTGCAGATCCGCGGCGCGTACGCGGAAGGCTTCCGCGCGCCGAACCTTGAGCAGATCAACGCGACGGGCATTCGCCGCGTGAACACCAATCGCGAGGACTGGATCCTCTGCGAAGCCACTGCAACCGCAAACGGAACGCCCTTCAACAGCGGCGATTGCGACGGCGTTTCGGTTGAAAGCGTCCGCTCGGGCGGACCGGACCTGGAGCCGGAGACGAACACGAACAAATCGATCGGCCTCGTCTTCCAACCGCCCAGCCTCGGCTTCACCTTCACGGTCGACTACTGGGAGATCAAGCAGGAGAACACGGTCGGCATCTTCGGCGATCAGGACCAGATCTCGCTTGATTATCTTCTGCGTACGCAGGGAAGCTCAAACCCGAATGTCGTCCGCCTTGCGCCGACCCCGTCAGAAATCGCTCTATACACGGCGGCGGGTCTCGATCCGGCGGGCGAAATTCTTGAGGTGATCGACAACTACACGAACCTCAACCCGCGTGAGGCCTCAGGCGTCGATTTCGGCCTTTACTACGAACTCGACACCGATTTCGGCGACTTCGATCTCTCCTTCAACGCGGCGTATCTGGAGGACTTCTTCCAGACGCCGGGCCCGAACGGCGCGGCGATCATCGCCGCGGTAGAGGCAGGAACGATCGACTCCTCCGTCGAAGTCGGGGGCATCGATTCCCTGAAGGAGCGTAACGGTCGCCCGGAATGGCGCTATTCGGGAAGCCTGCGCTGGTCGAAAGGCGCATTCGGCGCCGGCGCCTTCGTGCGCTATGTCGGCGACTTCGTGGATACGTCCACAACGACGTCTTCCGGCGTGCCGCTTCCGATCGACCCATGGACGATCGTCAGCCTGCAGGCGGACTACACCATCGGCAAAAACACAGACGCGCCCACCCGCATCCGCGTTGGCGTGCGCAACGTGACCGATGAAGACCCGCCGGTCGCCGACGAATTCGGCACGGGTTACTTTGACGACCTGCACTCAAACCGCGGCCGTTATTGGTACGCAAGCGTTCGCAAGTCGTTTTAATACGGACGGGAGCGCCGATTATCGGCGCTCCCGTTTTTGAACATGAGGCCCCCCGTGCTTCGATGCATTCTGACTTTGGCGGCGCTCAGCGCCGCCGCTTGTTCGTCGCTGCAACCGCCCATGCAGGCGACGCCGTGCGAAAGCGACAGAGCCGTTCTTGACGCCGATTTCTCCGGCGCCGCCGTCGCCGGATGCCGCACGACACGATCCGGCTTCGTCATCTCCATCGAACCGGAAGATCAACCGATCAATCCGAGCCCGTGGTACGCGTTTCAACTGACGCCGAAAGCACCGGGCGACGTCCGCGTCTCTATTCGCTATGCGGACGCCAAACATCGTTACGCGCCAAAGCGCTCAGAAGACGGCGTCAACTGGACGCCGCTGGCGGACGACGCGGTATCCGTCAGCAGGAGAGGCAAGCGAGCCTCCCTCACCATCGAGCTTGCCGACGCGCCGGCGACCATCGCAGGGCAGGAGCTTTTCGTCGGCGACGACTACGATCAGCTTTTTGAGAATTATCAGGGCGCCGGCTATCTCCTGACGGACATCGGCGCATCGATAGAAAAGCGACCGATCATCGCCGTCAGCGATGCGCCGCTTGACGATCTCTCCGCAGGCGACGTCGTTCTCCTGATCGGTCGTCAGCACCCGCCGGAAGTAACCGGCGCACTCGCTATGGAGCCGTTTCTGGAGACGGTGTTCGGCGACAGCGAACTGGCGAAAACCTTCCGGGCGCGGTTCCGCGTCATCGCCATTCCGTTGCTCAACCCCGATGGCGTGGAGCATGGCTACTGGCGGCACAATCTCGGCGGCGTCGATCTCAACCGCGATTGGGGCCCGTTCACCCAGCCGGAGACGCAGGCGGTGAAGGCTCTGCTTGACGCCATCGACGCCGCGCCGGGCGCCGACCTCAAACTCATGCTCGACTTTCACTCCACCAATCGGGACGTGTTCTACACGCAGACCTCTGAAGACGTGACCGACCCGGCGGGGTTCACGGAGCGTTGGCTCGACGGCGCTGCGTCGCGCCTCGGCGAGGCCTATCCCATCGAACGCGCCGAACGCCATCAAACGGACCGTCCCACCTCAAAGAATTACGTCTTCGGCCGGTTTGGCGCGCCCGCGATCACCTATGAACTCGGCGATCACACCGACCGCGAGCTGATCGCGCGCTCGGCGGTCGTCTTCGCGGAGGAAGCGATGCGCGCGCTGTTGGAGACGTCCGAGAAGGAGGATGCGGCGACGCCATAACCGCCGGCGCTCGACCGCAGCTTAATCTCGGCTAAGCTCTCGCTTTCACCGCCCATAGAGCGCGGGAAAGCGAGGCGAGGACATGACCGAAACACCGGACGTCTACCACCACGACGGCGGTAATCCCCCCCCTTCGGACCGCCATGAACGCCAGGTCGTCAGCGAGGAAACGGTAAAGGCCTATTGGCGGGAAAACATCCGCCTGCTCCTCGGCCTGCTCGCCATCTGGTTCGTCGTGTCGTTCGGGGCGGGCGTCCTTTTCGTCGAACCGCTGAACGCCCTTCGTCTCGGCGGCTACCCCCTTGGTTTCTGGTTCGCTCAGCAGGGGTCGATCTACGTCTTCGTCGCCCTCATTTTCATCTACGCCTGGCGCATGCGGAAGATTGAGCAGCGCTTCGGCGTAGACGATGATTGATCGGGAGACCACGCCATGACCACGCAGGTTCTCACCTACATCTTCGTCCTCGCTTCTTTCGCGCTCTATATCGGGATCGCCGTCTGGTCGCGGGCGGGCTCCACGAAAGACTTTTACGTCGCTGGCGGCGGCGTCCCTCCTGTCGCCAACGGCATGGCGACGGCGGCGGACTGGATGAGCGCGGCGTCGTTCATCTCCATGGCCGGCAGCATCGCCTTCGCAGGGTACGACGCCTCCGTCTACCTGATGGGCTGGACCGGCGGGTACGTCCTTCTCGCGCTATTGCTCGCGCCCTACCTCAGAAAATTCGGTCAGTTCACGGTGCCGGATTTCATCGGCGAGCGATACTACTCGAAAACGGCGCGCGTCGTCGCCGTCATCAGCCTCATCGCCATTTCGTTCACTTATGTGGCGGGGCAGATGCGCGGCGTCGGCGTCGTCTTCTCCAACTTCCTCGACGTGCCCATCACCTGGGGCGTCGTCATCGGCATGGCGGTCGTCTTCTTCTACGCCGTTCTCGGCGGCATGAAGGGGATCACCTACACGCAGGTCGCGCAGTATTGCGTGCTGATCTTCGCGTACATGGTCCCGGCGGTCTTCCTGTCCATGATGATCACCGGCAACCCGATCCCGCAGCTTGGGCTTGGCGGAACGCTGGCGGACGGCTCGGGCGTACACGTCCTGAAATCTCTCGATCAGACGCTCGTGGATCTCGGTTTCAACCCGTTTACCGAGGGAACGAAATCGACGATCGATGTTTTCGCGATCACCGCAGCGCTCATGGTCGGCACCGCGGGCCTTCCCCATGTGATCGTTCGCTTTTTCACGGTTCCGAAAGTCTCGGATGCGCGCAAATCGGCCGGATATGCGCTCGTCTTCATCGCCATTCTCTACACCACCGCTCCAGCGGTCGGCGCGTTCGCGCGGATCAATTTCATCGAGACGGTGAACGGCTCGACCTACGCCGCCAGCGAAGACGAGGGCGGCACCCCATCGTTCTTCAAGTCGTTCGAGAGCATCGGCCTTACCGCGTTCGCGGATAAGAACGGCGACGGAAAAATCACCTACGCCGCCGGCGAGCCATTCCTCGGCAAGCCAAACTTCACCGGCGAAACCGGCGCCTCAGGCGAACGCCTCCTCGCCAACACGCTCACGGATAACCGCAATGAGGCGTATGTCGATCGCGACATCATGGTCCTCGCGAACCCGGAGATCGCCAATCTGCCGCCATGGGTCGTCGCTCTCGTCGCGGCCGGCGCTGTCGCGGCGGCGTTGTCCACGGCGGCGGGCCTCCTCCTCGTCATCTCCGCATCGATCAGCCATGACCTTCTGAAGAAGACGTTCACGCCTGATATCACGGAAAAACAGGAGCTTCTCGCCGCGCGCGGCGCGGCGGTCGCCGCAATTGCGGTCGCGGGCTATCTCGGCGTGAACCCGCCCGGTTTCGTCGCGCAGGTCGTCGCGCTCGCCTTCGGGCTGGCGGCGTCGTCGCTGTTTCCGGCAATCCTGATGGGGATCTTCTTTAAGGGGATCAACAAGGAGGGCGCCATCGCCGGCATGGCGTCCGGCCTGATCTTCACCAGCGCCTATATCGTCTATTTCAAATCGCCCTGGTTCGGCGCGACGAACACCGCGGAGCACTGGCTGTTCGGCATATCGCCGGAAGGCGTCGGTTCGCTCGGCGCGTTACTGAATTTCGCCGTCGCCATCGTCGTCGCTCGCTTCACTGCGCCGACGCCGCAAGGCGTTCGCGATCTGGTCGACGATATACGCGTCCCGACCGGCGCCGGTCAGGCGCACGCCCACTGAACAAAAAAAGCCCCGAGCGAACTCGGGGCTTTGAAGTCGTTCCGATCCGGTTGGAACTTTAGAACTTCACCTGCACCGTGCCGGTGATGGTGCGCGGGTTGCCGTAGAAGGCGAGGATCGAGCCATTCGGCGGGCCAAGCGTCGGGAAGTTGTAGCCTGAGGTGATGTATTCCTCTTCGGCGAGGTTTTTGCCGTGCACGCCGATCTGCAGACGGCCGTCTTCGCTGTTCCAGACGACCGACGCGTTCACGAGCCAGTAGCCTTCTTGATCGAGCAGCGGGATCGGCGTTTCGAACTGCTGGGTCGCGCCGCGATATGCGCCGGTGACGATGAGCGAGAGGTCGCCGTCTTCGCCAGCGAAGCGAACCGGCGCGGTGTAGTCGCCGGTGATGCTCGCCGTCCAGTCCGGCGTGTTCTGAACATCCGTCGTCGATGAAATATCCACGCCGTTGACGAGGAACTCCTCGTACTCGGCGCTGACATAGCCGACAGTACCGAAGAGCGTCAGCTCATCGGTGACGAACGCCGTGCCTTCGAACTCGACGCCGTAGATCTCAGCGGCGCCGGCGTTGGTGACGGTGCCGATGAAGCTGTCGTCAACGCCATCGTTATCGCTGTCGAAGGCTTCCGAGCCCGGGATCTGAACGTCTTTGTAGTCGTTGTAGAAGATCGCGGTGTTGGCGATGATCTTCCCGTCAGCCCACGTCGTCTTGGCGCCGAGCTCGTAAGACTGCACCGTCTCCGGCTCAAAGCCGTCGCGGACGACCGGGTTGGAATAGTCGCCGCGCGGGTCGAAGCCGCCGCCCTTGAAGCCTTCAGAATATGACGCGTAAAGATTGATGTCGTCCGTCGCCTGCCAGGCGAGGATGATGCGCGGATCGAAGTTGTCGTCCGTGCGGTTGCCGTTGAAGTTCGGCACGACCTCATTGCCGTTGCCGTCAAGCACCGGCGGCGACAGTGAAATCGCGCCCGAATTGCCGAAGAACGGCGAGGGGAAGCCGAGGAAGGTTTCGCGGCGGATCGCGGCGGTGCGCTCATCCGACGTGTACCGACCGCCGACGGAAAGAGAGAGGCTGTCGGTGAGATCGTATGTGAACTCGCCGAAGACCGCCCACGTCTCGGTGTCGACATCGCCTTCGGTCAGAATGGCGACGCCGAGACCGGAAAGGATCACGTCAAAGCCGTTGAAGGCGTTCGCGTCGAGATAGTAGAAGCCGGCGACGCCGGAGAGGCGATCGCTTTCGTAGGTGAGCTGAAGTTCCTGGCTGAACTGTTCGTTCTCGTAGATCGCCGGGACGTCGAAGGTCGGCGCTTCGAGGCTGTCGAAGTCGATCGGCGCTTTGGACTCGTCCTGACGCCAGGCGGTGATCGACGTCAGCGTGACGGCGTCATTGACGTTCCACTCGATGCGGCCCTGAACGCCGGACGCATCGACCGTCGACTCGTTCAGCGGACCTTCGAGAAGGATGCCGGCCTGAGTGTCGTAAATTCCCGTCGGTTGCGGGTCGGTCAGTCGGCGCCCCTGACGCGGCGAAGAATCATCGTTCACGATGTCGCCGGAGATCTTGATGAAGAGATTGTCAGACGGCGTCAGTTCGAGGCTGGCGCGACCGGCGAGCACGTCCTTGTCGTAGTTCTCGTCGCCCGTGGCGAGGTTCGTGCCGAAACCGTCGCGACGAAGCGAGGCGACCGACGCGCCGAAAGCGACGACATCGTTGATCGGCAGAGCCGCCGTGAAAACGAGGTCGGTCTGGTTGAAGGAGCCGTAAGAGCCGCGCAGCGTGAATTCCGGCTCATCGCCGATGCGCTTGGTGACGTACTTCACCGCGCCGCCGATGGTGTTCCGGCCGTACAGCGTGCCTTGCGGGCCGCGCAGAACTTCGATGCGCTCCAGATCGTAGATATCAAGAACCGCAGCTTGCGGACGGTTGAGGTAGACGTCGTCAAGATAGATGCCGACGCCGCCTTCGAAACCGGCAACCGGGTCCTGCTGGCCGACGCCGCGGATGAACGCGGTGAGCGTCGTGTTCGTGCCGCGCGAGGTCTCAAGCGTGATGTTCGGCACGGTTTCCGACAGGGCGGTGATGTCCTGCGCGCCGACATTGGCGAGCGCGTCGCCGCCGATGGCGGTGACGGAGACCGGCGTCTCCTGCAGGCTTTCCTCACGGCGGCGCGCCGACACGACGATGACGTCGCTGTTATCGGAGGCGTCCTGCGCGAGAACGGCGGTCGGCGCCGCCAGGGTGAATGAGGAAGCGGCGAACGCGGCCGCAAGGCCGGTCGTCGAGAACAAGGCTCTTCTGAAAGTCACGGTAGTCCCTCCCGGTTTCGGTCGCGTCGCATGGATGAAGCGCGCCACTCTCGCAAAATGGCTAGCATGGCCCTTGGGAAATGGGCTCCAGTACCTTAGTCCCGGTTCCGCTTGACACGGGCGACCGTCACCCTTGGGGGAAAACGAGGCCGCGACGCGGCTCTAGGGAGCGGACATGGAGAGCAATCTCGGACTGGCGGCCGGCCTCGGCCTCCTCATTCTTCTCACCGTGCGCGGGGTGAACATCCTCATCGCCGCGCCGGTGTCGGCGTTGCTTGTCGCGCTGACCTCCGGCCTGGCGCTGTTGCCGCCGCTCGCCGCCGAGGGCGCGCCGGACTTTGTCTCTGCGTACATGACCGGCTTCACCGGCTTCCTCGCGACGTGGTTCTTCATGTTTCTTGCGGGCGCGATCTTCGGGGAGGTGATGGCGACATCCGGCGCGGCGGATTCCGTCGCGCACTTCGTGGTCGAACGGTTCGGCCTGAAATACGCCGCCCTCGCCGTGGTCGTTGCCTGCGCGATCCTCACCTATGGCGGCGTCTCGGTCTTCATCGTCGCGTTTTCGGTCTACCCGATGGCGCTCAGCCTTTTCAAACGCGCAGACCTGCCCCGGCGGTTCATTCCCGCTGCTCTCGCCTTCGGCTCGGTGACCTTCACCATGACCTCCGCGGGGTCGCCGGAGATCCAGAACATCATCCCCATGGAGTATCTCGGCACGACGAGCTTCGCGGGCTGGCGCGTTAGCCTGATCGTCGCGGTGCTGATGGCGGGTCTCGGCTACGCCTGGATGATGCGCATGATCGGCAAGGCGCAGGCGCGCGGCGAAAGCTTCGAAGCGCGCGACGGCGACCCGCAGGAACGCGATTACGCCGAGCTGCCGCACCCCATCCTCGCGCTTCTGCCGCTCGTCGCCGTGCTCGGCGTCTTTTACGCGCTGCAGGGATCGCTGGAGAAATGGGCGCTTGTCGCCGCGCTCTCCGCCGGCGCGCTCGTCGGCGTGCTGATCGGCGTCCGCTTCCTCGCGAAAATGCCAGCGGCCTTCTCCGTCGGCGCGACGGGCGCCGTCGTCGCCATCACCAACACCTGCGCCGTCGTCGGCTTTGGCTCCGTCGCGCGCACGACGCCGGCTTTCGCTTCCGCGCTCGACTTCGTCACCAACATTCCGGGCGACCCGCTGATCGGCGCCGCCATCGCCGTGACGGTGATCGCCGGCCTCACGGGCTCGGCCTCCGGCGGGCAGACCATCGCACTGCCGCTCATCGCGCCGATCTTCCTCGCCGCCGGGGTGAACGCGGGCGAGCTGCACCGCGTGGTCGCGATCTCCTCCGGCGCGCTCGATAGCCTGCCGCACAACGGCTATGTGGTGACCACCATCCGCGCCATCTGCGGCGAGACCCACAAAGGCGCCTACGGCGCGCTCGGCGCCCTGACGGTCATCGTGCCGCTTCTCGGGCTCGCCCTCGCCATCGGCCTGTTCATCCTGTTCTAGGAGGCTTCCCATGCGCCGCATCGCGCTCCTCACCGTTCTCGCCGCCTGCGCCCCGACCGACGAACCGACAGGCCCGGATGTCCAGATGGCGTCCGACAGTCCTTACACGGTCATCCATGCTTACCCGGTTGCGCGTTTCGACGGGGAAAGCGACGACCTTCTCACCGGCGGCCTCGGCCTTGCCGGACTGCGCGCGCCTGCGGCGCCGGCGGACGCATCCCTCAGAACGATGGCCGTCCACTATAATTTCCGCGCCATCGTCGACGTGACGGCCGCCGGCGGCTTCGGCTCTCTCACCGGCCCGGAGCCCGGTTCGGAGAAAATCGCGGGAACGGAGTATCTCTCGGTCCTCAAACTCGGCGACGCAGGCGAGCCGTTCGCCGTCGCGGTGCAAATCCCAAGCGATTTTGATCGCGACCAGGCGTGCCTCGTCCTTGGCCCGTCCTCCGGTTCCCGCGGCGTCTACGGCGCCATCGGCACCGCCTCCGCCTTCGGACTGCCGCGCGGCTGCGCCGTCGCGCTGGTCGATAAGATGACCGGCGGCGGCGTTTTCCATCTTGCGAGCGAGGAAGGCTATGCAGGCGATTTCAGCCTGACCGATGGAGACGCGGAGGACCTCCTGTTCCGCCCCGCGGCGAGCGCGGAACTATCCGCCTACGTTGAGCGTCGCCCCGATGCGCTGGCGGTGAAGCACGCCCACTCGAAGAAAAACGTCCAACAATACTGGGGCGCGACGGTGCTCGCCGCGGGCGAATACGCCCTTGAGACCCTGAACCGCCATTTCGAAACGGACGCCTTCGTTCCGAACACGGTCGACATCATCGCCGCCTCGATCTCTAACGGCGGCTACGCGGTGCTCGCCGCCGCCGAGCAGGACGACGCAGGCTTTATCGACGGCGTCGTCGCCGCGGAACCGAACGTGACGCTTGCGGACGGCGACAGCCTCGATCTCCTCGCCTATTCCGCGGAAATGAACCTCTACGCGCCCTGCGCCGCGCTCGCCCCGGCCAACACCTCACGGCCAGGCGCCGCAGCGATCGCGCCCGCCCGCGCGCTTTATGAAAACTGGTGCGGACGCCTCGTCGCCGACGGCCTCCTCGCCGAGGGCGAGACCGAATCCGTTGCGACGGAAGCCATGGCGAAAGTTCGCGCGGCGGGCTTCCTTCCGCAGACCGACGACCTCCTGAATTACGGCCTCGCCATCCGCCTCTGGCCCGCGGTCACCACGCTCTACACGAACGCTTTCGGGCGCATGGGGGTCGAAGACGAATTCTGCTCCGTACGCTTCGCCTATGCGACGCCGTTCGGCCAGCCGCGCCCAGCGACGGACGAAGAGAAGCGCACGCACGCGGCGCTGTCTTCCGGCTCACCGCCGGTCGCGGGCGTCGGCCTCGTCTCCGATCCGGCGACCTTCGAAGCGGCGTACGACGCGACGCGTTGTTTCTATGAGGCCGCCGCGGCCGACACCCGCCTCGCCTCCGTCGCCGCGGGCGAGCGGGAGACGCGGCTGACGGGCGCCCTCACCCAGCCGACGATCATTCTGCACGGCCGCGCCGACGCGCTTATCCCCGTAACGCAATCCTCGCGCCCCTACGCCGCGACGGCCTCAACGGGCGCCGCGCCGTTCGCCTATTACGAGATCGAGCACGGCCAGCACTTCGACGCCTTCCTGCCGCTGCCGGACCTCGCCGACAAGTTCGTGCCCATGCACGTCTATTTCGAGCGTTCCGGCGATCTCATGCTGGACCATCTGCGCGCGGGCGCCGCTCTGCCGCCGAGCCAGCTCGTGCGCACCGCGCCGCGCGCCGCGGGTGCGCCGCTCGGCGCTGAAAACACGCCGGAAATCGCAGCCGCTCCGACCGCTGATACGGCGATTCTGGTTTCGGACGGCCGGTTAACCGTACCGGACTAGCGGGCGGCGGAGCCCGCGGCCTATCATGTCGCCCATGTTCGACAGCTGGGTCGTCGCCGGGCTAACGCTCGCCTATCTCGCGCTTCTCTTTCAGGTTGCGCGCACGGCGGAGAATTCTTCGGGCTCGCCGGACGGGCGGGCGCCGGTCTGGCCCTACGCCCTCGGCCTTTCCGTCTACTGCACGTCGTGGTCGCTCTACGGCACCACGGGTCAGGTCGCCGCGACCGGCTGGATTTTCCCGCCGACCTATATCGGCACAATCGCGCTTTTCGCCTTCGCCGCGCCGGTCGTGCGCAAGCTGATCGCCGCGCACGCCGCCCACAACACGACGTCTCTCGCGGACTTTATCGCCTCACGCTACGGCAAATCGCGGGCTTTGGCGGTGCTCTCCACCATCCTCGCCGCCGTGTGCGCCGCGCCCTATATCGCGCTGCAGTTCAAGGCCGTCGCGGACAGTCTCGACATGCTGGCGGGCGGGTCGGCGTTTCCCATCGACACCGCCTTCGTCGTCGCCGCCATCATGGGGGTCTTCGCGCTTTCCTTCGGCCTCGGGCGTCTCTCCGATAGCGGACGAAGCAAAGGGCTGATCGCGGCCATCGCCGTCGACGGCGTTCTGAAGCTCGTCGCGATCGTCTGCGTCGGCGTCTACGGGACGTTCGTTCTCTTCGACGGTCCGGGCGACCTCATCACGCGCGCGGCGGAAGCAGGACTTCTTGAACCGCGTGATCTCGGCCCGGCGGCGAGCCAATCTTTCATCGCCTCCATCGCCCTCGGAGCCCTCGCGATTCTCTGTCTTCCGCAGCTCTTCTTCATGCTGACGGCGGAGGACGAGCTCGACAAAGCCAGACGCAAACGAGCGTTCGAACTCTACATCGTCTATCTCATCGGCATGGGCCTCTTCACGTGGCCCGTCACGGCGGCAAGCGCGCTGTCGGGCGTGAACGCGGGAACCGCAGGCTACCAGACGCTCCTCCTGCCGCTGGAGACCGGCGCGCCCGCCGTCGCGCTCATCGTCTATCTCGGCGGCGTCGCGGCGGCGACGAGCATCGTCATCGCCACCACCGTTGCGGTCGGCGTCATGGTCGGCAACGAGATCGTCGCGCCGCTCATCATGCGCGCGAGCCGAAATGCGCACCCGGATCTTTCCGCGGCGGTGCGGGCGAGCCGCCGTTTCGCCATCGCCGGGCTTCTCGCTCTCGCCTATATCTATTACCGCGTCAGCGCCGAGACCGCCTCCTCGCTCGCGAGCATCGGCCTCACCTCCATGGCGCTCGCCGCGCAATTCGCACCCGCGCTCATCGGCGGACTTTACTGGCGGCGCGGCTCCGTCGGGGGCGTCGGCACGGGTCTCGCCGCAGGCGCTGCACTCTGGGCGATCGGCTTCTTCACGCCCGTCGCCGGGATGATCGACGCCGCCGGGTTTGATCCGCATGCGGCTGTTCTGGTCGCCTCGCTCTCCGTCAATGTCCTCGCTTTCATCGGCGTATCGCTGCTCGCATCGCCCTCAATGGACGAACGCGCGCAGGCGGCGAGCTTCGTCGATGCGGACGCCAGCCTGCTCCACCGCCTCGGCGGCGAGGTCGCGGTGGGCGATCTGCAGAACCTCGCCGCCCGCGTCGTGGGCGCGCCGGCGGCGGAGGAAGCCTTCGCGCGTTTCCGGAGTTCGCGCGGGGAAGAGGAGCCGAAGCCCGAAACCCCCGCCGACGCGCGCTCCCTCGTCTTCGCCGAGCGGCTGATCGCCGGGGTCGTCGGCGCGGCCTCCGCGCGCATCCTGATGCGGACGGTGGCGGACCGGGACGTGGCGGCGCGCGATGTCGCGGCGCTCGCCGAAGAAGCCTCGCAAGTGTTCCGCTTCAACCGCGATCTCCTCCAATCCTCCGTCGACAACCTGTCGACCGCCATCGCCGTCGTCGACAAACACCTGCGCATGGTCGCCTGGAACCGAGCGTATGAGGAACTTTTCCAGTACCCCTCCGGCCTTCTCTACGCTGGACGCCACGTGCGCGACCTCATCCGTTACAACGCCGAGCGCGGCGAATGCGGAGAAGGCGAGCCGGACGACCTCGTCGAGAAGCGCCTGAAGCACCTACGCGCCCGCACCTCTTACTCGTTCCAACGCCACCGACGCGATGGCGTCGTTCTGGAAATCCGCGGCAACCCCATGCCCGGCGGCGGGTTCGTGACGAGCTATACGGACGTCACCGCTTTCGTCGACGCCGAGCGCGCCCAGCGCGAGCTCGCCGAGACGCTGGAGCGCCGCGTCGCGGACCGCACCCGCGAGGTCGAAAGCGCGCGCCGCGCGGCGGAGGAAGCGAACGCCTCCAAAACGCGCCTCTTCGCCGCCGTCAGTCACGACATCCTGCAACCGCTGAACGCGGCCCGCCTCCTCACCTCCAATATTGAAGACCGCATGCGGATGAGCGGCGACAGCGGCCTTGTCGATCAACTTCACGCGGCGCTGGATTCCGTACAGGAACTCTTCTCCGAAGTGCTCGACCTCGCGCGCCTTGAAACCTCGCCGGAGACCGTCGAGCGCGCGGCTACACCGCTTCAGGACCTGTTCGACGAGCTTGGCGAAGTGAACCGCCCCGTCGCCGCCGGTAAGGGACTTCGCCTGCGTTTCGTTCCGACCTCGCTGATCATCGACACGGACCGCCGCCTCGTCCGGCGCGTCCTGCAGAACCTCGTCTCGAACGCCCTGCGCTATACGGCGTCCGGCAAGGTGTTGGTCGGCGCGCGGCGTGAAGGCGACGCCGTGCGCATCCTCGTCTGCGACACCGGTTGCGGCGTCGCCGATGAAGACCGCGAGGTCATTTTCGAGGAATTCCGCCGTTCATCCGCCTCGAGATCGAACGCCGGGCTCGGGCTCGGCCTCTCCATCGTCCGGCGCATCTCCGCGCTGCTCGACCACCCCGTCGCGTTCACCAGCGAGATCGGTCGCGGGTCGGTCTTCTCGATCGCCGCCAAGCGCGTGCGCACCAGCCCGGCAGCGTCGAACGATATCGGCGACGGACCTTTCGACGGCCTGCGCGTTCTCTGCGTGGAAGATGACGATCAGACCCGGGCGGCGATGCGCGCGCTTCTGGAGACATGGGGCTGCGAGGTGACAACGTCTGTGGACGGCGTCGGCTGCGACGGGGCCTATGACGCGATCCTGCTCGACTATCATCTCGGGCCGGATCGCACGGGCGTCGATGCGGCGGATGCGCTGCCGAAGGCGTTCGCCAGTTCGCGCGTCGCCGTCGTCTTCACGTCCGATCGCTCGGCGGAGGTGCGCGCCGCCGTCGCCGCGCGCGGCATGGGGTTCATTGAAAAGCCCGTGCGGCGCGCGCAGCTGCGCGCCGTTCTGCAGAGCGCCTACGGACGGTCGGCGGCGGAATAGTCCGCCGCTTCTTCGCCGCGCTCTTCCGCCAACTCGCGCAGGGCGGCGATCAGCATCGTCCGTCGCGGCAGGTCCAGCTTGCGCAGAAGCTCCGTCACATGACCTTTCACGGTTGACACCGAGAGGTTCATCTCATGCGCGATCTGCTTGTTCAGGAGCCCTTCGCCGATGAGCGTCATCACCTTGAACTGCTGCGGCGAGAGCGCGCCGATTTTCTCGGCGAACGCACGCGTCTCGCGCGAGGCGTCCGGCGCCGGCAGGCCTGGCGCTTCACCGGCGATGACGGCGCGCAGCGCCTCCTCGATCTCCCGCGCCGGCGCCGATTTTCCGACATAGCCGGAGGCGCCGATGGCGGCGGCGGACGCGACGACGCGTGGGTCGGTCACGCCGGTGACGATCAGGACGGGAAGCTCCGGCCAGCGCCCACGCAGGAGCGCGAGGCCGGAGAGCCCCATGGCGCCCGGCATGCCGAGATCGAGGACGACGAGATCGATCCCGCTCCCCGCCTCGATCGCTTCGACAGCGGCCGGAAAGTCCCCGACTTCCAGAATGGCTTCCGGCGTCAACGCGCGCTCCACCGCGCCGACAAGCCCCGTCCGCACCAGCGGGTGGTCGTCCGCGACGAGCACGGTGCGCACGGCGTCCGCGAAAGCGTCCGCGCCAGAAGAAGTGGGTTCGGCCATTGGAGCCTTCTTAGCGCGGCTCGCCGAACCCTCAAATGCGCGGACGTCGTCGGCTTGGCTACGCGCCGCGACCGACGACGAAGGTCGCGATAGTCGTCGCGCTGCCGCCGAGATTGAGCATCATGAACTTGTCCGCGCCGTCGACTTGATAGTCGCCCGCCTGGTCCGTCACCTGCTTGGCGCAGTCGAGCATCATTCGTACGCCCGTCGCGCCGACCGGGTGGCCGCCGCCGATGAGGCCGCCGCTCGGATTGATCGGAAAGGCGCCGCCGCGCGCGATCCGTCCGTCCTCGATCGCTTTCCAGCTTTCGCCGGGCGCGGTCAGACCGAGATGGTCGATAACCATATACTCCGTAGTCGTAAAGCAGTCGTGGATTTCCGCGCCGCTGACCTGTTCGACCGACGAGATGTCGGCGCGCTTCAGCGCCGCGTCGATCGCTTTGCGCACGTGCGGGAACACAAGCTGTTCGCCTTCGGAGCGTTCAAGCTTCTCCTGATAGCCGATGTGCGCGGTCGTGTGCCCCCAGCCGTCGATGCGCGCGAGATCCGATAGAGCGAGACCGCGCTTTTTCGCGTAGGCGGCGGCGCGTTCTTCCGAGGCCAGAAAAACGACCGCGCCGCCATCAGAAACCTGCCCGCAATCCTGCCTGCGAATGCGCCCTTCGATCACCGGGTTGGCGTCGTCCTGATCGGTGAAACTTGCATTGGTGAAGTTCCATTTGCGCGTGTGGGCGTTCGGATTGCGCCGTCCGTTCTCGTAGTTGACCCGCGCGATTTCGGCGAGGTGGCGATAGTCGAGCCCATAGCGGCGCTCATAAACGTCGCCGAGATCGGAGAAGACCGCCGGCCACGGATATGTCACGTCCGTCCACTCATGACCGGACCACATGGCCGGACCGCCGATATTGTGCGCCGCCTCGTCCCCTGGAACGTTGCGCATGATTTCGAGGCCGAGGACCGCGACGCAGTCATAGCGCCCCGCCTCGATTTCCGCCGTCGCCGAGAGCGCCGCCATGCTGCCCGAGGCGCAGGCCGCCTCATGACGCGAGGCGGGCTTTCCCCAAAACCGCTGGTCGGAGACGGCGAAAAACCCGCCGAGATGCCCCTGATGGCAGAATAGCTCTGCCGTAAAGTTTCCGACGTGGGCGGCGTCGATTTCATCCGCATCCAATTTCGCACTTGCGAGACCGCCCTCAAGCGTTTCGCGGAAGAGATCCGCGATCTCCAGCCCCTCCCGCGCCCAGTTGCGAGCAAAATCAGTCTGATAGCCGCCGAGGATGTATACGGGTCGCGTCATGGGGGTGCCTCTCGATTGCTGCAGCGCCGTTGGCGAAGGCGCCTTTTCAGACTGATCCTACGCGTTTAGTTTGATTATGCAATTGACCCATGCAGCGTCCGCCCGGCCTTTCCCGCCCGCGCCGCGCCCCTCGGGTCGCCGCGCAGAACGGGAGCGAAACGCCGATGAACCGCCATGAGATCGTACGCCGACTATCCGCCGGACGCATGGGTCTGCCGCTTATCGCAGCCCCCATGTTTCTGGTCTCAGGGCCAGAGCTCGTGCACGCCGCGCGCGAGGCGGGCGTCGCAGCCTCGTTCCCCTTTCCCAATGCGCGCACGCTGGAGACGCTGGACGCGTGGCTTTCGACGGCGTGCGGGCCGGAGACCGAGAAACTCGCGCCATTCGCCGCGAATATGGTGACGCACCGATCCTATGACCGTCTGCCGGACGAACTGGCGCTGCTTGAAAAGTACAAGCCGGAGATCGTCATCACCGCGCTGGGCGGTCCGAAACCCGTTCTGGAAACCGTGCACGGATATGGCGGCTTCGTTTTCGCGGATGTCAACGACGTCTACTTCGCGCGCAAGGCGGCCGAAGCCGGCACGGACGGTCTTGTTCTCGTCTCTTCAGGCGCCGGCGGACACACGGGATCGATGTCGGCGTTCGCGTTTCTTGCTGCAGTGCGGGAATTTTTCGACGGCGTCATCGTCCTCGCAGGCGGCGTCACGAACGGCCAGGCCCTGCGGGCGGCGGAAGTTCTGGGCGCGGACTTCGCCTATATGGGCACCCGCTTCATCGCGGCGACCGAAAGCCTCGCAAGCCCGGAATACCGGGATATGGTGGTTGCTGCGGAATTCTCCGACCTCGTGCGATCGAACAAGCTGACGGGCGCCTACGCCTACTATCTACGCGCCAGCCTCGAGAAAATGGGCTACGATCCGGACGCCGCAGACCGCGAAGACGGACCCGACTTTTCGCAGTCGCAAAATCAGATCAAGGCCTGGCGGGATGTCTGGTCCGCCGGCCACGGCGTCGGCTCCGTCAAATCCGCCGAACCCGTCGCAAGCATCGTCGAACGTCTCCGTAGCGAGTATGATGACGCGTTGAAAACGCCCGCCTTCGCCGAACGCGGCTGAAGGCGGCTTTTCGTCAGCGCAGCCATGGCGTTTCGGTCACAGCGCGACGGACAGAATGCAATTCAGGGCGACTTGCATTGACATACCTTTTAGCGCGACACTAGCGTAAACATACCAACGATAATGAGACCCGGCCGCCCCGTTCCGGGGCCGCCCCATGGGAGGAAACCGAATGCGGCTCGCACTTACGACATCAGCGCTCGCGCTCATCATCGCCGCGGGAAGCGGCGGCGCCCTCGCTCAGGATACGTCTGACGAACAGGAAGTTCGCTCGTCGCCGACCCTCGACCAGATCATCGTCACGTCCCAGAAGCGTGAAACGCTTCTTCAGGACACGTCGGTCGCCGTTACGGCGCTGACCGGAGAGAACCTCGAGAAAGATCGCGTCCTCTCCTATGAGGATCTCGCCAATCGGACGACGTCGCTCTCCTTCACCGCGCTCTCGCCGCTCGATCAGGAATTCAACATCCGCGGCATCACCAATACGCGCCTCGACTCGCCGTCTGCGGACCAATCTGTCGGCATCTTCCTCGACGAAGTTTATGTCGGCCGCTCCGGTCTCTTCAATGCGGACCTATTCGATATCGAGCGCGTTGAAGTCATTCGCGGCCCGCAGGGCGTGCTCCTTGGGCGGAATGTTGTCGGCGGCGCGCTCAATATCATCACGGCGCGCCCGAGCTTCGAGAACGAGGGAAATGTCACTGTTTCGTACGGCACGTTCGATGAAACACTCGTCCGCGGCTTCGTCACCGGGCCACTCTCCGACACGGTCGCCGGACGCATCTCGTTCCAGTCGCGCAAACGCGACGGGTTCAACAAAGACATTCTGAACGGGCGCGACCTCGACAACCTGGACTCGGTCCAGCTTCGCGCCCAGCTTCTCCACCAGCCGGATGAAGCTGACTATTCGGCGCGCCTCATTTTTGAGTACATGAAAGACGAGTCGAACGGGTTCCACTCCGTCGCGATCAACGGCCCCGATCCCGCAACGCAAGGTCCCTGGTCGCTTGCGCGCGAACAGGTTGGGCAGGCCCTCGGCCGCCCGCTCGACATCCGCGAAAGTCTGCCCGAACACCCTCTCTATAAGGGCGACGCGCTTGAAACGCCGCAGGCGCTGCTGCGCGAGTCCTACGGATTCAATCTCCAGATCTCTCGCGGGCTGGGCGATATCGCAACGCTGGAGAGCGTCACGGGCTATCGAAAAGGCGACGCCTTCAACATCTACGACCAGACCGGCATTGGCCCCAATAACGGCTTCAGCACGGTGCCGTTCATCTTCCGTTTCCCGGTGAACGAGGACGAAGACATCCAGCAGTTCTCGCAGGAACTTCGCCTGGTCTCTGACGGTGACGGACCGTTGGACTGGATCATCGGCGGCTATATCCAGCACGATAACGTCGAGAAGCTCGACAAATTTTGGGCGGAAGTCACGCTCCCGTTGCCGACGCTTTCAGGCGAGTCGCACTGGTACAATGAGACGGATACAACCTCGTACGCCTTTTTCGCGCAGGCTGGCTTCCGATTCTCGGAAATGCTGCGCGTCGTCGGCGGCGTTCGGTACACGTCCGACGACAAACAGGGTACGGTGACAGGCATCGCGGTCGAGGATGGCGACGCCTTCAACCCAACCGACACGGTCGCGCTGACGCCGCTCGACGGCTCCTTTACCGAAGGCGACTCCTTCACCGTCGCTTACGGCGAAACGTGGGAGGAGGTGACGCCCCAGGCGACCATCGAGTTTTCGCCGACGGATAACGCGTTCTTCTACTTCACCGCCGCTCGCGGCTATAAAGGCGGCGGTTTCGAGGACGACCCGGCGAACCCGGCGGCCGCACAGGCCGGTTATGATCCGGAAACGGTGAATTCGCTGGAGTTCGGCGCGAAGCTCGACTTCTTTGACAATCGCGCCCGTCTGAACCTCGCAGCATTCTCCATGGACTATCAAGACCTGCAGGTGACGCAGACGGATGATGGCTGTCTCTGCAACATCACGGATAACGCCGCGGACGCGGAGATTCTCGGCGTCGAAGCCGAGATTCTGGTCGCTGCGACGGACAATCTTCAGGTCTGGGCCGCGGGCACCTGGCTCGAGACCGAGTACAACGAGTTCATCGACTCCAACGGCCTCGACAACTCCGGCAACTTCCTGCAGCGCACGCCGGAATATCAGTTCAATGTCGGCGCGGAACTGACCATGTCCGCCTTCGGCTTCGAGGACGCTCTGTCGGCGCGCGTCAATTACTCCTATCGCGGAGAGATGTACTGGGCGCCGGACAACTTCCAGACGGAAGACGCCTACGGCCTCCTCGACGCGCGGGTGTCCTTTGCACCGCTGGACGCCAACTGGCGGGTGTCGGCCTGGGGTAAGAACCTCGCCGATGAACTCTACCGCACGAACATCATCGCCTTCTTCGGCGATGAGGTCTCCCGCCTCGGCGCGCCGCGCACGTACGGCGTCGAGGTCGGCGTCGACTTCTAGGGAGACCACCCCTCATCACTGCTTAGCCTCCCGGCGACGCAGTTTCCTCACCGGTCGCCTGAAAGGGCGGCCGGTTTTTTATGGACCTCCCACAAAAAAAAACGGGCCCGATGAGGGCCCGTTTGTTTCTGGTGCGGATGGGTCGCCTAGAACCGCGCGTAAGAAAGATCCTGTTCGTCCTTACGCCCCATGACCATGCGCGGGTCGTCCGGCTTGAACATGCCGAGACACCAGCCTTCGGCCTCCTCCATGTCGCGGTTCCAGTCGAACGTCATTTTGCGGTGGGCGATGCGCCACTCGCCATCGCGCTTCTCAAACCGGTCGCAGAGCCGCCCGCCGGTGAGCGTGTCCACTCTGGCGCCCGCATTGTCGAAACGCGCGAAGGTGAGGACATAGGTTTCGACGTAGGCGACGTCGCCATCGAGATCGATGTGCGTGTTGCACAGATAATGCGCCATCACGCCCATCTTCCGGATGCGTTTCACCGCATCGCCGATATAGGCGTCCGCTGGTCCGGAGTACGCGTTCGCGTGCTCCTCGATCGCCCCGTCATGGTAGCAGGAGCGCAGAAGCGCCTCGTCGGCGCGATCAACGCCGCGGGCGTAACGTGACAGGACATCGTGGATGTCCTGACGCGCCAGCATCGTTTCGACAGTGTTGACGTACCTCGTCATCAAGTTTCCTCCGTAGCGTTATTATGCGGCGCGGGTTTTGGCGCCCGCCTCGATCTGCTCATGGCTCGCCCATGTCGCGTGCGTGCCGCTGGTGATGCGCTGGGGCAGCATGATCCGACAGACAGGGCCCGCCTCGATGTTTTTCGCATCGACGACGATGCACTCTGAGCGGTTTTCGTTCATGTCGGTGATGAAGCTGACGAGATAGCCGTCATCTTCGTCCTTCGCGTTTACGCGCGGCGCGAAAGGCGCCTCGCTGCCGAACCGGTTCTCGCCAAAATCGAGCGTCTGAGAGGTTCCCGTCTCATAATCGTGCTTCACGAGACCGGTGAACAGGAACCAGCCCGGCTTGGTGTACGTGCTGTAGAGGTAGCGCGTCCTCTCACCCGCATACTGAGTGTTGAACGAACCGAATTCCAGTATCCGATCGTCGAGACGCTCTTCCCTCGTTTCGCCGGTCTTCAGATTGAAGCGCCAGCGGTGCAGTTTCGGCTTCATGGAGTGCTCATCGAGATAGGCCATGAGCTGACCGATCTGCGGCTCCATGCCTTTCAGCGGCCCCGGCTGCGGGTCTTCCTGGAAATAGCCGTCGAGGACGATTTCATCGCCCTCCTCCCAGGCGTTCATCCAGTGGAGGACATAAGTCGGCTCCGCCTCGAACCAGCGGATTTCTGAGACGTCGCCATATCGCGGGACAATCGCGAAGCGCGTCGGAATATCCGGATAGAACCTCGCCGCGTGGAAGCCGAGCTTCAGAGCCTCCGGGTCCCAGAACAGGGGCAGATCGGCGATGATGGAATAGTTCTTCGTATACGCCATGTCGTGCGGCAGCCGCGGACCGGGAAGCTCGATCGGAATGTAGTGCTTCAGCCGGTTATCCGCGCCGACGACGCCGTAGTGCATATAGGGCGCGTGTTTGGAGTAATTGAAGAACAGGAGCTCGCCGGTCGCCTCATCCACTTTCGGGTGCGCGGAGATGCCATCGATCGGCACCCAGCCTTCGGCGCCATACTGCTCCATCGTGTAGGGATCGATGCGGTAGCCCTCGCCGCACTGATAGAATGTCGAGAGAATTTGACCGGCGTGAATGACAACGTCAGTCGATGAGGAGTCCTTGATGGACCCGTGCGCGCCCCAACCGGCACGTTCGGACTTCTTCGGGTTTTCTGCGATCCCGGCCCAGAGCGCGCGCCCCGCCTCTTCCTCCGCGAGAAAGCCTTTCGTGCGGATGAACCGGTTGTGGTACTCCGCCTTCCCGTCGCGGAACGACATGACATGCACCATGCCGTCGCCATCGAACGGGTGGTAGAGCCCGATCGGGTCATGAACCGGATTCTCGCAGTTTCGAACGTAGACGCCCGAAAGATCGCGGGGGATCTCTCCCATCACCTCCATCTCCGTCGCGTCGTACTCCTTGGTGATCGGCGCCCACGCTCCATTGAGGTACGGGTGCTCGTTGGGCGTGATCGTGGATTTCACTTCATTGACGAGAACTGCGCTCATGTCGGGTCTCTTCAGCTTTCTGGATTGACGTTAACTCACTGGGCGTTCACGCGCGCCGCCATAGACGCCGCGAGCCCGGCCGGGTCGCGAGCGAGCGCGGCGCGCACGCTGATGGAATGCGGATCGGTGTCGTGTTCCGCGACGCCGCGGCGAATGGCGGCGAGACTGGAGACGGCGATATCTTCCGGCTCGGCCTGTTTCATGCCCTTCACATGCGCCGCCATGCGGGTGCGGACGGAGCCGACAATAAGCGCCGTAACTGTCGTTCCCTGCCCGGCGAGTTCAGCGCGAATGCAATCAGACGCGGCGCGCGCCGCGAACTTCGACGGGCTGTAACCGCCCATATCCGGCACGCCGACAATGCCGCCTGCGGAGAGAACATTAGCGATGGCGCCGCCGCCGTTCGTCCCGAGTGTCGGCGCGAAAGCGCGACACATGGATAGAAGGCCGAAGAAGTTCACCTCCATCTCCTGACGCGCCGTGCTCATGTCCGGCGCGCCGATGAGCCGCTGATGGCCGAAGTAGCCTGCGTTGTTTACGAGCAGATTGACATCGCGGCACTGTTCCGCGGCGGCGGCGACATCGTCCGGGTTCGTGACGTCGAGCTTCACCGCGACCAGACGTTCCGGATCGTCTTTCGCGATCTCCTGGCCGTCTTCCAAAGTGCGGCTGCCGATATAGACGCGACGCGCGCCCTGTTCAAGCAAGGTTTTCACGAAGCCGAGGCCGATGCCCCGATTGCCGCCAGTGACGATGGCGACGCAGTTCTCAACTTCAAACATCTTTCTCAGTCCTTGTAGAGAATATCATTCGGCTTTTTGCCGCCGCGCACCAGCACGGACGGGTCCGGCGCGATCATGCCGCGCCCCCACGTCTCCCGGAGAGCCATTTCGTGGTTCCACTCCCAGGAGAGCCGCCGCTTGGCGATCTTCCAGGCTCCGCTCCGCTTCTCGAAATCATCGATGAGACGGGCCGAGGTGATGCTGTCGAAAGCATCGTCGCTTCCCGCCTCGCCGCGCCGGGAGAATGTGGTGATATAGCATTCCGAACGCGCCTTATCGCCATCGAGCTCGATGAGGATATTCGTGATGAGATGCGTCATGGTTCCCGCGGTCGGCAGCACCTTGCGGATCATGGCGACATATTCGTCGGCGGGTCCCTCGAATGTACCTCCATGGTTTTCATGGGCGTCCGGATGATAGCAGTCGGCGATAAGGTCGGCGTCGCCGCGGTCGGCGCCGCGGCAGTATTTCACCAGAACTTCGTAGATCTGCTGCTTGTCGAGCAGAGCGTCGATGGCGGCTTCGCGGTCAGGATGGCTCATGGTGCGCTCCTTCAAGCGACGGCCGGACGGTCAGCGAGTTCGGCGGCGAAGGGCGGCAGCGGCTCGCCCTTCGCGCCGGCGTCGCCGATCGCCCGATCAAAGTAGTCGCGCCAACCGCAGATGAGGTCGCCGCGAAATTCGATAACCCCCGCATACGGAATGACGACGACTTTGCCGTCCGCCGTATCAAACTCGTCCACGCCTTCGACGAACAGCGTGTCGCCGTTTTCAGCATAAGAGAAAATACGCCAACGCGGATTGCGGACGTTCTCCTTAAAGCTGTCGAGGAACTCCCGCGCGCCCTGCTTGCCGATTTTCGGCTCCTTGGTGGCGGCGGAATAGTGCCAGACCACATCGTCGGTCATGCGGTCGAGCACGGCGTCGATATCCTGGGTGTCGCGCCAGATATCAATCACCTCACGGAAGAGCTGCATTCGAGTGGCCATCGTTTCCTCCTATTCGTTTTCGGTTTTCAGTCTGAAAGTCTTGGTCGCCACGGCGTCGCGATGGGCGCCTCCATGAGGCCCGGCGGCGCGGCGACGACATGCGGAATGGCGTTCACCACGGCCGCGGCGACGCCCAGCTGTTCCGGCTCGGTGCGGAACGGGTAGTCCGCAGGTTTTGTCAGATCGAAATGCAGCGTTACGCCGGGCGCGCCGTCGACGACGATTTTCCAGAGGCCCGCGCCCTCGGTTTCTGACGGCGTCGGCTCCATCTCCCATCGGATTTCCAGAACGAGATCGACGCCTTCGTCCGTCAGCGCCCGCCATTTCCAGTGGGTGCGCGACACCGCGCCCTTGGCGATCTTTCCGGCGGCGACTTCCAGATCGCGCGTCGCCGGCAGAACCGCGTGCTCGGTCCGGATTTCCTTCAGGGAGAGCCCCATGCGCTGGGCGAGATTGTTCAGCGGCTCGGCGAACATGCCGTTGAGCGCCGCGGACGGCCCCCAGTTCGGCTGGTTCGGGTCGACTTTCGCCGGGTCGGCGCCGAACCCCAGAATGTCGAACACATAGACCGGGCTGCGCACATCGGCGCACGGCACCGTTTCCGTCACGTGTACGGATTTGATATTGTCACAGACGCTGGTGACCACGGCGGCGAGCTTCTCCACCGCGAATCCGGGGTTCAGCCCCGCTCCGGCGAGAGTCGCGCCGCCGCGCCTCGCCGCCGCCTCCAGCGCCTCCCGCGCCGCCGCGTCACGGCTTGTCGAATGGGTGTAGCCGTTGATGGAGATGACGCTCTTGCCGGAATCCAGAATACGGATGATCTCCGCATCGTGAGAGCCATAGGGCGGCGCGAGCCGCGCGGCATGAACGACGATATCGGCGTCGATAGCGAGGATCTCTTCAACAGACGACGTGGCGATGACGCCCGTCGGCTCGCGCCGCGCGATGTCGCCCGCATCCCGTCCAGCTTTGTCATCGGAGTAAACGAACAGGCCAGCGAGTTCGAGATCCGGATGATCGATGATCCGCCTCAGGCATGTCTTGCCCATGGCGCCGGTCGCCCATTGAATGACGCGCACGCTCATTCCGCCGCCTCCGGTTTGGCGGCGGCGGCGCGCCCGGCGAAGTTGGCGAAGGCCGCTTCGGCATGTCGGAAATTCTGGGCGCCGCTCATATCGTCAATGAACGGCAGACCTGCAGGAATATCCGCCGCAGAAGTTGCGCCGGACCAGCCCGTCGCCTCCATGGCCATCGCCCGCGCGTGATGCCCCCCGCCGACAATCCAGACGCCGCCGGTCTGATCGCATTCCGGGCTGCAGAGCCAGCCCGCCATGGGGCGCACCCTGTCAGCGGAGAACGTGTCGTCGCCCGCCTGCGTCCCCCCGGTCATCTGCGTCGCCGCATAGGGCAGCAGGGAGTTGACGAGGACGCCGTCGCGCTGAAGCTCCGCCGCAAGCGTTTGCGCGAAGGCGATGAGCGCGCCCTTGGAGGCGGCGTACGCCGCCCGTCCGCGCACGCCATATAGCCCCGCCGTGGACGCGATGAAGACGATGCGCGGCGCGTCACCCTTCAGCAGTAGCGGCAGAGCCGCCCGCACGATATCGACATTGGCGTCGAAATTGATCCGCATGACCGACGCGAAATTGTCCGGATCGGACTCCTTGAAAAGCTTCGCGTCGCCCGAGACGCCGGCGTTCAGGACAAGGACGTCCAACCTTCCGAAGGCGTCTTTCGCGGCGTCGACGATCGCCTGCGGCGCGCCGGGCGCGGAAACGTCCGACCATTCTGGAACCGCGGCTCCCCCCGACGCCCCGATCGCGCGCGCCGTGTCGGACGCGCTGTCCGGCGCATCCGGCCGTTTGCGATTATTGATGAGGACGCCCAGCCCGGCGCTCGCCAGCTCTTCGGCGATGGCTTTGCCGACGCCCTTCCCGGCGCCGGTGACGATGGCCGCGCGGCCCGAAAATCCGGTCATGGTTCCGCCTGTCTCGCTCATGAGAGGAGACTAACGCGAAAAGGTATCTTTATGAAAGTGACTAAATGCAGTTGAAGGCGATCAGGCCGCCGTCATTTTTCGCGCCCGTTTTTGCGGCGCACCATCAGACGCTTCGCGCACCTCATAAGTGACGTCCTGCCAGCGGATCGGCTCCCCGCACTCCGAGCACGTCACCTGCGGATCGAGCGGGTGCTGATCCTCCTTGTGGCGCAGAACGAGCGGCGGACCTTCCGGCGAGACATAGTAGGTGTCTCCCCAGCGCAGCAGCATGAGGAGGATCGGGTAGTAGTCGATGCCTTTCTCCGTCAGGAAATACTCGTAGCGGACAGGGCTCTCGCTATAGGCGCGCGGACGGATGATCCCGCGCTCCTCCAACCAGGCGAGACGCGCGGAGAGGACGTTCGTCGCGATCGCTGTGTCCTTACGGATTTCATCGAATTTGCGCAGGCCCGTGAAGATCGAGCGCAGCATCAGCCCGACCCACCGGTCGCCGGTGATCTGCGCGACTTCGTCCATGAGAACAGTGTGTTCGGCGCGCTGTTCGGCGGCCGAGCGCGTCTGACGTCGCCGGCTGTACTGCGGCTTCATCCAGCCGACACCCGGGCCCTCTTCCCAGTCGACATCGCGCGGATCGATTTCGTCGCCGCAATTGCCGCAGGTCGGCGTCGGCTCGAACGCGTTTCCACATTTTTGGTGAGTGAGGACGAGGCCGATCTTGCCGTCCGAATTGGACCAGCGCCGCTCCCAGCGCAGCATCATGAGAGCGGACCAGTAGAGATCGAGCCCTTTCTTCGTCATCCGGTAGCGGAAACGGTTGCTCGCCTCGCCGATCGGCTCCTTCACGAGAATGTCGTTTGAGATCAAGCGCTTCAGACGATCAGACAATAGCGCTTTTAAAAGCCCCGTCCGTTCGCGGATGCGGTCGAAGCGCTCATCGCCCAGCCAGATCGATTCCAGAATAAGCAGGATCGCCGTGTCGCCGACGACCTCCAGCGCCCGCCAGATGGAGCAGGTGCGGATCAGCTTGACTTCGGTCGTCGTCGCCATCGCCTTCTTTCAACCTCCGGGGCGCCGCGGAACCTGAAGATGCGGGCCTTCCAGGTATGATAAAGCAAGCGCTACGGACGCAGGTCAACGCGCGCGTTCATCACAGTTGAAAAAGCTGCGCGCGTTCGCGCGAAAAGTCAGGCGCGCTCAAGGACGCAGGCGGCGCCGACCCCGGACCCGCCATGGGCGACGACGAGGCCGAGCTCCTCATCCCGGGCGCGCATTTCGTGGGCGAGGGTCGCAAGCAGAATAAGCCCGGTCGCCCCCATGGGATGCCCCATGGCGAGGTGGCCGCCATTGACGTTCACCCGATCCGGGTCGGGCTCATAGTCGCGATAGAACTTCGCCGGCGTCGGCGCGAAGGCCTCCATGAACTCGATCAGACCGAAGCGATCGAGGCCGAGGCCCGTTTTCGCCAGAAGCCCGTCCATGGCGGCGAAACCGGCGGTCAGCTGATCGACCGGATCGGCCGCGGCCTCTTTCCAGCCGACGACGCGGGCGAGCGGCTCAAGCCCCAGCGCGCGCCCCGCATCCAGATCGCCGAGCAACGCAATGGCGGCGCCGTCCGCGATAGGCGGGCAGTGCGCGACGGTGAGCGAGTGATTGATGTAGCCGATCTCCGGCTTCCGGCTGCGTACGAGATCGTCGTATCCGGCGCGGCCTTCCGCTTCGAAGGCGGGCGCGAGGGCGGCGAGTTTGTCGAGGCCCATGCTGGCGCGGATGCACTCGTCGCGATCTAGCGCAGTCGATCCGTCCTCGTTCCGCACGGGAACGACGCTGCGCTCGAACGCGCCCGCCTTCCACGCCGCGGCGGCTTTCTGGTGCGACTGATGGGTCAGCTCATCGAGGGTCTCGCGGGCGATGCCCTCCCGGTGCGCCATGTAGTCCGCCGACAACGCGACGGGAACATAAGCAAGCGCTTCGGAAAGTCCGCGATCGACATAATAGCTCGCCTTGTCTGCAAGGAACGGCACCTGCGACATGCACTCGACGCCCGCCGCGATGGCGAGGTCGACGCCGCCCGCGCGAATATCAGCCGCAAGCGTGTCGAACGCCGTCAGGCCGCCGACGCAGAAATTATTGATCGTCATGCACGAGACGTCGTCGGGAAGCTCGCTCCACATGCGGCTGACGAGGGCGAGGTGCCCCCCTTGCGCGCCGACCTGCCCGACGGCGGACAGCACGAGACGCTCGACTTTCGCAACGGCGTCCGCGCCGACGCGTTCGCGCAGCGCGTTCGTCAATTGGCGAATGAGCTCATGCGGCGGCGCCTTGGCGAGGGCGCCGTCCGCTTTTCCTTTCCCGCGCGGCGTACGGATCGCATCAAACACATAAACGTCGCGCATGGGTCGAACTTCCTCAGGACTCCGTGGACGGCTCTGCGGCGAGGAACGGCGCCGGAGGGGCGTCGCCCTTCGCGGTCAGCGTTCCGCCTTTTGCTGTTTTCAGCGCCGCGATGGTGAACAGAACGCCGGCGATCAGAAACCCGAGCGCCGCCGTCCAGACGATGGCGTAGCGAATGCCCGTCTCGGTCGGGAAAAACGTATCGCCCACGATCGCCGTCGCCGACGGACCGAGCGCGAGGCCGATGATGTTCACGACAAAGATGTAGAGCGCGCCGATGGTCGCGCGCATGCTCGCCGGCGTCATCTGCTGAATGGCGGTGATCGCCGCGCCCACCGGGACGGCCGCCGACGAAAAGAACAGGATGAACGCGCCGATGGCCACCGCCGGGCTGGAGGCGAGTGGAAAGATCAACCCGCCGATGGTTCCGGTGATCGCCGCGAACGCGCAGAATTTCAGGCGCCCGTGCGGCGACCCGCCGTCGATCCGGTCCGTCAGCGCGCCGCCTCCGATGAGGCCGATCACGCCGCCGATGATGAGCCCGAAGCCCGCCGCCGCCCCGGCGTCCGACAACGAGAACTCATGCACACGCACGAACATGACCGCGACCCACGAAACCGATCCGAGCACGGCGAAATTGACGCAGCTGACCGCGGCGATGGCTGCGCCAAGCGCCGCCATGTTCGCGCGAATGAAAGCGAAGACTTCGCCGAGAGACGCGCCTTCCGCGGTCGTCGCGCCGCCGCCGCGCGGCGGTTCCGGCATGAATTGGAAGACGAGCGCGATCAGAAGTCCCGGCAGGCCGACGATGATGAAGGTGAGCTGCCAGGCGGACACGTCGCCGATGAGCGGCAGGCTGACGGAGCCCGCTTCGACGACGAGCCGCACCACCGCGGCGCCGATGAGGAAGGCGAGCCCGGCCCCGACCGCCGAGCCGAGCCCGTAGACGCCCATGGCGAGGCCGAGGCGTTTTTTCGGGAAGCTGTCCGTAATCAGCGAATAGGCCGCGGGCGACAGGGTCGCCTCCCCGACGCCGACGCCCATGCGCGCGATGAAGAGGTGCCAGTACTGGCTCGCGACGCCGCAGGCCGCGGTCATGAGGCTCCAGACCGCGACGCCGACCGCGATGATCCGCATGCGCGGTTTCCGATCGATCAATCGCGCGATCGGCAGTCCCGCCAGCGTGTAGAACAGCGCGAACGCCATGCCCTGAAGGAGGCTGATCTGCGTGTCGGAGACGCCGAGATCCGCCTTCATCGGCTCGACCAGAAGACCAATGATCATCCGGTCGATGAAGGAGAAGATGTAGGCGACGAACAGCATCGCGACGATAGCCCAGGCGAGCGTCGGTTTGGGATACTGCCGATCGTCCTCGGCTTCGGGCGCGGCGTCTCTCATTTCAGAAATCAGCGCGCGTCTGAGTCGAAGTCGGTTTTGACGCCCATGGCCTCAAGAAGCTCTGCGCGATCGTAATACTCCCGCCACTCCTTGATTTCGCCGTTCTCGATCTCGATGACGCCGACGACCGGGACGGATCCCGCGTGACCATTGTAGACGAACTCATCAACGCGCTCGATGAACACGACCTCGCCGACGACGCCGATATTCCGTACGTTGAGGGTGATCTCGTCGATGCCTTCGCCGATATGAGTGATCCGCGCCGTCAGAGCGGCTTTACCGACAATGGGATCCACCATCATGGAGTGCAGCGATCCGTCGTCCGCGAAGAGATCGACCACTTTCGCCCAGTCCTGCGTGTTCCAGGCCTCGACCATCTCCATCACCAGCTCGACCTTCGGGTCGGCCTTCTTGTCTTTTTTGTCCGCCGTCATTGCGCCCGCTCCCAGAACGATCACTGCGCCCAGCGACGCGATCGCCAGCCATGCATGTCTCATCATAACCCGTCCTCCCATTTTGGTATCTTTATGCAAGTGATTAAGACGGGCGGCGGCGCTCCCGTCAAGAAAAATCGACCGTACGCCTACGGACGCCTCACGCCGCCGCCGCGTCTTTCAGCTCGCGCCGCAGAACTTTGCCGAGCGCGTTGCGCGGCAGGGCGTCGATGACTTTCAGCTTTTCAGGAAGCTTCACGACTGCGACGTCCTGCTCGCGCAGATAGCCGCAAATCTCGTCGAGAGAGACGCTCTCGCCCGGCTTCGGCACGACGAAGATGCACAGACGCTCGCCGAGGCGTTCGTCCGGATAACCGACGGCGCACGCTTCCTGCACCTGCGGATGTCCCTCCACCAGACCGTCGATCTCCGCCGGGGAAATGTTCACCCCGCCGCGAATGACGATGTCCTTGTTGCGGCCCACGAACTCGTAAAACCGATCATCCGGCTTCGGGGCGATGACGAAGAGATCGCCGGTCCTGAACCAACCATCGGCGTCGAATGCGGCCTTGGTCATCTCCGGCGCGCGCCAGTAACCGTCGAACACCATGGCGCCGTCGAGCCGCAGTTCGCCGACGCGGTCGGGCTCGGTAATTTCTTCTTCGGTTTCCGGGTCAACAAGCCGCGTGCGGACCTTGTTCGGGAAGATCGACGCCCACTCAACGCCTCTTGCGCCGAACCGCGGGAAATATCGCGCGCGCCGCTCCGGATCAGGGACTTCCGACCCGCTGGAGATGAGGGAGGCGCCCTCATTGGAGCCGAAGACGTTCATGATGGTGACGCCGAAGCGCTCCTGCCACTCGGTCACCATGAACGGGGCGAGTGGCGCAGAGCCCGATGCCAAGCATCGCAGTTCTGAAAAATCAATATCGGCGAGGAGATCGCTCCGCTTCAGGAGCATGGTGAGGATCGCCGGCGGCGCGACGGTGTAGTTCACGTGCTCGGTCGCGAGCTGCTGAAGGAAAATCGGCAAATCGAAGGGGTGGTGCTGCACGAAGCGCCCCTTGCAGAGGAGCCAAGGAACCACCATGCCGCCGAACGCGGCGATGTTGATGAGGGGGAATGGGTTGAGAAGGGTGTCTCCTTCGCGCAGCTCCGCCATCTCCACCATCGCCTCGCCGTTCACGACCCAATGGTCATGGTGGCGCGGCACGCCCTTGGGCGCGGCTTCGGTGCCCGAAGTCCAGCAGATGGTCAGCACGTCCGCGGCGTCAATTTCGGGCGACGTACCCGGCGGATCGGCTGGAATGTCAAAACCGTCCAGCGCGACGGCGCCCTCCGGCGCGGCCGATCCCGCACAGAGGATCGGCGCGGAGAGAACGCCATCTCGGGCGAGGCCAAGCGCCAGCGCCGACTGGTCCGCGCCGTTGAAACTCGCGACCGTGAAAAAGAGCTTCGGCTCGACCGTCGGAAGGATCTGACGCAGCTCGTGGCCGCGATAGGTCATGGCGACAGGGCTGAGGATCGCCCCCGTCCGCGCGCAGGCGAGATAGACGATCACGCCTTCGACGATGTTCGGCAGCTGAGCGAGGACCACGTCATCCGGCCCGACGCCGAGCTCGCGGAACGCCGCCGCCATGCGGTCGACCTCACGGTCAAGCTCCCGGTACGTCAGACGTTTCGGCGGGAGACCGACCAGCGCCTCCTTATTGGGGGGATCGACCAGCGCTTCATCGTCCGCATGCGCGGCGACGGCCTCGCGGAACAGCGCGTCGATGGTGATTCCGCGCCACCACCCCTTCTTACGATATGACGCCGTCCGCTCAGCGGGGCTCGTGCGCATGGACGCGACCTCCCGGTTGTTCTCCGCCCCATTAGGGAAGGTATGGTTTGTTATTGCAAGTCGCTTTTCGTGGCCGTCCGCATTGCTGCGGCGCAGCACGAATGCACTGATCGCGCTATAACGCGCAACAGTACTGGGCCCTAATGACGCCGCTCCGAGCATCGGAGGAGCGTCTGACAAACTCACTTGCTTTACGATACCAAATGGATTTGGCTTGGACCATGCCGGAAGATGCCCTCAGGACCCCGCCCGTGACCGATCCGCACGCCGTCGCATTCCGCAAGACCGAGTTTCCGCCCGTCGATCTCGATATCGAGACGAGGGCGGACGGAACCATCGTGATGACGCCGAAAGCCCCGCTGGAGCTCGCCGCACGGTCCGTGCCGGAAGGGCTCGCCGCGCAGGCCGCGCGCGCGCCGGACCGAACGTATGTGGCGGAGCGTCCCGGCCCCGGCGAACCTGGCTGGCTGCGTCAGAGCTTCGCTGAAACCGCCGCCCGCGCCGCCGCCATCGCCCGGAAACTGCTGGCGATGAACCTTCCGGCCGGACGCGGCGTCATGATCATCTCCGGAAACTCCATCGCCCACGCCACCATGCGCTATGGCGCCATGGCCGCTGGCGCCCCGGTGACGCCCGTCAGCGCCAACTACGCCCTCCTTGGCGGCGACTATGATCGCCTGCGCTATGTGGTGGATCTGGTGAACCCGGCGGTCATTTTTGCGGAGACCGGCGCCTACGCCGCCGCGGCCAGGGCGGTCGGCGGCGAGGCGGTCATCCTCACCCGCGAACCCGACGCCTTCGACGGCGCGGCGGAAAATTATGACGACTGGACGCACGGCGCCTCCGCGGAGGACTACGCCGCGCTCGCACGCGATATCGATGTCGAGGCGCCCGCAGCGTACATGTTGACCTCCGGCTCGACCGGTCGTCCGAAGGCCGTCGTACACACGCAATCCATGCTGGTCGCCAATCTCTCGCAGGGCTGGTCCACGCTCGGGCGTGCGGCTGGCTGGGACGACGTGCTGCTGGAGTGGCTTCCCTGGAGCCATGTCTCCGGCGCCTTCTCCTCCATGGCCGCGGCGATGTTCGGCGGCACGTTTTATATTGATGGCGGCAAGCCGGCGCCCGGCCTTTTCGATGAAACGATCCGGAATCTGAAGGAAATTCCGCTTCAGTATTTCACCAACGTTCCCATCGGCTACGCCATGCTGGCCGACGCGCTGGAGAAAGACGATGAGCTTCGCGAAACGTTCTTCCAGAAGCTTCGTCTGATGCTCTATGGCGGCGCGGGCCTGCCGCAGCCGCTCTATGACCGCATTCAGAAACTCGCGGTCGAAACCGTCGGCGCCCGCATTTTCTTCACTACCGGGTACGGATCGACGGAGAGCACCTCCGGCTGCATGTCGATCTATTTCGACACCGAAGAAGTCGGCATCGGCCTTCCGATGCCGGGATTGTCGGTGAAGCTCGTGCCCGATCGCGACCGCTATGAAGTGCGGCTTAAAGGCCCGATGATGACGCCCGGCTATCTCGACGCGCCGGAGGCGACCGTGAAAGCGTTCGACGAAGACGGCTTCTACCGAACGGGCGATACGGCCGTCTTCAAAGATCCGGAAGACCCGAAAAAAGGCCTTGGCTTCGCCGGGCGTCTGGCGGAGGAATTCAAGCTCGCCTCCGGCACCTGGATCGCCGGCGGGGCGATTTACGCCGAGCTGCGTAAAATCCTCGAGCCGTTCGTCACCGACGTCGTCGTGTGCGGAGAAAACCAGCAGGAAATCGGCGTCCTCGCCTGGGCGAAGCCAGGCGTCGCGGACGACGCCGATGCATTCGCGCGCGCCGTCTCCAAACGGATCGACGCCCACAACGGCGCGAACCCGCAATCGAGCCGACGCATCGGACGCCTGCTGTTCCTCAGCGAACCGCCGAACCCGAACGCGCACGAGCTATCCGACAAGGGCTCCGTCAATCAGGCCCTCGTGCGCACGCGCCGGGCCGCCGATGTGGAGCGGCTCTACGCCGACACCCCGGGCCCTGACGTTCTGATTTTCACCTGACGCGCCGACAACCGGTCGACCGACTTAACGGAGACGCCTGTGACTGATGTCCTGACCCTGCTCGCCTTAAACTTTGCGATCATCATGGGATGCATGATCGTCCTCTGGCTGATCAGCATTCCGCTGAAAGACGTGAGCTATATCGACAGCTTCTGGGCCTTCGGCTTTGTCGTGCTCGCCGCCTCGACCTACTTTCTCACGGACGGATCGCCGGAGCGCAGCGCTCTCATTCTTTTCGTCACCGCCATCTGGGGGGTGCGCCTTGGAAGCTACATTTTCTGGCGTTGGCGGAAAGAAGGGCCGGACGGCCGCTATGTGGCTCTCCTCGGCAAAGCGAAAGGGAACGTCCATCTGCACAGCCTGCGGAAGGTGTTTCTTCTGCAGGGCGTCCTTCTCTGGCTCGTGTCGCTGCCCGTTCAGCTTGGCCAGCTCCCGGCGGCGCCCGCCGAGGTCGGCTTGCTCGCCTACGCGGGCGTCGCCCTCGCCGCCATCGGCTTCTTCTTCGAAAGCGTCGGCGACTGGCAGATGGCGGCGTTCAAATCGAACCCAGAGAACCGCGGCAAGGTCATGGACAAGGGGCTGTGGCGCTATACGCGGCACCCGAACTATTTCGGCGACGCGTGCGTCTGGTGGGGGCTTTATCTCATCGCCGCCGAGACCGCGGCGGGCGCGCTCAGCTTCATCGGCCCGGCGATCCTCACCTGGCTCCTCGTCCAATGGAGCGGCGCAGCGCTGCTGGAGCGCCGCATGAAGCGCTCCAAACCGGAGTATGCGGACTATATCGCCCGCACGAGCGGTTTCATCCCGTGGCCGCCGAAAAAGGTGGTCGCCGCAGAAAGCGCGGTCTGAGCCGCGCGGGCGGCTAGGTCACCTGAAGGAACCGCCGCACGGCTTTCAGAAAATCCCCGGAGGCGGGCTCGCGGCCGAGCAGCAGGTGATTGGCGCTGTCGAGCCCGACGAACTCCGCCTGCGGCATCTGCGCGGCGAGCTCTCGGCCGGTCTCGAACGGAATGCGCTGGTCGTTGCGGCTGTGAATGACAAGCGTCGGCGCCTGAACATCCTTCAGACGGTCGCGCACGTCGATTTTCGAGAACACGTCGAGAAACCGGACGGCGTTCTCTGGCGAAGTCGTCCGCCGCTGGAATTCATCGAACCAGGCGAGTTCCTCCGCTGTCGCGTCCGGCATGAAGGTCTGAGAGAAAAGATGCCGGTAGGACGGGTTCGAACGGCCCCACCCGGAAGCCGTCAGGGTCATGATCGCTTCGCGTTCACGGATTTCGTCCGGGTCGCCCACATGACGCCAGCCGGCTGAATAGCCGCCGAACAGGATCAGCTGCGAGACCCGCTCCGGATACCGAACGGCGAACTCGATGCACACCGCCGCGCCCTGGCTAATGCCAAGAAGCGGAAACCGCTCCAACCCAGCGGCGTCGGCGACCAATTTGAGGTCGGAGACCCAGCTTTCAAAACTGATGTCGTCGACGTCCCAATCGGAGAGGCCGCAGCCGCGCTCGTCGTAGCGGATGAAGTTGAAGGACGTTCCGAGATCGCGGAAGAGCGGGCTCCAGATCGGCGCCTCCCAATCGAGCTCCAGATGCGACAGCCAGTTGGCGGCTTTCACGAGCGGCGGACTGTTCGGAGAGCCGACGCTCGCCCATGCAAGCGACGTATCATCCGCCGCTTGAACGAAGCGCACCGACTGACGCGGCGTCGGCGCGGCGTCCGACACGTTGGCGACTGCTGTCTTGAAAGATTTTCCAGCAAACGGATCATCGGACCAAACCGGCGCGTCCCGCCCCGCTTCGCGAAACGATTCCGTCAACTCCTCGACAAGCGCGTCGGCCTCATGAGCTCTACCGCTCCGCCGCCGGCAGGCGACGGTGAAACGCGCCGCCAGCGGGTCGAAAGGCGCGTCCGCGAGCCAGCGTTCCGACCATTGATCGGCCGCCTCCGGCTCCGCCTCGTTCAGCAACGCGAGGCGCCGCGCCAGTCGCGCTCGAAACCGCTGGGCTTCAGCGCGCTGGCGCTCCAGCCATGCGGTGTAAGCCGGTTGGTTCGACAGTTCACAGTCTGCGAGCAACAACTCGTTCGCTTGGCGCCACGCCGTCGCAAGCGCATCGCGCGACGCTTCTTCGGTGTTCGCAGTCAGCCGCACGTCCAGGAAATCGACGTTCACCGTCTCCAGCGACAAGCGCACCCGCTCGCGATCGGCCTCCAACCGTTCGACGCCGCCGACATTTACAATCGGACGCAATTTACTCAGCGACCAGCGCAACGCGCCGCGCGGATCATCCGGCACTTCCCAGAAAAGCTCGCACAGTCGATCGCGCCTCTGCGGCGCGCCTGAAATCGCCAGGTAGGCGAGCAACGCCCGCGTTTTGCGCGATTGCGGCAGGGCGGTTCGCTCGCCGCCTTGAGCCACTTCCAAAGATCCGAACGCCCTGATCGACAACATGGTGACGATCGATGCTCCTCAAACGCCTGATTCCAACTCGCGCCAGCCTGCCAGCGCTCGGATCGGAGACAATTGAGACAGGTGACGCCGCGTGCTCAACGTAACGAGTACTGCGGCGGAAGTCGAAAACGTCGTTTCGAGCTCGGTCAGTCGCCAGCCTCCGTTCCAGTTGTGGGTCGTTTAAACAGGGCCGACGGTTCAATCGATGATTCGACGGGCGTGACGCGCGCTCAATCGGCGCATCGCAGCGTTTCCTCACTCAGGAAGCCCGCCATGGCGAGAACGGAGGGACTGGCGGTCGCGCGCTCATCCCTCCTGGCCTTCGATCAGATATGGCGCATCCAACTCGAACACGGACTGGATTGCGGTTGGGGTCAGTACATTCTCGCTGACGCCCGCCCCGGCGACACGACCGGACTTGAAAAGAACGACGTCATCCGCATGCGCACGAACCAGGTGCAGATCATGCAGCACGGCTGCGACGCCCCATCCGCCTGCGGCGAGCTCCCTCAGGAGGAGCATCAGCGAAATCTGATGCTTCAGATCAAGCGCCGAGGTCGGCTCGTCAAGCAGCAACCAGCGATCCGCGTCGTCCGTCGGCCGGTCCCATATTTGCGCCAGCGCCCGCGCGATATGAACTCTTTGGCGTTCGCCGCCTGAGAGCGTCATGTAGTTGCGTTCAGCGAGGTCCAGAAGGTCGACGCGCTCCAGCACTGCTGCGAGCACGGACTGGTCGTGCTCAGGCGTCGATATCCCATGATGCGGCGTACGCCCCATGGCGACGACCTCGTGAACCTCGAACGGAAACGACAGAAGGGGCGACTGCGAAACGACGGCGCGGCGGCGCGCGAGCCGGTCTCCACGGATTGAACGCAGCGCGACGCCGTCCAGCTCCGCGCTCCCTGCATCCGGCTTCAGCGAACCGGCCATGACCGACAGCGCCGTCGTCTTGCCCGCGCCGTTGGGGCCGCAGAGCGCGGCGAAGCGGCCGGGCTTCAGCTCGACATCGGCGTTGTCGAGAATGGCCCGCCCGCCACGCAGGACGGAGGCGGACTTCAGCGCAAGGGTCATGAGAGCCCTCCGCGACGTTTGTCCTTCAACAGCAGCCAGAAGAAGAACGGCGCGCCGAGCGCGGCGGTGACCACGCCCAGCGGCAACTCCGCCGGGGCGACGGCGAGACGGGCGATCAGATCTGAGAAGAGCACCAGCGCGCCGCCAAGAAGCGCCGACCCCGGAAGAACATACCGATGATCGGGCCCGGTGATCAGGCGAACGAGATGCGGCGTCACCAGCCCGACGAAACTGACGACGCCGCACACGGCCGTCGCCGACCCGACGCCGAGCGCGGTGAGAAACGCGGCGCGCCTTTTGGCGCCTTCGACATCGACGCCGAGCGACGCGGCGTCCCCTTCCCCGAGCAGCAGAGCGTTCATGGAGCGCTGAAGGGTCATCAACCCGGCCGTCGCCGCGAGCATGAGCCCGACCGCCGGAGTCACCCGCTCCCATGTCGCTCCGCCCAGGCTGCCGAGCGTCCAGAACGTCAGATCCCGGAGCTGTTGATCGTCCGCGAGGAATGTGAGGTATCCGATGCCGGAGTAGGCCAGCGCGTTCGCCGCGACGCCGGCGAGCAGCATGGTCGCGACGATGACGCGCCCGTCGAAACTGGAAATGCGGTAGATCGCGAACACCGTCGCCAGCGCCCCGGCGAACGCCGCGATCGGAAGGGCGAAGGCTCCGAGCGCCGCGATGGCCGGCGCCAGCGCCCCGCCGCCGAGCACGATGACCGCGACGGCCGCGAACGCGCCGCCAGCCGAAACGCCCACCAGTCCGGGGTCCGCCAGCGGGTTTCGAAAGAACCCCTGCATGGCGGCGCCGGAAGCGCCGAGCGCCGCGCCCGCACAGAACGCGAGCAACGCTCGCGGCGCGCGGATGCTCTCAATGACGCCGATCTTGACGGCCGACACATCGGCGCTGACCGATGGAAAGATCTTTCCGACGATGACGGACAGAAACTCCGTCAGGCTTATATCAAGAGGTCCCAGCACGACGCCGGCGAGAAAGCCGATGGCGGAGAGGGTCGCGCTTGCCGCCAGGAACATCCGACCGCGTCGCGCCCGTGCGGCGCCAAGCCCCGCCTTCACTGAGGAAGGCGCGCTCGCGCCTCTTTTCAGGCTCATCGTCAGTCCGTGAGCGCGGCGCTGACGTCACGCGCAAGCTCCAGCACCGCGCGCGGCGTACGCGGGCCGAACTGCATGACGGTGACCTTATCGACAATCAGAATACGGTTATTCTTGGCCGCATCCGTCAACCGAAGCGCCGGGTGCGCGCGAACGGCTTCAATGCCGCCCAGCCGGGCCGCGTGGTGGTTCATGACGAAGATCACGTCCGGGTTCGCCGCAACGGCGGCCTCAAGCGAAAGATTTTTGTATCCGGTCTGACTGTCGAACGCGTTCCTGGCGCCAAGCATCTCGATGACGCCGTGGGCGGCCGTTTCCGTACCCGCCGCTCGCGGGGCGCCATCTGAGAGCGCGGCGAAAAACAGGACCGTCGGTTCGCTCTTGTACCGTGCGATCTCCGAGCGCGCCTCTGCCCAGTCCGCCTCAATCTCGTTCATGAGCGCAGCGCCTGCCTTCTCACGCTCGAGAATGCCGGAAACGGTCGCGACTTTACGCAGGATCGCATCGACCGTGTACTCCTCTTCCATCTCGACAAGACGCACGCCGGACGCTCGGAGCTGATCCATGACCGCCGGCGGCCCCGCCGCGCCGCTGATAAGAATGAGGTCGGGCTCGGCGGACAGGACGCCCTCCGCGGACAGACGGCGGACGTAGCCGACCTTCGGCGCATCCAGCGCGGCTTGCGGGTGCACGCTGTCATCATCGGTTGCGACGACTTTTTCACCTTCGCCGATCGCGAAGAGGATCTCCGTCACATCGCCGCCAATGGAGACGATCCGTTCCTGTGCGACCGCCGAAGACACGAAGAGCGCAAGAACGCTCGCGATCAGTACGGCAAACTGGGAATTCTTCATCTCGATCTCACTCTGCTCGACGCGCCGTCGGGCTTAATGCAAATGCGAGTGATTTTCAATTCTTTCCGCTCCACGCGCCTCGCCCGTCCAGAGCCGAAGACGGGGCCGCTGCTGGTCAACGCGCACGCGAGACCGGCGCCGAAATGACCGAGGACGAAGAACCGCTGCCTATTTCACCAACAGGCTTTTCAGATCGAACTCAGCGTTCGCGATCGCCTCCGGAGAAGAAATCTCCGTACCGATCAATCGCTTCGACGCCGCGAACGCGGCGGGATCGTTGATCGCGTCGACCGCCAGCAAACGTCGGCCCGCGAAATACCAGATCGAAAACCGGCCTGAACCCGGATCGCCGCGCTGGACACGCTCGTCGTGCCCTTCGCTCAGTCCGGCGGTCTGCAGTTTTACATCGTATTGATCCGACCAGAACCAGGGCGTCGCGTCATAGACCGCGTCGCCGCCGGCCATGTTCGTCGCCGCCACTTTCGCCTGTTCGATGGCGTTTGGTACGGATTCAAGCCGCATGCGCCTGTTATAGAGCGGTGACGGAAAATTCGTGCAGTCGCCGGCGGCCCAGATGGCCTCATCGCTGGTGCGCGCCCGCTCATCGACGATGACGCCGCCATCGACTTCCAGCCCCGCGGAAGCGGCCAGCTCAACGGCCGGGACGGCGCCGATGCCGATGAGAACCGACGCGCAGTCAATCACTTCCCCACTGACGAGCTCCGCGCCGACCACGGCGCCCTCGCGTCCCAGAAAGCCCTTCAGCGTGGCGCCAAGACGCAGATCGACGCCCGATTCACGGTGGCGCGCTTCAAAGAAGTCTGAAACGGGCGGCGACGCGACCCGGGCGAGCACCCGGTCGGCCATTTCCAGAACCGTCACCTCACGCCCCGCAGCGCGGGCGACGGCGGCGACCTCGAGTCCGATATAGCCCGCGCCGACGATCAGCACGCGCCCCGTCGAGCTGAGAATGCCGCGCAGCGCGTCGGAATCCGCAAGAGACCTCAAATAAAAGATGTTCTGAAGATCGGCCCCCGGGGCGATCAGTCGGCGCGGCGGCGCGCCGGTCGCGAGGAGAAGCCGGTCGTACGGTTCCTCGACGCCGCTTTCGAGGACAAGCTTCCGGCCGCCTCGGTCAATGAGCCGAACGCGTTCGCCAAGGCGCAGATCAACGTCGTGCTGCTCGAAATAGGTAAGCGGCTTCAGGAAAAGCCGTTCCCGCTCAAGCTCGCCTTTCAGATACGCCTTGGAAAGCGGCGGGCGCTGGTACGGCGGCGTCGGCTCATCGCCGAAAAGCGTCACCGCGCCCACGAATTTCGCCTGACGTAGAGAAACCGCCGCCTGCAGCCCCGCCTGTCCCGCTCCGATGATCGCGATACGTTCGGTCATTGGCTCCGTAGGCATGTCGATGACAGTGGGCGAATGGCGGTGGGTGAAGTCCCACCAAACTTCTCTCCGCGCTTATAGCTCAATAACAGGGAATTTACAGGGAACTTGGCGCCAATTGGGAGCGCCGCACTCGTCCTGATATTGGGCAAATCCGCGTTTTTGCTGACTATTTTGCATTTACCCACCACTTCCATAACAGGGAATTCACCCCGCTGAGATCAGGGAGCTGGGCGAGCCTTTTCAGGGAACGCAGCTGTGTTTTCAGTCTTTGTTCCGATTGACGAAATTTCCGAATTGTCGGGTGCGCGAATCGGCCATTCTTAGCGGGCGACGCCGGCTTATTCGGCGGATGATGAACGGCGAGCCCCATGGAACCGACGATCGAACACCGGCCGACCCGCGCGCTGAAACCCTGGAAACGGAACGCGCGGAAACACTCGAAAAAACAGATCCGGCAGATCGCCGACAGCATCGAGGCGTTCGGCTTCACCAATCCCGTGCTCGTCGACGAGGCGGGATCGATCCTCGCCGGTCATGGCAGGGTGGAAGCCGCCAAGTTTCTGCAGCTTGAAACGGTTCCTTGCGTAGTCCTTGAGCATATGACGCCGACGCAGAAGCGGGCGTATGTCATTGCGGACAACAAGCTCGCCGAAAACGCGAGCTGGGACGACGATCTCCTATCCGAAGAGCTTCGGGAGCTTCTCGATCTCGATGACGGGTTTGATGTGGGGCTGACGGGGTTTTTGGTCCCGGAGATCGATGCGCTGCTGGACGCCGGAGAGCCTGAGCAAGACGCTGACCCGGAGTTGGATCGCCTTCCGATCGAGGCGCCGAGCCGCGTGCGGCGCGGCGACCTCTGGGCGCTCGGACCGCACCGCCTGATTTGCGGCGACAGCCTTGATCCCGCAACTGTCGATCAGCTGACGGCGGGCGAGAAAGCCCGGATGGTCTTCACAGATCCGCCCTATAACGTCCCGGTGGACGGTCATGTCGGCGGCCTCGGCGCGGTGAAGCATCGCGAGTTCGCCATGGCGTCCGGCGAGATGAGCGCGGAAGAATTCGCCGCCTTTCTGACGACTGCGTTCCAGAACCTCCGCAAGGCGAGCGTCGACGGGGCGATCGCATTCATCTGCATGGACTGGAGGCACATGAGCGAGATGCTCGCCGCCGGGCATAAGGTCTTCGACGAGCTCAAGAACGTCATCGTCTGGGTCAAGGACAATGGCGGCATGGGGACGTTCTATCGCTCGCGCCACGAGCTGATCTTCGTCTGGAAATCCGGAAGCGCCCCTCACCTCAACACTTTCGAGCTTGGCCAGCATGGGCGCTACCGGACGAACGTCTGGGAGTATCGCGGGGTCTCCAGCCGATCGAGCACGCGCGACGCGGAACTCGCGCTTCACCCGACGGTGAAGCCTGTCGCCATGATCGCCGATGCGATCCGCGACGTCTCGGCGCGCGGCGAAATAGTGCTCGATCTTTTCGGTGGCTCCGGCAGTACGCTAATCGCCGCCGAGTTGACGGGGCGGCGCGCCTTCCTCGCTGAATACGACGAAATCTACTGTGACCGGATCCTCGCGCGGTGGGAGGCGTTTGCGAAAGGGGAAGCGGAGCTCATCGCTCGCGCAACCTCAGAGGAGGACGCGGCGTGAGCGACGAAAAGCCATACGAGGTCGGATACAAGAAGCCGCCTGCGGAACATCGCTTCAAAGCGGGAAAGTCAGGCAATCCGCGCGGGCGGCCAAAAGGCGCAAAGAGCAAGGCCAAGATTGTCAAACAAGCCGATCTTCAACGGATGATTTTGGAAGAGGCGTATCGCGAGGTCGAGGTGCCGACATCAAATGGTACAGAAAAAATGGCTGTCGCTCAGCTTGGCATACGCGCGCTATGCGCGAAAGCCGCAAAAGGGGACGTGCGCGCACAAAAACTTTTATTGGAGCATCTTCCTGCCGCTGAGCGCGACCGAGAGCAGCTTCGAGCAGAAGTGGTTGAAGCCATGCGCGAGTACGCTGAGATAGAGAAGCGCAGAATCGCCGAGGCTAAGCGCGCGGGACGACGATACGACCCTTCGGGACCTCACCCCGATGATCTCGAGTTTGATCCGCTTACGGGCGACGTCTCAGTTCGCGGCCCAGCGACACGAAAATGCAGAAAGCTCTTAAAGGAGGCCCGCAAGGAGGTCGCCCGGCTACGGCGTTTATTTGAACAACTTCGCCAGATAGCGCAGAACTCTTACTCAGAAAAAATCAAAGCCGAATTGAATTACTGGGCTGATATTGGCGAAGGCCATTATGTTCAGCGCATGGATGAAATGGCACCGCTCGCAAGGGCGTGGCCTCGTCACTGGCCGCCAAAAAGCGAAGTGGAAGGCCATAACGCGGCTATAGCACGCATCGGAGACACTCCGGATTACGCGCAGGACTATGTTATTGAGCTTAAAGAACGAAGCGCTTGATCCAAATCGAAATACTTTCCATGCAGAGTTTTTGACGTCGATTTCGCGATTGCACCGTCGCCATTTCGAGCGTCGGAAATGGTGCGATTACAGGTTTAGCTATCTAATGACGTCCCCGAGATAGACCACGGTCGCCGTGGAATAAATTTCGGAGACATCGGGACCTGAGCCTCCCCCATTCTTCTGGTCTACCCTGAAGCATAGGACGGGAGGCCAATTCAGCAGGCGAGGCTCAGAACCGCCTTGTGACACCGTTCGAAACTAGTCGTCGGCAATCACTGTACCTGCGGCGAACCCCATCAAGGCGAAAATGGCGCCGACTTGCATGGCTGGACCTCCCTGACGGAGAAATGCGTATCCGATTAGCCCCCCTCCTAGGAATCCAATCAGTCCGGTCAGCATGGAAAGCTTAATTCGTTTTGACATCTGCAACATGACGAAGATCGACTGGTGTTTAAGGTTTAAAGCCATCTTTTCGAACTTTCAACGCGGCAAGAGACTGCGATCGGTGGCGTCAACGAAAAGTTCAATGGCCGGGTCGATTCGCATTGCGACATCGATACCGATATCGGAAATAAACACATCAACAAATGACGTAATGGAAGACGTTATATAATATAAAATCAATGCTGACTCAGTTTTGCGATTTAATGCCGCAAATAATAATCTTACGCATATCCAAAATTCACAACGTCCATATCTGTTATATTTCTTTCATAAATTGGACGAAACATTATTCTTCTCTCAATACATTCTTTATGTATATACGCCTTCGATCCTATCGCCATTACATTTGGAGCAAAAAGACAAAAAGCCTCTACTTCATGTATTGAATCGGCTTCTTCACAAAATTCAATTCCTAATTCTTTTAATCTAAAAATAATCTCACTTGGACTCATTGGAATTGCTTCGTTCAGAAGGATCTTCTCGATCGCCGTTACGGCCATAAGTGCATCGAGAATTGAGGAACTTATAAGCCCGATTTTCATCTGATATAATCCGGTTTCGTGCCGCTCCGAGTAATGCTGTTATTAAGATCGCTAGCGTGACATGGCAAATTCCGAAGCTTTTGCGACCTGGTTCAGCCGATATCCGCGAAAGATGCACCACTAAAGTTGCCACAGGGGTGTAATTGTCCTACGAACTGATACACTTAGAAAACGGCGAAGCTAGTTCGGGCGCCGAAGCGCCAGAATTCAGACTATGTCCGCGTTGAGACGCGATGCGTTCAAATTCGGGGACGCTACCGAAATTTGGGTTTCCTCCTGACAATTCCCGGCAAAGATCGAGGGACACAGCAGTTGATCAAGATTTTGGTTGTTTGGTTCGCGTCGGTTGTCACAACCACGACGCTGCTGATGGTCTCATGGGCAAGAACACGGCGTAAAAAGAAAACTCGAATCGAAAAGTGGGCCCTATTGGCATTAGTATTCGGCTGTATAACGGCTATAGGGTATGGCGGACTTATTTTAATAATACTTATTTTCAGCTATGGAGGTAGCACATTCAATATGGATGTATAACTATACTACTGGTGTACTTTTTAAGATACATCTACTTTTTCAATTTACGTAAGCTCGAATGTCCTTTAACGTACTCGAGGAATATAACAAAAATTCCTAGGAACAATAAAGATATCCCATAAGGAGCTGGAACTTCATTAATCTCCTCCACTTCACTAATAATGTTTCTTGCTGAAAAAGTAATGTTATCGATAGCTGTCCCGACGTCCATTCCGGAATGAATAATTTCCACGAAACTGAATCCGTCAGAATTAGAGATGGAAAGATTTTTGACGATACCATCTACCCAGCCGGCCTCGATTTCTAACATAATTGAGGAGACTAGCGAGTCAGCCAAATTGTAAGCATTCAGGTGAACAACGTCGCCGACCTTGCCGCCGCCGTCCGTGCGGAAGTCCACCAGATCCACCGCGAAAGAACTGATCACGCTATCAAATTCGAGATAGTAATTTGTGGAGCTTCTAAGGCCTTCGCGATCCGTCGCAGTGAAACGACCTGTTCTGCCGTCAAACGACGTGTCGGCGCCAGCGATGCTGTTTGCGAACGCCTGAGTAGACGGACCAGCTTCAGCCGCCACACACGAGGACGACAGCGCCCGGGTCAGGCCACACGAGAAACTCGCACCAATTCCGTCGCTAACGACATAACCGATGTCCTGACCTTCAGCGTAACCGCTTTCAAAATCTATCACGCCAGCGCTTGCCGAAGTCGCAAAGAGCCAAGCGCCGATAGCGCACCCGATTGAACGCAACATAACGAAATTCCTGTACACAACTAAGCATCAACAATGACAAACGGCCCAAAAAAGCAAGCGGGCAGCCACGCGGCCCGTGTCAAAAGTTGCTAAAAATGTCTTGATTCATTCGAGAAAAATCTCGATGTGCCTAGGAAGATACTTAACAAGTACGCCACGTTTTTAGAGATTTAGCTTAACGGGGCTGGCTCTGAAGTCACATGGTTAATGCGACTTCAGCTCTATCATCATATGATGGATTAAGAACTCGACGCAGATCCCCCAAAATTGCGGTGTCGCTATTGTTCGTGATAATACAATTAGAGTTTGGTTCGTCAGCAGAGCGCTCATGATCTACGACAAAACGCTGGCATATTCTTCAAACGATCCGAAAGTTAAGCTTTCGCGCATCGCTGAAACTGCGAGCGAGTCGGTTGAAACAATACGCGGCCGTTTCAATCGTGAACTAATCACTCGTTCTGCAAACGACGAACTCCCAGCAAAAGGCTCGACTAGTGCACGGCTGCTAGCTTCTGAGACAGCGATCGCGATGGTTATCCAGTCGATGCTCTGTCGCCTCGGGTTGTCAGCTCACCAGGCCGACTTTGCAATGTTCTCCTTTCGCTTTCCGCATACCGGAGTTCCAGCCGGCCAAGACGTTGAAGATATCAGCGAAGAGCTGCGCCGTCGGCCTGGGGAGTATTTTGAAGATACCTCGACTTGGCTGATCATACGGGCGGTACCAGGAGCTGCAAACGGTATCGAAGCGAGAGTTATTAAGGCTGGTGACAACGTGACAAAGGCGCATGTCACCGACGCCTTTATGGAAATTCGTCACTTCGCTTTCATCGCGCTCAACCTCTCCGAATGTATTCCTGACATCCGAATGAAACTTGGAATGGATAGATATCCCAAATTATGATAATTCCTGATGTATTTTTCTTATATTAACACACAGATGCTCTTTGTTTGATTTTGCTTTATATTTATAAATAATAATATAGAGTCATTTCTGAATGGCACAGGACGTAGATTTTATTTACGAACTTGGTCGCAGCCTTCAAGTTGGGTCACTCGACGGACGGTCGACTCCAGTCTCTCAAGGCCTCGCCGCCGAGGAGTCGAGCTCTTGGGACAACACGGTCGTTGCGGCGATCCTTTAGCTCGAGCTCGACTGGTGATGGCGGCGCCCCTCACCACCGCTGAAACCAGAGCCTGCGTAAGCAAATGTTGCGCCCGGTCCATCCCAGGGCATGAGGTTGTGATCACGACTGCAGACCACTTACCCCTCCATAGCCTGATCCCACGCTACGCCCGATCGCCCGTCCCTATAGACCGATGGTTTGCGATGGACTAACCATCTCGCAGAGTAAACTCCCTATGGCTGCGCCGACCCTGAAAGAAACCTCTCCCAATTACATCTGCGATAATATGATCGAAAAAGTACCAGAAGATGGGATTCTAGTGAGACTCAAAAGTCACTTTTTTGGATCCATTATCGCCCTTTTAATAGGGGTATTTACCGCATTTTTTATTATAGTAATTTCACTCTATTTACTGACCTAAGTTGTTTCTAATAGCATTACGCGAATAATAAAGTTAATTTTTCTCATGTATATTTTATACGCTTATCGTTAAATCTATGTATTAACATGATCTCAAATAAGATGGCCCACATCGTTTATGTAAAAAGAGTACCCGTCAACACTGTTTACTTGGTCATGGCTTTCATGATGTTCGTGAATAAAAAACTCATTCAGTTCTGTAATTTCTACACCCGACTCTTCTCTTTCGGATCCACAACAAGCCGAACATGTACAAAAGACGCGCTTTGCCAGCCCGTAATCGACATCAAAAAAGTCGTCGTCTTCCGATATAAGCGATGTGGGGACATTAAATTTCCCGGCAGTTTGATCAATATAATAAGCATCGCTTTCTATTGACGCCAGTGAATTACCTGCCGGCACCACACCAGAATTCTCCGGCAAGTTTTTAATCACTTGATTGAGCAAAATTGATGTAAAGAGATCTTTGAGCCCGATACCATCAGATTTACCCTCCTCCAACCGGCGCGTAAAGAAAGTTATTGGCTCAAACTCATTCAATACATTAACAATAACTTCCTGAGACGAACTCAATCCATTACTTTCGATAGAAACGTCAAAACTATATACATTATCTTGGTTTCTATCTATTGGATTCTCGAAATCGAAAACCCCGCGCGCTGAAATAATTCCGGTACTCTCGTCAATTTCAAAAAAGTTGCCATCCCGGCCCTCAAGAATCGAAAAAGAGACAGGCGTCCCGTTCGGATCAAAACCAGATACCGTCCCGATAGGTGATTGAGAGTTCTCAAGATATTGAAACACCGTTTCCGACGTAAACTCCGGTGGCAGATCAAATCTATCGTCCTGCACTACTCCATCTGAGAAAACGAAGCTGCCTGCTGACAATTCAGAAATATCCACACCGATAAGACGTACAGTGCTGACTGAAGACAATGTAATAAGGACATCCGAACCATCCTGCTCGGCGACAGCCAATATATCGGTAAAGACACTGAACGTCTCACTGTCGGCAATGCCTAGGCGGTCGGAATCTTGGCCTAATGGATCAAAGTCCAGTACTATATCGTTCCCAGCCTGATAGTCATAAATCCAAAACACATCGGAGCCCGCTCCGCCAGAAATGATATCGCTTCCGGTTCCGGCGACGATCACGTCATCGCCGTCTCCACCGTTGATCGTGTCATTTCCGCTTAGACCGAAGTACAAGTCATCGCCGGCAAGGAGATCAATTACGTCATTTCCGCTCGCAATCCCGGAACCGAGATTAATAAACTCGAACCCATAGAGAACGTCATCACCGGATGTCGGCCCCAGAATGGGCAGCCCGATATCTTGAAGGACGGAAACGTCGATATTGGAGATTGGACGACGATTGCCGCGGCCGATGGTGTCGTGAAGCAGATCATTGCCGAGATCGACGTGACTGTCATCGACCAACTGAAGGGGGCCACCGACGAGCGCCACAGCTTCAGGACCGTTGAAAAACAATCCCGCATCGCCTTCATCAGAAACGAAGCTGTCAAAGACCGATTCATCGCCGCCAGGGCCTTCTCCAAAGCCAAGGAAGCCGAGCCCGTGCGCCAGTTCGTGCAGAACGATGGAGAAGAGATCGAACTGATTGTTCGGAACGCCGCCGCCATTTGGTCCGCCCAAAAAGAATTCGCCGTTGCTCAACCTGTCGGCATCGATTGTTACAAAGAGGTCTGCATTGCCCTGCCCATTGCGATCAACGCCGTCCTGTAGTTCCAGTGCGGATGTCGCCTGGAAAAATCCGGCAAACTGGCCGCTCGTTTGGAAAAAGAAATCAGATCCGCCGGATGCGAGCGTCGTTCCGCCGAGGGAATCGAATGAAAGCTCAATCTCGAGGCTGGTCGTCCCAAGATCGATATACCGCGCCCAGACGTTCGCTGCTTCCTGAACCAGCCCAGCAACGGTTTCGATGACGGATTGAGCGACGCCCCCTGTGGAGCCTATGACGACCGTGAACATACTAGACACTTCTCTCTTTCGTGGGCTCTAACAGCTGACATATCGGCGTTTGAATGACCAAGCTTGTAGCCCTAGGGCGCGGGACTATAACAGCGCAGTCCGTGGCCGAAAGGCAAACGATATCGAACCCGGGAATCAGGAAGGCCTGAACTCTGGCTTTCTGGCTCCTTACGCACGCGCTCAGACAATCGAGATTGAGAATGACTGAAGACCACGACACATCAGCAGAGATTGAAGCCCTGAGGAACGAAATTGAACTGATTAAAAAAGAAATGAAAGCACGTTCATATGTCGCCGCCGAGGACATCGCCAGCAATCAAGGAGAAGCTTTAGCTGCGAGAGCGCTAAGCATGTTTTCTTTAATACTCGAGCTTGAAAAACGTGATGATAAACTCACAACCATAGACCGGATAGAAAAAATGTGCAGAGAACTTATTGTTCGCCCTCGATCAAGTAAAATTGCTGCGGAACGGGCGAGCCAGATAAGTGAAGACAGAATGCTCCAATCTCTTTCAAGCACCATAGCACAAATTCGGTCATTTTTTAAGTAAACACTCCGCATAAACAATAGAGCTAAGATGTATTCCATGCAATATTATGCTTTTACATTGACATGCCAATAGGGCTCAGTATCATACCGCACATGATGGGACATATCGGAGGTGAAAATGGTGCCTTATAGCTCGTTTAGCATTTCAGGATTGGCATTGATATCACCGCGGCGCTTCGCTGATGATCGCGGGCACTTCAGTGAAACCTATAACGAGCGCGCGTTTGCGGACGCGACAGGCGGCGTGCGGTTCGTTCAGGATAATGAGAGCCTGTCCGAAGCCGTCGGCACCGTCCGTGGGCTGCACTATCAGGCCCCGCCGCACGCGCAGGCGAAACTGGTGCGCGTCGCCGAAGGCGCGATCCTCGATGTCGCCGTCGATGTCCGCAAAGGCTCGCGAACCTATGGCCAATGGGCGTCAGCGGAGCTTTCCGCCGAGAACGGCGCGCAATTGTTCGTGCCCGCCGGGTTCCTGCATGGCTTTGTCACCCGCGCGCCGCGCACCCGCGTCGTTTACAAGGTCGACGCTTATTACGACGGGCCGAGCGACGGCGCCGTCAACTGGATGTCACCAGACCTGGGGATCGATTGGGGGATCGCGCCAGAAGCGGCCGTGCTCTCCGAAAAAGATGCGCAAGCACCCTACTTTTCGGACTTCGTGTCGATGTTCTAGCCCTCAATTCACCATTAAGTGAAATTCTAGATATCATATTTGAACAAGCTAAAGTCAAATTTGTACCTCCTAAAAATACACTCTATTGAATCTGAGCTCAAATTTAGAGAATCCGATTTAATCTCTGTTGATTTGTTTTTATTTAGTATTTTCAAAGAATCCCTAATTTCTTCTTTTAATTCAAGAGAGTTCATAATCTCAGGAAAAACACTTTCCATCTGCTCTACCTTAAACACTCTATCGACAATAATAGTTGGATCGTTTAGATTCCGCAAATCAGAAATCCAGTGAAATTGCGGGTTAAACATTCGGTCCGGCCCCACAGATTTCCAGTAATCGCTTGAAATGAACTCGTTTATATCTGAGTAATCACTGGCTTCTGGATAGGCATGGGCATGCATTTTTAAGTACTTGAAAGTAGAAACTGTACGTGATATTGGATTTCTTACTAGTGCGAATGAAAAATATCTTTTCCAAATCTGCTGACCGATACATGCTTTAATTTCATGAGCGTAAGAGTGCTTCCAAATTCCAAAACGCGGCCCCATTATAGCGTGTAGCTTTTCCCCGTATTCAGTTGCTCCCAGCTCCAAATCAAACACGCCATTTAGAGGTGAAAGCATGTGCCCCATAGAAGTTCCGCCACACTTCGGAATATGCACGAATACAAATTTATAAGTATTATTGATCACAGACAACTTATAAAATTCCCAGGAGGTACTCGCCGTAGCCGCTCTTGCGCAGCGGTTCGGCGAGACGGGCGAGGTGGTCCGCGCCGATCCATTTCTGGCGGTACGCGATCTCCTCCGGGCAGCCGATCTTCAGGCCCTGTCGCGCCTCGACGGCTTCGACGTATCCTGAGGCCTGGCTCATCGCCTCGTGCGTGCCCGTATCAAGCCACGCATAGCCGCGGCCGAGATGGCGCACGGAGAGCTTGTCGTCGGCGAGATACATGGCGTTGAGCGAGGTGATCTCCAATTCACCCCGGGGCGAGGGCTTCACCGCCTTCGCCCGTTCGCACACGGTGTCGTCATAGAAATAAAGTCCGGTGACGGCGTAGTGGGACTTCGGCTTTTCCGGCTTCTCTTCGATGGAGAGCACGCGGCCGTCATCGTCGAACTCCACGACGCCGTAACGCTCCGGGTCTTGCACGCGGTAGCCGAAGACGACGGCGCCGTCGGTCACATCTGCCGCACAGCGCAGTTCCTCCGTCAGTCCGTGGCCAAAGAAAATGTTGTCGCCGAGAATGAGGGCGGACGTATCGCCGCCGATAAAGTCCTCGCCGATGATGAAAGCCTGCGCGAGGCCGTCCGGGCTCGGCTGTTGCGCATAGGAGAGAGAGACGCCGAAATCCGAACCGTCGCCGAGGAGGCGCTGGAAGACTTCCGCATCATGGGGCGTCGTGATGATGAGAATATCCCGGATGCCCGCGAGCATGAGCACGCTCAGGG
>CAYFIB010000011.1:0-88105 GCA_964342855.1 uncultured Caulobacterales bacterium
TGAAAGAAGGCGCCATCGTCATCGACATCGGCATCAACCGCGTCGACGCGCCGGAAAAGGGCGCCGGCAAGACCAAGCTCGTGGGCGACGTCGCCTTCGAGGAAGCCGCCGAGCGCGCCTCGGCGATCACGCCGGTACCGGGCGGCGTCGGCCCGATGACGATCGCGAATCTGTTGCGCAACACGGTGTTGGCGGCGGGGTAGTGGGGCGCGTGCGTACAATAATCATTGTCGCACATATGGAATGAATGCGCCCTGAGTCCCCTCCTTGGACTTAGTTCTGCTTCCCATTCTGCCGGATGGATCAATCTAAACCGGAAGCCTCAGAGGCGCGAAGAAGCCGGAACTGTCCTCCGATCGATCAAATCGGACCCTGCGATTTTTTTCTCCAAGCTGCAGAAAATCCTCGCTAGGCGCCTCTTGTTGGTAGGAGGCCGCATATCGCCGCCTCCGATAACGAAGGAGCTAAGACCATGATTTCTAGTGTTGCCGCTGCGATTCTAGCAATCGCATCAACACCGGTAGATATCGAAATAAGCGCCAATAAAAAATGGCAGGATTCGAACATCACCGTGTCTGCTGGCGAGGTGCTCACTGTTCGACATAAGTCGGGCCAATGGAGAGGGTCGAAAAATGACGCCTTGCACGGGCCGGAAGGTCCCAAAAGCGACGTCTACGACGGACAAGATGGTTACCCCCTACCCGGAAGAACCGAAAATGCGCTTGTCGCCAGAATTGGAAACGGCCCCGTATTCTTTGTCGGAGCGAACGTTCGCCATGTCACTTCAGTGAGCGGCAAGCTCATGTTCGTGATTAACGACGACCTTGACGGACGTCACGGACAGGGCCTCTCTGACAACGAAGGATCGGTGACTATGGAAGTCAAAGTAAAATGAAGAAACTCCCGCCCCTCGATCGGGGCGGGAGTTTTACGGCAAGAGCAGGAGAAATCAATACCATGCGCCATCTATTTTTGCTAATAAATCTTCTATTGTTTACAACTTCTTCGCTCGCGAACGACGAAGCAATTGAAAATGCATACAAAAGATATGCATCTTATAATGGCGAAGTCCGCGCAAACTGCGCATACTCCCGGCTGGATAGCTTACATGATACGATCATTGAACACCTATCTGGAGCACCACGCGACAGATATAGTGAAAGTATAAGTAATCCTGTGGCGTATCTAGCGAAATCGGTTAGAAACTATGAAATGAGACATCCAAACGGTCCGTTGGATTTGGGTCGGTATGGCTGTACATCAGTAGATATTGAACAAGTGGGCGAAATAGTAGATGATCGCAATCAAACAGAAACAGATCTCGAAGAATTCTTAGATAAGTTGTATGATTCACTAGACATGGATCAAAGACAACTTGTCAAGTTGCTTCTGGCCGGGCGAGCAAAACAACAGGCTGAAATAGCAATGGGAACTTACTCTGGCTGGGCTTCTCGAGAGATGAAAAAAATCCGGGAACACGCTCTGTATCTTGCGGATGAAATTGGCTCACCTTATTAAATTTTTACGGTTCCCCCAGACAGGAAAGTAGGTATGTTTCACTTTCAGATTTATTCACACCTACTTTTCAACACCTAACACTGCGGAACCTTCCGGCGACTGATACACCCACGCCTGTCAAAAAGGGTGCCGATCATGCACCCACCACCAGACAAGTCGCGGCCCTGATGGAAAAACGGTAATTATCCCACCAGTCGCACCGACTTAACAAAATCAATAACTTACGCGTTACGCGAGGCGGGCCCGAGCGTCCATCTCGGTAACGAACGCTCTTACCGGCCAGTCCACGGGTTCAACGTCGCCACCCCAAGCCCTCCAACATCCTTTTCGTTCCGGGTCACGACGGTCAGTCCGTTGACGAGGGCGGTGCCGAGGATGAGGCCGTCCGCCGTGTCGAGGTTTCTCCCGGCGATCCGCGCCGCGGCGCGGGCGGCGCCAGCGGCGCGCGCTTCGGGCTCGCGGATCGGAAGGATCGCGTCGGCGAAGGTGGCAAACAGCCGGTCCACCGCTTCCGAAAGGGCGGCGCGCCGCGCGCCTTCGGGCAGAAGTCCCAACCCGTAGGCGATTTCATGAACGCTCAGGACCGAGATGAACGCTTCGGAGAGGTCTGTAAGAAACGCGACGACGCCCGCATCAGGCGTCGGCTTCACCGTCTCGGAGAGGACGTTGGTGTCGAGCAGATAGCGGCTCACGCCTCGTCATCGCCGAAAAGCGGCTCGCGGTCTCTATCGGCGCGGCTCGGCAGGTCGAGGGGCTCGCCCTTCGGCATCGCGTCGAGCAGCCAGCGGCCGAGATGGGGTCTGGGCGCCTGCAGGCGGTCCCATTCGGCTTCCATAACGACCACCACGGCGTCGCGCCGTCCGATGCGCTGCGGACCTTCTTCGCGGGCGAGCCGCAGCACCTCGGAGAGCTTCGCCTTCGCCTCGCTCACGGTCCAGACATGCGTATCCATCGAGGCTCAATCTCCATATTGCCCGAACTAAACATGGACTATATTGGTCCATATTGCAAGGTTGCCGTACATCGCCGACGCCTTGCAAACTCGACCTCTCATGGCGCGACGCCTTAGGCTCCCGGCATGATCCTGCTCATCGCATATCTCGCCCTCGCTCTCGGCGTGTCGTTTTTCTGCTCCATCGCCGAAGCGACGCTTCTCTCCACCCGTCCCGCCTATATCGCGGCCCTTGAACGGCGGGGCCGGCCGGGGGCGCAAGCGCTGAAGCGGCTCTACGACAATCTCGACCGGCCGCTCGCAGCAATCCTGACGGCGAACACCATCGCCCACACGGTCGGCGCGGCCGGGGTCGGCGCCCAGTCGGCGATCGTGTTCGGAAACGCCTATCTCGGCGCGACGTCCGGCGTTCTGACGCTGCTTATTCTCGTCTTTTCAGAGATCATCCCGAAATCCCTCGGCGCGGCCCATTGGAAAACCCTGGCGCCGACCATGGGCGTCCTCATTTCATGGCTCTCGATCGCGCTCCACCCGATCGTTCTGGTCTCTGAACAACTGACGCGCCTCGTCTCGCCCAAGGACAGAGGGCCCGACGTCTCCCGCGAGGAGGTTCAGGCGATGGCCGATCTCGGCGCGGCGGAGGGCTCCCTGCACGACCGCGAGCGCCGGGTCATTCGGAACGTCATGAAGCTGACGAACCTTTCTGTTCGGGATATCATGACGCCGCGTCCGGTCATTTTTTCCGCGCCGCGCGATATGACCGTCAGCGACTATTTCGACGCCCACGCCGATCAGCCGTTTTCACGCATCCCGTTGTATGCTGGCGGCGCCGACGCCATCGAGGGCTACGTCGTCAAGGCCGATCTGTTCGCCGCCCTCGCCGCAGACCGCCATGACGAACGTCTCGACACGCACCTGCGCGCCTTTCCGGCGATCCCGGATGCGCTGTCGGCCGCCGACGCCTTCGACCGGCTGTTGCATGAGAAGAGCCACATCGCGCTCATCGTCGACGAGTACGGAACGGTTCAGGGGCTTGTGACGCTCGAAGACGTCGTCGAGACGCTCATCGGCCTCGAAATCACCGACGAGTTCGACACGGTGGAGGACATGCAATCCCTCGCGCGCCGCCGCTGGCGGGAGCGGCGCGAAGCGCTGGGCTTTGAGGACTGAACGTTCCTCAATGCCGGAAGTGCCGGACCCCGGTGACGACCATGGCGAGCCCCGCCTCGTCCGCCGCAGCGATGACCTCGTCGTCGCGGACGGAGCCGCCGGGCTGGATGACGGCCGTCGCGCCGGCTTCCGCCGCCGCGAGCAGACCGTCCGCAAACGGGAAGAACGCGTCGGAGGCGACGACGGAGCCTTTGGCGAGGCTTTCAGGGAGGCTCGCCGCCGCCGCGGCGTCCTCGGCCTTGCGGGCGGCGATGCGGGATGAGTCCACTCGGCTCATCTGCCCCGCGCCGACGCCGACGGTCGCGCCCTCCTTCGCGTAGACGATGGCGTTCGACTTCACGTGCTTGGCGACGCGGAAGGCGAAGAGGAGGTCCGCCATCTCCTGTTCGCTCGGCGCGCGTTTGGTGACGACCTGCACATCCCCCGCGGCGACGCGGCGGGCGTCGCGGCCCTGAGCGAGGAACCCGCCGGAGACGGAGCGGATCATCATCTGCCCATCGTCCGGGTTCGGCATAGCGCCGGTGAGCAGCAGGCGGAGGTTTTTCTTCTTCGCCATCAGCGCGAGCGCCTCATCCGAGGCGTCAGGCGCGATGATGACTTCGGTGAAGACCGCCGAGATCGCCTCCGCCGCCGCGAGATCGAGGGGGTGGTTGAGTGCGATGACGCCGCCGAAGGCCGAGACCGGGTCGCAGCGGAGCGCTTTTTCGTAGGCCTCCAGCAGGGTCGCGCCATGGGCGACGCCGCAGGGGTTCGCGTGCTTGATGATGGCGACGGCGGGTTTATCCGCATCGAGATCAGCCGCAAGCTCGAACGCGGCGTCCGTGTCGTTGATGTTGTTGTAGGAAAGCTCCTTGCCCTGCACCTGCCGCGCAGTGGCGACCCCGGGGCGGGCGTTCCGGTGAACATAGAACGCGGCCTCCTGGTGCGGGTTCTCGCCATAGCGGAGCGTCTGGCGGAGCTCGCCCGCCACCGCGCGGCGCGTCGGCGCCGTTTCGCCGAGGGTCTCCGCGAGCCAGTTGGAGATGGCGGCGTCGTAAGCCGCCGTGCGGGCGTAGGCCTTGGCGGCGAGGCGTTTGCGCACCTCAAGATCGACGGCGCCTGCGGCTTCGATCGCGCCCGCAACCGCGTCGTAATCGGACGGATCGACGACGACGGCGACATGGGCGTGGTTCTTCGCCGCCGCGCGGATCATGGCCGGGCCGCCGATATCGATATTTTCAACGCACGCGGCGTAATCGCCGCCGGCCGCCAGCATCTCCTCGAACGGGTAGAGATTGACGACCAGAAGATCGATCGCGCCGATGCCGTGCTCCGCCATGGCGGCCCGATGGGCGGCGTCATCGCGCTTGGCGAGCAGGCCGCCATGAACGCCCGGGTGCAGGGTCTTCACGCGCCCGTCCATGATCTCCGGAAAATTCGTCAGCTCCGAGACGTCGCGCACCGCGAGCCCCGCCTCGCGCAGCGCCCGCGCCGTGCCGCCGGTGGAGACGAGTTCCACGCCCGCGCCCTCGAGACGCTTGGCGAAGGCCTCAAGGCCAGTCTTGTCGGAAACGGAAAGAAGAGCGCGGACGGGAGCGTCGGACATGGGAGCCTCGGAGTTCGGGCGGCGAAACGATCAGGAAAGCGGGCGGTTTAAGCCCATTTCGGTGGGTGAGTCTGCCCCTTCGCAAAAACGCCTGTTGAGTCATCCCGGAAACGGCGCAGCCGTAATCCGGGAGCCATCTCGGATGCTCTCGGCGCGCGGATGTCGTCAGAGATGGGTCCCGGATCGAACACGCGTTCGCCAAGCCCTGCGGGCTTGGACGCGTGTAACGTCCGGGATGACAAATTAGCTCACGCGCGCTTGCGCGCCTCGCTGCCCGTGTCCTCATCCGCCGTGGGCGCCGGGGTTTCCGGCGGGCGGTATTCCGGCACCAGATGGTGCACGGCTTCGGCGAGGGACGGCGCGTCGCCGGAGATCGCGGTTCGAATGACGTCTTCGAGGCGCGGCGAGAGGAGCGGCAGGTCGATCATCGCGGGCGAGGCGAGTAGCACCCCGTCGGCGCCGGATTTCACCAGCCGATCTGAATCAAGGAACAGCTCCTCGAACAGCTTTTCGCCGGGGCGGAGGCCCGTAAACTTGATTTCGATGTTCTCGCCCGAGAGCGCGATCATCCGGCGGGCGAGATCCACGATGCGGACGGGCTCGCCCATATCCAGGACGAAAACGCGGCCATCGTGGGCGACGACGGAGGTTTCGTCCGGGTCGAGGCTCGCGGACTGCAGGACGAGCTGCACGGCTTCGCGCGTCGTCATGAAATAGCGGGAAATGTCCGGGTGCGTCACGGTGATCGGCCCGCCGCGCGCGATCTGACGCTGGAAGAGCGGCGCGACGGAGCCCGTCGACCCGAGAACGTTGCCGAAGCGCACGGTGACGAAGCGCGTGCCGACCTGGCTGACATCGAGCGCCTGCGCATAAAGCTCGGCGATGCGCTTGGTCGCGCCCATGAGGCTCGACGGGTTCACCGCCTTGTCCGTCGAAATGAAGACGACGCTTTCGGAACCAAATTCGACGGCGAGATCGAACACCGTCTTTGCGCCGAGTACGTTCGTCAGCGCCGCGGCGCAGGGGTTCTCCTCCGCGATCGGTACATGCTTGAAGGCGGCGGCGTGGAGGACGATCTCCGGCTGCACGTCGCGGAAAAGCGGGCGCATGTGCTGGATGCGGCAGACGTCGGTCAGGTGGCAGGTGCGCGGGATCGGCGAACCCGCCTCGCGCAGCTCCAGATCGATCTCGTAGAGATTGAATTCTGAGTTATCGACGAGGGCGACGGAAGCAGGATCGAAAGAGAGAACCTGCCGCGTCAGCTCCGAGCCGATGGTGCCGCCAGCGCCGGTGATGAGCACGCGCTTGCCGGAAACTAGGCGACGCGCGGCTTTCTGATCGAATTTTTTGGGTGGGCGGCCGAGAAGCTCTTCGGAATCGAGGGACGCGTGGGCGAAGTTGGCGGGAGCACGTCGCGGCGTCACCTGTTCGCTCGGACGTTTCGACCACAGTTTCATACTAGCACGCTCCGCACGTGCGGCCGGCTGGCGACCGCAGATTCAACCACCGTGTTCCAGCCGCCGAAATCCCCACTTCACACTATCAGTCACCTCATCGCGGCAATCAACGACGATTTGATTCGTTGTTCGCGGCGGCCCGCCATCGGGCGTGTAGACGCTCGGCTCGAGGCGCACGCGCTCGGCGCTCGCGCGGAAGCGCCACGCCTCCTTGTTGTCGAGCGTAATCAGGAATGAGCGCCCATCGCGACAAGGCGTCGCGCGCGCGTCGTGGTGCAGGTGGAAGCGCAGGGTCGCGCCTGCGAGCGCCGCGCCGCCCGCATCGAGCGCATCTTCGCCGCGGATGTCGTCGCCGTGGGCGGCCATGAACAGCCGTCTCGTCTGCAGAACGAGCTTGCCGCCGACTAGGCCTTCGCGCTCAGCCTCCAGCCAGCGGCCGTCGTCGTTTTCCCGTTTCGCGCCCGAGGTGCGGGTCCAGCGCGCCGGGCCGTCGGCGAAACGCAGGATCGCCGTGGAATGCGCCTCGTCCAAACGCAGCGCGCGCGCCCAGGAGCCGCCAATGCGCGAGCCGTCGCCGCAATTGACGACGAGGCGATGGCGCCCGTGGGCGAGGGTGAAGGAGAGCGCCGAGGCGTGGGCGGTCGCCGCATAGGGCGATGGCGGCGGGTCGCCCGCATCGAGAATGACCCGCGCCCGCGCCGCCTGCGCGCGCACATAGCCGCTTTCGGAAGCGAAACCGAAGGGCGTCGCCGCCGCTTCGGGGCCGTCGGCGCAGACATAGTCGAGGGCCGCGCGATCGCCTTCGACGCCGCCGTTAAAGGCGGCGAGCCCGCCATCGGCGAGGCGGTGGAAGCGCACATGGGCGGCGATGCGCTCATAGGCGTGGCGGATCGGCTGAGGCGCCTCGATCCCCCGGGCCGCGTAGACGCCCAGAAGCCGCTTCAGCACCGCGGCGACATCGAGGGCGATCACCGGATTGCGGCTGAGGTGCCCGCCATCCGAGAGCATCTGCAGGCGCAACTCCCGGCGCAGAAGCGCGACGCCGCGATCGGCCGCGCCCGCCGCCTGCGGCGCGCAGAGCCCGGCGACGGCGAGGGCCGCGGCGGTCGTCATCAGGGCCGCGCCCTCCCCGGCGCTGTGGGCGGCTTCGGCGAGATGGCGCGTCTGGCGCGCGATGGAAGCGTATAGCCGCGAACGGAAGAGCGCGCCGTCCGCTGTCAGCCATTCGGACGCGGCGAGCCAGGCGAGCAGGCGCTCCGCCGCGATTTCCGGCGCCCAGGCGAACTCGTCCCAGCCGCCGAAACGGGCGATCCACGCATCGACGAGATCGCGCGCCGCGGGGCGCGCCTCATGGCCGATGGCGGCGAGATCGCGCAGCCACGAAAAACTGTGAAGATAGGCGGATGCGTCACCCGGTACGGCCGTGCGCTCCCAGAACTCCGCCGCGTCCGCCCACGGACCGATCCCGGCGAGACGGCCGTCGAGAAGCGCGCGACCCTCGCTCGCCGATCCGAGATAGGGGTCGGCCGGACGGGCGGCGAGACGGTCCGGCACCGGGCCGTCGAGGCGCAGCTGGGCCATCGGCCCCATGCGCCAGGCGCGGCGCGCCCGGGCGGCCACGTTGCGGCCGAAATCGAAGGGGGAGTGGTGGGCGCCCCGGGCCATGGTCAGGCTCCGCGGATGGCGCGGATGTTCTCCGCATAGGCGTCAGGCCCGCCCTTGAAGACGGCGGACCCGGCGACGAGAACCGTCGCCCCGGCGTCGACAACGCGGCGCGCGTTCTCCGACTTGACGCCGCCATCGACCTCGATCTCCGCCGCAGATCCCGTACGCTCGATCAGCTCCCGGATCGTTTCGATCTTCGAAAGCTGGCTTTCGATGAAAGATTGCCCGCCGAAACCCGGATTGACGCTCATGACGAGCACCAGATCGAGGAGGTCCAGCACCGGCTCGACCACCGCCGCCGGCGTGCCGGGGTTGAGGGCGAGACCGGCTTTCGCGCCGAGGCTCTTCACCGTTTGCAGCGTGCGGTGAACGTGCGGGCCCGCCTCCGGGTGCACCGTCAGAATGTCCGCCCCGGCCTCTGCGAAGTCGGCGAGATAGGCGTCGACCGGCGAGATCATCAGGTGGACGTCGAAGGGCTTTGTCGTGTGCGGGCGGAGCGCTTTCACGACAGCCGGACCGATGGTCATGTTCGGCACGAAATGACCGTCCATGACATCCACATGGATGTAATCCGCGCCCGCCGCGTCAATGGCGCGGACTTCTGCGCCCAGAGAGGCGAAGTCGGCGGAAAGGATGGACGGGGCGATTTTGACGGAGGTCATGCCCATTTCACGTAAGGCGCGCCGGGCGCCCCTGTCCAGCGGAGACGCCGGTCGGTTCGACTGAAAAATGACGCTGGCGCGCCCGCGCGTTTCGCCCGATCAGAACGCAGGCGCGACGCGCACCCGGGCGCCGTATTCGACGAGCACTTCCTGCCCCGCCGCGGCGATGGGCCGAGGGTCGCCCTGCACGACCGCGATGGTGCGCCCGTCCGGCAGTTCGACGAGATAGCGGTAGCCGTGCGCCGGGGCGGCGTCGGATTCCGCCGCCGCGCCCAGAACGCCGCCGACGACCGCGCCGAGAATGCCGGCCGCCGCCGGGTTCTTGGAGTTCCGACCGACGACGGCGCCGATGGTCCCGCCCGCGAGCGCGCCCGCCGCAGCGCCCGCGCCCTGTTGGTTGGTGCGGATGGAGGCCGGCTGAATGCTGAGGAGGCGACCGCGATAAACCTCGGCCGGGACGCCCGCTTCCGCGGAGGAATAGGCGTTGCCTGCATAGTCGGTCGCGCAGGCGCCGAGCGAGAGCGCGGCGAGACCGAGCACCCCGGCGGCGGCGGATCGTTTGAGAACGGAGATCATGAGAACACCCTTTCGATGCTCTCATGAAACCCGGAATTTCCGGCGAAAATCAGGCTTCAGCGCGGCGAACCCGCGCGAAACGCGGCGGTCAGTTCACACGACCGTCAGGCGCGTCCGGGCGCGGTTTCGTTTTCACGGGGACAGGCTTCAGGGCCGCCTGCGCCCGGCGCGCGGCGATGCCGGCGGCGAGAACGCCCGCCGCGCCGACGGCGAGACCGGCGAGCCATTCGATATCGAGGACCGAGATCCCGAAGAGGCCGAAAACCGCGACGCCCGCGGCGATGAGCCCCCAACGGCCCGCGCCTCTGGCCGCTTTGACCACGGTTTTCGCGGAGCCGACCGGATCTTTCGCCACCTTCACGGCGACTTTCGCCGTCGCGCTCGCAGCTTTAACGCCCGCCGTCGCGACGGTCTTCGCGCCGCGCAGAACCGCTTTCGGACCGAGAAGCGCGGCGAGTCCGCCGAGAGAGGCGACGAGAGCGGCGAGCCAGAAGACGCGTTTGGACGCTGCCGGCGCCGCGGCCTCGGTTTCGGCAGGAATTTCATAGGCTTGAGAGATTGCAGGAGGCGGCGTGGGGTCCGCGGACCACGCTGCGCCCGCCGAAGCGAACGCCGTCACGGCGGAGGCGCCGACGAGCAGCGCGCCGCGCCGCGCGCCTTTCATGGCGCCGCGGCTCACGTTAGCGGCGCCGTCGCAAGCTGCGGCGGCGAAGTGGTTGAGGCGATCTTTCATGAGGTGGAATATGCGCCCTGACCGGCTTATCTGCAATCTGTCGGCGGGCCCGTTCGCCCCGCCCCTCCCTCGCCTGACCGATTTCCGCCCATTTACGGAGCTTCCCCATGGAACGCCGCCCCCTCGGCCGCACCGGCCTCGACGTATCCGCCCTTTGCCTCGGCACGATGATGTATGGCGACCAGATCGACGAGGCCGAGGCCTTCCGTCAGATGGACGCGTGCCTCGATCACGGGGTCGACTTTTTCGACTCCGCCGAAATGTACACAATCCCGCCGAAGCCCGAGACGTGGGGCGATAGCGAGCGCATCGTCGGGCGCTGGATGAAAGAGCGCGGCGCGCGCGCGAAAATTACGCTCGCCACCAAGGTCGTCGGGCGCTCCCGGAATTTCCCGTATATTCGCGACGAAAAAGAAACGGACCTTTCACCGCGGCAGATCAAGGCGGCTTGCGAGCTGAACCTGCAGCGCCTGCAGACGGATTATATCGACCTCTACCAACTGCACTGGCCAGACCGGCGCGCGCCCAACTTCGGGTCCGACCTTCGAGGCTACCATCACTACAAAGATGATTATACGCCCTTCGAGGACACCCTCGGCGCGCTCGACGATCTCGTGAAGGAAGGCAAGATCCGCCATATCGGCCTTTCGAACGAAACGCCCTGGGGCGTCATGCGCTTCCTCGCGGAGAGCGAAAAGCGCGGACTGCCGCGCGTCGCCTCCATCCAGAACTGCTACAATCTGGTCAATCGGACGTATGAGTACGGCCTCGCTGAAATCGGCATGAACGAAGACGTTGGCCTCCTCGCCTACTCGCCCATGGGTCAGGGCGCGCTTTCCGGCAAATATCTCGGCGGCGCACGGCCCGCGGGTTCGCGCGGGGAGCTGTTCGGCCGTCTCGGACGCTATGAAACGCCGGGAGCGGAACAGGCGATCCGCGATTATGTTCAGATCGCGAAGGATTTCGGGATTGACCCGTCCGCCATGGCCATGCAGTTCGTCACCACGCGCCCCTGGGTGACGACGAACATGTTCGGCGCCCGCACCATGGAGCAGCTGGAGACGGTCTTCGCATCCCTCGAGATCGAGTGGACGAAAGAGCTGGACGACGCCGTCGCCGCCGTCCACATGCGCGCACCCAACGTGGTGATGTGATTCATTTTCCGCTCATTCCGGCGAAGGCCGGAATCTCGGGCGACGAACTGCTGACCTGCGAAGGGAGGTCCCGGCTTTCGCCGGGATGAGCGGGTGTTCGGGGCCTCTCCCCTCTTACCCCCGCAGCTCCGCGCCCGTCGCCTTCGCCGCCTGCGCGACGATCCGCTCGGAGACCTTTTCGATCTCTTCGTCCGTCAGCGTCTTATCACGAGGCTGGAGAGTCACCTCGACGGCGAGGGACTTCTTGCCTTCCGGCACGCCCTTGCCCTGATAGACGTCGAAGAGAGAGACGCCGGCGATCAGCTGTTTCTCCGCGCCGCGTACGGCCTTGAGGAGCGTTTCTGCGGCGACGTCCTCCGCCACGACGAAGGCGAAATCGCGCCTGAGCGGCAGAAGCGACGAGGCGTCGAGGGCGGGCTTTGTCTTCGTCGCCTTGGCTTTCGGCTCGGGGACCGCCTTCAGGAACACTTCGAAAGCGAGGATCGGTCCGTCCACGTCCATGGCCTTCAGAACACGCGGGTGGAGCTCGCCGAAGTGAGCAAGTTCCAGCTTCGGCCCGAGACGGATCACGCCCGAACGTCCGGGATGATAATACGCAGCTGCATCTGACGTGATCTGAACGTTGCCTGTTGCGAAGCCTGCGGCCTCCAGCACGGCGAGAGCGTCGGCCTTCACGGCGAAGACATCCGCCGCGGGGTCCGCGCCCGCCCAGTGGCGTGCGGGGCGCGAGCGGCGCGCGCCTGCAGCGACGGTCTGCTGGCCGGTCGGTGAGTCGTTCGCGTACTCAGGTCCCACTTCGAACAGCGCGACATCAGGACGGCCGCGATCGGCGTTGCGCTGGAGCGCGCTGATGAGGCCCGGCAGCAGCGATGGCCGCATGACGCCAAGATCGGACGAAATGGGATTGGCGAGCACCTGCCCGCGAGCGGCGAGCGACGCCTCGCTGCCTGCGAACAGAACAGCATCCGGCATATCGCAGAAGGACCAAGTCACCGCCTCATGCAGCCCGCGCGCCGCGAGGGCGCGTCTGGCGAGACGCGCGCGGTCCTGCGCGAGGGTGTATTTCGGCGTCGCGACGGCTTCGAGCGGCGGCAGGGAGACCGCCTCCATGGCGTCGAAGCCCTTGATGCGCGCGACCTCCTCGACCAGATCGGCCTTGCCTTCGACATCCGGCCGCCAGCTGGGAACGGAGACGCTCCAGCGCACGCCGCGTTCGACGCCGAAGCCAAGGGCCGTCAGGATGCGGTCGATCTCGTCTTCCGACACCTCGACACCGGTCAGGCGCTTGACCTCGGCGGGCGGGAAATCCACCACCTTATCGAAGGGCGGCACGGCGCCGGCGACAAACACCTCGCTCGGCTCGCCGCCGCACACCTCAAGGATCAGCCTGGTGGCCATCTCGATGCCGGGGATGACGAAGTTCGGATCGACGCCGCGTTCGAAACGGTAACGCGCGTCAGAAACAACGCCTGCTTTGCGGCCCGTCTTAGCCGTCCGCAGGGGATCGAAGTAAGCGCATTCGACGAACACGTCCGTCGTATCATCTTCCGAGCCCGAATAGGTTCCGCCGATAATGCCGCCAAGACCCAGAACGCGCGCGTCATCGGCGATGACGCACATGGTTTCATCGAACGCATATGTCTTGTCGTCGAGCGCTTCCAGCGTTCCGCCTTCGGTTCCGAGCCGTGCGCGGATCGGGCCTTCAAGCTTGCTCGCATCATAGACGTGCAGCGGGCGGCCGCGGTCATAAGTGACGAAGTTCGTCACATCCACCAGCGCGTTGATAGGGCGCAGACCGATGGACAGAAGCGCTTTCTGCAACCATTCCGGTGACGGACCGTTTTTAACCCCGCGGATGAGGCGCCCCGTGAAGAGCGGGCAGGCGTCTTTGGCGTCGTCCGGGAAGTCCAGCTCAACGGTCTGCGGGCACGGGAATTCGCCCGATACCGGCTCGACGGCGGGCGTGATGAGCTCGCCCAGCCCCGCCGCGGCGAGATCGCGCGCGACCCCGTCGACGCCGTTCGTGTCGGGACGGTTCGGCGTCACCTCGAAATCGATCACCGGGTCCGTATGGCCGAGCACCTCGGCGACGGAGGCGCCGACGGCGGCGTCCAGCGGCGCCTCGATGATGCCGTCATGGTCGTCGCCCAGCTCCAGCTCGCGAGAGGAGCACATCATGCCGTGGCTTTCGACGCCGCGGATCTTCGCTTTCGACAGCGTCACGTCGATGCCCGGCACGTAGGCGCCGACGGGCGCATAGGCGACCTTGATGCCCGCCCGCGCGTTCGGCGCGCCGCAGACGATCTGCATCTCGCCGTCCTTCGTCGCCACCTTGCAGACGCGCAGCTTGTCCGCATCCGGATGGGGCTCAGCCTCCAGCACCTCGCCGATGGTGAACGCCGCCAGGCGCTCGCGCGGGTCCTCGACCTCCTCGACCTCCAGGCCGACGGCGATCATCGTCTCGACGATCTCGTCGAGGCTGGCGGTGGTGTCGAGATGGCGCTTCAGCCAAGAGAGGGAGAATTTCATGACAAGGAGCTTTCGATCGACCTCGCCTAGCGGCTGAGGCCCGTCGCGAGGTTCGGCTGGTCGGCGGGGGCGAAGCCGTAGTGCTCCAGCCAGCGGGCGTCGGCGGCGAAGAAATCGCGGAGATCCGGCAGGCCGTATTTCAGCATGGCGAGGCGATCGACGCCCATGCCGAAGGCGAAGCCCTGATATTCGTCCGGGTCGAGACCGCAGTTCTTCAGGACGTTCGGGTGCACCATGCCGCAGCCGAGAATCTCCATCCACTTCTCGCCCTGGCCGATGCGCACCTCGTTCCCGACGCGCTCATATTTCACGTCCATCTCGGCGGACGGCTCCGTGAACGGAAAGAAGTGGGGGCGCAGGCGCGTGACCACCGTATCGACCTCGAAGAAGGCCTTCACGAAGTCCTCAAGGCAGCCTTTCAGGTGGCCCATATGGGTCGTGCGATCGATGACGAGGCCCTCGATCTGGTGGAACATGGGCGTGTGCGTCTGATCTGAATCGCAGCGATAGACGCGGCCGGGCGCGATGACGCGCAGCGGCGGCTTTTCGCTCAGCATGGTCCGGATCTGCACCGGGCTCGTGTGCGTGCGGAGGACCTTGCGGTCGCCGTCCTTCTCCTCAAGGAAGAACGTGTCGTGCATCTCGCGCGCCGGGTGGTCCGGCGGGAAGTTGAGGGCCGTGAAGTTGTGGAAGTCGTCCTCGATGTCCGGGCCTTCCTTGATCTCGAAGCCCATGGCCGCGAAGATGGCGCACGCCTCCTCCATCACCTGCGTCACCGGGTGGATGGAGCCTTTCGCCTCGGGTCGGACAGGCAGCGTCACGTCCACCTTTTCCGAGGCGAGGCGCGCATCGAGGGCGACGTTGGCGAGCGCCTCCTTCTTGGCCTCGATTGCGTCGGCGATCTTCGTCTTGAGGCCGTTCAATGCCGGGCCCATGACCTGACGCTCCTCCGGGCTCATCTTGCCGAGGGTCTTCATCCGTTCGGAGACGGACCCTTTCTTGCCGAGAGCGGCGACGCGCACCTCTTCCAGCGCCTGCTCGGATGCAGCGGCGTCAACGGCGGCGAGGAGATCGGCTTCGAGGGATTGGAGGTCGTCGGACATGGTCGGCCTTTCGTCTGTCCGCAGGCTTTTCCATACGAAAACGCGCCGCTCAAGGGCGACGCGCTTCGAATACTTCTGAACGGAACCGTCGAACGGTTACGCCAGCGCGCTTTTCGCTTTTTCCACGAAGGCCGCGAAGGCTTCCGGCTCTTTCACGGCGATGTCGGCGAGCATTTTGCGGTCGACTTCGACGCCGGCTTTGGTGAGGCCGTCGATCAGGCGGGCGTAAGAGAAGTCGTGCATCCGCGCGGCGGCGTTGATGCGCTGGATCCACAGCGAGCGGAAGGTGCGCTTGCGGGCCTTGCGGTCGCGATAGGCGTACTGGCCGGCTTTCTCCACGGCCTGATTGGCGACGCGGAAAGTGTTCTTCCGGCGACCCCAATAGCCTTTGGCGGCCTTGATGACTTTGCGGTGGCGGTTATGGGCGGGGACGCCGCCTTTGACGCGTGACATGGGCGAAACTCCAGAAAATCAGGGAATGTAATCGGAGCCGAAACGCGCTTACCGCGCGTACGGCATGTACTTTTTCACGATCTTCGCGTCGGCGGCGGCGAGCGTGTCGGTCCGCCGCTTCTGGCGGATCTGCTTCGGCGTCCGCTTTATCATGCCGTGGCGCTTGCCCGACATGCCGGCGACGACCTTCCCGGTTCCCGTCATCTTGAAGCGCTTTTTCGCGCCCGATTTGGTCTTCATCTTGGGCATTTCGCGATCCTCTCAAACAGAGAAAGCCTCTTGCGAGGCTGCAACACTGACAGCCAGGGCATACCCAAATGGCCCGACCGTCTTTCAGGAGAGCGGGGGTTATACGCATCGGGCGGCGGACTTCAAGAGACTCCTCAATTTTACGGGGCCTTGACCATGTAGGGCGTATTGACATGCCCGTGGGCGACGCCCCACATCATAGCTATCCGCTACGCCCGTAGGCGGGCACTATCTGGAAACCCTCGGCGTTTGACGCGTTCGAGGGTTTCTCTATTCATGGTTGCCGATGACCAGAATCGCAATCCTGATTGACGGCGGACATCTGCGCGTATTGGCGCGGAAGAACAACCAAAACTACAATACTGGTTTTATAGAAAGAATTGCGCACGCCTGTGTGCAAGACGACGAAACGCTCCTCCGGGCATTGTACTACGATTGTGCGCCCTATACCGGCTCCGTGCGCAAACCGATTTCAAATGAAGAGCACGCATTCACCGGTAGCGACCATTGGCTACATGAGCTCGCGGCCAAGGATTTCTTCGCTGTCAGACGCGGCGTGCTTAAATTTCGGGGGTGGACGCCCCGACGCCGCCCCCTCCCGACAGAGGCTCTGAGAGACGAGGATTTTGCTCCTTCATTCGAGCAAAAAGGTGTCGACATGCGCATCGGTCTGGATGTCGCGACCTTCGCCGCGACCCGCGCGGTAGACCGCATCGTTCTCATCACCAATGACACCGACTGCGTGCCTGCAATGAAACACGCCCGCATTTCAGGGCTTCAAATCGTTTTGATGAAGATAGCGAACCACAATTGCGCTTCGGAGCTGAAATGGCACTCGGATTTCCTCCGGCCAATGGCTTTGCCGACTCAGAACGGGGATGACTGATGAAACAAGTACTCGCCCTCGCCGCCTCCGTCGTCGCTCTCGCGAGCGCCGCAGAGGCTGATGACGTCACCATCGTCCATGCGGGCCGTCTCCTCGCCGATCCCGCCGCGGAACCGCGCGGGGAGAGCACGGTGGTCATCGTCGACGGGATCGTGGAGCGGGTCGCGGCGGGGTATCTTGAGGCGGACGCGGTCGCCTCGCCGGGGGATGACGTCCAGATCCTCGATCTGAAGGACTATTTCGTGCTGCCGGGCCTCATCGACAGCCACGTCCACATCACCTTTGAAAACAATCCCCGTGGGCGGCTGCAGACGGTCGAGTTCTCCGGCCCGGACCGCGCCCTTCTCGGCGCGCATTACGCGCGGCTGACGCTCGAGGCCGGCTTCACCACCGTGCGCGATGTCGGCGCGGGGTCCGAGGAGGCCGTCTTCGGCCTGCGCGACGCCATCGCGAAAGGCTATGTGCCGGGCCCGCGCATTCTCGCCTCCGGTCGTACGGTGTCGCCGACGGGCGGCCATGGCGACGGGACGCAGGGCTATCGCGAGGATGTCGCCCACATCCTCGCCTCCCCCGCCATCTGCGATGGCGTCGCCGACTGCCGACGCGCCGTGCGCGAGCGGGTGAAGAACGGCGCCGACCATATCAAGATCACAGCGACCGGCGGCGTCCTCTCCAACACCGCGGCGGGCACGGAGCAACAGTTCTTCGATGACGAGTTGAAGACGATCGTAGAGACCGCCAAGCTGATGGGGCGGGAGGTCACCGCCCACGCCCACGGGGCCGAGGGCGTCAAAGCCGCGCTCCGCGCCGGCGTCGCCTCCATCGAGCACGGCACCTATCTCGATGACGAGGCGATCCGCCTCTTCAAGCGCAACGGGGCGTATCTCGTGCCGACGGTCCTCGCCGGCGTGACGGTCGCCGAATGGGCGGCGGACCCGAACACCTTCCTCACCCCGCCGCAGCAGGCGAAGGCCGCGCTGGTCGGACCGCGAATGATTTACATGCTGAAGAAAGCGCATGAGGGCGGGATCAAAATCGCCTTCGGCACGGATTCAGGCGTCTCCAAGCACGGCGAGAACGCACGTGAGTTCGGCTACATGGTCGAGGCCGGCATGACGCCCGCCGAAGCGATCCGCGCCGCGACCCTAGGCGCGGCGGATCACCTGAACATGGCGGACAAGCTCGGCGTCCTCGCTGAGGGCGCCCACGGCGACCTCATCGCCGTCGGCGGCGATCCGCTGGCGGATGTTTCAGAGCTTCTCGACGTCGATTGGGTGGTGAAGGGCGGGGCCGTCGCCAAGCGGCCATAGCCGATAATTTGTCATTCCGCGGACAAGCCTCGGGATGACATGGGGAGATCGTCGGATCAGCGTCCGCCGCCTCGCTCTTCACCGAGCACGGATGCGGCTGCTTCGACCGGGTCGAAGCCCTGTTCGGCGAGGGACATGCCGATCATCGGCAAGCCGACCGCCAGAACGACCGAGATGATGAGGCCGATGAGAGCCTTCACCGCGTCGTCCCGCACGCCGCGAACGCCCGAGACGAGGTCCTCCAGCTCCAGATCGAACCAGGTGGAGAACCCGTCGAAGCTGATGAACTGGCTGATGACTCGCGTGATGATCAGCGCGGCGATGATCCCGAGAGAGATAGGGTCCTTCGCCTGTAGATATTCGAGGGAAAGCGGGTTCGAGACGCCTTCCGGAACCGGGAACAGCCAGAAGAACGACAGGACCGTGAGGAACGGCCAGATCGATTTGAAGACATAGCGGACCGTCGAGACGAGATAGCCCCAGAGGAGGTTCGCAAAGTCAGCGAACAGTCGGCTGGTTCCTTTTGAACCCTCATGATCGAAATCGAGATGGCGCAGAACGAATTCACGACCGGCGATCAGCCCGAGGAACACCCAGGTCGTCGACATCGGCACGTTGTTCAGCTCCTTGAAGTACCAGAGGATCACGCCGAACAGGAAGTCGATGATGGTCGCCGAGCGGATGTCTGTCACCGCGGTCTTGGAGCGCAGGATCTTTTGAACCGGGCCGCCGGCGTTGGCGAAGGTGATGAAAAGGAAAATCGCGATCGCGCCCAGAGCCGTGTAGGCCTCAAAGCGCGACAGTTCGCGCGGCAGGAACACGAAAATGTTCGCGAAGTCCTGCATCAGCCACTGGCCCCACAGGAACGCCGTGCTCGACCACTGCAACACGACCCAATACCAGTTGTGCTGGCTCTCCCGAGTGCGGAGGAAGAAGCGTTCCGCCGTCGGGGCCACAAGGAGATAGACGACGCCGCCCGCAAGGAAGGCGACGCCGTAGCCGGTCAGCGACTTCTCGAGCATGGAGGTGAGATTCGCGCTGGTGGCGAATATCGTCAGGACCATGAAGGTCGTTGAGACGGGGATGCCGACTCGGGTCAGGATAAGGAGCGATAGCGCCGGCACGACGTGGTACCACTGGACCTGGACTTCGGCGTACTTATCCAGACGCCCGAACGATGGGTCCCCGTTGGATGTTTCGAACCCCCAAGCGAACACGACGACGAGAATGACGGTCGCGAAGGCGAACAGGGTCGTCCAGTGCAGGCGTTTGGAGTTCGAGTTGATGAACGTGCCGAGGGTCTGCAGCGCGTCGTTGCCGACGACGGCGTAAGCGGCGAGCAGGAAGCCCACGGCCGCGAAGAGAGAGATGTCGCCCATCGTTTTCTTCCCCTGGCGCGAAGTTTGTGCGGCGCCTCCCCGCGCTCCCTCGTGCAGCAGTGATGTAACACTTTGATGAAGGCGAACCGTCGCCCTTGAACGTCAAGGAATCCGCCGCCTCCAGCGTCGCTTTCTGTTCAATACCCGACGTACCGTTAAGAGGGTCTGGTCCTCCGGCAGTCTGACGCATCCGCGCCGACGACGCGCATCACGAACCGTTTGGCGAAATGTGATCCGGGCGCGTGCTGACCGGGCGCGACGCCGCGCATAGGCTGCGTGGCGAATTGGGCGCCATGCGGGGGACAGATGAGCGAAACGGTCGCAACGCAACTTATCGAGGCGCTGGGAGCGTATTTCGCTTCCGGGGCTGTCGTCGCGCTGGCGTTCCTCATCTTGGGCGTCGGTGCGAAAGACAAGGCGGCCAAAGGCGCCTCGCTTCTCTTCCGGCCGATGATCTTTCTCGGCTGCGTCGGTCTCTGGCCGTACGTGCTCGCGCGCTGGTTCGCCGGCCCCGCGATCAATCACCCCCATGAGGACGACGCATGAAACGCCCGCACCGCCGCGCGCATCTTCTCATGTGGCTGATCCTCGGACCCGTCGCGCTCGCGACGGTCGTCATATCCGCGACGATGCTGCAGCCGACCGATACGGTCGTCGACGCTTTGCCTTCCATTCTTGAGGAGGCGCGCTGATGGGCCACCAGTACAAGGCCGTTCAATGGAACGGAAACAAGGTCGTCTACGACCTGATCGTCCTCGGCGGCCTCGCGCTCTTCCTCGGCGTCTTCGTCGTCATCGGCCTGATGGCGCATCCCGAAACGGGGAACACGGCGGACCCGGTCGTCCTCCTCATCCGCGCCCTCGGCTCCGCGGCCTTCCTGATGCTGACGGTCATCCTCATCATCGGCCCCATGGCGCGCCTCTCGCCCCGCTGGAAACCGGCGCTCTATAATCGCCGCCATTTCGGGGTCATCACCTTCATGGTCGCGGCCGCGCATTTCGGGCTCGCGACGCTCTGGTATCATGGCGGCGGCGGGCTGAACCCGTTTCTCTCGATCTTCATCTCGAACACGCCGGGCGACCCGTTCCCGGGTTTCCCCTTCGAGGTGTTCGGCTTCATCGCCTTTCTCATTCTCTTCCTGATGGCGGCGACAAGCCATGATTTCTGGCTGAACAATCTCTCCGCTCCCGTCTGGAAGGCGCTCCATATGGGCGTCTACGTCGCGTTCGCGCTGCTTGCCGCGCACATTTCGCTGGGCGCGCTGCTGACAGAGAAATCCGCCGCTTATCCGCTCCTCGTCGGCTTCGCTGTCGTGCTGGTGAGCGGCCTCCACATTCTCTCCGGCGCGCGCGAATGGGGCCGGGACAACCGCATGAAATCGGCGGCGCGCAAAGGCTGGATCGATGTGTGCGCGCCCGACGACATCCCTGAAAAACGCGCGGTCATCGCCTCCCTCCCCAAGGGCGACCGCGTCGCTGTCTTCCGCTATGACGGCAAGATCAGCGCCGTGACCAACGCCTGCCGCCACCAGAACGGGCCGCTGGGCGAAGGCCGCATTGTCGACGGCTGCGTCACCTGCCCGTGGCACGGCTGGCAGTACCGACCGGACGACGGCGTCTCGCCGCCGCCGTTCACGGAGAAAATCGCGACCTATAACGTCGTGATCGAGAACGGCCGTGTTCTGGTTGATCCGAAGCCGAACAGGCCGGGAACCCGCGCCGAGCCGGCGCTGATCGCGCAGGCCGAGGGCTCAATCGATCCGGGCGCCTCCGCCAGCCTGTCAGATGTGGAGTATTCCTCATGAGCGACCGCCTTATCGAGGGAACGGGCGCCTACGTCGCCGCCGACGCCGCCGACGCCGCCGAAGACGAGATGTTCATCGGCTGGGCGGGCGCGCCCGCCGTGGATCGACGTTTTCTTCTGTGGTCGACGCCCCTCGCCCTCGCCGCCGTCGGCGGCCTCGGCTACATCGTCGCCGCTGAACTCGACGACCCGGGCGCGGGCGTCTGGGATACGTCGACCACGCACGAAGTGAACGGCGTTCTCGCCATGGACCCTTACCCCGTGCTCCGCACGCCGGACGCCTCCGCGCCGGGCGGCGTGCGCACGCTTCTCATCATGCGTGAGCAGAAGTGCTCGACGAACCTCGACTTCACCGGACGCACGGGCCGCGCCGTGCGCGCCGCCGGCAACCGCATTCAGCGCCAGTCCCGCGTCGCGCTGGAGGTGCCGCTCCTCAAATACGACTGGATCTCGGAGCCGCCGGCGGGCTTCGACGCCGGCGCCGCGCTCACGCCGCCGACGCCCGAGCCTCTCGGACAGGCGACGCTCCGCGGCATGATCATGGATTCCAAGTGCTTTTTCGGCGTCATGAAACCGGCCCGCGGCGTAACGCATAAAGCGTGCGCGGCGCTCTGCATTCGCGGCGGCATTCCGCCGACCTTCTGGGTGCGGGACAGATCCGGCGCGGAGAGCCTGCTCCTGTTGACGACGGCGGACGGCGCCGCCCATGGCGAGGCGATCCTCCCCTTCGTCGCGGACCCGGTCGAAGCGACGGGCGAAATCGTCCGCATGGGCGATCTTCTGCATTTCCGCGCCGATGCATCGAACTTCCGGCGCGTCTGACCCGCCGGGCGCCGGCGCGTTTCAGATTAGTCCTCGATCACCGCGCCATCGATGAACGGGATGAGCTTGCCCGCCTCTTCCGGGTCGCCAAAGCCCGTCGCCAGACGGTCGGCGGCTTCCGTACGGCTCGGGAAGAGGACGGCGTCGAGATCGCGCCAGTCGACGATCTTGAAGTTCTGATAGTTCCCCGCCGGCGAATTACGGCCGTCCTGCACCACGAGAACGCCTTTCGGGAAATCCGGGCCGAGCGACAGCGACGTCGCTTCCAGACCGTCCGTCTCCTGCGCGCCGTCGATGCCGAAGGCGACATTATCCGTAATACGGAAACGTCCGAGCGATTTGTGCGGACGATAGCGGTCATAGACGTTGTAGGAGTCCGAGCCTTGCGAGGAGACTACAAGGTACCCGCCCTCGCGCGTGCGATAGATCGCGACGCCTTCGACATCGGCGCGGAGGCCGTGCTGCCCGACTTCCGCGATCAGCTCCGGCTCGCGTACGCCGCCCTGGGCGAAGTCCGCCCGCCAGACGCCGCGGTTTTCTTCGCCGACGAACAGCGCTTCAGCCTGATCGTCAAAGACGCAGCCTTCCGTCTGCGTCCGGAATTTCAGGCGTCCGAGGAACTGAACGTTCGCGCCTTTCGGTCCGACCTCGACGACGCGATACATGCGCACCGCGCCGGACTTATGTGTGACGAAGACGAGCACCGCCGACCGGAAGCGTCCCATGCAGATGCCGTACGGCTCCGGCTCCACCGCCGCGAAGGGGCCGAGCACGGAGAGCTTGCCGCTCGCGCCGACGGTGAGGAGTTCGACCGATTCCGTGCTGCGGTTGGTGGCCGCGACGAGATCGCCTTTCCAGCCGCCGATCTCGACCCATTGGCGCAGATCGACATTGTTGATGCGGCCGAGGGGCACGCGCTGCACCTCGTCGCCTGCGAGATTGTAGACACTGAGGCCGGACTGCTTGTCGGTGCCGATGATGCGGCTCGCCGACCGGTCCGCGAGGTTCACCCAGATCGCCGGGTCGTCGGCGGCGTCGTCCGGCGAGGCGACCGGCTGCGTTTCGACACGCGCGACGACAGTCTCGGCCTCCTTCGGAAGGAAATCGACCTTCGGCTTCGGCACGCCGCAGCCCGCGAGCGCGGCGATGGCGATGATCCCGAGGAATGTGCGACCCATGTGCGTAGCCCCCTTCGTCCTGACGTGACGGCGAACCGTTCTTCTGCGTTTGGCGTTCCGGCCGCTCGACCGCGATTCTGGCGATCTTCCCCGACAGCCGTTCAGCGCCCGGTTAAGAGGCGCACGAAAAACGCGCCGCCAGCATCGGCCGGCGGCGCGTCATAATCAATCTCGGACCCGCATGGCGGGCTCTACCTTCAGAACTTGTACTGCAGGCCGAACTGCACCCACCAGCCGTATTCTTCGAACTGGCTCAGGCGATCGACGCCGAATTCGCCGCCGCGCAGAACCGCGTGGAAGGCTTCGTCGTTGAGGTTCGTGGCCTGGAAGAAGGCCTTGAACTGGTCGGTGATGGCGACGGAGCCCTGCAGATCGAGCTGCAGGTGGTCCAGAACCACGCGGTCCGCCGAGTCGCCGACGCCGATTTCGTCGATGTACTCGTCGCGGAAGGTGAGCGCGGCGCGCAGGTCGAAGCGGCTGTGCTCATAGCCGAGGATCAGGTTGGCGATCTGCTCGGACTGCTGCGGCAGGGCCGATTTCGTACCGTCGTTCCGCGTCACTTCGCTGTCGACATAGGTGTAGTTCGCGCCGACGACGAAGCCGTCGAACGGAGCCGGCAGCATGGTGAGCGCCTGGCGGTAGCCGAGCTCAATGCCGAAGAGTTCGGCGTCGTCGAGGTTCGCGAAGGATTCCAGCTCGTCGAAGGTGATGCCGTTCACCACCGCCGTACCGCTGTCGTCGATGGTTTCAGCGATGAAGTCGTCGATGGACTTGTAGAAGACGCCCGCCGTGAGCGACGACGTCGAGGTGGGGTACCATTCCATCGACAGGTCGATGTTGTGGGCCTTCTGGCGCTCGAGTTCCGGGTTGCCGGCGGCGCCTTCAACTTCGTCATCATCGTTGATGGCGAGTTCGACGGTCGGCGCGGCGGCTTCAATTTCCGGGCGTACGACCGAGGCGTAATAAGCGCCACGGAAGATCAGATCTTCCGACGCTTCATAGCGCAGGTTGAGGCTCGGCAGAACGTCCGTGTAGGAAAGTTCGTTCGAGGTGCCGCGGGCGAGAGCCAGATCGTCGGTCGCCGTGCCGCCGATGACGAAGTCGGCCGGGTCGCCGGCGATGATGTCGAAGTCTTCGAAGCCCGCCGTAGAAGCGTCCTCTTCCAGCTCCGCGACTTCGAAGCCTTTGGCGTCATACTCGGTGGCTTCAACGCGCAGGCCGCCGAGAACGCGCAAGGGGCCGAAGTCCGCTTTCGCCATGGCGTAGGCGGCGAAGATGTCTTCGTTCGCTTCGTAGTCTTCGACGGTCGAGGCGAGAGCAGAGTCGAGCTCCTCGAATTCAGCGTCGCCGCTTAAGACCTGCTGGGCGAAGAGCGAGCGGATCGCGGCCGGGTTGATGCCCGGGCCGAAGGTGTCGAGGCCGTAGTCGACGGACGTGGTGAGGCCCGTCAGCGCCGTGCCGTCGCCGCTGTAGACATCGACCGTCGCGCCATAGGTTTTTTCACGCAGGCGGACTTTCGCGCCCGTCTTGATGTAGCCCGGCGCGCCGAAGATCTCCGTGTCGTATTTGAAGTCCGCAGTGAAGGCGAGTTCGTCGTCTTCAGAGAGGCCGTCGACAGCTTCGTACTCGTCCAGCTCAAAAAGGTCCGGGTTCACGAACGCCGCGGCGGCTTCCGCGTCGGCCAGTGAGAGGCGCGGCAGGGTCAGATCGGTCAGGTTCACGCCAAACGGGTTCTCGTTGAAGGCGTCGCCTTCAGAACGGAAAGCCGTGTCGAGACGATCCGGCTCTTCTTCTTCGGCGTGGGAGTACGCCGCCGACCAGTCGAAGGTGATCGCGCCGTTCTCGTATTCGCCGCCAAGGACGGCTGAGAAAATCACCTGCGATTCAAGGCGGTCTTTCAGATCACGGTCGATTTCGATGCCCGCTTCTTCGAGATCCTCGATGGTGTCGTCGCGGACCGCCGTGTTCGCAGCGTTGGCGCGGCCGACGACCGAACCATCATCCTCATCAAGCTTGTACTCAATACGGTTGCGGTACTCCTGGTCGGAGAAGTCCGAGTACAGGGTGCGCAGGTAGAAGCTGGTCGTCTCGCTCGCGAGAAAATCGAGGTTGATCGCGGCGGAGAGGCGCTCGCGCTCAACCTGATAGTCGCGCAGCTCCAGCTCGCCCGGAACCGGGATGGCGACGCCGTTTTCGGCCTCGAAGAAATCGCCGTCGACTTCGATGTTTTCAGAGCCGAAATCGCGGCGCTGATAGGAGAACGAGCCCGCGACGCCGAGACGACCATCCATGAACTGGTTGGCGGCGGCGAAGGAGGCTTTCTCGCCGTATTCGTCCACCTGATCCGTGTAGATCCCGGCGAGCTTCGCTTTGAAGTAGACGCCGTCATAGTCGAAGGCCGAGAGCGACTTGATGTCGATGGAGCCGCCGATCGCGTCGCCGTCCATGTCCGGCCGGAGCGACTTGGTGATGACGATGGAGTCGAGAAGATCCGAGTCGATCACGTCGAGCGGCAGGGAGCGGGAGCCCGCTTCCGGCGACGGCACGCGCACGCCGTTGATGGTGACGGCGTTGAGGTTCGGCGCGGCGCCGCGGATGGAGACGAAGCGGCCTTCGCCCTGGTCGTTCAGAACCTGAACGCCGACGGCGCGACGGGCGGCTTCCGCGACGTTCTGGTCCGGCAGGGAGCCGATGGCGTCGGAGGAGAGGACCGTGACGAGGTTGTCGGAGGCGCGTTGCTGGTTCAGCGCCGAGGCGAGCGCGCCGCGCTGACCGACGACGAGGATGTTGTCGACGAGCTGGACGTCTTCGCCTAGGCCGAAATCGACCGTAACCGTAGCGTCGTCGCTTTCAAGCGTCGCCGTCTGCGTGACGGTCTCGGCGCCGAGATAGCGCACGGTGACGGTGTACTCGCCCGCCGGAAGGCCGGCGACGCGGAAACGACCGTCGCGGCCCGTGGAGACCTTCGCGCCGGTTTCGACGATGGTGATGATCGCCCCGTCGAGAGAAACGGCGCCGCGGGCGGCGCTGACGCGGCCCTGGACGACGCCCGCTTCCGCGGCGGCGGTGAGAGCGATGAAAGACGTCGCGCTGAGCGCGGCTATGCGAAGTCCGGACATGGGAGACCCCCCTCCAATTGTGAACAGAGGCCATTTCCTTGCTCTCGGTAAGTGACGTTTCAATCGCAGTTATGTGAACTAACAGCGACGGAAGCGAAGCCGGGATCGGAACGCTTGAATTCTCGAGCGGTCGCCGCGCGTGGGCGACCTATATGACGGCGGTTCCGGTTCGCATTAAACCGGCCGTCATGACTGCTGGATCGCATATGAGCGCCGACGCTTCCGACATCGCCCCGACCGACGGGTCGTTTCTGCCCGCCGATCACCCGCGCATCGCGCCGCGCAAGGTGGGGGCCCTGCTCGTCAATCTCGGCACGCCGGACGAACCGACGCCGGGCGCCGTGCGGCGGTATCTGCGCGAATTTCTGTCAGACGAACGGGTGGTCGATTACCCGCGGGCGCTCTGGGCGCTCGTCCTGCACGGGATCATTTTGAACACCCGGCCCGCGAAGACGGCCAAGGCCTATCATTCGATCTGGATGCACGACGAAAGCGAAAGCCCGCTGCGCTACTATACGCGCCTGCAGGCTGAGAAAGTGCAGGAGCGACTCGGCGCCGATGTGGTTGTCGACTACGCCATGCGTTACGGAAACCCGTCGATCGCAAGCCGACTGGACGCGCTGCAGAAGGCGGGTTGCGATCGCATCCTCGTTATTCCACTGTATCCGCAATATTCCGCAACGACGACGGCGACCGTCTGCGATGCGGTGTTCGACGCGCTCAAATCGATGCGCTGGACGCCTGCGGTGCGCATCGCGCCGCCGTTTCATGACGAGCTGCGTTACATCAAAGCGCTCGCCGCCAGCTGCCGCCGCAGCTTTCAGGCGTCCGGCAATCTGCCGGAGCGCGTCGTCATTTCCTTCCACGGACTTCCGGAACGCTATTTCCGAGATGGCGACCCCTACCATTGCCATTGTCAGAAAACCGCCCGGCTCCTCCGCGAAGAAATGGGTTGGACGAGCGACTACGCCCCCCTCACCTTCCAGTCGAAGTTCGGCCCGGAGAAATGGCTTGGTCCGGCGACGGACGAGACCATCGAGCGCCTCGCCGCTGAAGGCGTGAAGCGCATCGCCGTCATCACCCCGGGCTTCGTCGCCGACTGCATCGAAACGCTAGAAGAGATCGGCATCGCTGCGCGCGAGAGCTTCGAGGCCGCCGGCGGCGAGGAGTTGACGCTTATCCCCTGCCTTAACGCCGATGACGCCGCCATCGATCTCTACGAGACGCTGGCGAGGCGCGAACTGTCGGGCTGGGTCGGTCAATCAGCCACGGTCTCCTGATTGATCCGTGCAGGTCTTCTATTCGCCGCTCTTCAATTTACGACTGCCAGAAGGGCACCGCTTCCCCGGCGGCAAGTACCGGCTCCTGAAGGATCGACTGCTCGACGACAAGATCCTCCGGCCGGATGAGCTTCTTATCTCGCCAGAGGCAAGCAGGGACGACCTTCTTCGCGCCCACGACGCGTCATATGTAGACGCCATTGCAAGCGGCGCGATCGACCCCAAAATCATGCGACGTATCGGCTTTCCGTGGACGCCTGAACTTGCGCGACGCTCAAGAATTTCCGTCGGCGGATCTCTCGCCGCAGCGGACGCCGCGTTTGAAGACGGCATCGCCGGACAACTCGCTGGCGGCACGCACCACTCACACCGCAGCTTCGGCGCGGGCTACTGCGTTTTCAACGACCATGCGGTGACGGCCCTGAAAGCTATTGAGCTCAGACGGGCGCGGCGCGTGGCGATCATCGATCTCGACGTCCATCAGGGCGACGGCAACGCCGCCATTCTCGGACATCGTGACGACATCTTCGTTTTCTCGCTCCACGGCGAAAGGAACTTTCCCTTCCGAAAAGAGGCGTCTCACCTGGACATCGGCCTGCCGGACGGTGCGGAAGACGAGACCTATTTAAGCGTCCTCGAAGACGCCTTGCGCGAAGTGTTCGCGTTCGATCCCGACCTTGTGCTCTATCAGGCTGGCGTCGATCCGCTGACTGAGGACCGCTTAGGGCGCCTGTCTCTAACCTATTCCGGCCTTATGGCTCGCGACCGTATGGTGCTGGAAGCATGTCGCTTGCGAAGCATTCCGTGCTCGATGGCCATCGGCGGCGGTTACGCCGATCCTATCGAAGCGTCAGTGACGGCCTACGCGAACACCTATCGCGTCACGAAAGACGTCTACGGCGTTTAAGCCGCAGCCTTCACCATAGCCGCGGCGCGCTCCGCGATCATAATCGTTGGGGCGTTCGTGTTGCCGCCGGTGACGAAGGGCATGACCGAGGCGTCGACGACGCGCAAACCCTCAACGCCGCGCACCCGCAACTCCGGATCTGTCACCGCCATCTCGTCTTCTAGCGTCCCCATTTTCGCCGTGCCGACGGGATGATAGATGGTCTCGGCGTTAGAGCGGATGTAGGAATCCCAATCATCATCCGTTTGCGGATGCTCCTTCGGCCCGAAGATCTCGCCGCGGTATTCGTCGAACGCCTTTGATTCCAGAAACGCCATCGCGTGCTTGCCGGCGGCGATCATGACGTCCCAGTCTTCTTCCGCGGTCATGTAGCGCGGATCGATGAGCGGATGGTCCGCCGGGTCGGTTGAACGCAGGCGAATATGACCGACGGATTTCGGATAGAGATTGCACGCGTGCAGAGAGAACCCGTAGTCCTTCACCGTCTCGCGCCCGTGGTCGACCAGCATGAACGGCACATAGTGCAGGTGGATATCGGGAACCTTCAGCCCGTCGCGCGAACGCACGAAGCCGGTCGCCTCGGCGGCGTTCGACGTCAGCGGTCCCTCGCGCTTCATGAGGAATGTCATCAAATCCATCGCGTCTTTTGGCATCCGATCCAGCCGGCTGGCGATGGTGACGCGCTTTTTGTCCTTAAACTGAACAAGAACATCGAGATGGTCCTGAAGATTCTCACCGACGCCAGGCACGTCCGCGACGACAGAAATTCCGTGCTCGGCGAGGTGCGCGGCGGGGCCGACGCCGGAAAGCATGAGGAGCTGGGGCGAATTGATTGCGCCGCCGCAAAGAAAGACTTCTCCTGACGCCGTGATCTCCTGATACGCGCTCTTAACCTTGGCTGCGACGCCAGAGGCGCGCTTTCCGTCGAACAGGACGCGCTCGGCGAGCGCCTGCGTCAGGATCGTTAGGTTCGGCCGCGCCTGCACTTCGTCAGAGAGATAGGCGACGGCGGTCGAGCAACGCTGACCGTTGCGCTGGGTGACGTGGGAAAGCGCGACGCCGTCCCGAGCGGCGCCGTTCAGATCTTCGACCACCGGATGCCCAAGCTCCCGCCCGGCGTTCAGAAACGCGTGAGTCGTTTCATTCACATGCCGCAGCTGCGAAACCGAAACCGGTCCGCCAACGCCGTGCCATTGGTCCTCGCCGCCGAAATAGTCCTCGAACTTCTTGAAATAGGGGAGAACGGACGACCAGCCCCAACCGGCGGCGCCCGCATCCTCCCAGCCGTCGAAATCCTCCAGCGCGCCGCGAATATAACACATGGCGTTGATGGCGCTGGAGCCGCCGAGTCCCTTTCCACGCGGCCAATATAAGACACGGTTGTTCAGCTCCGTCTGCGGCTCGGTGTCGTATTTCCAGTTGAATTTGTCCTGCTCGCCGGCCTTGCCGAGCATCAGCGGCGCGTTGACCCGCAGGTCCTTGTTCGCCGTGCCCGCCTCGAGAAGACAAACCGTTTTCGACGGGTCTTCGGACAGACGCGAAGCGAGAGTCGCCCCCGCGGACCCCGCGCCCACGACCACATAGTCAAACACGGTATTCTCGGTCACCGGCGAACCTCCCAGGCTATATTGCAACGCAACAAGACGATTGCTGCTGCGAACACGTTATTTTTTGTGATTAGATGGCGCGACGCGGCGCCATGCAACGCTCCATGGCGCCTGAATCTGCAGAAGAAACCGCGCTCGCATGCACGGGCGCGCGGGAGGACGACCATGGACGCTTCAGGCATGCCCGCGGGGCTCATCACGCAATTCGAGACGATCGACGAAATCATCACGAACAACGCGAACGTCCGGGGCGGCGAGACGGCGCTGATCGCTGATGGACGGGACATCACCTACGCTGAAATGCACGACCGCGCCGATGCGGCCGCGCGCGCGCTGGTCGCGGCGGGCGTCAAACCCGGCGATCGGATCGCCTGGCTCGGCCAGAACCACGCGGAGTTCTGGGACCTTCTCTTCGGCGCCGCCCGCATGGGCGCGGTTCTCGCGCCGGTGAACTATCGCCTCGCCCCGCCGGAAGTCGCCGCCGTCGTCGCCGATTCCGGCGCGCGCGTGTTTTTCGCAGAGCCCGCCTTCGAAGAGGCGGCGCGCGCTGCACAAAACGTCGAGATCATCCGAATCACGACGGATGAGTACGACGCATTCATCAGAAACGGCGATGGGGCCGCCGTCTCGCACCAACCAAATTCGTCAGATGACGTGGTGCAGCTTTATACCAGCGGCACGACCGGCGTTCCGAAAGGCGTCGTCCTGCGCCACAACTGTTTCGCCGGCCTCCTCAATATCGCCGACGGCGAGCATGACGACTTCAACTGGACGCCAGGCGAGCTCTCGCTCATCTGCGTTCCGCTCTTCCATATCGCAGGCGTCGGCTTTTCGATCCTCTCTTGGTTCCGTGGGCAGAAGATCGTCATGCACTCGGGCTTCGATCCGGTTCTGGTCCTGAAGGACATTGAGGAGCGCCGGATTTCCCGCGGCATGTTCGTGCCGGCGATGCTGCTTTTCATCGGGCTCACCGAAGAGGCGAAGACGACGGACCTGTCCTCGATCAAACAGGTCCACTACGGCGCCTCGCCAATTTCGCCTGAGCTTCTGAAAGGCGCGATGGGGCTCTTCTCGAATGCGGAGTTCGGCCAGCACTATGGAATGACGGAGCTGACGGGCTCCATCACCTATCTCGCCGCGGAAGATCACAAGGACCCAAATTCGCCGCGCCTCAAATCAGCCGGCAAACCGTTGCCGAAGACGGAGATCCGGGTCGTCGATCCAGATGGAAAGGAACTGCCGCCGGGCGAAGTCGGCGAAATCACCGTGCGCTCCGGCGCCATTATGACCGGATACTTCAACCGTCCGGACGCGACGGCGGAGGCCATTCGCGACGGCTGGTATTACTCCGGAGACGCGGCGTATAAGGATGAAGACGGCTACATCTACATCGTTGATCGCATCAAGGACATGATCGTCACCGGCGGCGAGAACGTTTATCCGACGGAAGTCGAAAAAGCGCTCGCCGGCATGGAGGGCGTCGCGGACGTCGCCGTCATCGGCGTACCTCACGACACCTGGGGCGAAGCGGTGAAGGCGATCGTCGTGAAAGCGCCGGAGGCCGCCATCGACGAAGACGCCGTCATCGCCTTCGCGCGAACGCAGGTCGGCGGATTCAAGGTTCCCCGCTCGGTCGATTTCATCGACGCCCTGCCGCGCAACGCCTCCGGCAAGATCCTCCGACGGGAGCTGCGCGCGCCCTATTGGGAAGGCCGCGGCCGATCCGTCGGCTGACCCCCGCGCGCCCCGCGCCGACGCGTGCTATGGCGGCGACGAACGATACGGGGAGACGCAGAAGGTGGACCGGCTAAGGGCGTTCGCACGCTGGGCGCGCGAGGAAGCGCTGCCGTTCTGGCGGGAGCGAGCGACAGACGAAACGGGCGCGTTTCTTGAAGCGCTGAGCCTTACCGGCGCACCGGCGCGCGAGGAAGTTCGTCGCGTGCGCGTCTCCTTCCGCCAGCTATATGTCTACGCCCACGCCCACACGCTCGGCCTCCTTGATGCAGGCGCGTTTCTGGAAAGCGGCCTCGCGCGCATCGAAGAACTGGCCTGGGCGAAATCCGGCGCGCCAGGCTGGGCCCATCGGCTGGAAGCCGACCTCTCCGTGCGCGACGGCTCGCGCGACGCCTATGACCACGCTTTCGCGCTCCTCAGCCTCTCATGGATCCGGAAGGCGGCGCCGACGCCGCGTGCGGAGCGTCTGTTCGAAGAGACGCTCGCCCTCCTCCGCGGCCCCTTCCGACACCCGGCGGGCGGCGTCCGGGAGAACCTCGACAGGCTGGCGCCGCTCCGGCGACAGAACCCGCACATGCACCTCTTCGAAACGTTCCTGACGCTTCATCAGCATACGGGCGAAGCGGGATACCTCAAAGAGGCGGACACGTTCCTGCAGCTCTTCAAAGAGCGGTTCTACGAAAACGGCCCGCTGATCGAGTGGTTCGCCGACGACTGGTCCGCCACGCCGGAGGCCGACCGCGCGCGGCTGGAGCCCGGCCACCATGTGGAATGGGTCTGGCTCCTGCGCTGGCGCGAAAGCTTCGGCGGCCCGCGCTATGACGTCGAGTGCGCCGCCCTGTTCGACGCCGCGCGCGCGACGCGGAAGCCGGGCGAGATCGCGCTCAGCGATGAGAGCGATCCGTCAGGCGTCCAGACCCGACCGACGAAACGTCTCTGGGTGCAGACGGAGCTTCTGAAGGCGGCGATCATGCAGGCTCGGGCGGGCGTTCCGGGCGCGGCGGCGGAAGCCGACGCCGCGGCGGGCGCCATTCTTGATCTTTACCTGAAGCCCGCCATCTCCGGCGGCTGGATCGACCGCATCGACGCCGAGAGCCGTCCCGATGCGGACCTTATTCCGGCGAGCACGTTCTATCATCTCTACTACGCGGCGGAACTCGCCCACGACTTTCTTGCGACGCGCTGACCCTCAGTCCGCCTTCGCCTGAAAATCATCATAAGCATCCAGCACCTCGTCGACCGGCGCGAACATCTGCATGCGCCCTTCGTGGAGCCAGAGCCCGAGGGTGCAGACATCGCGCACGAGCGCGCGCTGGTGCGAGGCGAGGACGAGAACGCCGGATCGCTCCACCATTTCGCTCATGCGCGCCTGCGCCTTGGCGCGAAAAGGCGCGTCGCCCGCCGACAGCCATTCGTCGAGAATGAGGATGTCCGGCGCGAACGCGGTCGCGGCGGCGAAGAGCAGGCGCATTTTCATGCCCGCGGAGTACGAGCCGAACGGCATGTCGATGAAATCGCCGAGCTCGGAGAAGTCGATGATCTCCGCTTCGCGTTCGGCGATCTCCGCACGCGTGCGCCCGGCGACGAGGCCGGAGAGAATGATGTTATCCCGTCCGCTGGCGGACGGTTGCGCGCCGACCTGCAGGTTGAAGATGCCGCGTAGCGCGCCCGCCGCCAGCACCTCTCCCTTGTCCGGCGGCAGGACGCCGCCGAGGACGCGCAGGAGCGTCGATTTGCCGGAGCCGTTGCGGCCGATAAGGGCCAACCGGTCGCCGTCGGAAAGCGAGAAATTGATCTCGGTGAGCGCGCGCAGCCCCGTCGCGCGACCCGCTTTGTTGCGGATGAACCGGTCGCTCTGGGCGCGCGCGTCGCTGAATTTCGGCTGACGACCGGCGCTCAAGGGGAAGACGAGTTCGACGTCGCGGGCGGAGAGATGCGTCATCGTCAGGCCCAGAGCGGTATGCGGCGACGGAAACCCGCGAAAAGGGCGAAAGCGACGAGCATCGTCGCGAGCGTCGTCCCGCCCGCGACGGCGTAATTCATCGCGCTCGGCAGGTTCCCGGCGAGAGGTTCGCGGACGATTTCCAGAAAATGGGTGACCGGATTCCAGATTGCGAGCCGGGTGCGGAGCGTATCGACGGTCGGGTCGTACTCCCAGAGGATCGGCGTCAGGAAGAACGCCGCGCGTACGCCGACCTGAGTGACGAAGCGCAGGTCTTTCAGACGCAGGCAGATGACGCCGAGGGCGAGCGCCGCCGCGAAACCGAAAAGGATGCAAAGCGCGAAGCCCGGGAACGCCAGCAGCATCATGGTCGACCACGGCGCGCCCGAGAGCGCGATGATGAGAACGACCACGCTCGCCGCGGCGCCGGCGAGCAGAAGCTCGATCCAGACATCGCGGAAAATGAACGTCGTGTACGGCATCGCCGTCCCGGCGATCCACGGGCCCGCCCGGAAAAACACCGTCGAGCCGCCGATGAAGAGATTGGAGAGGAGCGTCCAGACGAGCCAACCGACCGACACGTGGACGGAATAGCTCGGCAGGTGCGCCGACCCGAAAACGCCGAACACCAGAATGAAGATGCCGACGAAGAGCCCGTAAGAGGCGATGGACCAGAAGAGCCCGAGCGCCGTGCCGTGATAGCGCCGCTTCAGCTCTTCAAAGCCGAGCGCGGTCCACAGCTCGCGCCGCCGCCAACCGTCAAGGAGATCTCCCGTCGCGGCGCGCACGCGGTCGCCAAGGCGGGCTGAAGGCGCGTTGTAGATGGGCCGGGCGTCGGCGGGAATGTCGGTCATGAAACAGGCGGGCCAGTCAACGAAGACACTTTTCAACGAGGACGCTTTCAGTGAGGCCGCATAAGGGCGAAACCCGCCCCGCGATGCAAGGGCGCCCTTAAAACAGCAGCCGGAAGCCGACGCCGAAGCTGTGGCCCTGAACGTCGTAGTCGTCGGTCGGCACGCGGCCGCCTTCGGAGACGATGGTGACGCCGTTGACCGTGGAGACGGTTACCGCGGACTCGTCATAGCGGGTGCGCCCGGTGCCGTAATAGACGTACTCCCCGAAGAGCTCCGCGTTCGGACCGAGGCGGAGGCTCGCCCCCGCCATCAGCTGCGCCGAGAAGACGGTGTCGGCCTCATCGAAAAAGACCGCGCCGCCCGCTTCCGCCTGCGCGTCGACGAAGGCCCCGCCGATGCCAAAGCCGAGATAGGGGACGAGGGGCGCGCCGGTCTCGAAGTCATAGTAGCCGTTCAGATAGAGCCCGCCGAGCTCGACCTCCCCGCCGCCGGCGGCGAGGGGAACGCCCGAGGCGGAGATGTTTTCGATATCGACACGGCGGTTCGCGTACTGGATTTCGCCGCGCACGGGCCCTTCGGCGATGCCGATGGCGACGGACCACGCTTCGCCCTCGCGGGTGTCGATCTCAAGGAGGTCGTCCGGTCCGGACAGCTCGAAGGAGGCCGACGAAAACGCGATGCCGCCGACGCTGACGGCCACATAGGTCTGCGGCTTCAGGGGCGACCGCTCCGGCGGGTACGCCTGCGCCATGGCGGGCGAGGCCGCGCACGCCATCGCCGCGAGCGCGAGCAGAGCGCGCAGTTTCATGGTCATCTCCTCGTCGCCCCCGACGCCCCGCGAATGATCTCGCGCGCCCATTCGGGCACGACTTCGTCGGCGGGTCCATAGCGGGTCTCGGTGAAGAGCGCCGCGTTATCGCTCGGCTCGAGGTTCAGCTCCACGCACGGAACCCCGGCCATGCGCGCCTCGGCGACGAAGCCCGCCGCCGGGTAGACTGAGCCCGAGGTGCCGATGGAGACGAACAGATCGGCTTCCGCGAGCTCCACGGCGATCTCTTCCAGATGAAACGGCATCTCGCCGAACCAGACCACATGAGGCCGGAGAGAGCCGAGGGTGCCGCAGGCGGGACAGACGATCTCGGTCGAGAGGTCCTCCGCCCACGACCGGACGTCCGCGCAGAACCCGCAGCGGACTTTCGCCAGCTCGCCGTGCATGTGGAGCAGGCGTTTCGAGCCCGCCCGCTCGTGCAGGTCGTCGACGTTCTGGGTGACGAGCGTCAGGCGCCCGCCGACGGCGTCGAGATGCGCCTCCAGCTCCGCGAGGGCGAGATGCGCCGGGTTCGGCTGAACGCCCGCAAGTCCCGCCCGCCGGGCGTTGTAGAAGGAATGAACAAGCGCCGGGTTGGCGGCGAAGCCTTCCGGCGTCGCCACCTCGCGATAGTCGTATTTCGCCCAGACGCCGTCGGCGTCCCGAAAGGTCGAGACGCCGGAGGGCGCGGAGATCCCGGCGCCGGTGAGGATGACGATGCGCCGGCTCATCCCTCAAACGTCGCCGAGGAAGTCCATCTTGCCAAGGGAAACGCCCGCCTGACGCAACAGGGCGTAGGCGGTCGCGGCGTGGAAATAGACGTTCGGAAGCATGAACATCCGCGCGAAAGCTTCGCCGGTCAGCGTCGCCGTACGGTCGCGACCGACGGGAACCGTCAACTCCGTCGCCGCGCTCGCATCGATTGCAGCGGCGTCGCGGCCTTCGACGAGGGACTTGGCGTTCGCGACATAAGCGCGAAGCACCGCGAAATTGCGGTCCGTAGGCGAGGGACAGGCTTCCGGCTCGAGACCTGCGAGGCGGGCCGAGCCGCGCTGGGCGACATCGCTTGCGATAATGAACTGCGACGATAGCGGAAGCATGTCCGGGTAAAGACGAAGGCCGAGGAGCACCTCGGCGTCGATGGATTTCTCCGCCGCATAGGCCTCGCCCTTGTCGAGGAGGTGGTCGAGGCGGTCGAGAGTGCGCGTGAGCGTCGGCAGAAGGAAACCGGAAAGCGAGATGGTCATGGGTGGAACCCGTTCAGCTGCGGGCGGGACGCTACTCCTTCCGCGCAGCGACCTCGACCCGGTTTGCAAAACCGATCATGCTTTCGTGATGAAGCGCGTTCTCTTCGTCTGCCTCGGAAACATCTGCCGCTCGCCGGCGGCGGAGGGCGTCGCGCGGGCGATGGCGCGCGAGCGCGGGCTCAAGGTCTATATCGAAAGCGCCGGCACCGGCGGCTGGCATGAAGGCGACCCGCCCGACGCGCGGATGATCCGCGCCGCCGGGCGCCGCGGCTACGACCTCTCCCACCAGCGGGCGCGCGAAGTCGCGTTCTCCGATTTCTATGAGTTCGACTTCCTGGTCGCCATGGACCTTCGGAACCAGAACGACCTCCTCGCCATGGCGCCGCCCAACCGCGAATGCGATATCCGCCTCCTCCTCGACTTCGCCGACTGCGAGGAGCGCGAAACGCCCGACCCCTACTACGGCGGCCCCGACGGCTTCGACCGCGTGCTCGACCTCGTCGAACAGGGCGTCTCCGGATTTCTCGATCATATTGAGAATGAGGAAGACTGAGCGTCTACGGATTTTTTGATGTCCGCGCCTCGCCTCCATCCTTCGAGACGGCCCCGCCGCCTGCGCGGCGGACCCTCCTCAGGATGAGAATCTGATGTTGGTGCAGCTATCGCAATGCTCATCCTGAGGAGCCCGCGCAGCGGGCGTCTCGAAGGATGGCCCCAGAGCGCGAAGCCTACGCGCGAACCCTACGGACGCTCCAGAAAGTAACTCTCCTCCAGCCGGTAGACGCTGTGGTCGCCGCCGAGATGGGATGAGTAGAGATGAAACTCGCCCACGGGCCAGTCAGGAACGTCGATGAGGTCCTGTTCGCCCGCGTACTTCGCGACATCGGCGTCATGCGCGCCGCGCAGATAGGCGAGGGTGACGTGCGGGGTGAACTTGCGTTTTTCCGGCTCGACGCCCGCCTTGCGAATGGCGGCGCCGACGCGTCCATGGAGTAGAGTGAGGCCGTCATTGGCGCGGACGCCCGCCCAGACCGCGCGCGGTCGCCCCTCCGATCCGAAAACGCCGATCTCGGTCCATTCCAGCATGAAGCCGGGCGCGCGGACGTCGGATAAGGCGCTCGCGACGTCCTCGAACATCCGCCGATCGGCCTCGCCGAGGAAATGGAGCGTAAGATGCAGGCTGTCGGCCTCGCGCCAGCGCGCGCCGGGGAGGCCCTCGCGTCGGCTCGCGAGGGCGTCGCGGACGGGATCGGGCGGCGACAGACCGATGAAGAGACGGTAGGTCATACGCGTTCAGTGGGCGCGGTCGCAGGCGACGGTCAAGCGCGGCGACGCACGGAGAACCGGCGAGCATGGCGAATACGCTCTTCTGTTTCGGCTACGGCTTCACCGCCGCCGCCCTCGGCGAGCGGCTGCTGAGGGAGGGCTGGCGGGTCCGCGGCACGACGCGCAGCGCCAAGAAAGCCGACAAAATGCGCGCCGCGGGCGCCGAGCCGGTCATCTGGTCGGCGGGTTCGCTGTTCCCGTCGGACGAGCTGGACGACGCGACCGCCGTTCTTCTCTCCATCGCCCCTGATGAAGCGGGCGACCCGGTCTATCGCTGCTGCGCGCCCGCCCTCGCCGCGGCGGCGCCGGGCGTCGGCTGGCTCGGCTATCTCTCCACCACCGGCGTTTATGGCGACCGAAAGGGCGGCGCCGTGGACGAGACCTCCGACCTCGCGCCGACAGGCGAGCGCGGCAAGCGCCGCGTGCGGGCGGAGGCGAACTGGACGCTCTTCGCCATGGAGCACGCGCTGCCCTTTCACGTTTTCCGCCTCGGCGGCATTTACGGGCCAGGCCGCTCCGCGCTCGACCAGGTGCGGACGGGCACGGCGCGGCGCGTCGAGAAGCCCGGCCAAGTCTTCAACCGCATCCATGTCGCCGACGCCGCCGACGCGCTGGCGCGATCCATCGCCGCGCCCAAGGACGGGGCGATCTACAATCTCGTCGACGACGAACCCTCCGCCCCCGGCGACCCGGCGCTTTACGCCGCGCGCCTTCTCGACGCGCCGCCGCCGCCCGCCGTTCCGTTCGCGAGCGCGGAGTTGAGCGCCATGGCGCGATCGTTTTATTCCGACAACAAACGGGTTTCGAACGCGCGCCTCAAATCCGATCTCGGCTGGGCGCCGCGCTACCCCAGCTTTCGCGAGGGCCTTGAGGCCATCGCCGCCGGAGAGACAGCATGAGCCTTCTGAACGCCCCTTTCGACGTCCGCGCCCGCATCGCCGAGGCGAACGAACCGCGGCGCGGCGAAAAACCGATGGACCCGGACGTTCGCCCGGAATTCGTTCACCCGACGGGCGGCTTCTGGATCGACGTCTCGACGGCGAAAGAGACCCTCGCGGGCAAGTTGGAGCTGGGGCGGGTGAGCGAAGAGGAGTTCGCCCTCCTCGACCACTTCATCGACAACGGCTTCGTCGTCCTCAAGAACGCCGTCGACCATGTGCTGATCGATACGATCCTCGCCGATATCGACCGCTCCCTCGAGGACGGCTCGCGCATGCTGCAGTCCAAGGCCCGGCGCCTTGTCGCCGACCGGGAGACCATTCAGCTGCCGGAAGCGAAGCTTCTTGATCTGCACATGGAGAGCCGGGCGGCGCAGGCGGCGATCTTCGCGCCGCGCATCAAGCGCTTCGCCGAACTGGTGATGGACGCCGTCCCTCTCGCGACGCAGACCCTCACCTTCTATTACGGCTCCACCCAGCCGGTGCATTCCGACGTCGCCTTCGTGCGGGTGAACTCCGCCAACGAATTCGTCGCGGCATGGATCGCTCTGGAGGACATTGAGCCGAACTCCGGCGAACTCGTCTATTATCCGGGCTCGCACAAACTGCCGCAGACGCTCTTCCACGGCCGCTCGGTCTGGCACCAGCCGCAGTCGCCCGAAGCCGAAGGCTGGGGGCCGAAGCTGGAGGCGCAGGCGCAGGAAGCGGGGCTCGCGCGCACGCTCTTTCGCCCGAAGAAAGGCGACGCGCTCATCTGGCACTCCAATCTCTTCCATGGCGGCGACGCGCGGCTCGACGCGGCGAAGACCCGCAAGAGCCTAGTCGCTCACTACTGCCCGAGCTTCCGTCAGCCGCCCTACATGTACAAACGCGAGGACGTCGAGAAGCTCCGCATCGATCTCGCCCCGGCGGAAGGCTACGCCGCGCTCGGCTCGCCGCCTTACGCCTATGTGAGCGGGGCGAACTGACGCCGGCCAAATTCATATAAAGACATCTTTATATCCTTGCGGGAGCGTGCTAGCCCGCGCCCGACGATGATTTCCAAGCCCTGAAAGGCCCGCCCCATGTCCGACAATGATTATGTGATCCGAGACATCTCCCTCGCCGAATACGGCCGCGCGGAGATCGCCATCGCCGAAACCGAAATGCCGGGCCTGATGGCGACGCGCGAAGAGTATGGCGCCGCGCAGCCCCTGAAAGGCGCGCGCATCGCCGGCTCGCTGCACATGACGATCCAGACGGCGGTCCTCATCCAGACCCTCGAAGCCCTGGGCGCCACCGTGCGCTGGGCGTCCTGCAACATCTATTCGACACAGGACCACGCCGCCGCCGCCATCGCCGACGCCGGCACGCCCGTCTTCGCCGTCAAAGGCGAGACCCTTCAGGAATACTGGGAATATGCGGACCGTCTCTGGGAGTGGCCGGACGGGGAAGTCGCCAACATGATCCTCGACGACGGCGGCGACGCGACGCTCCTCATCCTCCTCGGCGCGGAAGCGGAGACGAACCCGTCCGTTCTCGACAATCCGTCCAATGAAGAAGAGACCTGCCTCTTCGACGTCATCAAGGCGCGCCTCGCGAAAGACCCGGGCTTCTATTCGCGCGTCAAAGCCTCGATCCAGGGCGTCACGGAAGAAACGACCACCGGCGTTCTGCGCCTTTACCAGCGCCAGAAGGCGGGCACGCTTCCGTTCCCGGCGATCAACGTCAACGACTCGGTCACCAAGTCAAAGTTCGACAACAAGTACGGCTGCCGCGAAAGCCTCGTCGACGCCATCCGTCGCGGTACGGACGTGATGATGGCTGGTAAGATCGCCTGCGTCGCGGGCTACGGGGATGTCGGCAAAGGCTCTGCGGAATCGCTCCGCGGCGCCGGCGCGCGCGTCCTCGTCACCGAGATCGACCCGATCTGCGCCCTGCAGGCGGCCATGGACGGCTTTGAAGTCGTCACCCTGGAAGACGCCGCGCCGCGTGCGGACATTTTCGTCACCGCAACGGGCAACAAGGACATCCTGACCCTCGACCACATGCGCGAGATGAAGGACATGGCGATCGTCTGCAATATCGGCCACTTCGACAACGAGATTCAGGTCGAGAGCCTGCGCAACTACAAATGGACCAACATCAAGCCGCAGGTCGACATGATCGAAAAGCCGGACGGCAAGCGGATGATCCTTCTCTCCGAAGGGCGCCTCGTGAACCTCGGCAACGCCACCGGCCACCCGAGCTTCGTCATGTCCGCGTCCTTCACCAACCAGACGCTGGCGCAGATCGAACTCTACACCAAGGGCGATCAGTACAAGAACGAAGTCTACGTGCTACCGAAGCACCTCGACGAGAAAGTCGCCGCGCTTCACCTCGCCAAAGTCGGCGCGAAGCTGACGGCGCTTTCAGACGAGCAGGCCGCCTATATCGGTGTCGAGAAAACCGGGCCGTTCAAGTCCGAGCACTACCGCTACTAAGCTACGCGGTCAGCCGGGAAAGTGGCGGCGCGCTTTACGGCGCGCCGCCTTTTTTTACGCCTCGCCTCACCGGCCTCTCGCGCCTCATATATCGTTAACCATTTAAAGCGCTGATGTACGGAGCAATGTACTCTGTCGCCGCACTGGCATGTCGCTTGCTCGTTATTTGAACAAGAGCCTCTCCTCTCAGAGCCAAAAGGTTGCGTCAGATGAAACAGTTTCTCCTCGCCAGCGCGCTCAGCGTTCTTTCGGCGACTGCCGCCAACGCCGGCGTCGTCGTTTCTTCATCCGCAGACATCATGATCAGCGTCGATCAAGCAGCGCCTCTTGATGCGGAAGCAGCGCTTCTCGCCAGCCTCGACACATCGGTCACCGAAAGCTTTGAAGGCTTCGCCGTAGGCGGCGGGCTGACGACGCTCTCCACCGCCGTCGGCGAATTCAACGCCGTCGCTGCCGGTCAGCAGGGCCTCCAGTTCGCCATCGGCGCCGGCAACATCACCGGCCGAGAGGGCGTCGCCGGCCCCCAGTTCTTTGAAAGCCTCGACCTTCTATCCGTCACCCTCGACATCGCGGGCCTCGGATTCGATTTCGACGCTCTCGGTTTCTTCCTGCAGGATCCCTCCGACCAGGGCGCGACGTTTGAGATCCTTTTCGCCGATGGCGAGCTAGCGTCAGCTTTCGTTCAGTTTGAAAACGAACCGAATGGTCAGCTGTCATACATCAGCGCGATGTTCGCCAAACCGATCGACCAATTGACCATCTCGTTCGCCAACATCGACAACGACAAAAACGACGGGTTCGGTCTGGACGACATCACCCTCGGTCGCAAGACGACCGACGTCGCCGAGCCGGGCCTTCTCGGCCTCTTCGGCCTCGGCCTTCTCGGTCTCGGCTTCGCGGCGCGCCGTCGCGGCTAAGGCCGAATTTCGACGCTCTTAAAACGGCGGCCTTCGGGCCGCCGTTTTTGTTTTCGACCTTCATGGCGGCGTCGGGAGCGCATAACCCTTTTCGCGTATCGATGCTTTCGGAGGCGGATCGGTCGCGCGCTCATGCGTAAAAACCCTGTGGCCAGAGCGCGCGAACCTCAGCATAGTCCGTCGATGAATTTTTCGCGCGCTGGGTGCGCTGCGCGGCTTCGATGAACGGAAGAGGCGAGATGAGACGGGCGCTGAAAGCGACGACGGCCCTGACGGCGGCGGCGACGACGTCTTTCGGCGCGGCGCACGCGGCGGTCCTCTCCGGCGTCGCCCTCGACCCGACGACCGCAAGCGCCATCGGCGCGGCGAGCCTCGCCGCCGGCGCCGCGCTCTTCATCGTCAAGCTCGCCCGCGACGCCAAGCGCCAGTCGCTGAAATGGTCCGAGCGCCTCGCCGTCATGGAAGGCCGGCTGGAGAAGGCTGAAAGCGTTCTCGCCGCGCACCCGGGCCTCGTTATCGTCTGGGAGGACACCGCCGCCGAGATCGGCGCCGATTGGGGCCGCCCGCGCGTCCTCGGCGGCCCGGCGGCCCTCGCCTCCATGCTGACCTTCGCCGGCGATGATCCGGGCGAGCCCGACCCGGTGCGTCGGCTGCTCAACGCCCTGTCGGGCCTCGCCCTGGAAGAAGACGCCCGCACGCCGGAGCGCCGACCATTGGGCGAGCGCATCAAGGAGTTGCGTGAGCACGGCGTCAGCTTCGCTGGCGTCGTTTACTCCGAAGACGGACGGCCGATCGAGATCGACGGTCGCGCCGCGGGCGGCCAGGTCGCGCTCTGGCTGACGGACCCCGCCGCGCGCATGGCCGAGGACGCCGGCGGCCTCGGCAAGCTATCCGAGCGCGCAGGCGACCTCCACGCGAGCCACGCTCTCATTGAACGTGCGCCGACGCCCATGTGGCGACGCGACGCCGAGCTGAAACTCATCTGGGCGAACCGCGCCTACGCCGAAGCCGTGGAAGCGGCGAGCCCCGCCGATGCGGTGCGGCGCCAGCTGGAGCTCGCCTCCGCCTCCAAGCGTCTCGCCGCGAAGGCCAAGTCGGAAGGGGCGCGCGCGGAGAACCGGTTCTCCGTCGCCATTGGCGGCGCGCAACGCATTCTGCGCATTGTCGAGACGCCGCTGCATGGCGCGGGCGACGCCGCCATCGGCGGCATGGCGATCGACATCACCGACGCCCAGAAAGCGAAAAAAGATCTCGCCCGGCATCTGGACGCGCACCACCGCACCCTCGATCAGATCCCGGCGGCCGTCGCCGTCTTCGGCGCCAAACAGGAGCTCGTCTTCCACAACCGGGCTTTCCAAGCGCTCTGGAAGCTCGACGACTCCGATCTCGCCGCGCGCCCGAAACACGGCGAGATCCTCGACCGATTGCATGAGCGCGGATCGCTGCCGCAGATCGCCGATTTCAGCGGCTGGCGCGACGAGCAGCTTTCTCTGTACACGATGAATACGGGCGACGCCGCCGACGCCAAAGCGGGCGCGCTGCCGGACGCGATCTGGACACTGCCGAACGGGCGTTCCCTGCGCGTCATCTCCCAGCACCATCCGCTCGGGGGCGTGCTGGTCGTTTTTGAAGACATCACCGAACGCCTCGACCTCGAAGCCCGCTTCAACACGGTCATCAAGGTTCAGGAAGCGACCCTCGACAATCTCGCCGACGCCGTCGCGGTCTTCGGCGGCGACGGACGCCTGCGTCTCGCGAACCACGTCTTCCGCGATCTCTTCGGCCTCGCCATCGACACCGAAACCGACAAACGCTCGCGCGTCGATGATCTGGCGAAACGCCTCGTCGCCCTGTCGCCGGAAGCGGGCGCTCTGGCGGAAGAAGTCAAACGCCGGGTGACTTCGCTGTCTTCGGACGGCCGCACGCCCATTGACGATCAGGAAGCAGCGTTCACGGACGGGCGTACGCTCGCCTGCTCGACCGAGCCGCTGCCCGACGGCGCGACCCTTGTCGTCTTCCGTGACATCACCGACACCCGCGAACGCGAAAAAGAGCTTCGCGAGCGCAACGCCTGGCTTGAAGCGGCGGACCGCGTGAAGTCGAAATTCGTCGACCACGTCTCTTATCAGCTGCGCAATCCGCTCAACACGATCATCGGCTTCTCGGAGATCCTCGAGAGCGAAATGTTCGGCTCACTGAACGATCGCCAGAAGGACTACGCCTCCAGCGTGCTTTCCGCGGCGAACCACCTTCTCGACCTCATCAACGACGTTATCGACCTCGCCGCCATCGATGCGGGCCGCCTGTCGCTGGAAGTCGGCGAACTCGACATCCGCAAGGTGCTGGAGAACGCCATCACCTATGCGGCGCTGAAGGCGGAAGACACGCAGGTCGCGCTGAAACTCGACTGCCCGAAAGACATCGGCGTGGTCGTGGCCGATGAGAAACGGCTAAAGCAGATCCTCTTCAACCTCCTCTCCAACGCGTTCGCTTTCACCCCGAGCGGCGGACAGGTGACCCTCAGCGCGCGGCGCGTCGGCGAGGACGTCTCCATCACCGTCACCGATACGGGCCGTGGCGTGTCGCCTACGGATCAGTCGCGCGCTTTCGACCGTTTCGAGAGCGCGGGCCCCGGCGCAGGCGCCGGCCTCGGCCTCGCCCTCGTTCAGAGCTTCGTCGAGCTGCATGGCGGCTGGGTGCGCATGGAAAGCGCGCCGGGCGAAGGCGCGCGCGTGACCTGCCATTTCCCGGCCTCCGGCCCGATTGAGATCGACGGCGAAGACGCCGACGAGCCGACCGCGGACGCCGCTGCCGAAGCGACGACCGACGACGCGGCGACAGCCGCCGCCGAAGCCGCCGCGAGCCGCGCCGCCGAATAACCGGATTTCAAAAGTCCTGAGGCACGTTGGCTCCGATAAAAGGAGCGACGGCTATGGATCCTCGATTTCTCGCACTCGCATTCGCGCTTGGGGCCGTCGCCGGCGTCTGGGGCGAACGCCTCGCCGGGGGCGCGGTCGAGCGCGCTATGTTCCGCCCGCGCGTCGCCGCCGAAACGCCGGTCAAGAAGCCGAAGATCGTCAAGGTGCCGGCGTCCGTCGCCGCCGCGCCAGAAGAAAATTCCTGCGAGGCGCGCGACGCCGACTAGAAATCGCCGCCTTCCGGGGCCATAGCCGCCCTCATGATTATTTCTCTATTTCTCGCGCTCGCGCTGCAGGACGCCGCACCGGCGCAGGACCGTGACTACGACGCCTGCATCGCCGAAGTCGAACGCGAGCCGGGCCGCGGGTATTCCACCGCCGCGCGCTGGGCCGCGAATTCCGGCGACCCGGCGGCGCAGCACTGCCTCGCTCTCGCTGAAATCGCGCTCGGGAAGAAAACCACCGGCGCCCGTCGCCTTCGCGCCCTCGCCGAGCATGAGGCGGGCGACCCCGGCTTGCGCGGACGTTTGCTCGTTCAGGCGATCGACGCGTTCCTTTCCGCCGACCTTCCTCGTGAAGCCGAAGAGGCCGCCGATGCGGCGCTCGCCATCGCGCCGACGTCTTTCGCCGTGAACACCGCCGCCGCCAAGGCCTTCGCCACCACCGGGCGCTGGGGCCGCGTCGTCGAAACCGTCGACGCCGCCGACGCGGACGGGCGCGCCGCCGCCGGTCTCATCATTCTGCGCGGCCGCGCCCTGCAGGCGCTCGGCGACTACGAGCGCGCGCTGGAAGACGTCATCGAGGCGATCAGCCGCGACCCGGAAAACATCGACGCGCTCGTCCTCCGCGGCGAGCTTCTGCAGGCGACGCGCGCGCCCACCCGCTGACGGTTCTTTCTTGGGCGGGTCGGCAAATCGGTCCACCAAGGGGTTTCGTTAACGCATCCTTTAGAATCCTAAGCCGTGATGCGGGAACGTGGCGATTTGGGAGAAGGACGCGCGTGATCTCCGTTCCGGCGAACGCCAGCTCTGTTCATGATCTTCAGGCTCGCGCCGAGCGCGAGGCGCGTCGACGCGTCCGCTCGCAGCCGCTTTCACGCGCCGCCCGCCTTTACCTTATCTCCGATCTGTCGCGCCGCTCCGGCGCCGGGCTCGCCGTCATCGGCGGCATGATCGCCTGCCTCGCTATTCTTTCCAGCCTCGCCGTCCCAGCGCGCGCGCTCATCTGGGCGGCGATGGCGGCGCCCGCGCTGTATGTCGCTAGACGTCTGCAGCAGTCCTATCTCGTCGGCGGCAAGGCGTCGCCGCGCCCGTTCCATTGGCGTGCGGACTATGTGGCCGCGCTCTGCGTCCTTGGCGCTGCTTTCGGCTCCGGCGCCATGCTGCTCGCGACCGGCGAGACGTCGCTCCTTCTTTCCGCCTCCCTCGGCGCGGCGATCATGGTCGCCGGGCTCGCAGCCGCGCTCGGTCACGCCTCGCACGGACCGGCGGCGGCGGCGCTCTGGTCGCCCGCGGTCGCGTTCTCACTCTTCGCAGCCCTGCGCGGCGGCGGCGGCGTGCCGCTCGTCAGCGTGCTCGCCATCGGCGTGCTCGGCGCGTTCCTCATTGCGTACGCCGTGCGCCGCGAGCGCGCCAAAGCGCGCGATCGCTTCCCGTTGAGCCGTCGTCAGCCGAAGGTCGATCCCGGCGCGGACGAGACCGACGCGGTCGATCTCGACACCGCAGCGGACGACGCCACGGGCACGACGGGCTGACGCTCGGTCAATTTCGCGCTGCAGCGTCGTCAACTGGCGTTGATATCCGCTGAAAGGTTTGCACATGTGGTCCGCGTCCGGCGGGGTCCGGGCTGACCTTTCCGGAGACGCGCCCATGGCCGCCCGCTTCGAACTCGATGCTGAATTCGATCTGAACGCTGCTCTCGCGATCGCGCGCGAGCGCGCGCCCGACGCCTTTGAAGGCGACGGCGCGCCGCTCTCGGCTTTCGCGGACTATCTCAGCCAGGCGGCCCGCTATCGCATCGCCGAAGACGGCCGTGTCGAGAACCCGGACGCGCTTGTCGATCGCGTCGCCGAGACCTGGACCTTCCTTAAAACGCGGCCTTCCGGAGAGGCGCTCGTCCGTGTCCGATCCGTCGAGGGAGCGTCCTGGCGCGATGCGCGGCTGATCGCGGAAATCGCGACGCAGGACCGACCGTTTCTCGTCGACAGCATCTCCGCCGCACTCGCCGACAGCGGCAAAACCGTTTCGTACTTCCTCAACGCCGTTCTCGACATCGCGCGCGATGACGCCGGAACGATCGCCGAGCGCGGCGACTATCTCCGCGAAGCGGTCATCCGCATCGAGATGGACCCCGCTTCAGACGGCTCCGAAGCGGAGGACCTGGAACGCGAAATTCGCGCCGTGCTCGCCGACGTCCAGATCGCCGTGGACGATTGGGAGGACATGCGCGCCCGTCTCGCCTCCGCCATCGCCCAGCTGGAGCGCGCGCGCATTGAAAGCGTCAGCCGCGAGCGCCGCCGCGAAGCCGTCGAGTTCCTGAAATGGATGTGGGACAATAAGTTCGCCTTTCTCGGCGTACGGCGCTTCGACTACCGGAAGACGGAGAACGGCGTCTCCTTCGAGCACGCGCCGGAGCTGGATCGCGGCCTGTTGCGCGACAAGGACCGGCGAATTCTCGGCGGCACGTTTCAGGCGGACGGACGCCTGACGCCGTCGGTCGACGCGTTTCTCCAATCCGACGAAATCCTCATCATCGCCAAAGCGAACGCCCGATCCATCGTCCACCGGCGAACGGCGATGGACTATGTCGGCGTGAAACTTTATTCCGCTGACGGACGGCTCATCGGGGAAGAACGCTTTGTCGGCCTCTTCACCTCGGCCACCTATAACCGCCCCGCCAGCGACATTCCGCTGGTGCGCGGCAAGGTTTCCGCCGTTCTGGAGAACGCCGGCTTCGCGCCTGGCGGGCACAATGAGAACGCGCTCCTCAATATTCTGGAGACGTTCCCGCGCGACGAGCTTCTGCAGATCGACGAGCAGACGCTCACCACCATCGCCCTCGGCGTTCTGCAACTGAACAAGCGTCCGCACACGCGACTTTTCCTGCGGCGCGACCGGTTCGACCGGTTTGTCTCCGCTCTCGCGTACATCCCGCGCGATCGGTTCAATTCCACCGTGCGCGAGCGGATATGCCGGTTGCTGTCGAAATCCTATCGCGGCTCTCTCTCCGGCTTCACCGTCTTCTTCGGCGAAGGCGCGCTGGTGCGCCTGCACATCATCATCGACCAAATCGACCCGGAGGCGCGCGCGCCCGGTGTCGGCGAACTGGAGCGGGAGGTCGAGGCGATCGTCCGCACTTGGACGGACAACTTCCTCGCCAAAGCCCGCGAAGCCTATTCAGGCGCGCCGCCCCGCGGCCTCATCGGACGCTATGAAAATGCGTTCCCGGCCGGGTACCGCGAGCGCAATGACGCGACGCAGGCGCTTCTCGACATCGCCAAGATCGAGACGTTGGGCGGCGACCGGCGCCGGGCGCTGCGCGCGTTCCGCCTGAACGACGACAAGCCTTCGTCCGTTCGTCTGAAACTCTATCAGCTGGAAGAGCCTGTTCCGCTTTCGGAATTCATGCCGACGCTCGAGAACATGGGGCTCAACATCATCATCGAAGCGGGCTTCGCCATTCGCCCGACCGATGGCCGATGCATCTGGGTTCACGAGTTCGTCGCGGAAGAACGAACGAACCGCCCGATCGATTTTGAGAAAGTCCGCACGCCTTTTGAAGCCACGTGCGAGGCGGTTCTCGGCGGCCTTGCGGACGATGACGATTTCAACGCGCTCGTACTCGCCGCGGGTCTCGACTGGCGCGAAGCGGCGGCGCTCCGCGCCTGCGCGAAATTCCAGATCCAGTCCGGCTTCCAGTTCTCTCTCGACTATATGGCGAGCGCGTTGATCGCTCACCCCGATCTCGCGCGTCTGCTGGCCGACATCTTCCATGCGCGTTTCGACCCCGGCCTCGATGAAGCCGCGCGCAAAGAGCGCGTGAAGCAGTTGAAAGACGCGCTGTCGGCTGGCGTTGAAAACGTACAGAGCCTCGACGAAGACCGGATCCTGCGGCGCTTTGAAAACCTGCTCGCCGCGGTGAAGCGTACGAACTTTTTCCAGACGGCGGAGAACGGCGGCCCGAAGGCGCATATCAGTTTCAAGATCGCGAGCCGCGAGCTGGAAGAGCTGCCGGAGCCGAAACCCTATCGCGAGATTTTCGTCTCCTCACCGCAGGTCGATGGCGTGCACCTGCGCTTCGGGGCCGTCGCGCGCGGCGGTCTTAGATGGTCCGACCGCAAAGAAGATTACCGCACGGAGGTTCTCGGCCTCGTCAAGGCGCAACAGGTGAAAAACGCGGTCATCGTGCCCGTCGGCTCGAAGGGCTGCTTCTATCCGCGCCAGCTGCCCATGGGCGGCGACCGCGACGCCGTCTTCGAAGCAGGGAAAGCCGCCTACAGAACCTTCATCGCCGGTCTGCTTGATGTCACCGACAACATCGTGGACGGCGAAATCGTGCGTCCGCCGAACACCGTCGTTCACGACGGCGACGACCCTTATCTCGTCGTCGCCGCCGACAAAGGCACGGCGACGTTCTCCGACACGGCCAACGCCATCGCCGTCGAGCGCGGCTTCTGGCTGGGCGACGCCTTCGCCTCCGGCGGGTCGGCCGGCTACGACCACAAGGTCATGGGCATCACCGCTCGCGGCGGCTGGGAGGCGGTGAAGCGTCATTTCCGCGAAATGGGCGTCGATATCCAGACGGAGGAATTCACCGCCGCCGGCGTCGGCGACATGTCGGGCGACGTGTTCGGCAACGGCATGCTGCTGTCTCAGAAGACGCGCCTACTGGCGGCGTTCGATCACCGCGACATCTTCATCGACCCGAACCCGGACGCCGCATCCAGCTGGGACGAGCGCAAGCGCCTTTTCGATGTCGGTCGCTCCAGCTGGCAGGACTATGACGCCTCGAAAATCTCCGCAGGCGGCGGCGTTTTTTCGCGCGGCGCCAAATCCATTCCCCTGTCGGACGAAATTCGCGCGCTTCTCGATATCGAAGACAGCGCCCTGCCGCCGAACGCGCTCATTCAGGCGATCCTCCGCATGCGCGTCGATCTCATGTGGATGGGCGGTATCGGCACCTATTATAAAGCCTCCAATCAGGAAAACTGGCGCGTCGGCGACCGCGCCAATGACGCCGTCCGCGTCGACGCGCCGGAGTGCCGCGCCAAGGTCATCGGCGAAGGCGCCAATCTCGGGCTGACGCAGGAAGCGCGGATCGAGTTCGCGCGCAGCGGCGGGCGCATCAATACCGACGCCATCGACAATTCCGCCGGCGTTGATTCCTCCGACCACGAAGTCAACATCAAGATCCTTCTGGCGCGAGCCATCGAGCGGGGAGACCTCGCCGAGGACGAGCGCAACGAACTTCTGCGCTCCATGACCGACGACGTCGCGCGCCACGTTCTTGCGCACAACTACGACCAGACGCGCGCGCTCTCCATGATGGAGCAGACCGCCGAAGCCGATCTCGACAGCCACGGGCGCTTCATGACGGCGCTGGAACGCGAGGGCCGTCTGGACCGCGCGCTGGAACGCCTGCCGGGCGCTGAGGAGATTTCCGACCGCAAAGCACGCGGCGAATCTCTTTGCCGTCCGGAACTCTCGGTGCTGACGGCGTACTCTAAAATCTGGCTGTTCGACGAGCTGCTCGCTTCCGACCTCATCGACGAGCCGTACTTCTTCGACGAGCTGGTCGAGTATTTCCCGCAAGCGCTCGGGCGTTTCTCCGAAGCCATGAGCGAGCACCGTCTGCGCCGGGAGATCATCGCGACGCGCCTTGCAAACGAGATCGTCAACACCTGCGGGCTCACTTTCGCCTACCGCGCGACCGAAGCGACGGGCGCGAATTATCGCGATATCGCGGCGGCCTACGAAGTCGCGCGCAAGGTGTTCGCGCTGTCCGATTACGCCGCCGAGCTGGACGCGCTGGACGCCAGGATCCCGTCCGATCTTCAGCTATCGCTCTACGTCGAAGCAGCGGATCTCCTGCGCAAGCAGGTTTATCGCATGGCGCGTTCTGGCGCGCGCGGTCTGGAGGACGGCGTCGCTGCGGCCATCTCACAGCACCGGGAGGATCTGCAGTCGCTCGTCGCGCAAGCGCCCAGCCTGCTGACCGATCGCAGCCGCGCCGAGTTCGACAGCCGCGTGAACGAGCTGACATCGGTCGGCGTGCCCGACCACGTCGCTCACCGGGCGGCCGCGACGCCTTTCTTCATTCCGGGGCTCGATATTCTCGACATTTGCCACGACTCCGGCTGGTCGGCGCTCGCGACCGGCGCACTTTACTTCCGCATCGAGACCGAAACCGGGCTCGCCGAGCTGCGCGATGAAGCCGCCGCCGCCAATTTCTCCGAACACTTCGACAGGCTGGCGGTCCGGCGCGTTCTGGAAGACCTCGCCGCCGTTCAACGGCGTCTGGCGCTCAGCGCGGTGAACGGGTTCAACGAAAACTCAGTGCCCGGCGGCGCGCCCGCCGACGTCGCAGACGCGGCCATTGCGGAGTGGATGCAGCGTAACGGTCCCGCCCTGGAGCGTCGACGCAGTCTGGTGCAGGACCTCGACTTCGCTTCAGGCGCGACGGTCGGCAAGCTCTCGCTCGCCGCTCGGCATTACGAAGAGCTCTGCGCATCCGTCCACTAAGGGGTCAACGGATGAGGTCGGCGAAGGCGTCGATCTCATCCTCCCGCGTCGCCCAGCTGGTGACGAAGCGGTAGAGCAGCCCGCCATAGGCGTCGCCCGGACACGACCACGGATAAAAGACGGCGCCTTGCTCCTGCAGACGGGCCGCTTCATCAGGCGCGAACAGCGCGAACACCTCATTGGCGTCCGTCGGCTCGGGAACTTCAACGCCCGCGGAGATAAGCGCTTTGCGCAGACGCTGCGCCATGGCGTTCGCATGGCGGGCGAGATCGAGCCAGAGATCATCCGCAAGCCATGCATCGATCTGTGCGGAGAGAAACCGGCTTTTCGACCAGAGCTGCCCCGCGCGTTTGCGCCGAAAGGAAAAGTCTCGCCCCACATCGGGGTCGAAGAAAATCACCGTCTCCGCCGCCATGCAGCCGTTCTTCGTGCCGCCGAGACAGAGAACATCGACGCCCTGCTTCCAGGTCGCCTCCGCCGGCGTGCAGCCGAGCGTGACGAGCGCGTTGGAGAACCGCGCGCCGTCCATATGCACGGCCATGCCGGCGGCCTTCGCCGCTTCCGACAACGCGCGCACCTCGTGCGGGGCGTAGACCGTTCCGTATTCGGTCGCTTGCGTGAGCGTGAGAACAGTGGGCGGCGCGGAATGCGGCGGGCGCGCCGGATATTCCGCAAGCGCGCGCTCCAGCCCGTCCGGATCGATTTTCCCATGGGCGCCCGACACCGGCATCAGCTTCGCGCCGCCGGTGAAGAACTCCACCGCCGCACACTCGTCGAGCTGCACATGGCTCGCTTCGTGGCAATAGATGCGGCCATAGGGCGGGGAGAGGACGGCGAGGGCGAGCCCGTTCGCCGCCGTGCCCGTCGACACCTGGAACGCGGTGAGATCGCGCTCAAAAATCTCCGACAGCCGCGCATCGACGCGCGTGGAGATATCGTCCGCGCCATAGCCCGCGGCGAGGCCGGAGTTCGCCTCGGCCAGCGCCTTCAGGACGCGCGGATGCGCGCCGACCGCATTGTCGGAAGAAAAATTCATCGCTTTAAAGCCTTAGCCTTCGGAGCGGCTCGCCTCGCCGAAGCGCGCGCTCAAGACGTTCGGCGCGTATCGGCCCTGCTTGTTCAGGCGGTCGCGCATCTCCTTACCGGCTTTGAAGAAGGGCGCCCACTTTTCTTCGATCTCGACCGACTCGCCGGTGCGCGGGTTGCGCCCCGTGCGCGCGGGCCGGTGTTTCACCGAAAACGCGCCGAAGCCGCGCAGCTCCACGCGGTCGCCGCGGGCGAGGGCGTCGGAAATTTCGTCGAAGATCGCGCCGACAATGCGCTCGACATCCCGCTGATAGAGCTGCGGATGGTCCGCCGCCAGCCGCGCGATGAGTTCGGATTTGATCATTGACCCCTCCCCTGCAGGTCCGTGATGAGCCGAGCGCAACTTTTGCGCGCTCGCGACCGCTTGCGCGCACCCTATGTCGTCAAAATGCGACCAGTTTCAGGCATTTGACGCTGCGGTAGCAAGGCCGCGGCGTCAAGACGCTTCGCGCAGGAAGCGCGGAGGTTTAGGGAGATAATCATGACCGACGAAACCCCGCGCACCGCCTCCTTCGGCTTTCAGAACGTGGAGCCCGCTGAAAAAGCGCGGCTCGTGCGTGGCGTCTTCGACAGCGTCGCCTCGAATTACGATCTGATGAACGACGCCATGTCCCTCGGCGTTCATCGCGTGTGGAAGGAAGCCTTCGTCGACCGCCTCGCACCGCGCCCCGGCATGAGGCTTCTTGATGTCGCTGGCGGCACCGGCGACGTCGCGGAGAAAGCGCTGAAGCGTGCCGACCGCAACGGCGCGCGCCTTGGCGGCGCGCCGGCGACGGCGATCCTCTGCGACATCAATTGGGAGATGCTGCACGCGGGCGCCCTGCGCGCCTCGTCCAGCGCGTTCGGCGACCGTCTTCAGCGCGTCACTGGAAACGCAGAGATCCTGCCGTTTCCGGACAACCATTTCGACGCCTACACGATCGCTTTCGGCATCCGGAACGTCACCGACATGGACGCGGCGCTGCACGAGGCGCGACGCGTTCTGAAACCCGGCGGAAGGTTCTACTGTCTTGAATTCTCCCATCCGGTCACGGACGGGCTGCAGGCTGCTTACGACGCCTACTCCTTCAACATCATCCCGCGCCTCGGCGAGGCGCTCGCGAACGACCGGGAAAGCTATCAGTATCTCGTTGAGAGCATCCGCCGGTTCCCGAACCAGCCCGCCTTCGCGCGGCGCATCGTCTCCGCGGGCTTTACGCGCGTGAAGTATGAAAACTTCTCCGCGGGCGTCGCCGCCGTTCACTCCGGCTGGAAGATCTAACGCGCCATGTTCGCCGCCGTCGCCGACTTCATCCGGCTCGCGCGCGCCGGCGCCGCCCTCGCCCGGTATGACGCGCTGATCCCGAAGGAATACGCGGGCGCCCTGCCATGGCCTCTGCGCGTGCTCGGCGGTCTCAGCCGACTTGGCGCGAAACGCTCCGAGAACGGAAAGCCCCTCTCGGTCGGCGCCCGCCTCGCGCGCGGGCTGGAGCGCCTGGGGCCCGCCTACATCAAGCTCGGCCAGTTCCTCGCGACGCGCCCGGACATCATCGGCTTCGATATCGCCCGCGATCTGTCGCGCCTGCAGGACAAGCTCCCCGCCTTCAATCAGGCGCGCGCGCAAAAAGAAGTCGAGAGCGTCTTCGGCCGTCCGGCCGCGGCGCTCTTTACGTCGTTCGGACCGCCGGTCGCCGCCGCCTCCATCGCGCAGGTCCATCGGGCGCGCACGCTCGACGGCCGCGATGTGGCCGTGAAAATTCTCCGCCCCGGGATCGAACGCACGGTCGCGCTTGAATTCCGCGCCTTCGCGCGCGCCGCCGGGCTCGTCGAGCGCCTCGCCCCCGTCGCCCGACGCATGGAGCCGGTGCTCTTCGTCGAGACCCTCCGCAGCGCCGCGACGCTGGAGCTGGACCTGCGCATGGAGGCCGCCGCCGCTTCGGAGCTGAAAGAGGCGATGGCGGCGGACCCGAACCTCCGCGTGCCCGGCGTCCACTGGCCGCTGACAGCGCGGCGCGTCCTCACGCTCGACTGGATCGACGGAACGCCCCTGACGGACCCGGACGCCATCGCATCCTCGGGTGTCGACCGCACCCGGCTCGCGCGCTCCGTCATCGAAGCGTTCTTGAAACAGGCCCTCGGCGAAAGCGGTTTTTTTCACGCCGACATGCACCAGGGCAATCTGTTTACGGATGAGACCGGGCGGCTGGTGCTCCTCGATTTCGGCATCACCGGACGGCTGGACGAGGAAGCCAAGCGCTATCTTGCGGAAATCCTCTTCGCCTTCCTCACCCGCGATTATGAGCGCGGCGCGGCGGTGCACTTCGAGGCGGGCTACGTACCGAAAACCCATTCGCCCGCGCGCTTCGCGCAGGCGCTCCGCGCCGTCGGCGAGCCCGTCTTTGGTCAGGCGGCGGAGCAGGTGGACATGTCGCGCCTTCTCCAGCAGCTCTTCGACGTCACCGCCCTCTTCGACATGCACCTCCGCCCGGAGCTTGTTCTCCTGCAGCGGACAATGGTGACCGTTGAAGGCGTCGCCCGCGAACTCGATCCGAAAATCGACATGTGGGAGACCGCGCGCCCCATCGTCGAAGGCTTCATGAGCCGTCGCCTCGGGCCCCGCGCACGCCTCGACGCGGCGCGCGAGGCGGCGATGACGGGCGTGCGCCTCCTCGACCGGGCCCCCGGCCTCGCCCGCGCCGCCGAACGCCTCGCAGGCGCCGCGGCGGCCGACCCGGACCGCTTCGCCGAGCGCGTCCTCGGCGCGCCGACGCCGCCCGCGCCCGAACCGGTGCGCCGCGGAAACGCCGCCCTCTGGGCGATCGCACTCGGTCTCTTCGCGCTGGCGGCGGCGGTGGCGTTCAGCGCGTTCTGACGCATCGCTCAAGGGTGAAGAAACGCGCCTTTCCCGCGACCCGCGCCATGGCGTAAGACCCTCTCATGAAAAAGGTTCTCTTGATCATCGGCGGCGGGGTCGCCGCCTATAAGGCGCTGGAGGCCGCGCGCGAGCTGATGCGCCGCGGCGTCGCCGTCACCGGGCTCCTCACCCGAGGCGGGGCGGAGTTCATCACGCCGCTCTCGGTCACCGCCCTTACCGGCGAGAAGTGCTTCACCGATCTCTTCGATCTCGGCGACGAGGCGGAGATGGGCCATATCGAGCTTTCGCGCTCGGCGGACCTTCTCGTCGTCGCGCCCGCGACAGCCGATCTGATGGCCAAAGCCGCGAACGGGCATGCGGACGATCTCGCCTCCACCGCGCTTCTCGCCACCGATAAGCCGGTGATGATGGCGCCCGCCATGAACGTGCGCATGTGGGAGCACGCCGCGACCCAGCGGAATGTCGCGACGCTCCGCGGCGACGCGGTGACGATCATCGGCCCCGATGAAGGCGCCATGGCCTGCGGCGAATTCGGACCCGGACGGATGGCCGAGCCCGTCGCCATCGCCGACGCGGTCATGGACTTCTTCGACGCCGACGCGCCGAAGCCGCTCAAGGGCCGCAAGATCCTCGTCAACGCCGGGCCGACCCACGAGCCCATTGACCCCGTGCGCTACATCGCCAACCGCTCCTCCGGCAAACAGGGCTTCGCTATCGCCGCGGCGCTCTCCAAGGCGGGCGCGGAGGTGACGCTGGTCGTCGGGCCGGTCTCGGTTCCGACCCCGTCGTGCGCCAAGGTCGTCCGGGTGGAGACGGCCCGCGAAATGCTCGCCGCCTGCGAGGCGGCGCTGCCGGTCGACTGCGCCATCTGCTCCGCAGCCGTCGCCGACTATCGGCCGGACCTCGACACCTCGCGCAAGATCAAGAAGGAACGCGGCGGCCTCACCGCCGTGCCGCTGGCGGAGAACCCGGACATTCTCGCGACCCTCTCCGCCGCCGGGCCGAAACGCCCGACCCTCGTCGTCGGTTTCGCCGCCGAGACCAACGACGTCATTCTCTACGCCCAGAACAAGCTCGCGAAGAAGAAATGCGATCTCATCGTCGCCAACGACGTCTCCGGCGACGTCATGGGCGGCGACCGCAACCACGTTCATCTGGTGACGGAGGACGGCGTCGAGGACTGGCCCGACATGCTGAAAACGGAAGTCGGCGCGCGGCTGGCGGCGAGGATTGCTGAACTGCTGGATGCGAAAGGGGACAGCGCATGACCGTCGTCCATCTGAAACGCCTGCCGAACGGCGACGGAATCGATCCGCCGTCTTACGAATCCGCCCTCGCCGCCGGCGCGGATCTCCGCGCCGCGGTCGAAGAGCCGGTGACCCTCCAGCCGGGCGAGCGGTTCGCCGTGCCGACCGGCTTCGCCATCGCGCTGCAGCCGGGATGGGAGGCGCAGGTCCGCCCGCGTTCGGGTCTCGCCGCGAAGAAGGGCGTCACCTGCCTCAACACGCCCGGAACGATCGATGCGGACTATCGCGGCGAAGTTCACGCCCTCCTCATCAATCACGGGGTGGAGTCGTTCGTCATCGAGCGCGGCGACCGCATCGCGCAGATGGTGATCGCCCCGGCGCCGCAGGCGCGCTTCGAACTGGTCGACGATCTCGACGAGACCGCGCGCGGCGCGGGCGGGTTCGGCTCCACCGGCGTCTGATGGGCCTCCGCCCGACCGATATCGAGCGCTACAAACGCCATCTCCTGTTGCCGGAGGTCGGCGCGCAGGGGCAGCAACAACTGCAGGGAGCGACCGTCGTCCTCATCGGCGTCGGCGGCATCGGCGCCCCGGCCCTCGCGCACCTTGTCGGCGCGGGCGTCGGGCGCCTCCGCCTCATCGATCCCGACCGCGTCGACGTTTCGAACCTGCAACGGCAGTTCATCTACCGGACCGATGATGCCGGCGCCCTCAAGGTCCGAGCTGCGCTCGCCTTCGCGCGCCGTGTGAACTCGGACGTTCTCATCGAGACCGACGCCCGCGCCCTTGATGAGGAGAACGCCGCCGCGCTTCTCGCCGGAGCGGATGTCGTCATCGACGGGCTCGACCGGTTTCCCCCCCGCTACGCCCTCAACCGGGCGGCGATGGCGGCGCGCGTTCCCCTCGTCTCCGGCGCCGTCGGGCGGTATTCGGGCTATCTTTCCGTCTACAGACCCTGGGCGCGCGCGGACGCGCCGTGCCTCGGCTGCTTCACGCCGGAAGAGCCGCCCGAGGCGGCGTTGTGCGAAACCGAAGGCGTCCTCGGCCCCGCTCCCGGCGTCATCGGCGCCATGGCGGCGATGGAAGCACTGAAGGAGATATTGGGGCTCGGCGACAGCCTGTCAGGCCGCCTCGCCCTCTATGATCCGTTGCGCGCGGGCGTTCGGACCGTCGCCCTTGCGCGCGATCCCGATTGCCCGCATTGCGAGAACCTGGATCGCCCCGGAGACGCCTGATGACCCTCGCCCGTTTCGCCCCCGCGCTCGCCTCAATCTGCGCCACCGTCGCGCTTTCGGGCTGCGCCAGCCTTCTCGTCCGCGAGCCGCAGGCCGACCCGCAGGCTATCCGCGCCGGCGCCTACGCCCTCGACGAGGCGCACGCGGCGGTGCTCTTCAAGGTGACGCACCTCGGCCTTTCCACCTTCGTCGGCCGGTTCGAGCGTCTCGAAGCCAGCCTCGATTTCGACGAAACGGACCCGACGGGCGCGACACTGGAGGCCATCATCGACATGACGAGCCTCGACGTCGCCAATGACGACTTCGCCGAAACCCTGATGGGCTCCGGCTGGTTCGACGCCGAAACCTATCCGCAGGCGGTGTTTCGGTCGACGCGCATCGAGAAAACGAGCGAGACCACCGGCAAGGTCCATGGCGACCTGACGCTCCGCGGCGTGACGAAGCCGATGACGCTGGACGTCACCTTCAACGGCGGCGCGCGCAATCTCCTGACGACGCGCTACACCCTCGGCTTCTCGGCCAGCGGAACCATCGACCGCACGGAGTTCGGTCTCGACCGGGTTGCGGGCTTTGTCGGGTCAGATGTGGTTCTGGAGATCCACGCGGAGTTCGCACGGCAGTAAGTCGTCCTCCGACGATCAGTCGTCGTCGGCGCCCTCGACGCGGCCTAGGGCGAAGCCGATGGCCGACGGACCGTCGATCGTCACTTTGGTGCGACGAAAGCTCGGACGGCGCAGGCGCGGCACGACCCCGTTCGAAAAGGCGAACGCCTCTTTCGGCAGGCCGATGCGGTTGCGGTTCAGGACGCCGTCGCCGTTCGCGTCATGATAGGCGGCGAAGGCGTACTCGCCCGGCTCCAGATGCGAAATGCGGAAGACGGCGACGCCGTTCTCGTCGATGGGCGCTTCGAGCTTCGCCATCGGCGCTTTGAGGAAGGTTTCCTCATCGGCGTAGATCATCAGGCGAACAGCGCCGACGCGCTCCAGCCCCGTCACGCGCACCTCGACCGGCGCCGCCGCGGCGAAGGCGGCGGAGGTGATAGCGATCAGGGCCGCGGCTGCGGCTGTTAATTGGCGCGCGAGGGGCACGCTTCGCCTCCCAGAACAAGAGACTTCAATTAGGGTTGAAGGGGCGAGGGCCGCAAGAGCGCGCGGCCCGACCGGCGCGTGATGTGCGCCGCAGGAGGCTAAATAGCAACAGGAGAATAAGTCAGAGCATGCCCGGGATGATCCGATCGGGCGGCTTATGCCCGTCAGCGAACATGCGGATGTTGATGATGACGCGTTCGCCCATCTCCATCCGGCTTTCGACCGTCGCCGACGCCATGTGCGGCAGGAGGACGACGTTCGGCGCGGCGGCGAGGATCTCGCTCGGTCTCGGTTCGCCTTCGAAAACATCGAGCCCGGCGCCCGCCAATCGCCCCTTCTGGATCATGGAGGCGAGCGCCGCCTCGTCGATGATCTCCGAGCGCGAGACGTTCACGACATAAGCGTGGGGCTGCAGAAGCTCGAGGCGCCGTCGCGAGAGCAGGTGGAAGGTCGCGGGCGTATGCGGGCAATGGACGGAGACGATGTCGACCCGCGCGAGCATCTGGTCGAGACTATCCCAATAGGTCGCCTCCAGCTCGTCGGCGACATGCGGGTTCGCGGGCGCGCGATTGTGATAGTGGATTTCCAGCCCGAAAGCCTTCGCCCGCCGCGCCACCGCCTGCCCGACGCGGCCAAGGCCGATGATGCCGAGCTTCTTCCCGCCGACGCGCCGCCCGAGCATCCAGGTCGGCGACCAGCCGGCGAACCTGTCGTCCTCCAAGGCGCGCACGCCTTCCACGAGCCGGCGCGGCACCGCAAGAATGAGCGTCATCGCCATATCCGCCGCGTCTTCGGCCAGCACGCCTGGCGTGTTGGTGACGGTGACGCCGCGTTTCGTCGCCGCCTCGACATCGATATGATCGACCCCCGCGCCGAAATTCGCGATCAGCCGGAGCCGCGAGCCGCATTCATCAAAGAACGCCGCATCCAGGTGATCGCCTAGGGTCGTCGCCAGAACATCGTTCTCGCGCGCCGCCGCAAGCAGCTCGTCGCGCGTCAGCGGCGCGTCGGTGACGTTCATTTCGGCGTCAAAGAGATCGCGCAGCCGCGCCTCGACCGGCTCGGGCAGCTTGCGGGTGACGCGGACGCGAAGAGAGGCGGCGGACATGGCGGTCGCGGAGGTCGCTTCAGGAGACGGTATCCTTAACGGAGCCGCCCGCCGCTTCCTAGCCGCGCGAGCGGTTCGCCGTCTGCGCGCTCTCGATTGCCCGAAACCGGCGAATCCGATCTAGGTTTTCGGTTATGAAAACATTTCGCGCCTTCGCCGCCGCGTTGATCGCGAGCAGCCTCGCCGCCGCGACGTCCGCAGCTCAGAGCGCCGACACGCCCTCCGGCTTCCCTGTTCCGCGCTTCGTCAGCCTGAAATCCGAGAAAACGAACGGACGCATCGGGCCCTCTCTGCAGCACGAGACGCGCTGGCTGGTTCAACGCGAGGGCCTGCCCGTTCTCGTCATCGCGGAGTCCGGCGAAGCCTGGCGCAAGATCCGCGACCCCGAAGGCGATGAGATGTGGGTGCATGCGCTTCGCGTCTCCGGCCGAGCGACGGCGATCGTGACCGCCGGCGCGCCCCTCGACGTGCGCCGGTCAGCCGATCCGGCGTCGGATCTCAAGGCGCGCCTCGCGCCGGGCGTCATTGTTGAAATCCTCAGCTGCGAAGCCGCTCGCTGCAGGGTGAAAGCCGAAGGTCAGCGCGGCTTTGTCGACGCCGGCCGGCTCTGGGGGCCAACCGATGCGCAAGCCGCCGTTCGTGCGGCGTCGCTCGATTGACCGGCCCCGCCGCCACAGGTACCTACCGCCTCCCATGACAGATTTCGTTCAGCAATCGAGCTACTCTCGAGACGAGCTTCTCGCCAGCGGACACGGCGAGCTGTTCGGCCCCAAATCGGCGCGCCTGCCGCTGCCGCCCATGCTCATGTTCGACCGCATCACGAAGATTTCTTCGGAGGGCGGTTCTTACGGACGCGGGGTGATGGAAGCGGAGCTCGATATCGACCCGTCGCTCTGGTTCTTCGACTGCCATTTCGAGAGCGATCCAGTCATGCCGGGCTGCCTCGGCCTCGACGCCATGTGGCAGCTCGTCGGGTTCTACCTCACGTGGACGGGAGCGCCCGGCCGCGGTCGCGCGCTCGGCGCGAAAGAGGTTAAATTTTCAGGCATGGTCCTGCCGGAGGCCAAGAAGGTCTCCTATGTGATCAATATGCGGCGCGTGATGAACCGGGCCCTTGTGCTCGGCATCGGCGACGGCGAAATGTTCGTCGATGGTCGGAAGATTTACGAAGCGAAAGACCTTCGCGTCGGTCTCTTCACCGACGAGCAAATGGCGGGTCCCGGCGGGCTCGCCGGCGCTTAAGGTTCCGAACGCGGCTCGATAGGGAGTACGATCATGCGGCGAGTGGTCATCACCGGCATGGGCGTCGTGTCCTCCATCGGCGACAATGTCGCCGAGACGACGCGCAGCCTGATGGACGGCGCTTCCGGCATCACTCATTCGGAAGAATACGCGAGCCTTGGTTTCCGCTGTCAGGTGTTCGGCAAGCCGAAGATCGATGTGGAAGAGGCCCTCGACCGAAAGACGCGCCGCTTCATGGGGCCGGGCTCGGCCTATAACTACATCGCCATGAAAGAGGCGCTCGCCGACGCGAAGCTCTCCGAAGACGAGATTTCCGACGAGCGCATCGGCGTCATCATGGGTTCCGGCGGCCCCTCCGTCAGCGCCATCGTTCAGGCGGCGGACAAAACCCGCGAAACCGGCGGCACCAAGAAAATCGGCCCGACGCAGGTGCCGAAGGCCATGTGCTCCACCGCTTCAGCCACCCTCGCCGTGCCGTTCAAAATTCTCGGCCTCAATTATTCGATTTCATCGGCCTGCGCGACGTCGGTTCACTGCGTTGGCGCCGCGTACGAGCAGATCGCCTGGGGCAAGCAGGACATGATCTTCGCCGGCGGTTCGGAGGAGCTCGACTGGGCGCTGTCGAACCTCTTCGACGCCATGGGCGCCATGTCGACGAAGTACAATGACCGCGCCTCCACCGCCTCGCGCGCCTATGACAAGAACCGCGACGGCTTCGTCATCGCGGGCGGCGCGGGCGTCGTGGTGCTTGAAGAACTTGAGCGCGCGAAGGCGCGCGGCGCGACCATCTATGGCGAGATTACCGGCTATGGCGCGAATTCCGACGGGTACGACATGGTCGCCCCCTCCGGCGAAGGCGCCGTGCGCTGCATGCGCATGGCCATCGAGACCGCGCGGCGCCCGGTTCAGTACATCAACACCCACGGCACCTCGACGCCGGTGGGCGATGAGCGCGAAGTCGGCGCCATCAAGGAAGTCTTCGGCGGCGGCGTGCCGCCGTTCTCGGCGACCAAATCCCTCACCGGCCACTCGCTGGGCGCCGTCGGCGCGCAGGAACTCATCTTCTCGCTCATCATGATGCGCGACCGCTTCCTGACGGCGTCCGCCCACATCGAAGAGCTGGACCCCGAATTCGAGGGTTTGCCCATCGTGCGCGAGCGCGTCGACAACGCCGAAATCGACTGCTTCCTCACCAACTCCTTCGGCTTCGGCGGCACCAATGGCTGCCTCGTCGTGGAGCGGTTCGAGGGCTGATCAAAAAAACGCTCCACCCAGAGAATAACTGGATGGAGCGTGGCGGCGCTGGTATGCACGACGATTATCGTCCGCTGGCGATCGCTTTTGATAGAATGATCAGCGACACAGCGAATGCTAGTGGTCCGCCGACGGCTACGGCTATCGACATGCCATCGACTCCCCTCAGGAACCATGCTGCGCCGACAATCAGGGCGGCCCAGAACGCTCCGTGTAACACATGTAGCATTTTCTCTCTCCAGGTTTTGAGCGCCGCTCCCCGACGCGGGGTTTAGCGTGACTTCGCGATCATGATCGTCGCGATTGTTGTCACCAAGCCAAGGATCATGATGAACACCATCGACGACCATTGCGCCGCAGCGTCACCCCAGATGTCGTCGATCACGAAGAGAAACAGTGTCGACAGAACGCCTAAGAGCAAAAGTCCAATAGTCAGCCTGATAGCCATTGCTGACTTCCTTTCTTTCGAAGTTGGGCTCATCGCATTCTCGAGCGACCCGGCAGATAGACCGTGCACGCCGCAAGCACGGCGGTGAGAAAAACAAACAGACCGATAGCCGTCGATGCCATCGGGGCCCGATCGATGGGGCTGAAGAGCCAGGCCGCGACATAGAAAAATCCGCCGACAGTCAGAACACGCCCGACAAATCGTTCCGCCGCCTGAGCGCGTGCTGGATCGCAGAGGCGTTCACTTGGAGCCGGAACGTACTTCGGAAGCTGATCGCCGCAGGCGATGAGCACCGCGCCTATGACCGCTCCCACAAACCGCTTGGCGACGGCGCCGTCGGCCAGTCCCCAACTTTTCAGAAGCGTCGCGATCAGGGCGAAGCCGATCGTCAACGCTGCAAGAAAGAGCGAGCGACTGATCGCGGTTCGTTCGTCGGTTGAGCGCGACCTGAAGCGTTCCGCAAGACGCGGCGCCGCGCCGAGGGCGACGAGAACAACGATGCTGACGCCCGCCCACGCCTCGACCTTTTCCGGCGCGGCGATCCAATTCAGTCCGGCGAGACCGATCACGCCGCCGGCTACGAGACGCACAGGATACCGATATTCATTGAACTCTGTCATTTCGCGCGCTCCCCATTCAGCAAGCCGACCGCCGAAGACGTTCCGACATCGGAGCGCAGCTCCATGCCGAAGGCCTGCGCGAAGCTGAGGAGCGCGTCCTCAAGCACCGACATCCTCAACTGATAGATCACCGTCTTGCCTTCCCGGTCTGACCGCACGAGTCCCGCTTCACGCAGCACCGCGAAATGGGCGGACATCGTCGGTTTGGAGACGTCGAACTCCTCAGCGATTTCGCCAGCCGTCATCGGACGTTCACGCAGCATTTCGAGCACGCGACGCCGCGTCGGATCAGACAGAGCTTTGAAAATCAGGTTCATGCATTGATGATTAGCTAAACATCTAATTGTGTCAAGCGCGGCCTTTGCCGCAGACGCGACGCTCGGCTATCACCCGCTGCAAGAATTCTTCAGAAGGAGCGCCCCACATGGCCGACGACATCATTTTCCCTGCTGGCGACCTGATGAAAGGCAAGCGCGGCCTCGTCATGGGCGTCGCGAACCAGAACTCCATCGCCTGGGGCATCGCCCGTCAGCTGGCGGCGCAGGGCGCGGAGATGTGCTTCTCCTATATCGAGGCGGTCGAGAAGCGCGTGCGCAAACTCGCCGACGAGATCGGCGTCGATTTCCTCGTGCAGGCGGATGTCGCTTCCGATGACGACATGGAGAAGGCCTTCGCCGCCATCAAAGAGAAGTGGGGCGAAATCGACTTTCTGGTCCATGCCATCGGCTTTTCAGACAAGGACCAGTTGAAAGGCTCCTTCACCCAGGTCACGACGCGCGAGAACTTCAAGAACACCATGGACGTCTCGGCGTTTTCGTTCGTGGACGCCGCGCGCCGGGCCTCGGAGATGATGGCGCCGGGCGGATCTATGATCACGCTCACCTATCTCGGCTCTGAACGCGTCGTGCCGAACTACAACGTCATGGGCGTCGCGAAGGCGGCGCTGGAGGCCTCTACGCGCTATATCGCGCGCGATCTCGGGCCGCAGGGCATCCGCGTGAATGCGATTTCCGCGGGGCCGATGCGCACCCTCGCAATGGCGGGCATCACCGGCGGCAAGTCCCTGATGTCGACGGGTCGCGACTGGTCGCTCCTGAAAGAAGACACGACCATGGAAGGCGTCGCAGGCTCAGCGCTCTACCTGCTATCCGACCTCGGAAAATCCTGCACGGGCGAAGTCCTGCACGTGGACGCCGGCTTCCACGCCGTCGGCGTGCCGGACATCGCGGCGGACTGATCGCCGATCAGGCGCGCTCAGCGATCCATTCGTTGACGCGTCGCTCCAACAGGGGCAACGGCACGCCGCCCGCGCCGAGCACGACGGTGTGGAAGGCCTTGAGGTCGAACCCTTCGCCGAGTTCGGCCTCCGCCTTCGCGCGCAATTCCTGAATTTTCAGCATGCCGAGTTTGTAAGAGCAGGCCTGCCCCGGCCAGACGGAATAGCGCTCGATTTCCCGGGTCGCGCTCGCGCGCGTTTCGCCGGAAGTTTCGACCATGTAGTCGATCGCCTGCTCGCGGGTCCATTTCTTGTGGTGAAGCCCCGTATCAACCACGAGACGGACCGCGCGGAAGAGCTCCGCCTGCAGACGGCCAAGGTTGCTTTCGGGGTCGCCTTCGTAAAGGCCCATTTCCACCGCGAGCGCTTCCGCGTAGAGCGCCCAGCCTTCGGTGAACTCCGAGTTTGACACCATGGAGCGGATGAGCGGCAGGCCTTCCAGCTGCTGGGCGGTCGTAATCTGGAAATGGTGACCCGGCACCGCCTCATGATAGGTCAGCGTTTTTAAGGTGTTGCGCGGCCAGTCGGCGGTATTTTTCAGATTAATCCAGTAGACGCCGGGCGCGGAGCCGTCGAGCGGCGGGCGGGTGTAGTAGCCGCCGGGCGCGGAATCCTGCCGATAGATCGGCACGCGCCGCACCTCGACCTTCTGGGGCGAGACGTTCTCGAAATAGTCTGGCGCCAGCGCGTAAACTTCCGTCACATAGCCGCGGATGTCGTAGAGGAGACGTTCGCGGCCGTCATCGGTGTTCGGATAAAGCATGCGCGGCTCTTCGCCGAGCGCGGCGAAGCGCGCGCCGACGCTCCCCTCGGAATATCCGAGAGCTTTCAGGATCGCGTCCATCTCCGCGGAAATGCGCGCGACTTCTGACAGGCCGATCTGGTGCACGTCCTCCGGCGTCAACGCGCCCGCGCCGTAGCGCTTCAGCGCGTAAGCGTAGAAGGCGTCGCCTTCCGGCAGACGCCAGGCGCCCGCGCCTTCCGGCGAGCGCTCGCGGACGGCGCGCAGGGCGCCGGCCAGATCAGCGTAGGCGGGGTAGACGGAGCGATCGACGATCTCCGCCGCCCGCTCGGCGTAACCGCGCACGGCTTCCTGCGGGAGCGACGACCCGGCGGCGAGGCGCTTGGAAAGCTCCGTCACCAACGGATTTTCAGCGGCGGGCGGCGCGATGAACGCCTCCATGCCCGTCACCGCCTTGTCGATCGCGAAGACGGGCAGAATGACGCCAAGATCAGCGTCGGAGTAAATCGCGTCCCGCGTCCCGGCGAGCGCGTCGGCGATGGCGCCGAGACGGGCGAGATAGGCCTCCGCATCGTCCGCGTTCTTGAGCGGTTGCTGCACCGTCAGGAGCTGCGGCAGCGAGAGCTGCGCGCCCGAAATCTGTGTCAGCACATAAGGGTGCGCGCCGCCGATAGTCGCGCCGGGCCCGAAGTCGAACTGATTGCGCTCGATCGACAGATTATAAGCGTGCTGAAGGATTTCATACGTCTGCTTGTCGACGCCCGAGAGCTGACGCGGGTCGATGCTGCGAAGGTCCGACAGCATCCGGTCGGAAAGCTCCCGGGCTTCCGCCGCGCCGTCGAGACCATAGAGCCCGAGCTTCGACTGGAAGCCGTCACCCGCGCGATCCTCGCCGACGCCGAGGGTCGTCGCCCATTCCGGATTGGCGCGCAGGATGAGCGCGGCGTGCTTGTCCGCGACCTCGCCCAGACGCGCCGCGGGGTCTTCGGACGTCGCAGCGGGCGCCGTCGCGGCGGAAGGCGTTCTTGGCGGCGCCTGTTCGGAAGACCGGTCGCAGGCCGGAAGAGCCAGCAGGGCGGCCAACGCCGCGGATAAAAGAAGACGGTTCATCGAGCGCGCTCCCCAGAAGGCGACGGAGGTTGAGACTACCCCAACCGGGCGTCTCGCCAAACGCGCTTTAACACGAAAAAAGCGGGCCCGAAGGCCCGCTTTCTCGCAAGAGATGCGTCGTCGACTTACTCGTCGCCGCCGTCTTTCGGGATCTCCTTGCCGGTCGTCTGGTCGACGACCTTCATGGAGAGGCGGACTTTGCCGCGATCATCGAAGCCCATGAGCTTCACATAGACCGTATCGCCTTCCTTCACGACGTCCGTCGTCTTCTCCGGGCGACCGTCGGTCAGCTGGGAGATGTGGACGAGACCGTCGCGGGCGCCGAAGAAGTTCACGAACGCGCCGAATTCGACGGTCTTCACGACCTTGCCCTCGTAGACTTCGCCGACTTCCGGCTCGGCGACGATGGATCTGATCCATTTCACCGCCGCTTCGATCTGCGATTTGTCAGCCGAGGCGATCTTGATGAGGCCGTCGTCATTGATGTCGACCTTGGCGCCCGTTTTCTCGACGATCTCGCGGATCACCTTGCCGCCGGAGCCGATCACTTCACGGATTTTGTCGGTCGGGATCTGCATCGTTTCGATGCGCGGGGCGTTCTCGCCGAGATCGTCGCGCGCTTCGGTGAGGGCTTTCGACATTTCGCCGAGGATGTGCGCGCGGCCGTCTTTCGCCTGAGCAAGGGCGACCTGCATGATCTCCTCGGTGATGCCGGCGACCTTGATGTCCATCTGCAGCGAGGTGACGCCGTCGGACGTGCCCGCCACTTTGAAGTCCATGTCGCCGAGATGATCCTCGTCGCCGAGGATGTCGGAGAGAACCGCGAAGCGCTCGCCTTCAAGGATGAGGCCCATGGCGATGCCCGCCACTGGACGCTTCACCGGGACGCCCGCATCCATCATCGCGAGCGACGAACCGCAGACCGTCGCCATGGAAGACGAACCGTTCGACTCGGTGATCTCCGACACGAGGCGGATGACGTAAGGGAACTCGTCCTGGCTCGGAAGAACGGCGCGCAGCGCCCGCCAGGCGAGCTTGCCGTGGCCGATCTCGCGACGGCCCGGCGAGCCCATGCGGCCCGTCTCCCCGACCGAATACGGCGGGAAGTTGTAGTGCAGCATGAACGATTCTTTGTACGTCCCTTCGAGCGCGTCGATAAACTGCTCGTCGTCGCCCGTGCCGAGGGTCGCGACCACGAGGGCCTGCGTCTCGCCGCGGGTGAAGAGCGAAGAGCCGTGCGTGCGCGGCAGGATGCCGACTTCCGAAACGATCTGACGGACGGTCTTGGTGTCGCGCCCGTCGATGCGGGTTCCGCTATCGAGGATCTGGCTGCGGACGATATCGGCTTCGAGGGACTTCAGAAGCCCCGCGACCATGCCTTTGTCGAGGGCCGCATCGCCCGCCGCGTCGCCGCAGAGAGCTTCAACCGCGTTCACCTTGGCGGCGGCGATTTTCTCCTGACGCTGCTGCTTGATCTGCTCAGCGTACGCGTCCTTGAGAGCGGCTTCCGCGGCGCCGCGAACGGCGGCCATGTGCGCGGAGTTGTCGGCGGGCTGATAATCCCACGGCTCTTTCGCGCATTTCTGGGCGAGGTCGATGATGAGGCCGATGACCTCTTTCGCCGCCGCATGGCCCGCCATGACGGCGCCGAGCATCGTTTCTTCCGAGAGCTCTTTCGCTTCGGATTCGACCATCATGACGGCGTCGTGCGTGCCGGCCATGATGAGGTCGAGCTTGGTGTCGTCCATGTCGGCGAGCGGCGGGTTCACGACGAATTCATCGTTGATGACGCCGACGCGCGCGGCGCCGATGGGGCCGAGGAACGGAACGCCCGAGATCGTCAGCGCCGCGGAGGCGGCGACCATGGCGACGATGTCCGGATCGTTTTCGAGGTCATGGGAGAGAACCGTGCAGACGACCTGCACTTCGTTCTTGAAGCCCGGCGCGAAGAGCGGGCGGATCGGCCGGTCGATGAGGCGCGAGGTGAGCGTCTCTTTCTCCGTAGGCCGACCTTCGCGTTTGAAGAAACCGCCCGGGATCTTGCCGGCGGCGAAGGTTTTTTCTTGATAGTTGACCGTCAGCGGAAAGAAGTCGCGCGACGGATCGGCCGTCTTCTGCGCGACCACCGTCGCGAGCACGGCGGTCTCGCCATAGGTCGCGAGCACGGCGCCGTCGGCCTGACGGGCGATGCGCCCGCTTTCAAGCGTGAGCGTACGCCCGGCCCATTCGATCGAGGATTTGTGGATTTCGAACATGAGTTTCCTTACCCGGACCGATCATCGTCGCCGGCCCGTCCGTTATGAAAACGGGCGCTCCAAACGAGCGCCCGTCGAAGAAGCTCTGCTTAGCGGCGCAGGCCCAGCCGGTCGATGAGGTTCTGATAGCGCGACGCGTCCTTGCGTTTCACATAGTCAAGGAGGCGGCGGCGCTGGGAGACCATCTTCAGAAGACCGCGACGTGAGTGGTTGTCTTTCTTGTGGCCTTTGAAGTGCTCGGTCAGGTTGGAAATGCGCTCCGAGAGAATGGCCACCTGGACTTCCGGGGACCCGGTGTCGCCTTCTTTGGCGGCGTATTCTTTAATCAGCTCGGCTTTGCGCTCAGCGGTAATCGACATTTTTTCTTCCTACATCCGGCGCCGGTACGAATGCGGCCAGGCCGGGACGCCGTCCAGCCTGGTCCAAGCTCCTGTTGTCGAGGAGGAGCGGCCTTATGCGGCGCGGACGGCGCCTTGTCCAGCGCCGAGTTCCTGACATCCCCAATAACAACTCATTCACGTTAACACCCGGTTGTCGCGGAAGTGCGACGCGATTGCGTCGTTTGGCGGGCGGCTTGCAGAGCGCTAGAAGCGCGCGAGGGGGCGAGATGGCTTTAACGGCGGAAAACAAGTCGACAAGCAGCGCCAGCGGTTCGGCGACGGACCTGCACATCTTGCCGCTCGACGGCCTGCGCGGCTTCGCGGCGTTCATCGTGCTCGTCTCGCACTTCAGCAACATGGCGCTCTCAGGCGTCGATATGGACGCTCTCATCGCCTCGCCTTCCGCCCTGTTCAGCCCGGGCGGCGTTCAGAAGGCCGCCTTCGGCGTCTTCGGCAGCGGCGCCGGGCAGATAGGCGTCATGATGTTTTTCGCGCTCAGCGCGTTCTTGATGTTCCACCTCTATTTCACCCGCCCGCCGACGACTGAGACCCAGAAAAAGTTCGTCATCTCCCGCGTTGCGCGCATCCTGCCGCTCTATTACGCGGTCGTCCTGATCGGTTTCATCATCGACCAGACGGCGCCGTTTCCGTTTCTCGACCTGACGCCCGCTGACCTGCCCGCGCATCTGCTGCTGGTCGGCAATGTGTCGGTGCTCTGGACGATCCCGCCGGAGCTCGCCTTCTATCTCGTCTTCCTCGCGCTCTGGCGGTTCGGTCATAGGCGACCGCAGGCGCTCTATGGCGGTCTCGCGGTCTTCATCATCGTCTGGAACCTGGCGCCTAATTTCTGGGCGAGCAGGACGTTCGAGTTCTTCGCCCTCGGGGGGCTCCTGCACTGGGCTTACGCCTCCGGCGTTCGGCTGGGCTTCGACCGGGCGCCCGGCTGGGCGGCGGCGCTCGGGTTCGGCGCGCTGTTCTTGACGATACTGCCCGTCGTTCAGCGAAGCGTTCTCGGCGTCGATCTCGTCCAGAGCGGCTGGCAGTCCGAACGCGTGCTTCTGACGATCGCCATCCTGTTCCTGCTGGTTCTGAACAACCCGTTCCTGCAGCGAGTATTCAGCATCGCGCCCATGCGCTTTCTCGGGAAAATCTCGTTCTCGCTCTATCTCACGCACCTGCTGGTGCTGAACGGGCTGAACCATGCCGGCCTTCTCCAGCCGAACATCTTTTCCTTTACGCTCGCCGCAGGCCTCGCGATTGTGCTGAGTTATGGGACGTATACGGCGATTGAAGCCCCGAGCCGCGAGTCCATCCGGAACGCGCTCTCAAAACGCTCAGCGGCTGCGACGGCGTGATCCGTCAGCCCCACGGCCCTTTGCCGGAGGCGTCGTCCCACAGGCCGCCGTCGGCGCCGGGCGCGCTCGCCGCTGCGCCGCGGGCCATGGCGGCGAGTTTGTCGATCCGGTTCTGGGTCGCCGGGTGGGTGGAGAAGAGATTGTCCGCGCCGCGGCCCGAAAGCGGGTTCATGATCATCATCTGACCCGTCGCCGGGACGCGCTCGGCGGTCTCGTTCGGAATGCGGGCGACGCCCTGCGAAATTTTCGCGAGCGCGGAGGCGAGCGCCATCGGGTCGCCGGAGATCTCCGCTCCGATGCGGTCGGCCTCGTATTCGCGCCCGCGGCTGATCGCCATCTGAACGAGGGACGCCGCCAGCGGGGCGAGGATCATCAGCGCGATGGTCCCGATGAGCCCGCCGGCGTTGTTCCGGTTGCCGCCGAAAAAGAGGGCGAAGTTCGCGAGCATGGAGATGGCGCCGGCGATGGTCGCGGTCACCGTCATCGTCAGGGTGTCGCGGTTCTTCACGTGGGCGAGCTCGTGCGCCATCACGCCGTCGACCTCGCGCTCGTTCAACATGCGCAGGAGGCCCGTGGTCGCGGCGACGGCGGCGTGCTGCGGGTCGCGGCCGGTGGCGAAGGCGTTCGGCTGGTCGGTCTCGATGACATAGACCGCCGGGCGCGGCATGCCGGCGCGGTCCGCCAGGCGGTGGACGCCATCGACATAGCGGCGGATGAGGCCGGAGGCCGCGCCTTCGTCCACGCGCTTGGCGTTGTACATCTTCAGGACGATCTTGTCGGCGTTCCAGTAGGAAAAGAGGTTCATGCCCGCGGCGATGAGGAAGGCGATGACCATGCCGCCCGCGCCGCCGATGAGGAGGCCGACGAAACCGAAGAGCGCCGTCAGCGCCGCGATCAGCATGAAGGTCCGCATCATGTTCATCGAAGGAAGTCTCCTATGACGCGGGGTGGTCCCGCTCTCTTGAGCGTTTAAATGAATGCGGGATCAACGAGGTTCAATATGAGCGACGACCTGCCCGAAGCCGCCAAGCGCGCCCTCGCCGAAGCCGAAGAGCGCCGGAAACAACGCGCCGCCGAACGCGCGCCCGCGCCGAAAGAGATCGGCGGCCCCAAGGCGGCCGAAGAAGGCGCGGAGCCGACCCGTTACGGCGACTGGGAAAAGGGCGGTCGGGCGATCGACTTCTAAAGCGGCCCCTAACGAGGCGTTAAGCGCCGCGCGCGATGATCGCGCCCATGGAATTCCTTGAAAAAGCCGCCACCGGCCTCGGCCTCTCGCTCTACACCGTCGCCGCCGATCCGGGCGCGCGGGTCTATGCGGGCTACATCATCATCGGCGCCCTGATCGCGTTCGCCATCGGCGGACGCGAGACCCTTGAAAAAGGCATTCTCGACCGGGCGATCTGGACGTCGAAATCGGCGCGGATCGACTATCTCTCCATGGTCCTGAACCCGCTCGCGCTCGCCCTCGGCTGGTCGGCGCTGATCCTCAACAGCGCGTGGGTGACATCCGGCGTCCAGTCCGCGCTCTCCGCCTTCGGACCGTTCGCGCTCCCCTCGCCGTTTGTCTGGATTGCGGCGACGCTCGCGGTTTTTCTCGCACACGATCTCGCCGTCTACGTCGCCCACTGGCTGATGCACAAAATTCCGGCGCTCTGGGAGTTCCACAAATTCCATCACTCGGCGGAGCGTCTCAACGTCTTCACCGCCCATCGCGCGCACCCGGCGGAGCTGCTCGTCGCCGGGTCCGTGATGGCGCTTCTGATCGGCGGGACGAACGGCGTTCTTTACGCCCTCATCGGCCCGGAGACGGCGCCCGCGACCCTCGCCGGCGCGAACGTCGTCTGGGTCGCAGCGAACATCGCCGGCGGCTCCCTGCGGCATACGGAGGTCTGGCTTTCATTCGGGCCGCGCGTGGAGCGCTGGATCATCTCCCCCGCCATGCACCAGATCCACCATTCCGAAGCGGAAAAGCACTGGGACAAGAATCTCGGCGCGACACTCGCCGTCTGGGACCGCCTCTTCGGCACGCTCTACGTGACCCACGGGCGCGAGGAGCTCACATACGGCTTCGGCGAGGAGACGCCGGAATTCCGCACCCTGAAGGGCGCTTACCTCGCGCCGTTTGCTAAGGCGGCGCGGAAGATGTCGCTTAATAATCCGGACGAAGCGAAGTCAATGCCGGGGGTGGTGGAAGGGCAATCGGCCCCATGAAACAGCGACGATAAACGCTCAGACCCCGTCTCCTCGCAATCAAATAGTTTCATAATAATATTCATTGATCTGATAAATTTTACGTGAGCTAGCGAGGAATAAATACTCTTCATCGCTCCCTCCTGTCATTTCATCGATTCGCGGCTCGCCTTCCTTCGGCGTCTTCAACACCTTCGTTATGCTTTCGCGGAATTCGTTCATCTACAGGGGCCGCGCCCTGCTCCAAGGTAAAACAATGCATAAAAGACAATCCTCTTTCGTAGCCGCACTCCTGGCGTCCAGCATCGGCCTCACCTCATGCGGCGTTGGCCATCTGCGAAATGTCAGCTTACGTCCCGACGGAGAATCAGCCTCTCCGCCGGCTCTAAGCGAATTTGAGGGCGACGCCGAGGCGCGCACTTCTGACGACTGGGAGACACGACGAGCCCCGCTCCTGCGCGCTGCGTTTGCGCGTGAATTTTATGGTCGCACCCCGGATGAATTCGAGACTATCGTTGATAAAACGCGAATTCTTGACGATGAACTGTACGATGGGCTGGGCGTTCTGGAATATAATAGACTGATAATACGCACACGGTTTGGCACGGGCGAATGGCATGAACAACCGATTCGACTTGTCATCGCCAAACCGAAATCGGCGATACGGCCATCCCCGACAGTCCTGAAGATGGATTTCTGCCCATTGGGACAGGTGTTTCAAAGCGAGGCCTTACCTGACGAAGGATGGGTCTGTGGTCCATCCGGCTTTGAACCTCTGAACGGTTTCGTCTGGTGGACCCTCGGTTCCTATCATATCGCCCCTCCCATTAAAGAGCTGCTCTCGCGCGGTTATGCCTACGCATCTATCAGCGTGAACGATTTCGTACCGGATAGCCGACGTCACGCGCGAGAGAGACTTGAAACGCTTTCCGTCGGCATCGATCAACAAGAAGCCTGGGGGTCGTTGGCGGCTTGGGCGTTTCAGTTCTCTCGGGCGATTGACCATCTGGATACAGATAGTGACCTTGATACTCAACGTACCGCCATTTACGGTCACTCACGCTACGGTAAATCAGCCCTGATTGCAGGCGCCTTCGACAGCCGTATAGACGCTGTCATTGCTCACCAATCCGGCAGAGGCGGGGCGGCCCTTACACGAAGCGATAATGGAGAACCGATGGAGGATATGACTGAGACCTTCAGCACGTGGCTGTCGCCTAAATATAACGATCTGGTTGCTTCTGGGGGCGGGAAAGATCTGCCATTCGATCAGCACCAACTCATATCGCTTATCGCCCCGCGAGCTGTCCTTCTCGGCCACGGACGGCGCGACAGTTGGTCAGACCCCCACGGCGCATTTCGCGCGGCGCAAGGCGCCACGCCAGCTTACAGACTGTACGGCTCCGAAGGGCTCACCGCAAAAAAACTGAACGAGTTCGATCCAGACGCAGATATCTCATTCTGGATGCGCGGCGGCACCCATGGCGAAACCAAAAAAGACTGGTCGGCCTTTTTCGAGTTTCTCGATGCGCATTTCGATACGGACGCCCCTTAACCGCGATCGTCTCAACTCTCCGGAGCATCGATTTCCGTAAGGATCGCCCGCGCCGCCGCGGCCGGGTCGTCCGCCTGCGTGATCGGGCGGCCGACGACGAGGCGGCTCGCTCCGGCTTCGAGCGCCGCGGCGGGCGTCGCGACGCGCTTCTGGTCGCCGACATCCGCGCCCGCGGGCCGCACGCCGGGGGTGACGATTTCGAAGTCCGCCCCGAAGCGCCGGCGCAGCGCCGCCGCTTCATGGGGGCTCGCGACGAGACCGTCAGCCCCCGCCTCAAGCGCGATCTCCGCGCGCTTCAGGACGAGATCGGCGACGGACATCTGAAAACCCGCCCGCTCGATCGCCGCCTGATCCAGGCTCGTCAGCACCGTGACGGCGAGGATCTTGAGGCGCGGATCGTCGCCGCGCCCTTCAGCGGCGGCGGCGATGGCGTCATGGTCGGCGTGCACCGTCAGGAAGTCAGCGTTCAGCGCCCGGACGGAGCGCGTCGCCTTCTCCACCGTCGCGCCGATATCGAGGAACTTGAAATCGAGAAAGACCCGCGCCCCGGCGTCCGACAGCCGCCGCGCGAATTCCGCCCCGCCGAGGGGAAAGAGCTGCAGGCCGATCTTGTAAAACGAGACTGCGTCGCCGAGGGCGACGGTCATCGCCTCGGCGTCGACGACGCTCCGCAGGTCGAGAGCGACAATGAGGCGGTCTTTGGGACCAAGGAGCGTCATCGGACGATCTCCGGCGCAGCGGCGGCGAGCTTTTTCGGCGCGACCGCCCGATAGCTCTGGTCGATCCATTCCATCAGCAGATCCTCCGGCGGCGCGTCGTCAGGCGCGAATTTGACGGTGACCCAGCCGGACCGGCCGAGGCCGTATCCTGAAGCTTCCGCGAACGGCAGGGTCAGCGCCATTTCGGACGAAAGCGGCAGCTTCACCGTCAGGCCGCACTTTTCGTCGCCCGAATACATGAACATGAACGTCTTCTTGCGGACCTTCATCGCCGTTTCACCCCACGGGTGCTCTTCCACGGCTTCCGGATAGCCGAGGGCGAAGGCCTTCAGACGCTCCCAGACGGCGGGCGCCCTGTCCTTGGCGGCGCTTTTCTTCGCGGCCTTCGCCGGCGCCTTACGCGCCGCCTTCTTCGCCGGCTTCGGCTCGACGATCGTCTTCTCTTTGAACCCGCACAGATCTTCGACGGCGCAGTTCGCGCAGTCGGGCTTCCCTTGCGCTTTGCAGACATATCGGCCGTGCAGGATGAGCCAATGGTGGGCGTGCTGAAGGAACTCCGGCGGCGTCACCTTCTCAAGACGCTGCTCCACGGCGAGGGGCGTCTTCCCGCGGGCGAGGCCCGTGCGGTTCGACACCCGGAAAATGTGCGTGTCCACCGCAATGGTCGGCATGCCGAAGGCGACGTTGCAGACGACGTTCGCCGTCTTGCGCCCGACCCCCGGCAGCTTTTCGAGTAGATCACGGTCTGCCGGCACCTCGCCGCCGTGTTCGTCGAGAAGCATCTGCGAGAGCGCGACGACGTTCTTCGCTTTGTTGCGCCAGAGCCCGATGGTCTTCACATACTCGCCGAGGCGTTCGACGCCGAGATCGACCATCGCCTCCGGCGTCGAGGCGACGGGGAAGAGCTTCGCCGTCGCCTTGTTGACGCCGACATCGGTCGCCTGCGCGGAGAGGGTGACGGCGACGAGAAGCGTATACGGATCGGTGTAGTGAAGCTCGGTCTCCGGCGCGGGCTTCTCCGCCGCCAGACGCGCGTAGAATTCCGCGACGTTCGCGCGGGTCATGTCCTTCGGCGCTTGCTCAAGCTTCATGGCCCGCCTCTTAAACCGGATTGGACGGGCCGCGCCAGCGCGCCGCAGACCGCGCGCTTTGGCGCGGGGACGTGAGCGCGCTAGGTTCCGCCCATGCCGCGCGACGCCATCATCGAAGACATGCCGCCCGAACAGAAGGGCCGGTTCGCCGCCGAGGCCGAGCCGACGGAGGCGGACGCCCCCGAGGCGCTGTTCGACGCCGTGCTATTGCCGAACCGCTCGCTCCCCAACGCCGGGTTCGTCGCGCTTATGGTCGTCGTCTGCACGGTCAATTTCGTCGCGGGCCTCGTCTTTTATCTGAAAGGCGCCTGGCCCGTTCTCGGCTTCTGCGGGCTCGACATCGCGCTGGTCTACATCGCCTTCAAAATCTCCTACCGGCAGGGCCGCCTTCGCGAGCGGGTGCGGCTCACCGCCGACAGCCTACAGATCGCGCGCGTCCTTCCCTCCGGCCATGAAAGCCGCTGGTCGCTGCAGCCCTACTGGACGCAGCTCCTCATCGACCGCCCCGGCGAACACGAAGCGCGGGTGCGGCTCGTCTCCAAGGGCCGCTCGCTGGTGCTCGGCGCCTTTTTGTCGCCGGACGAGCGCGTCGCTTTCGGCGAGACGCTGCAATCCGCCCTGCAAAAGGCTAAAGCAGCCGCATGACCGGATATGTTCTCGCCCTCGGGGCGCTCGGCGTCGCGGGCGCCCTCTTCTTCCTCTGGCGTCGGCGCATGGACGGGCTGATCGCCGAAAGCGCCGATATGGAATGGGAGCGCCTGCAGAAGCGCGACCCGGACCTGTTGAAAGGCCTCACGCGCGAGGACTTCGACCGCCTCTATGCGCGCGTCGAATACCCCCGCCTGCCGGGATATCTCCTCGCGATCTTCGCGGGCGTCACGGTGCTGACGCCGGTGATCGTCCTTGTCCTGCAGATCATTTTCGCTCTCACCGGCGGCGACGGCACCCCGCCGGAAATCGCCGACGCGGTTGCGCGTATGGTCGTCGATCGCGATGGAAAAGCGACGGTCGTCGCCGGACCGTCGGAGCAGGCCCAGTATTACGCCGAGGATCTCTCCGGCTTCGGGCTCTACTTCGGGCTCATCGTCGGCTGGCTCGCCATAGTCGCCCTCGTCATGCACCGCTATCACAGCCGCCGAACGGGCACCCTGCGCGAAGAGATCATCCGCGCCCGACCCTGAAGGAGACACCCATGCGCTATCTGCACACCATGGTCCGCGTCGCCGATCTCGACGCCGCCCTCGACTTTTACTGCGACGCCCTCGGCCTTGAAGAAGTGAGCCGATACGAAAGCCAGGCGGGCCGCTTCACGCTCGTTTTCCTCGCCGCGCCTGACGATGTGGAGGCCGCGAAAGAGAAGAAGGCGCCGTTGGTGGAGCTGACCTATAATTGGGATCCGGAGGAATATTCGGGCGGTCGCAATTTCGGCCACCTCGCCTACCGCGTGCCGGACATCTACGCCACGTGCGAACGCCTCGCCGCCAAGGGCGTCGACATCAACCGCCCGCCGCGCGACGGCCACATGGCGTTCGTGCGCTCACCGGACGGCATCTCAATCGAGCTCCTGCAGGAAGGCGATCACCTTCCCCCGCAGGAGCCCTGGGCGTCTATGGAGAATACGGGAAGCTGGTGAGGGCTCAGTTCCCCCGCACCACCGTGCAGTATTCGCCGATGAAGCCGAGGATGTTGGAGACCTCCACATCCACCGAGGCGATGCGCGTGATGCCGCCCGCCTGTTTCGCCGTGGCGACGGAGCCGTCGCCCGTCGCGATCATGCCGAAATAGGACTGGATGCAGGCGCGGCCCTCTTTCGTGGCCGAAGTGGAATCACCCGCGCCTGCCGGCACGTCGACATCCGTATAGAGAATGCCGAGCGGGTAAGGCGTCGCGCAGGCGGAGACGGAGAGAAGAAGAGCGGTCGCGGCGAGTGCGCGGGACGTGCGGTTCATATCAGGCGATCCCCTGTTGGTTGCGGGCTCGCCATGGCCATAGCCGTAAGGCGCTTTGAAGGCGCTACCGACGGCGTGACAATCTGAAATGAATTCGCCGGACCGAGGTCAGGCTTTGGAAGGGTCGTAGACGAAGAGCCGGTCGCAATACATGCACTCGGCCTTGCCGTCCTCCAGCGAATACCAGACCCGCGGATGGCCGAGCGCGCCGCCGCCGCCATCGCAGGAGACCCGGTGCTCGGCGACGTAGATCGTCTCCGGCGGCTCAGGCGCGACGGACGGATGGGCGGGGGCGAGGCGGCGGTTTTCCGGGCTCATGGGCGATCCTTCTTTCGCGGGCGATAGAGAGCGGCCCGCCCGCCCCCGTCAAGGCGCCCTTTTCGCACGTCCCGCGTTGACGGAGCCTTGCGCGCGACCGATATGCCGGTCTCGCCAGCCCGGGAGAGATGCGCGTGAGCGACGCCGCCATCGAGGTTCAGGACCTCCGCAAGACCTACGCCGGAACCAAGAAATCACCTCCGAAGGACGCACTGAAGGGCGTCTCCCTCTCCGTTCCGCGGGGCTCGATTTACGGTCTCCTCGGCCCGAACGGCGCCGGGAAATCGACCCTCATCAACATCCTCGCCGGGCTCGTCACCAAAACTTCAGGGACAGCGACGATCTGGGGCTTCGATATCGACCGGAACCCGCGTTCGGCGAAAGCCTCCATCGGCGTCGTGCCGCAGGAGATCACGGCGGACGTTTTCTTCACGCCGAAAGAAGGCCTCGAAATTCAGGCCGGGCTCTACGGCGTCCCGCCGGAAAAGCGGAAGACCATGGAGCTCCTCCGCGCTCTCGGCCTTGAGGACAAGGCCGACGCCTATGTGCGGATGCTCTCCGGCGGGATGAAACGGCGCCTGCTGGTCGCCAAGGCGATGGTGCATGAGCCGCCCGTGCTCATCCTCGACGAACCGACCGCCGGCGTCGATATCGAGCTGCGCCGTCAGCTCTGGGAATATGTCGTCGATCTCAACAAGCGCGGCGTCACCGTTGTTCTCACCACGCACTATCTGGAAGAAGCGCAGGAGCTCTGCGACCGCATCGCCATCATCAATCAGGGCGAGGTGGTGACCGACAAGCCGAAGACCGAACTCATCGCCTCCCTCGACCGCAAGATGCTGGTGGTGACCCCGCAGGATGAACTCACCGCCGCGCCCGACCTCGCCCCCTTCGAGGCCTCCCTGACGCCGGACGGACGCCTGTCGATCCCCTACAAGCCGTCAGAAACCCGCGTCGGCCTCATCATGGAGCGCCTCAACGCCGCCGGCGTCTCCGTCCGCGACATCACGACGGAGGAAGGCGATCTCGAGGACGTGTTTCTTGAGCTGACGTATGGGGCGGCGGCTTAGCCAGGCGCTGAACCGAAGCCTGAAGTCGATAAATCAATCCCGCGCCGGCGGCGGCCCGGGGGGTGTCGGGCTGCGTTCGGCCCACGATTTTCCCGCGCCCAGATCATGCTCGACATAGCATTGAAGCGACCAGGCGGCCTCGGTTTCGCTTTCGTGGGGGATGTCGGCGGGGGCGAGGGGTTCGCCGATCTTCATGCGGAAGGTCGAGCCCGCCTTGTTCAGAAGCTCGTGAAAGATGGTCATGTCGCGCAGCTCGGCGCTGGTGTTCCACGCCCAGTAGTAGAACCAGGAATTGCGCGCGTCGATCCGCATAGGGATGACCGGGCACTCGAAGCGGCGCTGGAAGGAGATGACCGTCGGCAGCCACGGCTGCTCGTTCAGACGCCCGTCCGCATGGAAACTGATGCGCCCCGAGGGAAAGAGGACGAGCCCCATGCCGGCCTTCACGGCGCGGAGCGTCGCGACGAGGGTGTCGCGCGAACCCGCGAAATCGCGCGTCTCGCCCGCCTTCACCCACTCCACGGGGATGATGTAGTCGCGCAGGCGCGGGGCGACCTTGTAGGCGTCGCGGTTTGCGAAGACCATGTGGTCGGGCCGCACGCTCCGCAGCATGTGGTGCATGGCGATGCCGTCGGAGAGCCCGGTCGGGTGGTTCGGCGCGAGGATGAACGGGCCGTCCTTCGGAATGTTCTCCAGCCCCTCCACATCGACCTTCAGCCCCAACTCATCGCGGACCATGGAGAACACCTCGTCCGCCGACCGATGATAGACGCGGTCGCACATGGGCTTCGCCTTGCCATAGCCGAGGAAGGCGTAAAGGGCGGGACGGATGAGCGGCCAAATGCGCATGGAGCGCAGGCCCTTCGCCCGGTCGCGGATCATCTGATCGACGACATGCACCCCCTCCTCGGTGTACGGACCGCGCTCGAGCGCGCGCTCCATCTCCTGTCGGTCGATGGTCGAGGGGCGTTTCACGGGGGCTGTCACGGGCGCGTCCATGACGCGGAAACTAAGGGGCGCCGAAGGCGGGAAAAAGTCGAAAGTTGCAGCGCGCCTTTTGGCCTCCCCCGCCTGCGGGGGAGGTGGCGCGCGCCGCAGGCGCGTGTCGGAGGGGGCTTGCGATGGGTTGGACGGGGCGCAACGCGGAGACATCGCGCCGGCCCCCTCCGTCCGCTTCGCGGACCCCTCCCCCGCAAGCGGGGGATGGGATGGACCGGGCGCGCTTACAAACTCGCCAGAGCTTCTTCCTGCGCTTTGGCGAGGTCGGCGCAGCCGGCTTTCGCCAGCGAGAGGAGCGCGGCGAACTGGTCGTCGGAGAAGGGGTCCGCCTCCGCCGTCGCCTGGATTTCGACGAGGCCGCCGGCGCCGGTAATGACGAAATTGGCGTCGGCTTCGGCGTTGGAATCCTCCGCATAGTCGAGGTCCAGCACCGGCGCGCCTTTATAAAGCCCGCAGGAGATCGCTGCGACGGAGCCGGTGATGGGCGACTGCTTGATGACGCCGTCCTTCACCGCCCAGTTGATCGCCTGGGCGAGGGCGACATAGGCGCCGGTGATGGCCGCCGTGCGCGTGCCGCCATCGGCCTGCAGGACGTCGCAATCGATCTGGATCTGGCGCTCGCCGAGGGTCTTGAAGTTCACCACCGCGCGCAGAGACCGGCCGATGAGGCGCTGGATCTCCTGCGTGCGACCGGACTGGCCGGACTTAGCCTCGCGCCGACCGCGGGTGTGGGTCGCGCGCGGCAGCATGCCGTATTCGGCCGTCACCCAGCCTTCGCCGCGCCCGCGCAGCCAGGGCGGGACGCTTTCCTCCCAACTCGCCGCGCAGAGGACGTGGGTGTCGCCGAATTTCGCGAGGCAGGAGCCTTCGGCGTGCTTCGCCGCCCCGGGTTCAAGGGTGATGGAGCGCAGTTCGTTGAAGGCGCGGCCGGAGGGTCTCATGGGTCGGTCTTTCGGTTGCGGTTTCGGGGGCTCGTAGACGAGATCGTCCCGTTCGTCATTTCCCTGCCTCTGGCAGCGTACGAAGAAGCCGGAAGCCCTGCGGCGACAAAGACATTTTGTGCGGCGATCGAGCACTACGTTCTTTGCGGGAACCGGTGTCGGAGATAGCATGAAAGCACAAGCCTCAATTGCATTAGCGAGCACGGGAATTATTGATGATTACTGATAAATTAAAAAATCAGATGTCAGATGTACTTTATCAGTGCGCGTCAAACATAACGACGAAAGAACTATTTCTTGCAATTTTCTTCACACTCATAGTCTCGAGCCTCGCTGCATCAATCGCGCTTCTGGTCCGATACGGCTTCCCTGACGGCTCTGACAGTTGGCGCATGCCCGCGCTGAAGCCGAAAATACAACTCTACACACTGGTTCTGATCGGAGCCGCGGTTGTGTGGTCCGCGTTCTGGCTTACGCCGCAATTCCTAGATCGTCACGAATGCGTCGCGACGGACGGCGTGACAGCCCTGCCAATGTAACTCGGCTTCGCCCCTTCTCAGCTCGACGCCTGCCCAACCTTCGTCCTGAGGAGCCCGCGGGACGCGGGCGTCACGAAGGACGGCCGCAGGAACCGACCCCCGCAACTTCACGCCCCCGCCCAACGCGCTTATCTCCCTCCCATGAGCGACGCCCCGAACCTTTCCGATCTCGACGACCGTTCGCGGGAGGTCTTCCGCCGGCTGGTAGAGACGTACCTGACGAGCGGCGAGCCCGTGGGCTCGCGCACGCTCTCGCAGGACAACGTCATCGGCGTCTCGCCCGCGACCATCCGCAACGTCATGGCGGACCTGACGGACATGGGGCTCCTTTATTCGCCCCACATCTCCGCCGGGCGCCTGCCGACGGAGCGGGGGCTGCGCCTCTTCGTCGACGGGCTGATGGAGATCGGCGATCTCTCCGCCGAGGAGCGCGCCGCCATCGAGCGCGAAATGGGCGGCGGCGACGCGGCGGTGGAGGCCGCCCTCGCCGAAGCCGCGACGCGGCTTTCCGGCCTCACGCGCGCCGCCTCCCTCGTCATGACGCCGACGGGCGAGAAGGACGCCGCCCTCAAACACATCGAATTCGTCTCCGCCGGGCCGAACCAGGCGCTGGTCGTCCTCGTCTCCGATGACGGCAAGGTGGAGAACCGCGTCGTCGCCCTGCCGCCCGGGCTGCCGCCCGCGGCCCTCGTTCAGGCGGGGAATTACCTCAACGCCCGCCTGCGCGGACGCACCCTCGGCGAGGCGCGCGCCGACATCCTGCGCGAGATCGCCGAGGAGCGGACCGAGCTCGACCGGCTGACGGCGCGGCTCGTCGAAGCGGGCGTCGCCGACCGCACGGGTGAGGGCGACGACGCCTCCCTCATCATCCGCGGGCGCGCGCACCTGCTGGATGAAGCGGAGGCGGACGATATCGAGCGCGTGCGCATGCTGTTCGACGATCTGGAGAGAAAGCGCGAGGTCATCGACCTTCTGCAGGCCGCGCGCGAGGGCGACGGCGTGCGCATCTTCATCGGCTCGGAGAACCGGCTCTTTTCGCTCTCGGGCTCCTCGGTCATCGCCGCGCCCTATCGCGACGCCTCCCGGCGCATTGTTGGCGTCGTCGGCGTCATCGGGCCGACGCGGCTGAACTACGCCCGCGTCATTCCGCTGGTGAACCATACGGCCGACGTCGTCTCCCGGCTGTTGAAATAGCGCCGCGGTTGAAGAAGCCGGCGGGGACGCGTACATCCGCTCGCCGCCAGACGTCCGCCGCGACCCCCGAGTGCAAGAGGCCGCCTTTCATGTCCGACCCGAATTTCGATCCTGACGCCCCCGAGACCGAAGCTGATCTCGACGCCGAACGCGCCGAAGCGCAGGAGGCCGCCCGCGCCGCCGCCGCGGCCTATGCGGACGCCTCCGCCGCGGCCGAGGGCGAGGCCCCGGCCGAAGGCGACCCGCAGGCGATCATCGCCGCCCTGCAGGACGAGATCGCCAAGCTGAACGACCAGCGCCTGCGCATCGCCGCGGAGCTCGACAACACCCGCCGCCGGGCCGAGCGCGAGAAGGCCGAGGCCGCCCAGTACGGCATCCAGAAATTCGCCCGCGACCTCCTCGGCGTCGCCGACAATTTCGACCGCGCCCTGCAGGCCGCCCCGGCGGAGGGCGAGGAGATCGACCCCGCCGCCGTTCCCGGCCTTCTCGTCGGCGTGCGGATGACCGAGAAAGAACTCCTCTCGGTCTTCGAGCGCCACGGCGTCCGCCGCCTCGCCCCCAAAGGCGAAAAATTCGACCCCAACTTCCACCAGGCCATCGCCGAAGCCCCCGACCCGGACACGCCCTCAGGCCACGTCAGCGACGTCGCCCAGCCGGGCTTCGCGATCGGCGACCGCGTGCTCCGGGCGGCGATGGTGGTGGTTTCTAAGGGGTAGGGGGCGGAGGGGCGTGGGGTGCGGACAATCGGAGCACTGTGCTCAGGTTTTGTTTGCGTCGTTTGGCATGTTGCCATTGAGCGCGTCGTGTCTGCTTTCGCGCAAAAGCGGACATGCGAATCCGTAAAAATAGCGCATGATCAACGGCGATGCACTGCCTTAACCGCTTTGATGCTCCGATTTGCTTCGATCGAGCCAGGGAGATGCCCACCCGGTCCTACCAAGTACTTGAATGGAACTCTAGGTAGCCCCCAGGTCGAATAGGCGCTCAGAAACTAAGATAGCTGTTATTCAGCTCGCGTCAGTCTCACATGTAAAAACTGTAGCTCACCTGAGGTTTCTCTTTTTCGTCCACGTACTTCATGATGTCCCCGATCTTTTTCGCGCATTCGAGCGTGATCGGAAGTCGGCCATCAAGCTGGGTGTTGTTCCAGTTCATTTTCGTCAGCCCAAGGATTTCCTGACAAAGGCTTTCAAGCGACGAGTCTTGTTCGTAAGCCGTCACTTTGAGCGGACTGGGCACATATTGGCCGGGATAGGTTTTGTAAAAGTCAACTGTGCCACGAGTGTAAAGCACGCCTTCGTTCTCTGAGAGGGTCAACAGTGTGCCGCGTTTCGGCGGATAGTTGCCATCGCCAAACAAGCGCATATCAGTATCGGTGATGGCCACAAAATCCTTTGATCGAATATTGTTCTCGCTGAGCGCACGTAGAAACCCTTTGCGTTCTGAGTCTCTAAATAGGCTTGATTTATGGATTACAATCCGCGCTGGCATATGCTCCAGCGCTTTATCATACTCTGTGAGCGCATCATTGAGCAGATCGTAGGCCTGCTCTTCGGTAAGGAAAGGCCTTCGATCCTTCTTATCGACGGAAACGGGCGTGCCCCTGAGAATGATGCCATGCCCAAATTCGTCAAACACCTGTGCTAGGCTTGATGAAACGGTTTCGCCATCGCGGCTTCTATAGAACCCAATCCCAATATAGCAGGAACGCGGCTTTGCCGTGTCTTCGACCAGTCGCCACGGCACTGTGCGATTGCCCTTGTAATAAAGCGCCGTGCAGAAGTTCCACGCCTTTGTCGCAGGATCTTGCTGCTCGCCATATTGCTTTGTGATCAGCAGCGTCTTCTCTTGTGCCAACTGTAAGGGCACGGCGAGGTGCATGCAGCGCGCCTTCAACTGGCGCCGGAAATTATGCTCCAACTGGTCGTCTTTGTCCGTCACATCGTTGGCAGCTTTCTTCGTGACTGACTCAAAAACCCCGTTGGGAACAACGCAGACGATAACGTCCACGGATCTGTTTTCCGCCAAGAAACGAATTTGCTCGTAAAAGACATCGACGAACTTTTTGATCCGCTCGGTTCGCAACGTCAGGTTTTTGATGTTCGCAATATCAGTCTTCTTCAGCGTACGTGTATATTGAGGGGAATTGATAAACCGCGTCAAAAATCCATAATGCTGATTGACCCCCCCAAACCCTCGAAAAAGATTGAGCAACTCTGACTTTGCTTTGCGGTGGATCCCATCTCGGCACTGTCCAAGCCATTCATCCAGAAGATCGACTCCCTCTCCGCGACCGACTACCCCGATCCTAAGCTCTGTACGGCGAAGCTCATCGCGTTGGTCGTAGACGCCCATTGTCTCTATGCCTGTGCGTGGACAAATATGGGCGCCATTTCCGAATTCCAAAAGCGGTTCAGAAAGAGTTGAAAGCTTCACCCTGCGGCCTCCTCTACTGCGAGATCGTCATCGGCAGCGTCATCGCGCCCATCTCCATCGTCCTCGGCGTTGAACACCACGAGTGACCTATAGGTCAGCCTGCAGTCGGGCTCCTCGTCCAAATGCGCCAGGAAATAGGCTGTGAACCGAACAAAATTTCGAACTGACTGATTGAGCTCCAAACGTTTCTGCTTTGACAGGAAGTCTTGGTGCCAGAAGGAACGAGCAAATCCGTTATAGGAATAATACCAGTTCGGGACGATCTGGGCATACCAATTCCCCGCGATCTTCACAAAGGAAAGCTCAAACGAGAAATGTCTGTGGTGAGATGTTTTGGTTGGGTCTTTCTTTTGAGATTTGACCTCATACACCATTCGCTCGGATTTCCTGAGGCCAACCCACTTCTCCCTGCGGATGTGGTCTCCCTCCTTGAGCGGACAAAAATAGAAGAACCGATCCTTCGAATGAAGACGCACGTTCTTGCGTTTCAGCCGCTCCTGGGTCTCGGCGACCAACAGCTGTTTGAAAACGTTCACATTGTCGACAATGTCTGATCCAGCGAGGTCATCAGCTTCGAGCCGTTCTATCGAGCCTTCGTCAACGATCTCTGATAAACCCGACTCTTCGATGTTCCGAAAAGAAAACAGCTTGCCGTCATGATAGACCCAGGCATCGCTGTCCTCGCCGTTCAGAAGTAGCGCCATTTTGACCGTTGAGCGCTTCTTGCTGGCTTTACCCTTATAGCCCAGCTCGTCTTTTGCTCGCTGCAGGACGGCCTTCTCGTCGATCACAAGCTCCGCGACATAAACATGTTCGGGAAGCCCGATTTCCTGCAGATTTGATGTGATGGTCTGGGGTGCCGGGATGCTCTCACGGCTGTAGCTGATGAAGGCATCTACCTCGCCGAGGATGCGCTTGAATTCAGTGAGCACCCGTTGCTGGGCGGCGAGACGTAAACCTGCGATTTTGCCTAACACGTCGCTCAAATCGATGATGTGCGTTTTCGTGTTGAAGGCGAAATGCTCGTTCAGCACCTGATTGACTGATACTTGGCTATACGAGTTCTGCTTTTTCACCAACGTCAGCACATAAAGCTCGTCGAAAGAGTTGTAATACTGGCGGTCCATGAACTGCCGGAGCGTGTCTTTGACCTTTTCAAGGGATGTTGTCGCCGTCACCTGGAAGGCGACACGGTCATATTCATCCCCAAGATCAATGCCCGGAAAGTTCTTCTGTTTTCGGTTGAGATTATAAAGTTGGGGCAGATTGAAGGCCGATCTCAAGACTGGAATAAAGGCGTCTTCGAGAGCGAGGTTTATATCGGTGCGGCCCTGCGCTGTTGCCAGTTCAACCTGCACGATAATACGGCTGACCACATCTCGAAGTTCGTTTTCAATCTCAAGCTGTTTCACAAAAAGCTGCCCGAGGGTTTGGATTGCGGGTGACTTGCACCTGGGAACGCATCAAGAACAATTCAAGGCGGTATAATGCATCTATTTCGCCGTTCGTTGCCATGAACGCGCACAACGTATCCGGATTCGCTAGTCGACGTCGTATGAAGTCTTGGGAGTTGATCTGTTAGCGGAGGATCAGCTATTCCCAACAGTCGATCGTCCCAGATTGGTGCGAAGTCGGTCCTCGCTCGTTCGGAGTGGTGGCGCGACAAGCATGATAAGTCCGCTTTTGGATAGCAGCGGCCATCATTACCCTCACTCCCGCCCCACCAACTGCAGCTCCACCTGCCTCCCGTCCAGATACCGCACGCTTTCGCCGTCGAAGAACGCGTCCTCTTCGGTTTTGAAGACGACCTCCTGGCCGCCCC